>CAWISU010000032.1:0-16233 GCA_963838765.1 uncultured Acidobacteriota bacterium | reverse complement strand
CCGCGTTGAAGCAGGACTACAAACTATCGGAAGGACGGTGCCAGCAAATGAGAAATTCAATGCTTGCCTTCTCGGTCGCGATCATCGTGCTTGTCACATTGCCGAACGCATCGGCACGGAGCAAGCTCGATTTGGGTCGGATCACCAGCGGGCGGCTAGTCATCTCAGATGAGGGTGGCGGAAATCTCAGGCTTCGGCTTTGTGACAAGGTAGTGCATAGAAAGTGCGTCGGCGATCGAGTGGAAGGGCCTGCCTGGGCCTCGGGCCAATTTGGTCACATCAAGGGGTTCTACGTCGTGGAAGGTAACGCTCTCACGACCGGAACCTTTACTGGCTGCGTTGCGGGAGTATGCAATTGGACACTCTCAGGAGGCTCGTACAACTTCGAATTCAGGCAAAATAGGAACGGCGAGGGAACCGATTTCTTATCGGGTGCTCTGGAGATGATCAGCCTGACAGAAGTGCCGACAGGAAAACATTTCTCTGTGACCATGACCCTTAACTTGAGAGTCACGGGTGGCACGCTGGCTCCATACTTCGATGACCACGGGAATGTAGTCCTGTTCTACCGGTTCACCACCGACAAGTTCCTAGGAGGAATTTCGGAATTTTACCAACAATTCGAAACCCTCCCACCATCGGCTCCCGAGCCCTGACTCGTCGCTGCGTGGATCTGGTTTATTTGGGTAAGAAATTTGGCCGCCTGACTTATCAGGCGAATTTCGGGGAAGAGGTGGCTATGAAAAATCCAAGGCTTGCGTTGTTGGCCGCGATCATGGTGCTCTTCATCGTGGCGAGCGCTTCGGCACAGAACGACATTTTTTTGGGAAAGAATACCGGGACCGGGCGGGTACAGTTTTTCGCCAACGACGGCGAAGGAAATTTCACGCTCAACGTCTGCTCCAAAGTGGTGGATCGAGTTTGCATCCTTGGAGGAATTATTGGTCCTCTAAGGGCGACGATTTTTGAGGGCGACAACGGCTTCTACAAGTTCACTCGCGGAGGTATTACGGGGACTCTGACTTCGAGAAAGAATTGTAGGATTTGCCGATGGAAGCTCTCAGGCCCGGGATTAAGCCTTAAGTGGTCGTCGTTGGCAAACGGTCGTGGAACTGATTTCTTTCAAGGCACTTTCCAGTTGCTCACCATGACTCAAACGAAAAATGTGAATGGGGTTGGTTTTAATCAAGTAGCGACGGCTGACTTTATTATCTCGGGTGGAACACTGGCGCCACTCTTCTGCTCGGACAAATATACCCCGTGTTTTCTCAACCTCAACTTTCAGTTCACAACCGACCGACCTCTTCAAAGAATTCCGAAAGGGCAAAGTATCTTTCAACGGTTTGGCGGCTTTTATCTTAGATAACCGCACAATAGCGCTGCGCGTGACCCACTGATGTACCCGGCCGCAGGTCCTGACGGGGGCACGCCGCGTCCGATTCAATTCGCGTTGAGATATTCCTTCCAAAAGGGTAGGGTGGTTTCTGTGATCCCTCGCCCTCGCTACTGCCTCGCCCTAATGGCTGTGATTGCGCAAGTATTCGCCTCCAGTTTCGTGGTTGCCGCGCAGGTGCGGCCTTTTCCGGGTCCCGGCTTGCCGGCGATCTACGAAAAGCTGCGCCATGAAATTGCGGGGATCAAGGTCTTCGACAACCATGGGCATCCGGGATTGCCTAACGATAGTGACGTCGATGCGATGAGTATTCCCGAAAACAGTTCTTTGCCGTTTCGTCTGCGCGAAGGAAACCCCGAGTTCGTGGCCGCTGCCCATGCACTCTTCGGATATCCCTACGCTGATTTTTCTAGCGACCATTTAGCATCTCTGGTGAAAGAGAAGCAGCGGCTTCGCGAGTCGCTCGGCCCTGCTTACTTCTCCCACATTCTGGATCAGGTTGGCATTGAGACCGCGGTCGCCAACCGGGTTTCCATGCCCAGCTACCTGCAGCCTACTCGTTTTCGCTGGGTCTTTTTTGTGGATGCGTTTCTTTTTCCGCTGAACAACCAGGAACTTTCCTCGAAGAACCCGGACCTGCAGCTAAACTTGCCGCTCGAAGAAAAGCTTCTACAGCGCTACCAGGCACAGGCTCGCTTGAGCCAGTTGCCCGGAGATTTTGCGGACTACCTTGCCTTCGCTTCTTCCGTCTTGGAAGCGAACAAGAAAGCCGGTGCGGTTGGAATCAAGTTCGAGATTGCCTACCTTCGTCCGCTTCTGTTTTCCGATCCGGGGCAGGAACGAGCGGCCGCGATTTATTCGAAGTACGTCCGCGGAGGCACGGTTCCGGAGGCCGAGTATCGCGATCTGCAGGACTTTCTGTTTCGCTACTTATTAAGAGAAGCGGCGCGGCTGCAACTTCCGGTGCAGATTCATACCGCCGTCGGCGCAGGCGATTATTTCAACCTGAGCGGTGGGAAGGTGATGAACCTCGAAAACATTCTGCGGGACCCACGCTTCGACAAGGTCACGTTTGTGCTCCTGCACGGCGGATTCCCCTACGAACGCGAAGCCATCTGGCTGGCCGCTCGCAAGAACGTTTATTTCGATAGCTCACTGATGGGATTATTTCTTTATCCGGAGCAGTTGAAAATTGCTCTGCGGCAGTGGTTGGAACTTTTTCCCGAGAAGGTCATGTATGGCTCGGACACGTTTCCCATCAGCGAAACTCTGGGCGCTGAAGAGACCTATTGGTTGGCCACGGAGTCGGCCCGAAGCGCGCTCGCCGCGGCTCTGGCGGAGATGGTTTGCGAAAACGAAATCAGTGAAGCACAAGCCATCGCGATGGCCCATGCTTATTTGCACGATACGGCCGCCGGAATCTATCCAAGGCCGTGAGGCCAGCGATGGATTTACTTGCGAATCAAAGCGCAGCCACTCGCCGTTCGAATAGAAGAAAGTACAGAGCCATCAGAATCAAGGCCAATCCGTTCACCGCGAGCACGACGGGTGCGGTGAACATGGGAACGAGCCATCCCGACAGCAGGTTGCCCATGGGCATGCCTCCGCGAAAAGCGCAGTTGTAAACGCTCATCACGCGTCCGCGCATTTCGTTGGTCGCGATCAACTGCACCAGCGAAGTCACCGTAGCAAACACCGCCATCATGGAAGCGCCGACGAGCACCAGCATGACATAGCTCAGCGGCAACCATTTGGATAGGGAAAACCCTGCGATTCCTATGCCCAGGCTGATCAGAGTAGTGACGGCAACGCGCCCCTTGTTGCGTATATTGCCCATGCCCGCAACCGTCAGCGAGCCGCAGATCGAACCGATTCCCATCAAGGACAGCAGGGTGCCGTATGTTTCCGGGCCGCGATGAAAAATATCTTTGACGAACACCGGAAGGTAAGTGCGCATCGGCATGCTCAAGGCGGTCATGCAGAATGCCAGCACAATAAGCGCCTCCATGGAGGGCTGCTTGCGAACGAACTTGATCCCTTGCTTCAGGCTGCCGAAGATCGAATCCGTGGTTTTCTCCGGCAGGTATCGGGCCGTGATCATCGAGAGTGAAACGATCGGCGCCAAAAAGGAAAGTGCATTCAGCCCAAAGCACCACTGCTCGCCCAACCTCGCCAATGCTAGCCCGGCGAGCGCGGGTCCGACGGTTACGGCGGTGTTGAACTGGATCGAATTCAGCGCAATGGCATTGGGCATGTCTTCGCGATCGACCAGAGTCGGAATCAGCGCAGAATACGCCGGCCCTCCAAAGGCCTGGGCCAGGCCGGAAACGAACGAGAGACTGAGCATGTGCCACACGTGTATCCGACCCGTAACTATCAGGACCGTGAGTATGGTTGCGCAGGTCATCTGCACATACTGGGAGCCGAGCAGAATCTTTCGGCGCTCGGCGCGGTCCGCCACCACGCCTCCGATCAACGAGAAGAGAAAGATGGGAATGCCGGCGAGAAACTGATCCAGCGCGAGCAAGAAGGCCGAATGGCTTAACCGGTAAATCAGCCAGCCTTGGGCCACGATCTGCATCCAGGTGCCAATGCTGGACATGCAGGCGCCAAACCACATCAGGCGGAAATCTCGATATTGAAATGCTTTGAATACCCGCCGAACTGTTAACGTCTCCATGTGCTGGGCGCGTGCCTGGTTCAATAAATTTGGTTCAATAAATTTGGATCAATAAATTTGGATCAATAAATTTGCGGATCAACTTGTACGGCGGGTCCAACTTCTTCGCGGCAGTTACCGCTGCCGCCAAAGACAAGAGTTAGCCTTCTTAACTCAACTCCAATTCAATTTTCTTTCCAGCCCGATCCAGCTTCGCAATCCGAAAGCTGCGAATCTGCCCGGCGCGAACGTCTTCCGGCTTGGAAACGACGCTGCCCGAGCCGCCTTTCCAGTGCGCCTTCAGCGCGGAAGTCAGCGACGCCAAATCCAACCTCGATTCGGCTGCCGCGTTTTCCTTCGCCGGACGATCTGCAGCGATTTGACACGAGCCCTGGATGCCTTCCCCCAGTTCGACGCGTGCGTGTCCGCCCGAAACCTCGACGATGCGGCCCGATACCGTATTGCCTTCTTGATGTTCGGCGATGTATTCCTCGATGCTGCTCGGAAGCAGTTGTTTAATTCCCAGCTTCAGTCGCCGCTTATCGATATCGATTTCGAGCACCTGCGCCTTGATCGATTGCCCAACTTTCAGCATGTCCTGCGGGTGATTGATGCGCTTTTCGGCGCTCATGTCACTGATGTGAATCATGCCCTCGATGCCTTCGGAAAGTTGCACGAAGGCGCCGAACTTAGTGAGGCTGGTGATTGGACCTTCAATCACCGTGCCCACCGCAAACTTTTGTGCCGCATCGGCCCAAGGATCGCCCAATGCCTGCTTCAGGCCCAAAGCGATACGGCGTTCTGTCGGGTTCACACCCAGAATCACCGCTTCCACGGTGTCGCCCGGCTTCACCACGTCGCTAGGTGTCCGCACTTTTTTGGCCCACGACATCTCCGAGACATGGATTAAGCCCTCAAGTCCGGGTTCGAGTTCTACGAACGCGCCGAAATCGAGTATCCGTGTTACCGTGCCGCGAGCACGTTCGCCCGGTTTGTATTTTGCCGGCGCCGAATCCCACGGATCCGGCTCAAGCTGCTTCATGCCGACGGAGATGCGCCGCTTTTCGGAATCAATCTTTAGAACTTTTACTTCGACTTCTTGCCCCACCGAGAGCACGTCCGTCGGCTTGCTGACACGGCTTCTCGACATGTCACTGACGTGCAGCAACGCGTCCACACCGCCAATATCGATGAAAGCACCGTAATCGGTGAGGCTGCGGACGGTGCCACGCACCGTCGCACCTTCTTTGACCTCCGAATACCGGCGGTCTTTTGCCGCGCGCTCTTCCTCTTCGGCCACGGCGCGACGGTCCACGACTACGTCTTCCTCGGTCACATCGAGTTTCGTAATCCGGCAACGGATTTCCTGCTCTACAAGCTTCTCCATTTCGGCGGCGTCGCGGGCTCCGCTGCGCGAAGCAGGCATGAACGCCCGCACTCCCACGTCAACGCTCAAACCGCCTTTGACTACGGCCGTTACCGTGCCCACGATTGTGGCCTTGTCTGCAAACGCCTTTTCCAGCGCCGCCCAGTCCTTCGGCCGCTCGCTCTTTCCGCGGGTCAACTCGTAATAGCCTTCTGGATCGCGACCCTTGATTGAGACTTGAAGCTTGTCGCCCGGCTTCACAGTTTCGCCGGCGCTTTGGAATGCCGCCAGCGGAAGGATGCCTTCGGTCTTGAAGCCGATATCAACCAGGACCGAATCGACGGTGACGGCAATCACCGTCCCTTCGCGGCCCTGGCCCGACTCCGCAGGCTTCCGCAATTTGCTGTGCTCGAACTGCGAAAGAATGTCTTGAAACGACTCGTCAGTTTCTTGGATAGGTTGGGATTCTGGGACTTCTGGCTTGAGCATCAGAGTGAAAGCCTTTATGGTGGCGTGACTCGCAATTAGGATAGCACTGCGCTTCGCTTATCTGATGATACGAAAGTCGCAAAGGTTCCAACTCCGCGAGCCACACAAGGGAAATGGCCAACATCTGGCAAATGGTGGGGACGGACCCTAGTTTTCTCGCCCAACCAGCCTTGGCTCCGCTTTGGCTAGAGTGTTGGCGGGTTGCGGACGGGTGCGCGGAACTTTGCCGCGCTTGAGAGCATAAAGGGTCAGCTCAACTCGGGTTGAGACTCCGAGTTTCTCGAACACTCGGAACAAATAATTCTTGATAGTATGTTCGCTCAAGTTCAGTCGCTCGGAAATCTGACGATTGCTGAATCCTTCGGCAACCATGTAGGCGATCTCTTCTTCGCGTTTGCTAAGCGGACGCGAGCTGGGCAAGCCGCGGCTTTCGATGGGCAACGGATCGACCAGCGCCTCCAGCACAAACCCGAGTTCCGCCGAACTGGCCCACACCTGACCTTGATGTACGCAGAGAATGCACTTGCACAGGGCCTGGAACGAATCGGATCGAGCGAAAACGCCGTGTGCGCCACACCGGAACGCTTCTACCACCAGCTTCCGCTCCAAGGTATCCAATAAGGCGACGATGCCCAACTCGCGATGGAGGTCTCGAATCTCGCTCAAGAAGCGCAGGCCTTCGAGTGGATCAGGAGAAAAGCTGGTGCCAATAAGTACGACATCGAACCGAGACCGGTCCAACGCCAGCAGTACCTCTTCCGGGGTGGTGGCCGCCACCGCGTCGTACCGTTTGCTGAGGAGCAATGCGTCTACCAGCAATTGGCAACTCATGGCAACGGCGTCCGCGACCAGGACTCTGGTCTTAGGATACGAATTGGAAGCGGATTCCAAGACAGTCAACACGTGGGTTGGGGGAGAAAGCTCAAAAATTCTACGCGGAATCGCTGAGCACGACAAGGAGTCGTCGGACTCCCATGCTGTGTTTTTTTGAGTGGCGATATTGGCGCAGTGGTCTAATTCCCGTAGAATCAGTTGGCATTCGATCAAATTCAATTCCAGGCTTACTTCTGCGCATGGCTCGCGACCGAGACCTTCGGCTCCATGACTTTTATCCTCTTGATCACCCGTTCTCTTTCGGGCAGAGTATAAGGAGACGGATCTTACTCCGGTCCCTTCGGATGCTCCCGTCCCAGGATTCTTTGTTTTCAACGACGACGACATCATCCAGTGCTCATATCACAAGGGTTTGCAGCTCGGCCCTGAGCGCAGAGGCATGGTCGTCTGTGTGCACGGTGAAATGGTAGGAGAGCGGCATGTATGAGAAGTACTTCGGGTTACGGGAACAACCGTTCGGCGTAACTCCGGATCCCCGATTTCTATATCTCAGCGCGGCCCATCGCGAGGCCCTGGCCTCCTTGTACTACGGCATCGAAGCCAACCGTGGATTTCTGGGGCTGATCGCCAAGCCGGGCATGGGCAAAACCACGATTCTGTTTCATCTGCTGGAAAAATTTCGCAGCTCTGCACGTACCGCATTCGTCTTCCAGACCCAGTGCACCTCACGCGAGTTCATGCGCTTCCTGCTGGCTGAATTGGGCTATGAAAGCGACGGCCACGATTTTGTACGCATGCACGAGGAATTCAACCGGCGCCTGCTGCAAGAGGCGCGAGCGGGCAATCGCTTTATTGTCGTGATCGATGAGGCGCAGAATCTGGAACCTTCGGTGCTCGAGACGGTGCGGCTGCTTTCCGATTTCGAAACTCCGCGGGCCAAGTTAATGCACATCGTGCTTGCGGGACAACCCGAACTGGCCGATAAGTTAGCCAGCCCCGGTTTAGCCCAGCTTCGCCAGCGCGTCTCCATTGTGCATGGTCTGGAACCGCTCTCTCCCGGGGAGATTAAGAATTACATTGAGCATCGGCTGCGCATCGCCGGCTATGAAGGCGCGCCGCTGTTCTCCCCCGGGGTCTATGAGGACATTGCCAGATTTACTCAGGGCATTCCACGGAACATCAACAATTTCTGCTTCAATGCGCTTTCGCTCACCTGCGCCATGCAGAAGAAAGTCGTTGACTCGGAAACGGTGAGGGAAGTGATCGGCGACCTGGACATCTCGAAGCTTACCTCCGAACCACCTTCTGGCTTCCCACCCGATTTCGTCGATATGGCTTATCCGCGCAGCCGCCAACCTGCGGTCGCTCCGAATGGGCAAAACAATCACGAGATTTTGAGTCCGGCAGAAGCTGCGGCTTACATGCAGCAGGTCGCGATGAAGCTCAAGAACTGGCAGGATTCTCTGGACAAGGCAATCAGCAATCCGCGAATGGGGCGCCCAGTCAGGGCGCGCACGGATATCGAACCGTCCTAGCGATTACCGAGAGGGAATTGTTTCTGCTTTTCAACGCCGCCAGACAGCCGCATATCTGAGCGTACGGATTGGTTTCCGGCAAACCTTTTGGCAGGCCGTAGGAGAACGGGCCGCTCGAATTACGCCTTGGCTAACCTCGAGACGACTGGCGAAGGAAATTGTGAAATCGGCGGGGATGTTCCTACGACTTTGTTTGTTGTAGAGGTTGACAACTTCTTCCCATTGCTGGATTCCGTAATTCCAGCCACGCCGCCCAAGCTGTAAGCATAGAGAACAACCTCAACCCGCTTGGAAACTCCCAGCTTGTCAAAGATGCGGAACAGATAATTCTTCACCGTGTGCTCGGTAAGGCCCAGTCGCTGCGCGATCTCGCGGTTGGACAATCCCTCGGCCACGCATCGCACCACCTCGACCTCGCGCCGCGAAAGCAACGCGGCTCCACGTGTGTCCACCACGCGCAGCGGCATCGCTTCGCCGAGCGCCTCTAATAAGTAGCGCAATTCTTTGCTGTTCGCCCAGATTTGTCCTTCACTAACACACTGGATGCATCTCGCCAGCGACGTCAGCGATTCACTGCGGCAAAAGACGCCACGCGCGCCTGCGCGAAATGCTTCCACAACCTGGCTGCGTTCCGAGCTGTCGAGCAGCATGACGATGCGAGTCTCACCGTGCAGAGCGCGCAGTTCGCGTGCTACCTCAAACCCTTTTCGCTTATCGTCATCGAGTTCCGCGCTGATGACCACCACGGCCGGCTTTTCCTTCACGACCGCGGCGATAATTGCCCGCGCGTCCGCAGCCGGATCCAATACTTCGAAGCGTTTGTCCCGTTCCAGCGCTGCAGCCAGAAGTTGGCTGTTCATTCTCGTAGCGTCAGCAGCCAGCACTCGGATCACTTCAGAAACTTCAGGTAAGGCAATAGCGTAAGCCATAAGAATACAGACCCTGGGTCCGGAGCGGGGTGTCCCGGCACTGTCCATTTTGTTAGACCACAATGCGAGATAAAACCCTTCCCGCAAAATTTAGTTTCGATTGGCCCGAGAGTAAAAACAGCCGTAAGGACGGGTCACAAATGCACGGAGGAGAATGCCCACCCCAACCAGCCGCCACCCCCGGCGACTGACTACCGAGACTTTAGTCTCATAACTATACAGGGTAAATAGCACTTTAGTGCCATAAAAATAAAGTCAATCTTTACCCTAAAGATTCGCCGTAACTCATTGAATACACGGCGTAAATACCGTTGTTCTTTCCTGTAAGGGGTTTTGCTCTTCTTCTGCTGTGTCCAAGAACTGGACAACGTTAGGGCCCGAATAGGGACTCTGTCCCAATGTAGAGATCCGTTCGATAGCGCAGCAGTTGAGAGACTTTCAACTGGACTGCAATCCAAATCCGCGCTCCGCCATGCCTACGATCTCGCGCCCGATGGGAAGCGAAGCGGTCGCTGCCGGGGAGACCACGTTCCACACATGCAGCATGTTTCGCGAACACAGAAACTGAAAGTCATCGACCAGCGACCCATCGCGGCTGACGGCGGTCGCGCGCACGCCCGCGCCGTCCGCGACCAGATCGGAGCTGCCAATCTCAGGCAGCAGAGTTTGCAAAGCGCGCACGAAAGCCGGCTTGTAGAAAGACCGATAAAATTCTCCGGCGCCGCTGCGCCAGTATTTCGCAGCCATTTGCCAGAACCCGGAATACGCGAACGTAGTGGCCGCGTCCTGCAAACTGAAATCAGTTCGCCGATAGCCTTCTCGCTTGAATGCCAGCACTGCGTTGGGTCCGGCGTCCACGCCGCCACCAATGCGACGTGTGAAATGCACACCCAGGAATGGGAAGCGTAGATCGGGCACCGGATAGATCAGCCCGCGAACCAGATGCTCTCTTTCCGGAACCAGATCGTAATATTCGCCGCGAAATGGCACGATCGTGACTTCTGTTTTTTCTCCCGCCATGCGGCTGACGCGATCGCTGTGCAGCCCCGCGCAGTTGATCACATATTTCGTAGACAGCGGTCCGCGGGAAGTTTCGAGAACGGTTTCTCCATTGCTCCGTTCAATGCCCGTGATTTCGGTTCCAGTACTAACGGTCCCACCTTGCGCGACGATCAGCTCTGCGTATTTTTGACAGACTGCGACATAGTCGGTGATTCCCGTGCCCGGTACGTGCAGCCAGCCCGCGCCGCCGCAGTGAGGCTCAATCTCGCGCGCCTCTGCCTTATCCAATAATTTCAAGCCGGCGATTCCATTGGCCTGTCCGCGTTCCAGCAACCCTTGCAGTCGAGGAATTTCTTCAGCAGTAGTCGCCACGATAATCTTGCCGCAGATCTCGACCGGAATGGCGTGCTCGCGGCAGAACGCAGCCATCGCTGCCGCACCCTCCACGCACAACTTCGCCTTCAACGAACCTGGCTTGTAGTAGATTCCAGAATGAATCACGCCGCTGTTGTGCCCGCTCTGATGACGCGCCACCCGGTCTTCTTTTTCTACCAGCACAAGGCGCAGCTTTGGGAAGCGCCGGCAGACCTGCATCGCGGTCGAAAGCCCCACAATCCCGCCGCCGATTACCACCATGTCAAAACGCTGATCAGGCATGTGAAAGCAAGCTCTCGATCAGAATGTCGAGAGCGTCGCTAACAAGATAAACAGAAAAGACGCACAGAGCGCAAATGAAGACGCGAGACGGTAAATCGATAGCCGCGAAGCGGCGTAAGAGTGCAGCCCACGGCGGAAAAGCCGTGGGCAAAAGTGGGAAGCCGATCAGCCCCAGCGGGGCGAAAGATTAGTTCTCACGCACACAGTTGCAGCCGCGCCGCTTCAAAACTCAGCACCTGGAGGTTTTTTCCCGCAAACTGTCAGTGCTTGAAATGATTTAGCCGACTCTTCAGTTGACGGTCAACTGCACTTGCGCCGACTGTTCCGGGAACCCGCTCACCGTAGCGCTCACTGTCATCGTGTAAGTTCCGGATGCCGTGCCCGACTGCCCATTTCCGCCTGAGCCGTTGCCTTGCAGGCCGCTACTGCAAGCAATTTCTAACCACAGCCCCGAAACCAGCAGCGCCAGCAAGCAGAAAAGTACAAATCGTCTTCGCTGTCTGCCATTTTTTCCACCGCTAATGACCATCAACCCCGGCAACGAAAGCCACAATGCATAAGCTAGCAACCGGAGAGCACGCGCCGGACGCATCTCCGCGATCACCGGAGCGGTAGTTGTGATCGTGAAGGTCACGTGCGTATCTCCACTGCCTTTGCTCACCTGTGTCGAACTGAGCGCACACGTGCTCAGCGGCGGGCAGTTGTTGGAATATGCCAGAACGACATTGTTCGGAAACGTCCCTCCCGACGGCGCCACATCGAGATCGTAAATCGCCGGCTGTCCCGCGGGCAGCGACTCAGTGCCAGGGTTCGGCGTGATGGTGAAAGTGAAACTCGGGCCCGTGACGCTGCCGGTCGAGGTAAAGCTTAGAGGGAAGGAATGGATGGTGGCGTTGGGATCGGTGCCCACGGCCGCGACCTCAAAATTGTAAGTCGCAGCTCTGTCGCTGCTGACGGTTAAACCGAACGGCGTGCCGGCAACACTGGGAGTGATCGTTGCTGGGGAGAATTGGCAAGTCGGCGGAGCATTGGACCCGCACGACAGATGCACCGGGTAGGTGTAACAAGTCGTGCCCATCAGGGTGCCGTTAAACTGCGCGGGCGTGCCGGCCGCGGCTGTGTTCGAGGCAGGTGTGATCTCCAAAGTGAAATCGTCCTGCGAATGCGACGTTACCGTGAACGTCACCGGGGACGTGTGCGACGTTTTCGCCGAATCCGTACCCTGAGCCACGATGTTGAAGCTGTAAGGAGTGTGCGGCGGCGTGCCTGAGGGCGAGCATTGATTACTGGCCACCGCGACCGTGAACGGCGCCCCGCTCGTGGTCGGAACCAGCGGTGTGGGCACGGCCGAGCAAGTGGGCGGCGGCGCGGTCGCACCCGATCCGCAACTCAAATTCACCGGGCTGTTGTACCCGTTCAGCGAAGTCAGCGCGCCGTTGTAAAAAACGGGAGCGGCGTTCACGTCCGCCTGCAGGGAAGGATTACTGATCCCCAGCGAGTAGTCCAGAGTAATCGTCAGCGACAAGCTCTGCGTTTTCGTGGGGCCATTCGTCACCGAACCGTTGATCGTGACCGGAAATGTGCCCGCCGCTGCGCCCGCGCTTGCGCTTACAGTGAGCGTGATTGCCACCGGACTGCTCGATGTCGGATTCACCGAACTGGATGGCAGGAAGTTGCAGCTTGTTCCCGCGGGCAAATTTCCGCAGGAAAGATTTACCGTGTCGCCGAACGATCCCTGCCCTGTGACCTGGAACGACACAGGACCGGAAACGCTCGACGGACCAACCGAGATGCTTGCCGGCGATGGCGCGGTCAATGCAAAGTCGACCACGTTCAGGGTCACGGGCGAATCGTGGGTGATCCCATCCAGATCGGTTCCAACCGCGTGAACGTTGAAAGCATAATTTTGCGGAGTGCCGCTGGCGGTCACGGTAAACGGAGCGCCCGCCGCAGTCGGCATTATGCTGCCCGGCGCAACCGAACAAGTGGGAGGCGGCGCTGTTGCTCCGGGAGTGCAGCTCAAAGTTACGAAACTGTTATACCCGCCCAAAGCCGTAATCGTACCGTCGAACTGGGCCGGCTGCTGGCTGGCAAACACAGTCATCGGCGTGTTTGAGACGGAGAGTGAAAAATCCGGAAAAACCGTGCAGCAGAAACTGCCACACCCCGCGTCCGTAGGTGGAGGCACGCAGCCACTTGCTTCCTGCGCTGTCGATGAATATTCCCAGTGCGCTTACGGCAACGTTCGGAAGATATCCCGCTTGACCACTGTTGGGTGCTGGCCCAACTTCTGTCCAGTTCGGCGCAGCCGTGCTGCTGGAAAATACTCCGACATCGGTGCCGACGTAGAGAGTGCCATGGGCGGTGTCGGGGCCGGGATCCACCAGCACCGCATTCGCCGGCGCGTCGGGCAGGTTGGCGGTGAAATCCGTCCATGAAGATCCTCCATTGGTCGTCTGCCATACATGCGATGTGGGAAAGCTCGTGGTACTGAAGCCCATGATGCTCACGTAGGCGGTGAGGCCCTGCTTATCCGATCGGTCCATAGCGACTCCGGAAATCGGAAAGCTATTGGGATTAATCGCGGCTGTCTGATCAACCCAAGTCGAAGTCCCTCCCGCGACGTTCGTACTCACCCAGAGGTGTCCGCCCGGTGGAATAGTGGGAATGAGCGGGCCATCGCCATCGGTGCCGACGTACATCACGTTGGAAAAGCCATTGCTATCGAGCGTTCCACCCGCCGCCAACGACCGTACAAGATTGATCTCACTGCCGGTGCAGATGCCATCCCCGCCAGTTTCAAAGCTATGGCTCAGAACTGTGAATGCGCCGCCCGCGCTTGATCCACGCCACATCCGGCACGTGCCCACAACCATTTCACCCGCGTTCTGCGGATCGAGAATGTATGGCGGATAGTAAGCGCCCGTGTCGCCGCCCACACTCTCGCTATTCACCACTTGGCTGTTCTGGAAATTCTCCGTGTCACAATTGATTCCCGAGGCGCAACTGAAAATATTGACTCCAGAAATTGAGTCAGGGGGACTGGAAACAAACCATTCATCTTCATTGCTCGGGTCAATCTGGGTGTATCCGCCATCTCCAAAATTTACGCTCCGCCAAGCCGGGCCCTTCGCCTGCGCCGACTGCGTCCCCGGGGAACCGTTGCCCTGCGTTCCCCCGACAATGGTATTGGCGTCAGCGGAAGCCTGAGAAAACGAAACAAACTGCGTCATCGATCCCAGCGTCATGTTCAGACTGTCGAATTGATTGGCGCCGCCACAGGTCCCCGTAGTCAAATCGGCGTAGCCATTCAGCGCCCGGTAGATTCCGCCATCGTTGGCGAAGTACATGACGTCCTGGGCGCTGGTATTAACCAGGAACGACACCGCGTGCTGCGCAGGATGAACCATCGCAATCGAACTGCACCCGTAGGCGTGCGTCAGGTTCAGAAAGGTATTTGGTCCCGTACCATTGCAGGTAGGAGACGTGCTTATGATCTCGCATTTGTAAAGATTGATGGTCCCTGCATATAAATCAGTCACACCGCTGTTGCCATTCGGTACTGCCGCCAATTCCAAGTCGTAGGTCCCTTGTTCGGTTCCACAACCGGCTTGGTCGCCACAATTGAGAATGCCGGTTTCGTCGATCTGGCTCCAGGAGACGCCGCCATCAAGGGATGTCCAGATGCCCTGATCGAAATCGTTTGCGTCCACGTACCAGGCATACATCTCTTTGCGTCCGGGAACCACGGCAATCTCGGCGCGGTAAATCGGACAACTCGACGAACTAGGATTCGCCGGACATGCGGCCGTGGTCAGACCACCACCGGGTTGATTAGCCAACCGAGTCCAGTTGATGCTGTCGCTCGACGAGTAAAAACCGTGATAACGCAGCGCCGCAAAAAATAGTCCAGCGCTGGCGTTGTAGACGACCGAGGTCGCCGAGCCGGGCGCCGTCGTCACGCCGCCATCGGTGACGTTTGCATAGCTCCACGAATTTCCACTGTCGCCCGAATAATAAAGTCCAAGATTCGCGGTCAGCGGATTCGCCAGACCTTCAATAATTCCTTCCGATGCCCCTGCGGTGGCAGCCACCGCCAGATTGGAAGCATTGCTGCTGAAGGCAATCTTGCTGAATGCCATCCCTGCGAATGATCGTGTCCCGGTTGCATCCGATGAAATCAGGGTCCAGGTCGTGCCCGCGTTGGGAGAGCGCAGAATACCCAATCCGTAATAAGAATCCGCGGAACTGTTCGCCTCTCCCGTGCCCACCAGAATCACACTGTCATTCTGCATTGGTGTTTCCCGGCTGAATGGCGATTGCGCCAACGGCGAGCGTCGCCTGATTATCGGTCAGCGGCTGCCAGACCACATTCGATGGGCTCGGGCTGGCCGGCCCGGCATTCGTCGACTTCCAAACTCCGCCATAGGCGCCGCCGATATAAACCGTATTCCCAGTCGGATCGGCAGGATCAATTGCAGCCGCAGTCGCGCGCCCGGAAACCCAGCCATAGTTGTACTCTCCGACGCCGCTCGCATCCGAAGCCAAGGGCGCCGGCCCCAGCGGACTCCAAACCAAAGCGGAAGAGGGCGACGAACTGCTCTCTGCTTTCTGTACCCTCGCCAGACGCTCGGCCCGCATTCGCATCTTCTGCAGGTAAGCGCGATATCGCTGCGCCGCACCGGAGTGCACCGTCGAACTGCGCCCGCGCAGAAACCAATGCTCTTGTAACGTTCGCCGCTCACGAGTTTCTTCCCCCGCTGTTTTGGATTGAGAGAAAGCAGTCCCAAGTAACATCAATAGGCATGACAGAAGCCAATGCAGGCGCGGGCGTCCTCGCCCATGCCTTCGATCAGGCCTATCCCGCGACCGCATCAAAGCTCTACCCATTTACCGATGTTTTCCTATGCCACCTGCGGTGGAAACAACGATCCCGACTTGTCCGGTGAAATCTTCCCCAGCTTGACCAGGCGGACGATAATCGACGGCACACTCCTCTTGTGGTTCTTCGCGATCTCTTCAAAATCCATGCCTTTTCGCAATTCCTCGCAAATCTGCTTATCCTCCGCGCGCGACCAATACTGACCCGCGCCAGTCGGTTTCTTGAGCTCCCGCTCCTGCTGCGTTACCAAAGCCGCCAAGGCTCGGTTCAAAGCCATGACGGCTTGTGGATTCCGCAAAACCGCGTCGTCTTTCAGCACTTCGCGGGTTTCCGGATGCACTCCGTCGGCCAACGCACGGATCACTTTGATTGCGTCCTGAATCTCCATTCCACAACCTCCCTGAGCAGTTATAGCTGTCCCAGCGCTCGCACCTTTGTGATCAATGAACATTCCGCGTCGGGTTAGCCCACATTGGGACATGCGCGG
>CAWISU010000031.1:0-49364 GCA_963838765.1 uncultured Acidobacteriota bacterium | reverse complement strand
TCGTCAGCCCAGCTATGTGAAGATAGTCGATCAGCGGGAGATACACATCGCCGGAGTTGCCTACTCTCGCTTTGGTGGTAAGTTCCGGGACGTTGTAAACATTCACTTCGATCAAGTCCCCGCCACCCAGTTTCAAGAAGGACGAGTCTCCGGGGGGCACGGAATTGTTGGCCGGAGTATTGCCGTTCGCCGCCGGCACCGGCTGAGCGGCTGAAGGAAACGGCTCCACATTCTGATTTTGTGAAGGAGGCACTTGTCCGGGTGTTTGCTGCGCGTCGGCTGCCGCACCGACAAGAAAAACCAGACTGCAGCCAAAAAGAAACGAACACCCTCGGCGGATGCGATTCAACCTGCCCGACCTTGTCAACGAGTCCCCTGAACCTGCATGAAGTTTTGCCAGCAGTCTAGCACATGCCTCGTCCCGAATGGGGCCTTCCTACGGCCATTCGGGCGAGTTTTCCACAGCTTTTTCAAGCCGGAGATTGCAACCGCACTCCGGCACCTGCTAGATTTCCCCAATCACTAGCAAAAATACGAACCTTCAACACCACTCACCCTGACTTTGAGCAGCTGTCATACTTCCGTATGGGAGTGGAAATTTTGCGTCCTCGAAGTCTCAGTTCGGCGGCCGAGGTGGCCTAGTTGACAGTCATATTTTTGGCCATTTTTCTCGTTTCGCTGCTCCTGGCGTTCATCCTGACCCGGACCGTCCGCGACTTTGCCACCACCCGCGGCTGGGTAGCCGTTCCCTCTCAGGAAAGGCATCTCCACAGTGCTCCGCTGCCGCGTCTCGGCGGGGTCGCGATCTTCATTTCCTTCGCCTTAAGCATGGCTGTCGCCGTAGTTCTCGCCCGGTCTCGTTCCAGTCTGCACGCCGTTCTTTCCCTGAAGACGTTTTTAACCATCTTCGCTCCAGCGTCGCTCGTGTTCCTGCTCGGAGTTTACGATGATATTCGCGGCGCGGGGCCATATCTGAAGTTTGGTGTTCAGGGGCTGGCAGCCACCATGCTGTTCGTGGGTGGCTTGCGCATCGTCGATATCCCCGTGGTTTTCGGATCGCACCGGCTGCCCTGGTTCCTGGGCTTGCCTATCACCATCCTATGGGTTGTGGCGATCACTAACGCTTTCAATCTGATTGATGGTCTGGACGGGCTGGCAGCCGGATCCGCGTTGTTCTCCACGCTCGTGGCCTTCGTAGTGTCGCTGACCTACGGCCCTTCGCTGGTGTACCGTAGCCACCATCGCTTGGCCGGCGCCATTCTTGGTTTTCTCCGCTACAACTTTAATCCCGCCACCATTTTTCTCGGGGATTCCGGCAGCCTGTTTATCGGTTTCGTGCTGAGTGCCCTCGCCCTCGAAGGCGCGCAGAAGGCCCCCACGATCGTGGCCGTGGCCATTCCAGTAGTTTCTTTCGGCCTTCCCATCCTCGAGACATCTCTTTCCGTCATTCGCCGTTTGATAAGTGGGCGTCCGGTTTTCACTGCCGACCGCGAGCACATTCACCACAAACTCCTGCAGCACGGCTTGACCCATCGGCAAGTGGTCATCCTGCTTTACGGCGTGTCCGCTATTTTTGCCATGCTGAGTCTGTTTCTGCTCTGGCCCACCGGCAGTTCTCGGCCTGGTGCTCGCAGTGTTAGGAGTTGGCGTCTGGATTGGCGTGCAGCATCTCGGCTACCTGGAATTTGGCGAACTGGCTCGCGTGGCCCACCGCACCCTCGACCAGCGCCAGATCTTCATCAACAATCTCGCCATCCGCCGCGCTACCGAGGAGTTGAAGGTTACGTGCGATCACGCCAGCTCTGCCGAATCCTCGTGGCTGCGCTCGCGGGCAACGACTTCGATGCCTTCGACTTGCAATTGCACTCCCCGCAGCCGAATTGCCTGCCATCAACGGACTGCATCTCGTCTCGCGATGGGGAGAAGCCCCTTGCCTGCGTTGGACGAAGCCGGGAAGCCATTTTGCCCACGAATCGACCAGCGCGTCGTGCCTGACGCTGGACATCGTGACGACCCGAAATGATCGTTGCGGCACCATGACGATTTACCGTCCCTATACTGATCGCGAATTGCAGTTCGACATCATCCTTCCTCACCTCGGTGTTTCCGGTCGCGTTGGCCGACGCGTTGGATCGCGTCTCAACTTCTACGCTCGAAGTCATGGCTACAGTCGGCAGGATTCCGAATTGATCGCGGCGCAAGCTAGCAAGTATCCTTACATCAAGTTGCATACATGCCGAGGGCGGAAACCGCGTTTATTCACAGCCCTGAACCAGCGCTGGCACTTCTAGACGATCGAGCGTCCATTTACTTTTCTCAATTCGCTCGCCAAAGAAAAACTCGCGGGAGGAAAGCCCATAGATGGCGGAAAAGCTCACCGGGCAGGACATTCACTTCATTACCTTGCCGACCGCTGTGTTTTGCGTCGAATGTGAGTTGATCAGCAAGAACAACACGCCGTACTGCATGGCCTGTGGCAGCTCTGCGCTGCTGAGTTTGTCGCGCCTGCTCGGAGGATCTTTGCAGGGACAGCAGACCGCTCATCTGATCGCGGATGCCGAATTGGATCGCCTGGTGCGCGAACTGCTTCGCACTGTACCTGCGGCCACTTCTGAAAATCGCATTCCCGCTTCGTTCGCGACTCTTGCACCGTCGCGGAGCCATGCTCGGGCCATGCTCTCGCAGCCGGTGCAAAGCATGGGGCATGTTTCGAGCCACGAATCTGACTTTCACCCTCGCGAAATCGATTTGGAGCCTGCCATCAACGTCATTGCCGAACGCGCCCAGGCTTTGACCGGAGCCACCGGCGCCGCCATCGCTTTGCGCCACGGAGACGAAATTATCTGCCGCGCCCGCACGGGCCGGACTGCACCCGATCTCGGAGTTCGTCTGCAGACTGACTCCGGGATTTCCGCCGATTGTGTGCGCACCGGCGAGATCGTGCTGTGCCACGACGCCGAGCGCAACCCGCTTGTCGATCTAGCCAGTTGCCGCCGCCTTGGCGCGCGCTCTATTCTGGCCGCCCCGCTGCGCCATTTCCGCAGAACGCTGGGGGTGTTCGAGGTTCTCTCCGGCGCTCCTCACGCCTTCGACAACCGCGACGTGGCCACCATGCAACTGCTTTCGAGCCTGATGGTCGCCGCCATTTCGCGCCTGTCTAACATCCGCCGTCAGTAACCGCTGCCGGTTCGTCGCGAAGCGACCTGTGGGGTCACGCAGATGAGTACATGCCCAGCTAATTGAAAGAACGGTGCCCGAGGCGTCCCAGTTTGGAACGCGGGTTTAATCGTTTTATGAGCGGTACCCCCTCCCCCCTCTTGATGTGCAAAATCTAGATAACAAGGGATTTATTTTCTCACTATGTGCTAGATCTTTGAGTTTAAAGGATTTATACGCAAAATCTAGACAACATGGGAGTTACGGGTGGTCGCCACTCGTTTTTGCTTCCCATTTTGGGCCGCTAGTGTGAGCCGCCATCGAGCGATTGTCAAAGATCTACTATTATCTTCGAGATAATATGGCTATAGGGTATCGGTTCTGAGGGATCGAGTCAACTAAGGAATTGCTCGTCTCTGACCGGAACTGCCGCAGCCTTGGTGAGGACGAGACAGACAATAAGGCGCGGGCGCGGGGCTAAACACGTTGCTGAAAACTGCCGTTCTCGACCTCAGGGCCTTGAAGGCGTGGTTAAGAAGCTGCAGGGCTGAAGGGGCCGATCAGTCAACATCCGTCCGCGCTGATTTTCATTCAACACTGTCGTCAAAAAACCATCGCCAAAATGGGAGTGGCGGAAACGGCGGCTTCGGAGTAGAATTTGCGCCCGAAAGGGAGTTTTGTCATGGCACAACCGTCAGTCACAACCGTTACCATCGACGGCCAGAAGTTTAATGCTCTGTCCGCCAGCGTTTCTTTCGCCACCGCCAGCGACAATGCTGGCATGCCACAAATGGGCAGCTTAAGTTGCGGCATCGATGTAGTTGTCGACATTCACGACAACCAAAACATGCCGTTCGCGACCATAAAAAAGCTGTTCGACCTTGCGAACGTGGTTACCCGGGACAAGATCAAAGACATGAAGATTGAATACTGGCAGGACGAGCACCAGCAGGACGCGATTTGCAGTTACGCGTTCAAAGGCTGGATCAGCCACTGGCACACCAGCAGTGGCGGGGGCTCCAATCACACGCTTTCCCTGAGCCTTCAGCCCGCAATCAACAGCCAGAACTTTTCGGACCTGAGGATTAGTAACTAGGGAATCGCGTTTTGTCCCGCCACGATCAGCCTGAAGGGTTGGCGCGCTTTCTGACATCCGTCCGGACGAAGAAGGCGTGTTCAGGCAGTTAGCTACGATTCGTCGTGTTCGTAAAAGAAACGCTTGGGAGGGCGAAAACTCGACCAGCCTGAGGTATTCAGCGACCTCGGTTGCGGCTATGCAAACACTCAATCCAAAACCGTACATCGTGTGCCCGGGAGATACTCTGTCCGGGATCGCCCGACAACACGGATTCGCAGAATGGGAAACGGTCTACGGCGCTGGCTGCAACGAGCAGTTGCGGCTGAGGCGGCCAAACCCCGACCAAATCCGCCCTGGAGACAGAATCTTCATTCCGTCCAAACCCGAGGATGTCCGGCAAGTACTGCACGAGCGCCTTACGCACCTGTGGAAGGCCCGTGCGGAATCAGAGAGATTGTTCTCGACCATCGATCAGGAAATGCAGGAAAATCTGAGACAGTTTAAGAAGATTGAGCTGACCGTAGACATGTCTGCGGCGCTCGCCGGTCTAGCCATGAGTCTTACAGGAATCGTGGTCAAGGGCATGCAGGCGATGAAGCTCTCCGGTAAAGCCCTCGAAAAGGCGAACGAAGAACTGACCAAAGAATCTGCGAAATTCGCGGTCGAACCGATTCGCGACGTGGCGCTGGAAGCGGCAGCCAGCAGAATCGATGCAACCAAAGGTGTGCTTTGGGCTCTGGGCAAATCTACGATCGAGGCGTTCTTGGATACGCAGTCGCCGAGCTGGTGGGCGGGTGTCAGGCTGAGCCTTCGTGATGGGAAGTCGTGGTCGCAGGCAGTGACCAGCAACCCCGAAGACTCAATTGTCGAGGCGAGAGAACGGGTCCAAAACCTTCGGCGAGAAACGCTTCTGCGCCTGGATTCGGTCAATTCACGAGACTAAGAACGCTCTACGGACCGTCACGGAACAACATGTTCTCCAATAGAATCGTCCCATTACCTGTCTGGTCGTTCCGACTCTGTGTGAAAAGGGGTCGTCAAGATCAATTCGACCGCCCCTCATGACAACGAGGGAATCATTCTCGGCAGGCGGTCGTTGGCGGGTGGTCCATCCTTCATGCTTCGTTCTTCCTTTGCATAACCAAATAGAGGGTGCCCCATCCTTGCGCTCTTCGCAAGGGCGGGAGGAAATGCTGCGGGTACAACGTGCTCGCCATGGCAGCTGGCCAGCATCGATGCTGCGGTTCCGATCTGCTGCACTTTATCTCCGGTTTTTCTAACGGTTTCCGGTTTCGGCCAGCACTGGGCGCGCAAGACTTCTCAAGCCTGAGCGCTCGACTCCACAGCCTTGGTCGTCTTGCAGTTACCCTGACACGTGC
Source organism: uncultured Acidobacteriota bacterium (assembly GCA_963838765.1). Classification (GTDB taxonomy): domain Bacteria; phylum Acidobacteriota; class Terriglobia; order Terriglobales; family Acidobacteriaceae; genus JABDBE01. The sequence goes on along the minus strand of CAWISU010000031.1, from coordinate 43,751 downwards.
TTCGCTCCCCAGGTCACGCCCAAGGAGTGGAGGATTAGGGCGTCTCCAAGCCGTCAATTTTGCTGGGGTCGGCGACAATCTGATAGGCGTAGTAAACCGCTGGATGCAGCGTGATACACCAGGGCTCGTGTCGGATGATGCCGTCGCAGTGCGGGCATGCCGCCTGCGCGTGGTAGCGGTTGCTGTGAAAGATAGCGAGGTTGTTGTCCGACATTGGTGATACCTGAGCCTTGGTTTCAGTGGAGTCGCCATGCTTACCGGGCGGCTCTTGAAGGCTGTCCTCTGAGCCGCATCCTAGCGCGTGTTTTGTTTCTCTAAGAAATTATAAAAGTCACATGCGTTCGTGATGCGTAGCACCCCGGTACTTCCGCTGCACCTCGAGGCCCGATTAAGGTTAGAAATCTCTTGCCGCAAGGTCGGCCGCCGCGATATCAGCTAGAAGTGTGTGCGTGAGAACTAATCTTTCGCCCCGCTGGGGCTGATCGGCTTCCCACTTTTACCCACGGCTTGCGCCGTGGGCTGCACTCTTACGCCGCTTCGCGGCTACGGATTGTGACATCCTGCAGCGGTGAGATCCTGTGGGTGGACGCTAGCCGCCCGCCCCTTGCGAAAAGGCCGCAAGGAGCGGGGCACCCGCAGCCTGTGCCGCAGAGTCCCAGGTCTCGAAAATCGCGAGACCTGGGGCACCCGCGTTTCTGATTGCTGAATTCTCTACTGTTGGTCTAGTTCTACGCCGTCGCCGAGGTGGACGCTTTCCATGGCGAAGACGACCATGCCGGTGGAGGTGGTGGGGGTGGTGGAAATGATCACTACCTCGCCTACGGCGCGGCGTGGCAGGTCGCGCACGTGAATTACCGGGCCTCCGGTTTTGGTGAAGAAGTTGGGTTCGAAGGCGGCCTGTTTGGCTTGCGTATCCTCGCTGGTGGAGGCTTTGAAGGAGAGCGAGTCGGTTGGGTCATGCAGGTCGGCTTCGTAAGCGCGGACGGCGCGGAAATAGTCGCCGGGCTTCACGCCCTGATTCGAGCCTACGTTCATGTACACTTTGACTCCGGGTCCAATCTCGGAGTCGAAATCCTTTGCCATCGCGATTCGGCCGGTTAACTTGCCATTGGAAGGCAGGAAGCGATCGAAGCGCAACGGAGGACGAAAGGTTGGGGTCGGCTTTTCTACGTAGGGGATGGCATAGTCTCCGGGGTTGACCGGATCGCAGCTCATTTCGATTTCCGCAATCGCCATTTTGCTGCGCGTATCGATGACGCGTACGCGGGCTAATTCGGAGTAAGGCTGCCCCATACTCTTAATTAGCGTGTGCTGCCCATCAAAGATTTCATAGCGGTTGGCGTCGTGGAGCTCGCGCACGATGGTGTACTTCTGGCCGACCTCGTAGCCTTTTCCCGCGAGATATATTACTTCGCCATTGCTATTCTTAGTGACGGCCGGAGTGTACAAGTCGCCGGCGACGAAGTTGGAGTTGGGCACGAGTTGTTTGCTGATGAACCCGGCGCAGCCCAAGTCGACAGGGGTAGGCGTTTGAATGCGCTCAAAGGGGAAGCTGATGGTGGTAGGTTCGGTTCCGGCTGGGGCAGTAAGTTGGGGCCGGGTTGCCGCGCCCGGATCCTGGGCAGCGGCTGCGATCGCCAGACAGAATAACAGCAACCATCGTGTTTTCTTCATGTTACCTCCGGCAACCGAGCTGCAAACCCAGCCCGTGCCATGGCTCCTTTGACAGCACAAAATAAAAGGACTTACAGCCCGGACAGTAACAACAGGGGGAAGGCGGGTCAAGGTTACTCTGGTGTCATGCGGGATACGTTAAATAGTTTTTTCGGGGGAAAGTCGTAATCGTAGTTGCATCTGCAATTGCAGGCCTGTAATATCGCGGCCACTCGCAAAATAATGATGACAGCAGCGCCCAACAACTTTGTCGCCCGTCTCCGGCAATTGCGCCTGCCGCGGGTATGCGTGGCCGTAACTGGGTCCGATCCCGCGGAGATGATGGAAAAGGCCGAGGCACTGGCTCGGGACAACACCTTTCTCGAATTCAGGCTGGACTACCTGCCGCGGCCCGCGCTGGCGTTGACGAAGCTCAAACAGTTCTCCGAATACCATCCTCACATCGTGTCTTAGCCACCTGCCGGCGGGCGGTCGCGGCGGCAAGTTCCGGGGATCGGTGGCGTCGCAACTGGACGTTCTGGCCAAAGCATCGGCTGCGGGGATGCCAGTTGCTCGACCTCGAATTGCAGAGCGCGGCTCAGTGCAAAGCGTCGCAGTTGGAGCGTCTGCGCAGCCGGGCGGCTCTGATTCTTTCGTCTCACGACTTTCGCGCCACCAAGAACCTGGAACATACGCTGCAGAAGATGGTCGCCATCGCGGCGGATTTCTACAAGATTGTCACCACCGCTACCACACTCTCTGACAACGTGGCGATGATGAAGTTTCTGGAGAAAAACAGCGACAAGTATTCCCTGATCGGGCTGTGCATGGGCGAGCAAGGGATCATCAGCCGCGTATTGGGGGTGCGGGCGGGCAGCATTTTCACCTTTGGCGCCGTCAGCGAAGATGAGAAGACAGCGCCCGGACAGGTGACGGCGCAGGAACTGCGCAGCACTTATCGCATTGAGCAAGTGGATGCGGCCACGCGCGTGTACGGGGTTGCAGGAGACCCGGTGCAGCATTCGCTTTCTCCGGCGATTATGAATGCGGCGCTGCGCCGCGAAACCGTGAACGGGGTTTATCTCGCGCTTGCATGCCCAGACGCTGAAAGACCTGCTGGCCTGCATTCGCGACATTCCCATTCATGGGCTTTCCATCACCATGCCGTACAAAGAGACGATCCTGCGGCACCTGGACAACACCGACGCGCATACGACGAAGATCGGCGCATGCAACACCGTGGTGCGAGCCCAGGATGGCAAGCTCTATGGGTTCAATACCGATACGGCGGGCGTGGTTCGTCCGCTGGAGCAGCGCATTACCATCCCGGAGCAAAGATTCTGGTGCTAGGGGCCGGCGGAGCGGCGCGGGCCGCGGTGTATGGGCTCAAGGAACGTGGCGCAGAAGTTTACATTCTGAATCGCACGCTGGCGCAGGCGCGAAAGCTGGCGCACTCGGCGCGGGCGCGAACTCTCAAACGCCCTGACCTGAAGAAACTCTCGTTCGATGTGATTATCAACGCGACGCCGGTGGGCATGGGCAACACCCGCGAATCGCCTTTGAATCAGGACGAGATCAAAGCACGCTATGTCTTCGACATGATCTACGATCCGGCGGAAACGCGCCTGCTGAAGATGGCGCGGGCCGCGGGCGCGGAAGTGATCTCCGGCATCGAGATGTTCGTGCATCAGGCGGCGCGACAATTCGAAATCTGGACCGGCAAACCCGCTCCCTGGGATGAAATGCTGCGCGTGGTGGCAAGAGAGATCGAGGATCGGGCCGTGGCGAAGACCGGCGGGCATGAGTGGCGCGCGAGCGTCGAAAGCTACTTCTTCTTGCCCTCATGCCCGCCGTTCTTCGCCACGGCCCGCTCCTCAAGCATCTTCGTCACCACTCGCAGCATTTCATCCCACGGAGCCGGCTTCCCCGTCCAAATTTCAAACTGTCGCGCCGCCTGGTGCACAAACATTTCAATCCCCGGAATCACTTCCGCCCCTGCCGCCTTGGCCAGCTTCATAAACCGAGTTTCCGGCGGATCGTAAATCATCTCGAAGACGTAATGTGCCTTGATCTCATCCTGATTCAAAGGCGATTCCTGCGAGTTGCCCATACCCACCGGCGTCGCGTTGATGATGACGTCAAAGCTAAGTTTCTTCAGGTCCGCCCGCTTCAAAGTTCGCGCCCGAGCCGAGCGAGCCAGTTTCTGAGCCTGTGCCAGCGTGCGATTCAGAACATAAACTTCCGCTCCCCGCTCCTTGAGTCCGAACACCGCCGCCCGCGCCGCCCCACCAGCCCCTAGAACCAGTATCTTCGCTCCTTCGATCGTAATCCGCTGCTCCAGCGGCCGCAGCACGCCGGCCGTATCGGTATTGAAACCGTAAAGCTTTCCGTCCTGCGCTCGCACCACGGTATTGCAGGCACCAATCTTCGTCGTATGCGAGTCCGTGTTGTCGAGGTGCGACAGAATCGCCGTCTTATACGGCATGGTGATGGAAAGACCATGAATCGGAATATCGCGCACACAAGCCAGCAAATCCTTCAGCGTCTTAGCGTGCAAGGGAACATACACACCGTTGACCGTCTCCCGCCGCAGCGCCGCATTCATGATTGCCGGCGAGAGTGAATGCGCCACCGGATCGCCCGCAACCCCATACACTCGCGTCGCCGCATCGACTTGCTCGATGCGATAAGTGCCGCGCAAATCCTGCGCGGTAACCTGGCCGGGCGCAGTTTTTTCGTCCTGGTTCACCGCCGCAAAAGTAAACACACTGCCCGCGCGGACGCCTAACAACCGGCTGATGATCCCCTGCTCCCCCATGCACACGCCGATCAGCGAATATTTATCGCTGTTTTTTTCCAGGAACTTCATCATCACCACGTTGTCATAGAGCGTGGTAGCCGTGCTGACAATCTTGTAGAAATCCGCCGAGATGGCGACCATCTTTTCCAACGTCTGTTCAAGATTCTTGGTGGCCTTGAAATCGTGATAAGAAAGGATAAGCGCCGCACGACTGCGCAGACGCCGCAACTGCTCCGCTTTGCAATGCGCCGCGCTCTGCAACTCGAGATCAACCACCTGGCAACCGGCCGCGGCCGACTTCGTCAGAATGTCCAGTTCCGACGCCACCGAACCCCGGAACTTGCCTCCAGCCACCACCCGGCGGCAAGTCGCTAAGGCAACCACGTGAGAATGATATTCAGCGAACTGTTTGATCTTCGGCAGCGCTAGCGCGGGCCGCGGCAGGTAGTCCAACCTGAATTCGAGAAAGGTGTTATCCCGAGCCAGTGCCTCCGCCTTTTCCATCATCTCCGCGGGATCGGACCCAGTTACAGCCACGCATACCCGCGGCAGGCGCAATTGCCGGAGACGGGCGACAAAGTTGTTGGGTGCTGCTGTCATCATTATTTTGCGAGTGGCCGCGATATTACAGGCCTGCAATTGCAGATGCAACTACGATTACGACTTTCCCCCGAAAAAACTATTTAACGTATCCCGCATGACACCAGAGTAACCTTGACCCGCCTTCCCCCTGTTGTTACTGTCCGGGCTGTAAGTCCTTTTATTTTGTGCTGTCAAAGGAGCCATGGCACGGGCTGGGTTTGCAGCTCGGTTGCCGGAGGTAACATGAAGAAAACACGATGGTTGCTGTTATTCTGTCTGGCGATCGCAGCCGCTGCCCAGGATCCGGGCGCGGCAACCCGGCCCCAACTTACCGCCCCAGCCGGAACCGAACCTACCACCATCAGCTTCCCCTTTGAGCGCATTCAAACGCCTACCCCTGTCGACTTGGGCTGCGCCGGGTTCATCAGCAAACAACTCGTGCCCAACTCCAACTTCGTCGCCGGCGACTTGTACACTCCGGCCGTCACTAAGAATAGCAATGGCGAAGTAATATATCTCGCGGGAAAAGGCTACGAGGTCGGCCAGAAGTACACCATCGTGCGCGAGCTCCACGACGCCAACCGCTATGAAATCTTTGATGGGCAGCACACGCTAATTAAGAGTATGGGGCAGCCTTACTCCGAATTAGCCCGCGTACGCGTCATCGATACGCGCAGCAAAATGGCGATTGCGGAAATCGAAATGAGCTGCGATCCGGTCAACCCCGGAGACTATGCCATCCCCTACGTAGAAAAGCCGACCCCAACCTTTCGTCCTCCGTTGCGCTTCGATCGCTTCCTGCCTTCCAATGGCAAGTTAACCGGCCGAATCGCGATGGCAAAAGATTTCGACTCCGAGATTGGACCCGGAGTCAAAGTGTACATGAACGTAGGCTCGAATCAGGGCGTGAAGCCCGGCGACTATTTCCGCGCCGTCCGCGCTTACGAAGCCGACCTGCATGACCCAACCGACTCGCTCTCCTTCAAAGCCTCCACCAGCGAGGATACGCAAGCCAAACAGGCCGCCTTCGAACCCAACTTCTTCACCAAAACCGGAGGCCCGGTAATCCACGTGCGCGACCTGCCACGCCGCGCCGTAGGCGAGGTAGTGATTATTTCCACCACCCCAACCACCTCCACCGGCATGGTCGTCTTCGCCATGGAAAGCGTCCACCTCGGCGACGGCGTAGAACTAGACCAACAGTAGAGAATTCAGTGATCAGAAACACGGGTGCCCCAGGTCTCGCGATTTTCGAGACCTGGGACTCTGCGGCACAGGCTGCGGGTGCCCCGCTCCTTGCGGCCTTTTCGCAAGGGGCGGACGCTAGCGTGCACCCACAGGATCTCACCGCTGCAGCATGTCACAATCCGTAGCCGCGAAGCCGCGTAAGAGTGCAGCCCACGGCGCAAGCCGTGGGTAAAAGTTGGGAAAGCCGATCAGCCCCAGCGGGGCGAAAGAGTAGTTCTCACGCACACACTTCTAGCTGATATCGCGGCGGCCGACCTTGCGGCAAGAGATTTCTAACCTTAATCGGGCCTTCGAGATGCAGCGGAAGTACCGGCGGTGCTACGCATCACGAACGCATGTGACTTTTGTAATTTTTAGAGAAACAAAACACGCGCTAGGATGCGCTCAGAAGACAGCCTTCGAGAGCCGCCCGGTAAGCACGGCGACTCCACTAAAACCAAGGCTCAGCTATCACCAATGTCGGACAACAACCTCGCTATCTTTCACAGCAACCGCTACCACGCGCAGTCCGGCATGCCCGCACTGCGAGGGCGTCATCCGACACGAGCCCTGGTGTATCACGCTTCATCCCGCGGTTTACTACGCCTATCAGATCGTTGCCGACCCCAGCAAATTGACGGTTGGAGACGCCCTCATCCTCCACTCCTTGGGCGTGATCTGGGGAGCGAAGGCGTGTCAGGGTAACTGCAAGACAGAACCCAGGCTGTGGAGTCTAGCGCTCAAACTTGAGAAGATATTCCGCAGGAGTGCTGGTTGAAGCCGCAAACCATCCTAAGCGCGTCTAGCCCTTGAAATCGACGCGTCCGGCCCTAACTCAAAGACGTGTCACTCCCGAACATGCCAGCGGTCAACTGATTAATGGGGTCTGAAGATCGGGGTATGGACTCAACATGTTGAGGCGAATTTCAGTGCGATTCTGTCGATTCCTTTGTAGTCGTCCTCGTATGCATCGTGAATTTCTCCGGGAGCATCTCTTGAGTCATCCCAGGCGTGGTATACCGCCGTAATCCCAAACATCTCATCGCCGACCGCGCGCATAATAGCGACCCGCTGCGTGGGCGGGAGGCCGCCCATAATAGCCTGCTGGGCCGCTCCCGGCAGACGTGAACATGCTTCTTTGTAATTCGGATCATTTGGCTCTAATATTTCAAAGCCATACCCGCCGAGGCCAAACGTCGGCATAATTATCGAACCGGGTGGCGCAGACGGCCCTCTGCAGCTCAATGGCACTAAAGATCAGACCCACGCCTTCCCACAGACGTTCATTACGTTCGAGCATTCTGTACACGCTCGACTGTCGATGTTTTTCCAATCTCTGCTAAGTTCGTACATTGTGGCCGTGAATGTATGGTAGTGCTCGCTCCCCTCAGCTGCCCTGTCGTAGTAGTTTAATAGTCGCGTCACTATCTAGAGTTAGTCGCTTCCTTTTACCAGACAGCGTTTCGTAGATTACCCGCTCGATGTCACGAGTCCAGACGAAATACTTCCGCATGTCATCACCCTATCACCCGGGATTAGTATCTTAAATTCTCCGGTCAAAATCATACTCCGAATTGTGCTTCCATTGAGCTCCCTCCGCCAGCCCGGAATTTCTTTGGACAGTTCTCTGGGAACACTTGACCTTAAACCCTTAACGCAGTCCCGCGCCGGCCTATGCAATGCCTGACGACATCGGCGGTCTCGAGCTGTCCCACTGAAATACCCCTTGCTGCCTGCTATGGATTGGTAAGTAAAACAAGCCGCGATGAATTGGCTGACCTCCGCCAGCCGTGACGATCTCCTCTACAAAAGTCTCGCAGTTGTGCTCCACAACCCACCAGCCGAAAGGCTTCGCGAGGAGTTCTTCAATCTTAAGTTGGGCAGCTTCCGGATTGGGAATAAAAACCCGAAAACGGTTTAGTTCTTTCTTGCCCGTTTCCAACAGATATCTTTGATACCCTCCACAGTTCATATACCGGGGACATGCGCGCCGACCTGCAACCTGAAAATAGAACCCACGCTCTCCGCCGGTGTTGAGGAGCATGTGCCCGAAAGGGTTAAACCATGCCCCGCTCAACACCGACCGCAGAAGCATTTCCGAGGGCGAATGCTTTTTGTGGACAATAAAAAAAAAGAATCTCTCCCTCGTAGGCCATGCCTTCTCCAAAGTCTTCTGTTCCGTTGACTATTTCGTTTTCGAGCGCCTAATTACTAATCCTCAGATCCGAGAAGTTCTGACTGTTGATCGCCGGCTGAAGGCTCAGGGAAAGCACATGATTGGAGCCCCCGCCACTGCTCGTGTGCCAGTGGCTGATCCAGCCCTTGAAAGCGTAACTGCAAATCGCGTCCTGCTGGTGCTCGTCCTGCCAGTATTCAATCTTCATGTCTTTGATCTTGTCCCGGGTAACCACGTTCGCAAGGTCGAACAGCTTTTTTATGGTCGCGAACGGCATGTTCTGGTTGTCGTGAATGTTGACAACCACATCGATGCCGCAACTTAAGCTGCCCATTTGTGGCATGCCAGCATTGTCGCTGGCGGTGGCGAAAGAAACGCTGGCGGACAGAGCATTAAACTTCTGGCCGTCGATGGAGACAGTTGTAATTGATGGTGCTGCCATAACAAACTCCTTTTCGGGCGCAAATTCTACTCCGAAGCCGCCGTTTCCGCCACTCCCATTTTGGGCTAGTTTTGCGCAACAAACCTTAACGAAAATCGGGCGGACTGGCGTCCTCTTGACCACGACTTCAAGGCCCCGCGGTCGAGAATGGCAATTTTTCAGCCAACTGTTTAACCCTGAGGCCGCGCATTATTGTCTGTCTCGTCCCTCACCAAGGCTGCGCAGTTCCGGTCAGATACGAGCAATTCCTTGGTTGACTCGATCCATCGGAACAGATACCCGATAACAACATATTATCTCGAAGATAATAGTAGATCTTTGACAATCTCTCGATGGCGGCTCGAACTAGCGTCCCAAAATGGGAAACGAAACCGGGTGGCGCCCACCCGTAACTCCCATGTTGTCTAGATTTTGCGTATAAGTCCTTTAAACTCAAAGATCTAGCACATAGTGATAAAATAAATTGGTAATTATCCCTTGACATCACGTAAAAGAAATGGCATACTGTGTTGCCATGAACCGCAACCAGACAATCCCAAAGCACCTGCGATACACGATCATGGATTTCAACCGTCAGTTCCCCGATGACGCTGCTTGCCTTGAGCACCTGAAAGAACAGCGATTCCCCGTGGAATTGCGTACTGCGACAAGTGCCAGCAGGATCGCAAACACTATCGCATCAATGGGCGTCCGGTGTATTCCTGCGACCATTGCGGAACACAGATTTCCCCGATGGCGGGGACGATCTTTGAACACAGCAGCACATCCCTGCGGCTCTGGTACTACGCCATGTACCTGATGGCTTCGACTCGTTGCGGCATCTCGGCAAAGCAGATTCAGCGCGAAACCGGAGTCACCTACAAAACCGCTTGGCGGATGTTTCGCCAGATTCGCTCGTTGCTGTCCGAAACTGACATGCAACTGGAGGGATCAGCGGTGGAGATGGATGAAACCTATTACGGCGGAACGTGCCAAGGGCCGCCGTGGTCGCCCGATGCGCGGTGACAAACAGAAAGTCTCCCGTAGTGGGAATGGTGGAGCGGTCCACGCACAAGCGCAAAGGCCGCGTTGTGGCTCTTGCTACGAATGACGTGACTGCTAAGAATCTGGCCGGGATCGCTCACGAATACATCCTGCCAAGCAGCACCGTGTTCACGGATGAGTTCACGTCCTACGATTCTCTTGGCTCTCGGTTCCGCAATCACAAGCGGATCAAGCACAGTGCTGGTGTCTACGTCGTGGGCGACGTTCACACGAACACGATTGAAGGATTCTGGTCGCTGGTAAAGCGCGGGATCGCGGCGTCTACCATCAGGTTTCGCAGAAGTACCTGCAGTCCTACTTGGATGAATTTTCGTTCAGGTACAACCGGAGGGATTACGGGAACCTGATTTTCAACGAGATTTTGAAGCAGGTTTCCTTGCGGGCTTCGCTGCCCGCGCCAAGAGATCGTGGAATGACGACCGCGACTACAGGACGCATTTTAGCCGCGACCTCTTTCGATGGTTTCAAATCTCGACACGCGACGGGTGAGTCGGTTCTACCTTGGCCGGATGACCGTTTGCCCGCCATGACGTTTTCAGTCTAGCACTGAAAACGGAATGGCGGAAGTGTGTCAAAGAAGCGTGGCCAACTTACCGACGATCTCCGCAACGAGATCACGCATTCCTTGGAGCGTTTCAATAACCGTCTCACGCTGCGGAATCCCAGGCTCAGCGAACGCTATTTCAAAGGTGATTTGGAAGTTTTGGTCATTGGTCGAATCCCCCTCGGAGTAGAGGAGTGGGTTTTGCGGTTTCACAAGTCGGAACACTTCTGCATCTTTCGATCCTCTGACATTGATCCATTGGACAGTCTCCCCGGTAAATTTCGACGGAAGATCGGGCAGGTACCCACGGGCGTGATCCCAATCAACGATGATGCCGATCTTGTCGAAAATGGTCTCAACGGTTACCAAGAGACGATGTTTGTCGATATTGTTGAGTTGACCGAGAAGCCAAAGTGTTTCGTTCCCTCCGTGGTAGGGCTTGTAGAGGCTGATCGCTTCTACCGCCGTTTTCCCAAGCTGCTTTATCTTTCCCGGCAGCAAGGCTTCGTATTCCTTGAGGCTCTCGCAAATAGGAAACTGCACCTGCCTGAGCTTCTTCGCGTCGGTAATTCCGTTGAGCAACGCGAATTGGTATGCCAAATGATCCAAGGCGCTTCTGAGGTTGTTAATCGCGTCTCCGGAGATCAACGACAGTTTGCTAGGGATCTGCTCAGTAATCGTCAGATGGTGAGCGGTGCGCGAAAACTGCGGATCGTACTTGGGAATAACTTTGTAAGGGTTGGTTGCCAAGAACCGTCGCTTCTCGGCATTAAGGTCGAAGATGTGATGTTCGGCCCTTTCAATCTTTAGAAGTGCCCCGTCAGTTTCCCCACACCTCGATTATAAACGTGATGTCAAGGGATAATTACCAAAATAAATCCCTTGTTATCTAGATTTTGCACATCAAGAGGGGGGAGGGGGTACCGCTCATAAACGATTAAACCTGCGTCCCAAACTGGGAGCTTTTTCAATTAGCTGGGCAGCTACTGATCTGCGTGACCCCCACCAGGTCGCCTTCGCCGACCGAACCGGCAACGGTTACTGACGGCGGATGTTAGACAGGCGCGAAATGGCGGCGACCATCAGGCTCGAAAGCAGTTGCATGGTGGCCACGTCGCGGTTGTCGAAGGCGTGAGGAGCGCCGGAGAGAACCTCGAACACCCCCAGCGTTCTGCGGAAATGGCGCAGCGGGGCGGCCAGAATAGAGCGCGCGCCAAGGCGGCGGCAACTGGCTAGATCGACAAGCGGGTTGCGCTCGGCGTCGTGGCACAGCACGATCTCGCCGGTGCGCACACAATCGGCGGAAATCCCGGAGTCAGTCTGCAGACGAACTCCGAGATCGGGTGCAGTCCGGCCCGTGCGGGCGCGGCAGATAATTTCGTCTCCGTGGCGCAAAGCGATGGCGGCGCCGGTGGCTCCGGTCAAAGCCTGGGCGCGTTCGGCAATGACGTTGATGGCAGGCTCCAAATCGATTTCGCGAGGGTGAAAGTCAGATTCGTGGCTCGAAACATGCCCCATGCTTTGCACCGGCTGCGAGAGCATGGCCCGAGCATGGCTCCGCGACGGTGCAAGAGTCGCAAACGAAGCGGGAATGCGATTTTCAGAAGTGGCCGCAGGTACAGTGCGAAGCAGTTCGCGCACCAGGCGATCCAATTCGGCATCCGCGATCAGATGAGCGGTCTGCTGTCCCTGCAAAGATCCTCCGAGCAGGCGCGACAAACTCAGCAGCGCAGAGCTGCCACAGGCCATGCAGTACGGCGTGTTGTTCTTGCTGATCAACTCACATTCGACGCAAAACACAGCGGTCGGCAAGGTAATGAAGTGAATGTCCTGCCCGGTGAGCTTTTCCGCCATCTATGGGCTTTCCTCCCGCGAGTTTTTCTTTAGCGAGCGAATTGAGAAAAGTAAATGGACGCTCGATCGTCTAGAAGTGCCAGCGCTGGTTCAGGGCTGTGAATAAACGCAGGTTTTCGACATGCGCAACGTAATCGTGAATCTGTTCAGCTTGCGTGTGCCGCGACCAACTCGGAACTCTGGTCGGCTGCAGCCATTACTTCGATCGTAGAACTCGACGCGCGATCCAAGGCATCGGCCAACGCTACCGGAAATACGGAAGTGAGCAGATTGATGTCGAACTGCAATTCGCGATCAGTATAGAGACGGTAAATGGTCATGGTTCCGCAGCGATCATTTCGGGTCGTCACAAGGTCCAGAGTCAGGCACCAGGCGCTGGTCGATTCGCGGGCAAAATGGCTGCCCGGCTTCGTCCAACGCAGCCAGGGAGTTTCTCCCCGCCGCGAGATGAGGCGCAATCCGTTGATGGCAGGAAGTTCGGCGGGTTGGGAGCGCACTCGCAAGTCGAAGGCATCGAAGTCATTGCCCGCGAGCGCAGCCACCAGAATTCGGCAGAGCTGCGCGTAATCGCACGTAACCTTCAACTCTTCCGTGGCCCTGCGGATAGCGAGGTTATTGATCAGGATCTGGCGCTCAATAGTACGGTGCGCCACCCGCCGCAATTCGCCAAACTCCAGGTATCCAAGATGCTGCACCCCAATCCATATCCCGGTGCCAAGCACAGCCAGCACAAGGCCGAGCATGTCGCCCGTCGGCCACAGCAGAAACAGGCTGAGTAAGGCGAACAAAGCCGAGACCGCATAAAGAACGATGACCACCTGGCGATGAGACAAGCCGCGCTGCAACAGCTTGTGATGAATGTGCTCGCGGTCGGCAGTAAAAACCGGTCGTCCCCCGAGAAAGCGGCGGACGATGGAAAGAGCCGTTTCCAAGATCGGCAGGCCGAACGAAACGACTGGGATGGCGACCGCGATGATCGTCGGTGCCTTCTGTGCCCCTTGAAGAGCGAGCGCGCTCAACATGAATCCGATGAAAAGGCTCCCGCAATCTCCAAGGAAGATGGTGGCGGGGCTGAAATTGAAACGGAGAAAGCCCAGAATCGAACCCGCCAGCGCAAGAGCCATGAGTGAAACCAGAGACGACCCTGAAATCAGCGCTACTGCGAACACAACTATAGTGGAAAACAGAGCGGACCCGGCGGCCAGCCCATCAAGTCCGTCAATAAGATTGAAAGCGTTCGTGATGGCGAGGACCCACAGCATGGTAAGAGGAAGGCCGACAAACCAAGGAAAATGATGAGCGCCAAAAAGCACTGGCAGGTCGAAAACGCGAAGGCCTCCAGCAAACAGCATCGCGCCGGCTGCAGCCTGAACGGCGATTTTGACGTAAGCACTGGCTGAATGAAAATCGTCATACACCCCGAGCCCAAAGATGACGCAAGCGGGCAACAGAATGGTGAGCAGGGTTCTGAATGAGAGCCCGAAGCCCGGTAGAAAATGATGCCAACCGGCTGGCAACGCGACCGCGAAAGCCAGAAGGAAGGCCAGAAAAATTGCAACGCCGCCGAGTCGCGGCAGGGGACGGGTGTGCAGATGGCGATCCAGAGCGGGTGCTGCCACCCATCCGCACGCAGTCGCCAGATCGCGCACGTATTTGGTCAGAACAAACGAAAGCAGCAGCGACCCTATAAATGTCCCGAGATAGAAAAGTGTCAACTAACCCCTCTATCGAAAATGAAGGCGCATAAGGAACCCATATCGAACTCAGCCGAGCATTCTTCGATGCGTCGAGCGGGTTGAGAAGGAGCCGTCGTTGTTAACTCAATAAAATCCTACAACCATCGACATCGCGCCACTATTCTCTGTCTTGGTACGTGCGCGCAGCACAAGAAACTCTTTCGCATCATCGAGATTTGCAATGTTTGCGATCTAAGCACCGGGCCGGAACACTGGTCTGTCTTGGGTCCGCGCTGTGCTAGACTTCTTGCAAAAATGGCAATAGCGTTTTCGACATCGTCCACGGGATGGAGTTCGTCTAAGCACGTCTACGGTTGGCTCTTTTCGTTTTTATTGCTCACGGCATTGACGCAAGATATTGCGGCTCAGCAGCAAACCACCGAGACGCAAGCGAGCGGTACAACAACCGAGAACGCTACAATCTCGTCGGCAACGCAGGCTGCACCGACGACACAGTCGGGTGAGAGTGCGACAAGACACCCGACGCCTTCGCTCAGACTAGAGGCTGGAGACCTCGTCGAAATAGCGGTTTACAACGTTCCGGAACTCGCGACCAAGGCTCGCGTCAGTAGTGGTGGCGAGATTTACCTCCCGCTGATCGACTATCTTCACATAGCTGGCCTGACGGCGGAAGAGGCCGAGGGTCTGATCCAGAAGCGGCTATCTGACGGCGGCTTTGTGAAAAATCCCCACGTCACGTTGTTTGTGGACCAGTATGCGTCACAAGGCGCGAGCATATTGGGCGAAGTCGCGAGGCCGGGGGTTTATCCGGTGCCGGGACAGCAACGTCTTTTCGATCTCATCTCTGCCGCCGGTGGATTCACGGAAAAGGCAGGCCGAAGCATTACGGTCACGCATCGCGATCAGTCTGACAAACCGATCACCGTCCCGCTCTCGCGCAACGTGACTGACGATATGCAAAGCAATATTCCTGTCTTGCCAGGGGACACCATCATCGTACGCAAAGCCGACTTGGTTTACGTGGTGGGAGATGTCGGGAGGCCGAGTGGATTTCTCATGGACAGTGCTCATCTGACCGTGCTGCAAGCGATTGCTCTGGCCGGCGGTACCACTCGCACGGCCAATCTCGGCGGTACCCGAATCATCCACCGTGGGCCCGACGGACTAAGCGAAACTCCGGTCGAATTAAACAAAATCCTGAAAGCGAAAGCGCCAGATGTCACGATGCAAGCGGACGATATTCTTTTTGTCCCAACCAGCGCGACCAAGCTTTTTGCCGGACGCGCATTGGAGGCAGCGATGCAAGCCGCTACGGCTGCGAGCATCGTAGCAATTCCGTAACAAACCTCTGACGCCAGTGAATTTCCTTCGGGGATGCCATCTTCCACATTAACGAAGCTAAGCCGCAGCGGCTGCGCGGCGTTCACCTTGTCCCAACAGATCCTGCAATACGTCGAGATACATCTTGGCGGTATCCTGGCGGGAAAAATAGTGGAGAATATGCTGGCGGCCATTGCGGCCCAGTGATTCGCGCAGCGCAGGATTAGCAGCAAGTCGCGTGACTGCCTCCGCCAACGCGGCGGCATCCTCCGGCGTGATGAAGATCCCTGCGTTGGCTTGCTCCATAATTTTGCGCGCGTGACCATCCACCCCCAGAATCACCGGGCGAGCGCACGACATGAACTCCAGCATTTTGGTGGGGAGAACGGTTTTGAAAAGCTCAGTCCTTTTGAGCAAGACAACACATGCGTCCGAGGCGGTGATGTACGCTGGGACTTTTTCGCGAGGCTGCTGATTGACAAAACGTACGTTGGAAAGTCCACGGGAGCGAGCCAAAGAAACGATGCGCGCTTTTTCAGCGCCTTCGCCTACAAACAGAAATAGAACGTCGGGTGCGCTTTCGCGTAAACGGGCGGCCGCTTCAAGAAGAGTTTCCAACCCGTGGGCAGTGCCCATGGTACCAATGTAAGAGACGACGAATTTCTCTTCCGCGCCGAGTTCGCGTCGAATGGAGAGGTTGGGAGTAAGCCTGCTGAACAGACTGGTTTCCACTCCGTTCTGGACCACAAAAATCTTGTCTTCAGGAATCCGCCAGCGTTCGATTAGATATTCTTTGAAGGCTGGAGTGACGACTACAAGACGGTCGCAGTTGCGATACAGAAATCCCGCGATCTTGGCCAATGAGCGATGGAGCGGCGACCGATGGCTGCCCATGCCAACGGCAACCAGAGATTCAGGCCAGAGATCGCGAACCTCGAAAACGAATGGCACTCCGTTATAACGGGCAAGCCACCAACCTGATAACCCGACCAGCAGTTGTGGCGAAGTGGCGATGACCAGGTCAGGTTTGTCCAGGAAGATGCCAGTGGTCGCGGAAGAAATACAAAACGAGCTGTAGTTCAACATGCGCTCGTATGCTTTGCGATTCGGGAACGGAAGAAGCCAGGTGCGAACTACGTTGACACCGTGGTAGTTATCATGTGTCACGAACCGGCGAAACTTGCGGCGATATTCGAGCGGCACAATCCCGGTGGGATGATTGGGAATCCCGGTTAAAACCGTGATGTCATGGCCGTCCTCGACCCAGAGACGTGATAACTCCGCGGCTCGGCCAGCGGGAGCCCCCATCTCGGGCGGAAAGTATTGTGACACGTAGAGAATTTTCACGAGTTCTTAGTAATAGCCAAGCTTGAACGCACTCTTGTAGCAAAGGGCGCGGGCACGCTTAGTCTGACTGCGCGCATAGGCTTCCCATTTGTCAGCGAAACGAGCAAACATTTCATCTCCGGTAAGACGATGCATTACGCGCAACTGCACAACATGCAATCGGTGATAAAAAGGGCTGGCGACCATGGGCAGCAGCGTGCCGGCTTGTTCGTACAGCGACCAGAAACCGAGATCATAACGATCAAGATTTGCGCGCAGGGTACGCACGGCCTGCGCGAATAAATCCCGCGCGGCGCAGCTTTCTGTTGCCAGAAAATAGTCATAAACGCCCCAGGCCGCCCAAATGAATCCGTTAAGAATGTGGGTAGGCGGTGAAACGATGTATTCCTCGAACCAGAGATTGCCACTGGCGTCTGTGAAAGTAACGCCGCCTTCGCTGGTGGGTTTGAGGAAACTCGCAAATGCGCGCTCGGCAGCGTCGCGATAGACAACGGCACCGGTTTCCCGATAGGCGCGAACCAGCAGGGAGATTCCTTGCCCTTGGGCGAGCGCGGAATACCAGGGGGCTTTCAGCGGCGAACGATATTCCCAGTCGAAGTGGTGATTCCACACCCACGACCCAGGCGAATTCGGTTCCAGATGAGCGCAGAGCCAGTCGCTGGCGGCCAGGAATTTATTTCTTCGTTCCTCACTCTGACCCTGGCAAAAAAGATTGTAGTTGCCTAATCCCCACTGCGCAATCGCGATGGGGTTGTACTGTAGGCCGATCCTGCCGTGGTAGTCGAGCATTGGAATGCCGGCGGAGTCGTGAGGACCGGGGTAATCCGCTTTCTTGGCAAACAACATGTAATACTCGCCAAGTTCATGGATGCTAGCGCCAGGATTTGCTTGCGGCGTCTCGTGCCAGAACGTGAGTTGACTCCTTCCCGGAAGTAGATAGGCACTGAAAATGCGACGATAGTATTGCAGAGAACTCACAACTGGACATTAGCATGAGAAAAGCGAGCCACTGATAGCGTGCGGGATTCCCCCCGGGGCTGACCGGTCATAGGCGCCAGATGGTCGTTTCGAGGTCGCCTCGTTCCACAGCGACAGTTGTCAGCGCGAGCAGACCGGTGGTGTTGTTGCCGTCTGGGAGGAGCGCATTGCCATACTGAAACAAACCCATGGGCCAGCGATCTTTTGTCCCATTGCTGGACGCGCTGCCAGCGGGTTCCGTCGGGACTGCCATACAGACACACATCACGGCAGGAGTTGATCACGCTCGGTTCAACCATCGTGGAAAAGAAAACGGCGTTGTCCGACCCGGCACCCATAGATCGAAGAACTGCTCAGCGTTGCCACTTTGAAAAGATCCCCGCGGCGATCGAGGCGATATACATAGTTGGTTTCGAACGGCGTGTCGGAAGAAAAGTAAATCGCGTCGCGGGTGGGAACCAACGCGGCGGATCGGGCTTGCTGATTCCCATACAGAATCACTTCCACGGTTTTGAAATCGCACGAGGCACGGAGAATGCGGCACTCTGAGCCATGGTCACCGGTGAGCACCCAAAAGCAATTGTCCCACTTGTCGTAAACGATGTTGTGCACATGGCGGATGGCGCCTCTTGGGGAATGTGTGGGCCACCTCCCAATGCGCACCCCGGTCGACAGACACGTAAATGTGAACTTCGTCGCGTCGCGGGTTGTCGAAGTATTCTCCCCAAAAGATGTGGTCACTCGGGGTAGTGGCAATGTGCAGAGGACGCGTGCCGCGAAGCAACTTATGGGATAGCTGAAATTCTGTCTCTCCCAGTGACAGAGTCACGATGGTGCGTGGCACAGCGCCGACAAGATGCCCTGAAGACAACACTGCGAGCGCGTGGAAACCATCGCGGAAAAGACGCGATGCCAACCGGGAAGATGACGTGATGCCTCGCCATGCGGCGGGCCGATACTCCGCGACGTGCTCCCATGCCATGGCGCTCGCGCGCGTCTTCACAGTGGCGCGAAGCAGCGCGTAACCCCGAGACGCGTAGAGTACGTTATTGCGCCACGCGAGGACTCGCAGGCGGGGAAACGAAGCGATGCGAACTGGGCTTAGTGCCGCGCTTCGGTCGGTTGCAACCGCGTAAGTTGAATGCGCCGCCACGTTGCTAGTTCAGTCCTCGCTTGTCAGTTCTCAGTTTTCAGGCTTAAGTAAGGTCCGATGGCCAGAACATCCATGCGCGTGCGCTTGAAGCAATCGATGGCCTCCTCGGGCCGGCAAACAATCGGTTCATTCTCGTTGAAGCTGGTATTCAAAAGCACTGGAATTCCCGTTTTGCGCTCGAAGGCGCGAATCAATTCGAAGTAGAGCGGATTTTCCTCGGGGCTGACGCTCTGCAAGCGTCCGGTATCGTCGACGTGATTGACTGCGGAAAGCTGCGCGCGTTTTTCTGAACGAATCTTGTACACATGTAGCATGAACGGCGATGGGTGATCGTGCTCAAAGTATTCGCGCTGGCGTTCCTCGAGAATCGACGGCGCAAACGGACGGAACCATTCGCGCCGCTTGACTCGCGCATTCAGAACATCTTTCATCCCCGGCAAACCTGGGTGCGCCAGTATAGAGCGATTACCCAACGCCCTAGGCGCCCACTCCATGCGTCCCTGAAACCAGCCTGCCACCTTGCCCGCTGCGATCTGTTGGGCTACGGAATCGAGCAATTGCTCACGTCCCAGTCTGCGGTAATGCAATTTAGCTTTCTTTAAAGCGGATTCGATGTGTGAGTTGGAAAACTCGGGACCCAGGTATGAGTTCTTCATCACAAAACGGCGTGGCTGATTGAGAACAGCGTGGCATGTGTGGAGAGCGGCGCCGATGGCCAATCCTTCATCGCCGGCAGCAGGCTGGATCCATGTGCGGCGAAATGGCGTCTGCGTGAAAACCCTTCCGTTGGCAACGCTGTTGAGCGCGCATCCACCAGCCATGGCCAGGTCTCTGCAGTGGACGCGCCGGTAAAGTTGGTTTAGAAGGTGGAAGAACACGTCTTCGAAGCGGCGCTGCATAGCGTAGGCGAGATCCATCTCGCGTTGAGTAAGTTCGGTATGCGGCTCACGCGGAGGGCCGAAGGCTCTTACCATCCGATCGGAAAAGTGACGTGCCAACTGGACAGTACCATCCGGCAGCACTTGCATTCCCTGATTGCTGCCCAATGGCTTGAAGAAACTGTGATCGAGGTTAAAGCTACCGTTTCTCAAACCAATAACTTCGGCAAGCTTGTCGCAGAGTGTGTCTTTGCCATAGGGCGCGAGGCCCATGACCTTGCCTTCATCGCCATATTGCCGATAGCCGATGAATTCACAAATCATCGTATAAAAACTGCCGAGTGAATCGGGCAAGAAAACGCGGTCGAGGATCTCGATCTGATTGCCTTCGCAGCGGGCCATCATGGTGGAAACGAAGTCTCCAGAGCCGTCATAGCTGAAGCCCGCAGCCTTGTCCCAGGGCGAGCAGTAGTAAGCGCTGGCGATGTGCGCGATGTGATGCTCGAGGTGGTGCTCCTGGAAGCGAAGTGTTTTGGGATCGACTTCGAGCGCTTTGGCCAGCAGCGAACGAACATCACACATAGGTTGCTTGCGCTGTCGTAGGCGGATCAAATTCAGAATCTTTGCTGGATTGGCGAGGGCGTATCGAACTTTCCTGGCAAGGTTGGCGTCGCTATCCTGGCCTATCGCGACGTGATCAATATCGGTAATTTTCACACCGGCGAAATCCAGACAAGCCCTAATGGCAAGTGAGGGAAAACCGGCGTAGTGCTTGATGCGGTTCAGGCGCTCTTCGGCGATGGCGAATACGACTTCGCCATCCTGCACAAGTGCAGCTGAGGCGTCCGCGTGAAACATGTTCAATCCCAAAATCAACATCGGTTGATCCGTAGGGTTTGTTTCATGCGGTCGCCACTTGTGGGACGTCGACCGATTCTGCGATCGTCCGCTTGGCGCGACCGTCGAGAAAAGTCTGCATCCACAGTTCGAGCGTCAGAAACTGCCAGACCTGCATGGACCAGTCCTGCTTTCCCGCGAAATGCTCGTTAACATATGCAGAGAGCGCTTCATGACGGAATAGCCCGCGTTGGCGAACTCGCGATTCGGAAAGTAAGTCATCGACCATTTCCTTCAGGTCGTGCGTCAGCCAGTAATCGACTGGCGCGGCGAAACCCGCTTTCGGCTGTTTCAATACCTCCTCGGGTAGAACGTCTCTCATGGCTGCACGAAAGATGTGCTTCGTGGTGGCGGGAAAGAATCCTTTGATCTTCATGCATGGCGGCACATTCCAGGCAACAAACTCGGCGAGTTCCCGATCAAGAAAAGGCACGCGAACCTCAACCGACGAAGCCATACTCATCTTGTCGTTGTAGTTCAGATTCAAGCTGGGCATGAAAATCTTAGTGTCAAGATAGAGCATCTGGTTGAGGAAGTCGGCATCCTGCACGTGTTCAAAACTCGTCCAATGTCGGACTGCGGGATCGAGGTTCCTGACCTGATCCCACAGGGCGGGCGTGTACAAAGCCGCTTTCTGCTGGGCATTTAAGTAAGTGGAATTGCCTACGAAGCGTTCAACCGGCGCAAGTGAGGCACTCCGGGCCATTTTCTTGGCCAGGCGCACCATTCCTTTGGCACGGGTACCACGCAGGTTGGGGAGACTTGTCATCGACCCCTCGATCCATCGACGCCATGCAGACGGAACTTTCTGATATGCCTGCGCCCAATAATGCGCAGCATGCTTGCGATATCCGGCAAACAATTCATCGCCTCCGACACCGGAAAGCAGCACCGTGGTTTGCTTGCTCGCCTCGCGACAGACGAGATATGCCGCGATAACAGCGGGATCAGCTACAGGGTCATCCATGTGCCAGATCAGCCGGGGCAAGAGACCAGCGACATCGGGCTCCACCATGATTTGCTGGTTCTCGAAGCCGAGTCGGCGGGCCAAACGGGCAGGAACATCCGGATTGTCGAGCGCATTTTCGCCAACGCGATGCTTCGGCGGATATGTAATGGTGTACGTCCGCAGTGGCCGTCGGGAAGTGCGCGCCAGCATCGCCACGATGCTCGAGGAATCCAGCCCCGCGCTGAGAAATGCTCCTATGGGAACGTCGCCGACCATCTGGGCCTCGACCGAACGGCGGAAGCGCTCCCGAATTTCTTCAGCCAGATCTGGTTCCGGACGAGGATAAGCAGCATCCGCTGGGGGAAAGTCCAGATCCCAATATTTTGTGATGCGGAGATGACCGTCCCGAAGAGTCGCGTAATGACCGGCAGGAAGTTTATGAATACCGCGAAACATCGTATTGGGTTCAGGAACCCACAAAAAGGTTAGATATTGGTGGAGGGATTCAGGGTCGAGTTTGGCTTCGATTCCCGGCACTTCAAGCAACGCTTTGATTTCAGAGGCGAATGCAAAGCGGCGACCGAATTGTGCATAGTAAAGTGGCTTCACTCCAAAATGGTCGCGTGCCAAGAATAATTCTGGCGTCGCTGGACGTAGATCGCAAATGGCAAATGCAAACATGCCATTCAATCGCTTTACGCACTCTGACCCTTCCTCCTCGTAGAGATGAAGCACAACTTCGGTGTCGGTACTGGAAACAAAACGATGGCCCCTGCTTTGTAGTTCACGGCGCAAGTCTGCGAAATTGTAGATCTCCCCGTTGTAGGTAATCCACAAAGTGCGATCGGCGTTGCACATCGGCATGTGTCCGCTGGGAGAGAGGTCGATGATCGACAAGCGGCGGGAACCCAAGCCAACATAGCCGCCGTCAGGAAATCGCTGCTCCCACAAGCCCACATCGTCGGGCCCCCGGTGGGCCTGCACTGACAACATCCGCGCCAGAGTTTCGCGATCTCCGCAATTGAACAAACCGCTTATGCCGCACATGTGGAAGTCAGTCCTTGCCGGCGCGCAATTCGTACATCTTGGCTTTGGTGTGGAATAGCTGTACACCTTGAAAACCGCAGTAAATCAGCCCCGGCACACCATCCAGGAATCCCATGCACAAAAAATACCTGTACAGAAAAAGGGCCAGGGGCGAGCCGGGCAGGTGCAAAAACCTTTGTTTCAGCCAGCGACGTCGCTGGGCCTGCGAGCCTACGAGTGAAGGTAGCAAGTCGTGAAATTCTCCCCGCGACCACGCGTGCGATTCCCAGGTCGAGTATCCATCGTGTTTGCATATGTAGTGCGAAAGGGTTTCCACGTTGCGATGGAGAAGAGGGTTTTGCAGCTTCGCAACGCGACCTTCGACCACGACATGCTCATGTACCTCCATGTCGCACATGGAAGCATCTTGCTCCTTAAGTCGGCACTCAAAGCGACCTTTGCCGCGGCGAAAAAGCGAGAGCTTGTAGAAGCTGGCGTTGCTGTGGCGAAGCACTCGCCCCAAGAAATGCATGCGGAGAGCGATGTAGTAGCCATCACAAAATCGAGTACGGATGGCCGGCCGGATTTCTTCCGCCAATTCCGGAGTCAGGATTTCGTCGGCATCCAGGAGAAGGATCCAGTCGTAAGCCAAGGGAAGCGTGTTCATAGCCCACTGGCGTTTCTTCGGCCACCCGCCAGGGTAGTGGAATTGCACGACTTTCGCGCCAAAGGAACGGGCGATGTCCGCGGTTTCGTCGGTGCTGCCGGAATCCACGACATAGATTTCACCGGCTCCGCGCAGAGATTCCAGACAGCGAGGCAAGTTGCGTTCCTCGTTGCGGACAGGAATGATGACGCTCACAGGCAGGGACACAACCCGCACGGCGCCTGACAGAGCTCTCGGTTCCTCGAGTGTTTGCATGGTGCTTGTCACATCACCAGCAACATACTACCGCCGAAATTGGCCGCTCCCATATGACTGAGGAGATGACCGACCAGCCATCCTTTCGGGGGGGTTTATTGTGGCGTGAACTACTTGAAGGCCTCCACGTAAAGTGAGCGCGGCAGCCCGGAGTGGCCGCTGGGTTCAAAAGAAGGGACCTTTTCCCCATACAATCGGCTCCGCCCCTCGGCGGATTCCAGCACTTGGCTGAATCCCGCCCTGCTTAACACTTCCTCCAAATATCCGAAGTCAAACGCCGTACGGTGTTGCCCATCGCAAAACACAAAATTCGAGAAGCGGCCTCCCACAGAATCGAAGTGGCGAGGAAAGGAATCGCAGAACCAATCGCGCCGATCTTCCTGGTACGCAAGGATGGCGCTGCGCAAACTTGGAACAATCAGCCGTAATCCCGCTCGGGGCTTCAACACGCGGGCGCACTCGCGAAGAAGCGATTCCAGTTCGTCGGGGTAGAGATGCTCGACCATGTGGGTCGAATAGATCGACTCGACGGACTGGCTGGCGAAGGGGAGGCCGCAACGCACGTCCAGCCAGATGTCGACTTTCTGCAGTGGATTAGCATCGATGTTGACGAAGCCGGGTAAATATTTCGTACCGCAACCGAGATGCAAGTGGAGGGAACTTCCAGCGGTGGGCCAGACCGCATAACGACATTTCCGAACCCAATAATTGGGTACTGTGGCTTTTGAAATCGCGAGAAAACAAATGTCTTTGTAACGCTGATGAAGCAACGCTAGGCCCTCAGAAATTGGGACAATTATAGATTAAGGTTTGGCGGATCATTTCTTTTGCTCGTTCTCCGCATCAGCATTGGCAACCCTAAGCTGAGTGTTGAAACCCAGAAGGATTATTGCGGCGGGAGATCCTGCGTGGCAGGCTGTCGTGGGTAGTACTGGCGAACCTTACTTGCCAACTTCGCAGCACCCTCAAATCGGGTAACTATTTGCTGTACAGCAATGGATTCAAGTCTTACTGCCAGGCAACGTTAAGGACATGGAAGTATCCGCTGACATCGCCAAGTTAACGCCGAGGATCCGACAATAAACCCGAGCATAGACAGGGCGTTGCTGCAAATGCTGGTCTGTCCCCGAGATTACGAAATTTTGCAAGAAGGAGACCAGCACTTGCTTTGTCCGAGCGGCCACAGTTACCCGATCGTCGACGGAATTCCAATTTTGCTGCTCTCGGACACACCACAAACCCATGTGGAAGGCACTCGCGCTCTGCAGATTGCCGCATTACGCGGATCTACGGCCACGGAACTTAGGAGCCTGCCGCAGGGGGAGATCGATCCGTTTGTGCAAAACGTCATTGCCGCCACTAACGGTATGTTGTATCTCGGCCTCGTAGGCAAATTGAAAAACTATCCGATTCCATATCTTCGGCTTCCTCCGGGAAAAGGGAAAAGATTTTTGGAGATCGGGTGCAACTGGGGACGATGGTGTATCGCGGCTGCGCGGATGGGCTATCATCCCGTGGGAATCGATCCGTCACTGAAAGGAATCCGCGCGGCCCGGCACGTAGCGCAGCAGCTTGGGATAGAGGCGCATTATGTGGTTGCGGATGGGCGCTATTTGCCGTTCGCGAGCGGTACCTTCGATCAGATTTTTTCCTACAGCGTCCTGCAGCATCTTTCCAAAGAAAATGCCCGGCTCACATTGCGGGAGGTGGCTCGAGCGTTAAACTCA
Organism: uncultured Acidobacteriota bacterium; assembly: GCA_963838765.1. Lineage (GTDB taxonomy): Bacteria > Acidobacteriota > Terriglobia > Terriglobales > Acidobacteriaceae > JABDBE01. The sequence continues at coordinate 18,535 of CAWISU010000031.1, read as the reverse complement.
GAAGGCGGCTTCCGTGTCCAAATGCCAAATTGCTTTGGCATGCGCTGCCTTTATCATCAAGCCCGCCGAGGATTCCGTCAGGGTCACGATTTCGACGTGCGTTACTGGACCCCGAGAGAGTTGGTCTCAACTTTCCGCGCGATTTTCGGGTCTGCGCGCATCGTTGTCGATGGTTTTTTTTCGCTCAACCCACAGATTAGCGACGTAAATTTTCTTCCGTGGAAGTATCGTTCCGTGGTTTACGCTTCCGAAGCGTTGCGCAAAATCAGTGGAATATTCTCTCCCCTGACCTACATTGCGGATAGCCTTTACATCGAGGGCACAGTGAAGTGATAAATCATAATTGTGGATAATTAACGGGAATGTTGCGTGAGACTGGTGGCGAGCCCAAGTATTTCCTCCACATGCTTCTCCCAAGAGAACTCGCGTGTTCGGCTGCGACCGCGTTCCGTTAACACTTTTCGAAGATCGGATGAGGCTTCAAGGCGAAGAATCTGGTCAGCCAAGTCTTGTGGTGCGAAGCGCTGAAAATATAGAGCAGCGTCGGCGCAGACCTCCCGATGAACCGGCAGGTCGGAGGCCACGATCGGCACTCCGCAGGCCATGGCTTCCACCAGAGGGTGGGCAAAAGTTTCGGTATAGGCCGGAGTTACGTAAATATCGCAAGAGCGGTATACGTTATGTAGAAGGTGGTACGGAATTGCACCCAGTTCCACAACCTGCTCGGCGATCCCAAGTTGCTGGATCAAGGCGGCCGCCGGTTCAGCGCGGTATGCGCCGGGATTTTTCTCCGAGGATAAGTTGCAGGTCAAAAACACTACCACCCTGCGTTTGTCCAATCGACTTTGTATTTGAGGAATCGCCCTTAGCAGCGTCTCGAAATTCCGATAATAGTTGTAGTGGCTGACGAAAAGCAGGCGCAGCGCATCTTTAGCGGAATCCAGCTTTTGTTGAGTAGGAATCGGCAATGGGGCCTCGTCTTTAAATGTCTCAAAGTTGAAGCCGTGGTGAATGGGAAGAACCCGAACTCCAGTCCAGCGCTGCAGTTCGTCGGCGAAAGCCCGACTGGGGGCGACGGTGCGGTCGGCCCAATAAATCGACCTCTTGGCGAAGATGCCCTTGATCCGCGTGTCCAACCAGACGCGGTAGTCACGCCGCGAACGAAGGTCACGGTAAAAATCCGCGGAGGTGTAGAGAGAGTTTCCCGAAAGAAGAATCTGCGGCACGGGCGATCTCCACAACGCGAAGTTTCCGCAGGAGATCAGAACGTCTGCACCACTGCGGCGAATCAAATCAGGTAGTATTGCCTGTTCCTGGTAAAAGCGTAGCGCCGTTTCGTCACTTTCTTCCAGTTGCGCCCACGTAATGTTCGGCAGATCTCCAAGCTCCAGCTTCAGACCCGTACTGGCAGCGACCGTAGCTCGCACATCGACTCTGGCAGAAAGTTGGGGAACGACATTCCGCAAATAGGTCAGCCCACCACCGGCGCTGGCGGCGAGACAGTTGAGAAAGAGATGCATTACCGACCGAGTGTAACGGTGCCGGAGCGCGCAGTCCATGGCAGAGGAATTCTCTGTGCAAACGGGGGAGGCACGAGCGCATTCACAGGGAGAACATCCACCATAATGAAAGCTAACGTCCAGAAGAAAATGCAGAGATAGTAGCCCGGGGCGAAAAGCCAATCTTCAAACGCAGCGTGAACCAAGCCTGCTGCGAGGACTCCCGCCAACGGAATTGCAGGAGAAAGAACATTCTTGTTCCGTCGCATTTGTGCCAGTGCACGCCACACATTCGCAGCGGCCAAAATGACCAGTCCGAAAAACGGAACATCTCCCACAAACCCGACCCATTCCGTAATCGCCAGGTAGCTGTTCCCATGCTCCCGAGTAGCCTGACGGAGCGATTCGAAGCTCTCAGGTCGCTGCACGATTTCCATACTGGTCAGACTGGTTCCAAAGCCGCTGCCCAACCAGGGGTGCTCTTGAATGGCCGAAACCGTCTCATCCCAAATGGGCCGGCGGGAGGCGAGGATCCCATCCTCCCGTCGCCCTTTGTATACGAAGGCTGATGTGAGTGAATCTGACGGTTGCTGATGCAGAGGCACTACGGCAGCCACGAATGCAGCTAATGCCAGCGCAAGGCCAGCGCCTTTGAGCAGCAGTCCATATCGACGCGAGGCGAGGCATAACAAAATGCAGGAAGCGGCTGCACCGGCGATACCGGCGCGGGCATAACTGCTAAAGAGCAATAGAAGCGCGAGCGCGAAAGCGAACGTGCGCCGCCAGCGGATGGTTGACCGTTCGCTTGTCAGGATGCCCCACAGCAGCACAGGGGCTACGGCCACTCCCATCACGGCGCCGAGGGAGTTAGGGTTGCCGAAAATCTCGGAGCGAAAGATAAAATAGGAAATTGCCGTAATGTATACGAGCAGCTCGCAACCCAGTAATAAGTTCGAGAAAAAACTCTCCTCACTTCCCATCACCGCCAACCGCGCTCCGGTCGAGCCGTAGAGGAACAGAAGCAGCACGCTCATCGCTTTAAGAAAAGCCAAGCTCGGATAGGCCGACACCGCGGCTGATACCAGGGCCGACACCACGCAGAAGAATGCGACCAAATGGAATGTCGCAAAGGAGTACCGCTGATCTCTGGCATAAACAACCAGCCCAGCAAGCGCACCCACGGCCAGAACAATCCATCGTCCCGTGGTCCACGCCACATTCAGCGGCAGGACCATACCGGCCCACATGAAAGCCGCGAGCAGAAGAGGAAAAAATCGGGTCCGGTAATTCCAAATCGCCGCAAGCAGAACTTGAAGAAAAAGCAGAGTCGCAAGATCATCGGAGTTGCTGAAATACGCCGGACGGAAAACCACGGTGCAGAGAACGAACATGCAAAATATACCGATCATGACAGTCACAAACGATCTGGGCAGACGGTCACTCATCCCGCGTTTCTCCGGTGCGGTAACACGCACCTGGCGATGCCAGCAGCCCAAGCTTCGGGCGAATATTGCTCGATGCGTTCCTTGCTTCGTTTGCCCATCAGCGATCGCAGTTTCGCATCCCGGGCGAGTTCGTCCATAGCGCGAGCTAGTTGGCTGACGTCGCCGGCAGAAAAGACGCGACCGTTCCATCCGTTTTCGACCAAGTCGGCGACACAACCCGCAGCTTCAGAGGCAATGACAGGCAAGCCGCACGCCATCGCTTCATTCACGACTAGACCCCAAGGATCGGTGTGCGTTGGAAATACCAGAACGTCCGCGAGCGCATAGTACGCAGCCAAGTGTTCGCGCTGCGCGAAGCCCGCAAGATGAATGGATCCTGGACTAACGGCCATCGCCTGCCGTAGGAGTACTGACCGCGCGGGACCGTCTCCGACGAACACGAGACCCACATTTTCTCTGATCTCTGGCGTCAGGGCGCTATAAGCACCGAGAAGATCAAAGACGCCTTTCTCGGGGACGATGCGGCCAACGAAGAGAAAAAAGCGAGCAGGTAAATGCATTGCCTCGCGATGCATGGCCTCGTCCCTTCGGATGATTTCAGATCGCCGTGCGTAGAATTGAGTGTCGACCGCGTTCGGTGCGGTATGAATCATTTCCGCTGGCACGCCGTAACTCCTCAAATATTCGATCGAGGATTTTCCTGGAACCACGAACGCATCGCAACTGCGCAAGAATGCTGTTTTGAGGAATTCTATCAAGGCATAGCCGCTCCGGAAGTCTTTAGTTGTGCTCTCCGCCCACAAACTGAATGACACGCCATTTCGTCGCGCCCAGCGCATGGATTGCCAGGAGGCCACGTAGTTGTAGCCACCGCAGACAATGAAATCTGGCGACGCTCGTCGCAACGCCGTTTCCGCTCCCCAGTTCAGCAAGAAACTGTGGCTGCCGACCCTTCGCCTCCAGGCAGGAAGGACCTGGTAGGAAAAACGAATCTCATCCTTGTAAACCAGCCATTGGCGCTGAGTGCGATCGGTTTCTGCCAGGAAGATCACGTGCAGATCGATCCCGTTGTGCTGGGCGAGCGCGTTGAAAACCGGAATCCGGTAGGGTGCAATGATCTCCGTGATGATCACAACTCGGCGGCTCATGCCACGCACTCTCGGTAGACGGCCGCGAGCTGAGTAGCTTGATGAACCGTGGTAAGACTCTGGAGGACGGTGCGGCGAGCTGCCTCACCGATCTGCCGTCGAAGCTGCGGGCTTTGCATCAGCGCTGAGAGAGCTGCGATTAATTCTGGCAAGTTGCCTGGGTGGATGAGCCAGCCATTCCTTCCGTGCTGGATAATTTCATCAATCCCCTGCCCTCGGCATGCGATCACAGGTTTTGCGGTGGACATTGCCTCCAGATAAACACAACCGAGCCCTTCATATCGGCTAGGCAACGCGAAAAGCATGCAGCGGCGCATCGCCTCGGCGACCTGCTTTCGACTTTGACGACCAAGAAAGCGAACCCTACCGGCAACGTTGCAGTCGCTAGCCAATCTGCTCAGGCGCTGACGTTCTGGACCATCGCCGATAATCTCGCATGAGATCTGCGGATACTGGGGAAGGATGGCCGCGAGCGCTCGCAGGAGTAGTTCGTGGCCTTTGATCGAAATCAGATTGCCGACACTAAGAATAGTGTTGGGCAGGGAGATGGTCGGCGACGGAGAAAACATCCGCGCATCCACGCCGTTGTAAATCACTCTCATATTGACCGGCGCCCCGGCGTCATCCCCTACTTTGCCAGCTACCTTGTCGCTAATGCAAATCACTTGCGATGCCAAGCGATAAACAGATTGCGTGACGCGCTTGCACCATTGCCCGGCGTAGCCGTGAACCTGATTATCAAAGAACGCATCCAGACCATGGACGGTAACGACACTAGGGATGTTCAGTTCCCGACTCAGTAATACTGCGGCATGCCCACACGGCAGAGCAGCGTGAGCATGGATCAGATCGATCCGCTGGGACCGGTGCAGCTTGCAGATTCTTGAAATCAGACTCGCGCAGAGGAATGTCCCGGCGGAAGCAAGCCCGAGGCCACCCGGGATCGAGACATAACGAATCCAGGTTGCGACAGGAGCGATAGAATTTGATCCTGCACTGCCGCGATACCACGGTCGCACGGCGACGACGGAGGAGTTGACTCCGAGCCCCTCTAATTGCCGCAAGGGTTCCGCGACAAAACAGCCGCCGGCGTCGTCGGATGCTGTGGGATAAAAAGGAGTGAGAGTCAAGACACGAATCGCGGGTTGATGCGTCTTTTCTCCGCACTCGCGGTCTGCGATCTGCAGATTTGGTTGTGTACTCGCCGCTGACCCACGCATACGTAGCTCAGTTCTTCCTGGAGACTGAGATCAGGTATGGACTTCCGACGCGATTGCCTATGTCATCGAGTCCTGACATCTGCAACAATTTCCGAACTGCCCTTGCGGAAAAATCCATGATCCTTGGTAGCTGGTAGGTGGGACGGAACGTTTTGTGATATTCGCAATGCAACACGCGCAAACCGGCCTTCTCCAGAGTCTGACGCATTATCTTAGGGTGCATTAACGGAAAACGGTGGATGCGTAAGACTTCGGGAGCAAACCACCCGCAAAGCAACCTGTGAATGTGGGTTAAATTAGGCACGATGATAACAACGAGTCCGCCTGGCTTGGCCCACTCAGCGTGTTTCTTGACCACTAACTCATAGTCGTCAAAGTGTTCGGCAAAGCCTCCTGACAAAACCAGGTCGTATTTCCTGGCAGGAACGAAGTCAAAAAAATCCGCACGAAAGAGTTCTGCGTCCCGGATGCCGTTGTAAGACAGATTTGTTCGAACATATTCCATGTTGTCTGAGTAATCGAGACCGTCGACTCGGTATCCAAATTCCTTGTTTATGTAGATCATGAAGTTGCCGGTGCCACAGCCGATTTCAATGGCATCGCCTCCGCCGGCATTGGAAAGAAATCTCGACAGCACGGGGTGATGCTCGTAAACGGGGCCATCATAGGGCTCTACAGGAGGCAACTTCGCCCAGAGCGAATTCCAATAGTTTTTGCCCGCGGCGTCTCCCGCAGCTTCACTAAAGTACTGCAGCTCACCTAGCGCAGAAATGCCAGCTTCGCATGGCGGGGACGAACTGCTCATCAGTTACGCCTTTCTCACGAGACATCCACCTGAACGCTGATGCGGCTCCACAAACTTACACTCAGCGCGTAAACACCAAGGTATGCCAACGCTCCCAGGGTGACTAGTACCAAGACGTGAACCGGAGAGAATGCCTGCATCAGTAGAAGAGAGACGGCCATAACACAGGTGGCGGGAACCGACATTGCGACCGCGGCGAATAGCGGTGGCTTCGGCAAATCCTTGACGAAATAGTAGTTCATGAGCGCCACAATGCCTTGGCTGAAGGCCGTTGTGAAGACAGCCGCGAGGGCTCCGAACTTGGGAATAAAGAGGAGATTCAGTACAACGTTCGTCGATGCGCCGGCGAGAACTGAGACAAGATATTTCTTTTCCCGGCCATTCGGTATGAGTTGCGCTCCGCAATAGCTTGCTGTTGTGCCGGCAATGATGGTCAGCATGAGCCAGCGGAACAGAATTCCTGACCGGGAATATTGGTTTCCAAGGACGAACTGAGTGAGAGGAACAGCCAAAATAAAGCCGCCGACCGCGATTGGAAGCGCCAGACCGACGGTAGCGTTACTGAGCCAGCGCAGATATTTTTTTTCAGCGTTCCGATTCTCGCTATGGCTATCTTGGCCCGCCGTTGCGGAAAGCAACGGAAGAAATAACTGGCTTAGGATCGGGAGGAAAGACATTGCCATGGTCATCAGACCATAACTGGCCACATAGGTTCCTAGCTCCATGTCGGCTCGAAAGTACTTAAGCATGATGACATCGATCTGGTCATAGATCATTGACATGAGGCTGGAGAACCCCATAACCAGACAGACGGGCAAGAAAAGACTCCAGGCTTGCGGGGAAATTTCTGGCAAGGGGATGTGATATTGGCGTCGTGAGGGCAACCAGATGAACAAGGCGCTTAAACCTAAAGAGACCAAGGTTGCCGCTGGTACAATCCACGCGTCGCCTGCACCGCGAACCAGCGCAAGAACCAAGCCCGCATATGCAAGTTGTGCCAGCGCACCCTGCGCCGCGATCATGGACATGCGCGAGCGGGCGGCGAAAATCCATTGCGTGTCAAGACTACTTACCACGAAAGCCAGTCCGGACAGCATGATCAAAAGACGCGTTTGGCCATCCGGCGGGGCAAAAAATAGGGTAAAGAGTGCGAGCATTGCGTAAGCGCCAGCAGAAAAAACAACCCGAGCTCCCAGAACGTGTTTAGCCAGGAATGAAACCTTTTCGCTATTCTTAGCAGCCTCGCGCACCGCGTACGTCGAGAAGCCGGGAGACGACAGTAGCCCAAAGAAGCCAGCAACCGCAGTCGCAAAGCCCAATTGCCCGTAGACCGCGGGTCCAAGAGCGCGAACAACTCGCGGGAACACGATCAACGGAATTGCCTTGTTCAGCAAATCAAGCAAGATTAAGGCAACGGAATTGTTGATGACGCGCGGCAGACCCACTCCTGGTGGAGAAGCCTGTTCTCGTGTCAGCTGAACGGTCGCATTCATAGTCCGGTTTCTTGCAAACTGTGGAATCTCGTGCCACCCGCCGGCAGAAAGCGTTGCAGAGTCACGCGTGTGCACTCCTGGCTCGGGTTAGGCTTCTACTTAACACCAGCCAGCGAAACAGCTGCGGGCTTCGATCAGCGCCAGCCCGATGCTGCTGATAAAGCTCAGCAACACTTGCAGGTACGATCAGATGGTGGAGGCGCCGCGAAATATCTCCGATTTCTTCCTCCATTTGCCGGCGCAGGCTGGTGCGAAACCAGGTATCGAGCGGCGGCGTGAAGCCTTGCTTCTTGCGCCAACGCACTTCTGGCGGAACCCAGTCGGGCAGGCAGTGCCGTAGCAGGGCCTTACCCTGACCATGGGCAACGTGATACTGGAGTGGCAAAGCGGCTGCAAACGTAAAGAGGCTTCGATCCAAGAATGGAGTGCGGCATTCGACTGCGCTGAACATGCTGGCGCGATCCACCTTTACTAGAATCTGCTCGGGCAAATATCCATTGGCCATGTCTTCCATCGCGGAAAGCGGATAGCTTAGACGCGCGTGCTGTAGGGCAGCATCCTTCAGTTCCTGCAGGCCAGCAATTGCGTTTTCTTGATACTCCGGCTGAAAGCAGGAAAGAATGGAAGCTCGTTCCGCTTCCGGATAGAGCAGTTGCCAATCGTTGTTACGCAGAAAATTCAGCAGACCAGTGCCACGCCGTCGCGTATGCCAGCGGCGAAGCAGCAGGTCTGCGGCGAGATGAATCCCGGGCGCGCGGCGGACAGGATGCCAGCGAGAGTACGCAAAGAATTGCCGGTAACCGCCAAAACACTCGTCTCCGCCATCTCCCGACAACATTACCTTGCAGTGTTGACCCGCAGAACGGCAAACAGCAAACGTCGGGAACATCGAAGCATCTGCAAAAGGCTCATCGTAGTGATCAATGAGATCATCAAAAATGCCGAGCAGTTCGGTCGAGGAGAACCGAACTTCGTGATGATCGGAGCCGATGTGCCGTGCAACTTGTCTGGCGTATGGCGCTTCGTTAAGTTGTTCGTCGTCGAAGGACGCACAAAAAGTTGTAAGAGAAGCGTTGGGGAGAAGCTCACGGATGGTGCTCACCAACAGCGTTGAATCGATTCCGCCAGAGAGGAATGCGCCTACCGGCACATCGCTGCGCAGGCGCAGCCGGACGGCCTCACGGAAACGAGCCCGTACCGCTTCGATGGCTTCCTCTCGGCTGAAGGGCCGGTGCCCATTCGAAGGGACAAACTTGGGTTGCCAATATCGAAATGTTCGCTTGTCCGAACCGGGCCCGAAGATGATGGCTTCGCCGGCTCGAAGTTTGGATACTCCCTTGAGATGAGTTCGTGGTGCGGGAATGTAGCCCAGCGCCAGGAACTGAGCTACAGCCGCCACGTCCAGGCTACGATCAACAGCGTCCAGTGGGAGCAGAGCTTTCAACTCCGAAGCGAAAGCCAAACCCCGGCTGCCGGGGAGCGGGGCCCAATAGAGTGGCTTCTCTCCAAAACGGTCGCGGGCAAGAAAGATCTGCTCTTTGCGAGTGTCAACGATGGCGAACGCATACATGCCTTCCAAATCGTCGAGCAGCGAGGTCCCTTTTTCCTCGAACAGATGTACCAGGACCTCAGTATCGCTGTGACTAGAGAAGCGGTGGCCTTGTGCTACCAATTTCTCGCGCAACTCAAGATAGTTGTAAATCTCGCCGTTACAAATCACCCAGACCGTACCGTCTTCATTGCTGATCGGCTGAGCGCCACCCTCGATGTCGATAATTGCCAGTCTTAAATGACCAAGCAGGCACCGTCCATCCATGAGCGTGACGCACTGCTGACCATCGGGCCCTCGGTGCCGAAGGCGCAGTTGCGCTTGCTCCGCCCAAACCCTCGCAGAATCTCCCAATGGACGAGCCGGGTCTAGCATGCCGAATATTCCGCACATATTAAGTGTTCTGACGAGCGACTACTTCTTGAAAAACTTCGGCCCACTGCTGCGCGACTCGATCCCAATCAAATCGCCGTGAATGTCGGGCGGCGGCTGATGCCATCGATTTCCGCAATGCCGAACTGCGCAGCAATACTTCCAGATATTGGGACAGTTCTGTATCCGTTTCGGCCAGGAGACCACTTTCTCCATGTGATACGTAGTCCGGGCGATACGCATTCATGGCGATTGCCGGCAAGCCGCAAGCAGCAGCTTGTCCGAGCACTTGAGGATGACCCTCGACAATGCTGGGGAAAAGAAAAACGTGCGCTCTACGCATTTCCTCACCAAGTTGCGCCAGTGGCAGATGCCCCAAGAAGGAGACGTTGCGGCAGTTGTACTTTCGGCTCAGGGTGCGGCAGCACTCTTCGGTTTCACCGCGACCCGCGAAACGGAACTGCACGTTCGGCCAACGGGCGGCTTGCTCGATCACCAATTCGACTCGCTTCAGTGGCCGAAAGGAGCCAGCGTAGAGAACAGTTAGCGGGCAGGCGCTGTGAATCGATGCCGGGTCGGCGCTGGAGAAGAAGAAGCGCCGGTCAATCCCGTTGTAAATGGTTCCTGCCCTGACGCCGAATCTCTTTTGCACTGTTTTCGCGACATGGGCTGAGTTTGCGAACACGGCATCGCCTTCGACGATAGAGCGCGCCACCAAACTCTTTTCCGCCACATTGTCCACCATCGACACAATATGCGCGACTACCGCAGTCTTGAGCCGAAGGTTCTTCCGCAGCAAGAACACTGCCTGGTCCAATGGCCCGAACCTGGGGTAAAAGTAAATATCAGGGCGGAAAGCAAGGGATCGCATCAGTAATTGCGCTGTGTTTCCGTGCTTGTAGTAAGGCAACAGCTTGGTATTCTTGCGCGCGGCGATGCGGGGATCAGATTTGCCTTCGCAGATCATGACTACGCGAAACCGCTCTGGGGGCAGGCGGGCAACGATCTCCTTCACCGTAAGATTTTGAGCGTTGGTATTCTCTTCGTCGGCAAACGAAGGAGTGAAAATCGTAATCAGTCGAGCCGTGCCCTTCGTCTTCATCGTGGCGTCAGTTACCAAATCAGAAGCCCGTGTGCCGATTTCATCAAGCCCGGTGTCATGGAAAGCAGTCACGCGTTGCTCGCAACCGGCAATGAATAAGTTCCCGACAATAACTGCGCGAACTCATCAGACTTTATGATCCTTCGACCCGCCCGCGGCTGAGATCCTCCGTTCTCGCTTTCGAGCAGCGCAGGAATCTTCGCGATCTCTTCCGAAGATTCCAATATGTGAGCTTCATGAAATCGCGCGTATTGCTGCACATATCCGGAATAGGGATCTCGAAGCCATGCACAAAGAAAAACTGGAATGCCCAGGGCAGCGCACTCTAAAGCTGTGGAAGATTGCACGGTCAAGGCCAATCGCGTGTTGTTCCACAAGTGATCCGATGGTGGGCCGGCAAGCACTTCGATCTGGCGCTCATGTCCGGGGATGAGCCGGCGCAACATCCTGCGGTGGCTCTTGATGCTTTCAAAGGGATGAAGCTTGAAAATAACCCTCAATCCGCAGCTTTGAGCCAACGAGCACAAACGCGGTAATAGATCGTGGTAGACCTTATCGCTGCGCCAGCCGTAGCTCTGATAGGGTTCTGTGAAGAAGACGAGCCATGGGGCGGAACGGCGAGCCTCACGTTGCAAAGGCAACGGCTTCGACGAGGCGGGTGCCGCGAGGGCTATCTTCTCCGACGCAACATGACAGATGCGGCGCAGGTAATCCAGTTCCATTTCACTTTTGGCCAGATAGATGTCCGCATGGTTCGCTTTGATCGCCATACGAAAGTCGAGGGCGCCGTGGTGACAAGCGAGGGTGGGGATACGTAGCTTCTGGGCCAGGATTAACGGAAGACGGGTGTTGGGATTACTGTCGTCAGCGCTGAGACAAGCGGTCACGTGCTCAGATGCGTAGAAATGCAGCCAGGCGTCGCGCAGGGCGATTCCCCAACGGAAAGGTGCGCCGGCTGATCCCAAGTTGCCTTCCAATTCTGCTGTCTTAAACTCTGGCACAGAACTGACCAGACGGGCTGTCAAGCTATCCCAGGATTTAAGCAAGGACGCGAGTTCGCGCTTGTCCGTTGCGCCGAAATATGAAGTCAACGACTCCACCAGAACATTGGGTGGCAGAGTGGCCTGGTACCCATTTCTCCGAGCGACAACCAGCGTAAATTGCTGCTCTGGAAGCAGAGCCGCGTAAGAGAGCGCTGTGCGCGACACATTCGTGTAAGCCGACGGCAACAAGACTACGGGCTGCCTCTTTCTTTTCCGGCGAACAGCGAAACGCCTTCGAATCGAATGGTCGAGATCGAATTTGTCCTCGAGGAGTTGAAAGAACTCAGCTTTGCCTAGCCGCGAGAATGCTTGGTAATAGCGGCGCAAGCGACGACGCATCGACTGCAAGCCACCGCCGAAATAAATTAGTTTCGCGCTTAGCAGTCGCTGCAGGGCGGCGGACACGGGATCGGCATGGCTGAAATACAGATCGCAACTCTTAGGAAGCTCTTTTGCCAACCGGTGAACCAAGATGGCTCGCTGAACGTTGGAGGCAATCTCCAATGAGAATACATCCCACCAGTCAATCCCCCACTGATCGATTACGCGGCCGTTCCCGAGTTGCAGTAACTCCCGAAGACAATAAAGATCCTCCGTCTCTTCGGCGTAATCGTAAATACTGATTACGGGACACCCGGTCTGCCGACTCCAGCCTTCGTAGATTCCAGTTGGAGCGCGGCCGAGATCGACCACAAGGTCCCAATGCTGGGTGGCGTGCCCCTCTGCAAAGGCATCCTCTGGATGGAGCAGCAAGACCTTCATACTTGGACGTTGCCCGTGGATGTTCGCCCTAACGCTCGACGAACATAGTGCTCCAGGCGAGGAGAAGTCTTGATGGCGGCCGTGGCATGATAGCGCGCCTTGAGCCTCAGGTAGGTCACTGTCGACCTTGCGAGCGTGACATGTAGAGTTTCGCGCGTAGCAGTCGCTAACCGCTTCTTGTAATCCTCCGCGCCTAAACCGAGGTCGACGAAATCGATGTCAGAAGAGTCACACGCTTCTTCGATCAACCTGAGAATCAAACTGAAGCCAGGAGAATATTCACGAAAACTGCTATCAAACGTTGTCTGGTAAAAGGAACAATGGCGGCCGAATCGAAAAGCGTATTGCCAAGCCATGGGATGTACCCCGGCACGAAGTTGGCTCAACGTGATCCAGCCATGTGGTGAAAGCAACTTGGCCAGTTCAGAAAGAAAAGTAGCTCGCTGCGGACTGTCCAGGTTACTGATTCGGCCGATAGCCGAGAATCTGGCGATGTGGGCCTTAGTGAATGAGGATAACGCCGAAGCAATCTGGTCCCACGACTGAAGATGATCCACTACGACGGGTACCGTTGCCGCCAACGCCTTCAGGTAACGGCGTTCTCGTTTATGGCGTACCGACCGACAAACCAATTCTCGCTGTTCCGGGCTGCGTAATGAGACTTGTGCGCACTGGAATGCCGGCCGAGAAAACAAGTTGTACCCTCGGAAATCCGCAGACGGCTTGAGCGCGCGGGCCGTGGCAGAATCGGCGGGCAAGTTCGGCAGCACCAGCGTGGGCATTGCTAGCGTCCGCAGTTGGGCCAGAACGCAGTCCATCAATTCTTGCCGCGATTTCGGGGCCGAAACAAAATCACAGTAGTCCGCAGTCGTGCCTGCCAGGAAAAAGGTTCCGGGTCGTGCTTTATCCGTTGCGAGCGCGGCAACACCAACTAACGAATCTTGCTCATAGGCCAGCATCAGCAGAGGTGTAATGGAATCACGATAGGCACGGCTTACAGCCAATGACCACTCGTAGGTGTAGAAAACCTCTGGACACTCCATCCGCTGCACCAGTTCGTTCCACTGGGCCGCCAAAATGTTGTCGTCCGGAATTTCTTGGTGCAGAACTAAGCGCACGATTTCCTGCTGATTGAGCGATTAGTGGTTTTAGAAAATACGTAGTAATACCAATCGGTAAGAAACATCCGACTGGCTCGCGGATAGTCATCTCCCATATACCTAACCAACTGGAAATCGAATCTTGCCAACTCAGCGACTACACGATCGGGTGTCGAGCAGTGGATCAGGAGGCCCCCGTGGCTCGAATCATAGAGGTCGCCCTCGCCGAGCCAGAAGGCGGGATTGGGAACCCGCCGAATGATCTTCCGTATGCACCCTATCGCCGCAGAAACAGAAGCATCGATCGCCTTCGCCACCGTGAACACACCTACGACCAGCGGGAAGTAGACGTTTCTCTGCGAAACTAATCTCCGCGCGAAAGCCCTCAATCTTTGGCGGTTCCAATCCGCACGAACCAGAACCGAGCGAGGATTGTGGGAAGAGAAAAGAAACACTCCCTCCGGACGCAGCACCCGCCAGCATTCGCGGAGACAGCACGATCTTTTTTCGTTCGGAATAACAGAATCCAACCCGTTGAAAGAGAACACGACGGCATCAAACGAGGCATTTTTGAAAGCGGACAAATTAGACGCGTCCGCCAGCCGGAAATCCAGATCCGGAAACTTTGTTCTACACGCCTGAACCATCGCCTCTGAGTAGTCAACCCCCACATAGCGCGACGAAATTTTAGACAGATACGGCGTGGTTCGTCCCCCACCGACGCCGAGGTCAAGGACGCTCATCCCTGGCTTAATATAGTTTTGAAAAAGCAACTGCTCACAGGGGGTGAGGTAATTGAGGGCCGCGTAGTGAGATGCCACCACGGAGCCGCGGTAGGTTCGGAGATTGATCGCCTCCTGCTGCACCGGCATTGTCTCTGTGTTCAAGCGTGGGACCTGACCGCAGCGCTCATGTTTGCTGGTCTGAATAATTCCCGCAATGATCGATGAAACCCTGAAACGTGCGCTTCGAGTTCCGCGAGAGTCATTTCAGTTGTAATGTGCACTCGCGGCAGAGCAAACCTCGGAGGCTGTGTTCCGAACCCTCCGCTGACGTTGAGAAATGCGGTTTTGAAGCCAGCGCGTTCCGCCATCTGCAATTCTCGGGTCGTAACCGAGGAGAAATCTCCGAATGGATAAGCCAATGCCCATATCTCTTGCCCCAGAAGCCGCTCGAGGCCGTGCTTACTGTCAGAGATTTCGCTCCGTGCCACTTCCGGCGATGACTGCGACAGCATCGGATGAGAAAGGGTATGCGCCCCGATGCACATTCCCGCACCCGCAACTTGTTGAAGTTCGGATTGGTTCAACACCAGAAACCTGCGGCTGAGCATTGGGTCCTCACGGTATTCAGCATCCCATTGCTCTGCAAGTCCCAACTGCATTTTTATTCTCCCCAGAAGCGTCTTCCGGCGATTCAGGTCGTATTGCGAAAGCTTGCTGACCAGATCCCACCACAGGGGACGTTTCTCTTGGCCACTTGCGTCCGCACAGAATCCGATTTCGGGCAACTCCAACCTGAAACTTTCAGGAACTACCAGGAACATCAGGCAGAGTTCCTCGTACCACAACATTGTGGGCGTGTGGCCGAGAGAAGCGCCAGTGACAAAGAATAGGCACTTGAGCTCGAATTCCTGAAGAATGGGCAGCATGTCGAAGAGACAGTTCCGCAAGCCGTCATCGCAAGTCAGAAGCACGGAACGCGGCGGCAGTTCATGCCCAGCCTCGCACCAGAGCAGGAATTCTTCTGGCGCTATTACGTTGTACTGATTCTTAAGGAATTGGAGTTGACGGCGAAATGCCTCCGAGCTCATTAGATTGCCATCAAGGCTTGGATCAACGACTTTGTATTCTGGGGGCAACACGCCGTGATAGGTCAAAACCGCGGGACCGGTCCGGGCCGCGCGACGAAATAAACCCGCCCTTGGCCAGGCCCGGATAGACCACGTGCCTCAACAGTGGACTGACCAGTTTCATGCTTTGGCCACCAAGTCCCAGCTCAATGGGGTCCCGCGCTCGATGTCACGGGATGCGCGCTGGCCGACGACTTGCGCAAGATGCCGCGTGTGCAATCCGTGACTGGGTCGAATCGAGCGGATATTTTCTTCGCTGAAAGTTTCTCCCCGCTTCACGGCCTCAACAACAAAGAGCGACCTGCGAAACACGTAGCTGCTGCGTTCACTGTCGGTTGGACCGTAGTGAATTCCTCCCAGAGATTTCTCGGCGACTCGAACTGCTTCCACCATTGCCTTGAACTCTGCTGGCTCCAGGGAAAAAGCGCTGTCGGGGCCGTTCAGCGACCTAGATAAGGTGAGATGCTTCTCGATCATGCATGCGCCCAAAGCAACGGCGGTCACGGGAACAGCGATGTCCATGGTGTGATCTGACAGCCCCACCGGAACTTCGAACCTCCGCGCCAGCTCGGGAATGGTGCGCAGATTCATCTCGCAGGGAAGTGCGGGGTAGGCACTGGCGCACTTCAGCAATGCGATTTGCCTGGCGCCAGCCTGGCGAGCTGTACGAATTGCTTCCTCGATCTCCTCAATCGTCGCCATACCAATCGAGAGGATCAGGGGCTTAGCGGTACGCGACATTCTTTGGAGAAGCGGAAGGTCAACCAGTTCGCAGGATGCAACTTTATATGCCGGCACCTTCATACTCTCCAGAAAGTCCACGGAAGTTGAGTCGAAGGCAGACGAAAAGAAATCGAGCCCGAGATCGTCAGCGACTCTTTTCAGCTCGGGCTGCCACTCCCATGGCGTGTAGGCCTCACCATAAAGGTCATGCAGCGTGCGCCCATCCCAGAGCGTGCCACCACCAATGCGGAAATACTCGCGATCGCTGCGGATTGTAATCGTGTCCGGCGTGTAGGTCTGCAATTTTACTGCGTCAGCTCCAGATTCTTTTGCGGCTTCGACGAGACGAAGCGCTTGATCGAACTCCTGCCCGTGATTGGCAGAAAGCTCGGCGACAACGTACACCGGTTGACCCACCCCGATTTCGTCGATCTCCGATTTTGAAACTAGTCATCGACATCATTCGGTCTGATCCACGGAGCAAAGGGTACGAAAATCCGTGTCTTCTGCTTGCTCGCCAGTTACTGGTTTTTCCAAAACGAAGTGAATAGCTTGATGGCCGCCGATCATCGCCATCCCTTCTCTGGTATACCCTGCTCGCGTGACGAGCCCGAGGGAAGCCGTGTTATTGGGTTTTACGTAAGCATCAATAGTTCTTCACCGCAGTTGTGCGGAACAGAGTCCTCGGTCGCCATCGCCAGACCAATTTGCCGTAACCTTTGCCACGGAATTGGGGGGCCACGCTGATGGACACTGCCGCTCTCGCGTTATCGATCTGGAATCTGACCTGACCGGCTGGAATGTCCCCGGGTTTCACCGCCAGGTACAGGACGGCGTTCGGATCGCGCAGCTTGGAGTTAAACCATTCCAAGTGCCGTTCCCATGAAATCGGTTCGGTCGCAAATGACGCTAGGCCGCACTTCGGGATCATTGGCCCACTCCCACAACTGCCGGCAGTCTTTCTCGTGGACGCGCCGCAAGCGGAGGTCTCCACTATGAATTGCCGCTATGACCCATTCCGCGCCTTCGCCGTCCACCAATTCGCGGGAACGCTGTGACAGAGAAATCCGATGTTCCATTGACAAAAGAAGTTCCTGCACTGTCCCCGCGATCTTTGCCGCAATTACTTTCTTGCTCGAACCAAGATGAATCGCGGCCTGCTTCCGGCCAAGTGCCCCCGCAACCGGCGTCTGGTTCTCGGCCAGGTCGATCAAAACCGCTGGAAGTCCCAGCAAGCACATCTCTGCGCAGGTCGAGCCGGCGGCTGACACCGCGAGATCAGCCCAGGCCATGGCTTCCGGCATGTTCGTCGCGTCCTTCAGGAACCGAATACAAGGCGATTGACTCGCATACCGCTCGAGAAAATCAATATGCGGATTGCTGCCCCCGAGGACAGCAACCACCTCGAGTCCGTCAATCTTCACTTTACCGAGTGCCTCCAATACAACGGCTGTGACGTTATCGGGATCACTGCCGCCCATGGTGACCAGTACTTTACGTCCGGTTGGAGTAATTTTGCGTTGCCACTCGCCCCAAGGCCTGAACTCTCGGCGCAACATCGCGAAACGTGGGCCGAGAAGCAAGCGGGTGTATGCGTCGCGGCTCGCGTACATAGACTCGCTGGCGTGCACATTTTGGTTAAGCACGAGATCAGCGGAGTAGTGTTTGCATTGGCCCAGGTCGTCTACAAACATCAGCTTCAGTCCGGCGCGCTTTAGATTGCACTGATAGTCAAAATCGAACCGGTAGCCATCCGCGACTACCCAAACCGCTTGACGATCAGATGCAAGCGCTGCAAGATCCCGAGCGTCCTGGATGCTGTTGGGGGAGACATCCAGTTGGACGATTTCCACTCCTTCCGAGCGCAGGCGCGCATCGATTGCGGGAGTCGACTCCGCCATTGCAAACACGACATTCCCCCCGGCGTCCTGCCACGCTTGAGCCAATGCCAGACATCGCATCACGTGGCCGGTAGCTATTGCGATGCTGGCATCAGCTCGAATGACGAGGGTGTGGGCGAACATCATGCTCCTTACAGCTTTTGCGCCACGCGTGAGTTCAGTTCAGCAAGTTCTGGCTCACGCTCCATGAGCCGAATGACTTCGCTCCAGCTAAAATCGTCCTGGTTGGAGAAGCGTGCATAGATGGTGCGGAGTAATTCAAGGTCTTCGGCAGTATCGAGTGTCCAGCGATAGTGACTGTAGTCAATTTGCCCGCGCTGCGAAACCAGCCGGAATAATTCTGGGTGCTGGTAGAGGTACGGCGTGACGTGTTCTCGTTCGTAGTTGTTGGGAGTCTTGCGCCAGGCCTGCTCAAGCGCGGCCACGGTGAAGACCTCCGTGTCCAAGCCCCCGGGGATAAGTCCTTGGGAATACATTGCTGGTGAGCAACACACGTAACTGAACGAGTTACGACATAACAT
>CAWISU010000030.1:0-22508 GCA_963838765.1 uncultured Acidobacteriota bacterium | reverse complement strand
GGACTTGACCCAGGAACAGATCGAGACGTTTCCGCCGTTTGACGAGCGAAATCTCAGCTCCGATCAGGAATGGGGCCTTTATGAAAGCCGTTACCGTGACTCATGGAGCGAGGGAGGCATTCTTCATCGCGAGGGATCGAACCGGATCGTGACTCCGTCGCCGGAGGCTGGACAGGGCGCGGGCGGTGGAGAATCAGTGCAGGACCAGGAAGCCGATGTAGCAGCTGCCGAGGCTACGACTGATCGGGTCTTTCCAATCGGGGGCGGCGATTTGGAGCTGAATCCCGTGTCTGGAGCGGTTGGATCGCGATGGGAGAACTTTCAGGATTCGTTACGGCTAAGGCGGAAGGAGTTGACGGCGACGTGCGCGATATGTGGAAAATCCGCTGATGCAGAGAGCAGCGACAGACAGAGCCTCGGTCGGACAGGAACGTAAAGTCTCGGTTCGGCGATCGGCAAGAGCGGCGCCACAACTTTTCTTTCGCCCGCTGGGCTCATGAGCTCTCATTTGTACCCACGGCTCACGCCGTGGGCTGCATTCTTACGCCGCTTCGCGGCTGAATTCCGGACCTTGTGTTGGCCGCTACTAACGTCCGCCGAAGCTGTAGCCGATTGAGGCGCCGTAGCGCGTGGCGTAGCCCGAGCTGAATTCGACGTTGTTGTGAATCAGGTAGAGGCGCACTTCTGGCCGAATGAATGCGTTGTGCCAGAAGTAGGCGCGGATGCCGCCACCAACGTCTCCCATGAAGTGATTGCTGCTGGTGTAGTTGGTGTAGCCGGCCAATGGGTTGTAGTTGAGGCCGTTGTAGAATCTGAGATCCTCGCCGCCGATTCCAGCCAGCACCTCAGCCGTAACCGATTTGGCAAGCTTCGGGACCCAGATGGCATTGATCGCCCAGAAGATGGGACGGTAGGGCTCCGCGCCTCCGTAGAGGGCTTGACTCGCTCGCCAGGCGAACTCGCCTTCGATTCCCAGACGGCGAGGCAGCAGGAAATCGGCACTGATGCTCGGGTAAATGCCGCCTCGGTCGGAAGGAAAGAAGAGTCCGTTCGAGGTTGTGGGTGCGCCCGAGGTGAGCGTGCCCAAGCCAAAGGCGGCGTCGAACTGCTGGGCGTGAGCGGTGTTTTTAAGAAGGCAGAATGCAAAGAGAGCGGCGATTAAGGTTAGCTTTCTCAAGTTTTTCTCCGAAGACTGGATAGCAATTTGGATGTAAATCGAAAACGCTGAGTTGGATTCGAGAATGGTCAATCGCATTCTCCAATCCTCTTCTGCTGCGACTAAAACCCTTTCTCCAAGTCTTGTATCCTTCCATCATCAGCCAGCAGGATCACCTATGTAAAGCGAAGAAAGGTCAAGATTTGTAAGGAACTGGGATTATCGTGAACACCACTTAAACCCGGAAACGTTTCGAAAGTTGCGCAGGCATTGGGGACAACTGGTTATGACCTAGGTTACCTTGGTAACCTCGAAGCGCTTGGTTCTTTTCCCAATTTGACATACTGTGTGTCCGAGCCTCCTTATTATTTATGACGTTGCTTGAGAAGATCCCTACTGTGGTAACGGTGGCCGTTCTGGTTGGCATTTTCCTGGCGCTGAAACGGCATAGCCATTCTGCTCGTCTTCAGTTGTGGATGGTGGCGTGGTTCCTGATCTTTACCCACTTCGTGGCGCAAATGCTGGAGCCGCCGACGGGAGACGTTGCTCCTTATCTTCTGGCCATCGATTTGGGTTCGCTGCAGGCCGCGGCCGTGGCGTTTGTAGTATCGGTCTCAGCCGTCGCAGAAAATAAACGCAAACGAACCTTGATGCTCTTAGTGACCGGGATCCCTTCTGTCGCCTACACGGTTTTGGACAGTTACGATGTGCATGCGCGATGGCCTTATGTGCTCTGCCTGTTAACCTGCTTCGTCGGTGGGATTGCCTTTCTGTTCTGGATACGGGAGTTCTCGGGATATGCGGTTTCGCTTGCGGCGGTGAGTGCGGCGGCGGCTGGGTGGGGTATCTGGGCGGCAGCGCATGGCTCATTTGATGAAGGGTTGACCGTTCTGCTGGGGCTTGGCTTTGCGTTGCCCGGAGTTTTTCTCTGCTGGAATTACTGGCGGGCTTCGCCTGGCATTCTCACAGCCGTGGGAGGATTTTTCTGCTGGGGCGCGGTGTTTCCGGTGGGGATGCTGCTGGATCGCTTCGCACCGCACGCGAACATTCCGGCGGAGCTTTGGAATACTCCCAAATTGTTTGTGGCCTTCGGAATGATTCTGGCTATCGTCGAGGATAAGTCTGAGTCCATTGAGATCATGCAGCGCAAGCAACGCGCGTTGAATGATCAACTGGAACGCTTCTCGACCATCACCTCGCAACTGCTGAGCGGCGCGACCGTGGACTTGCTGTGCAATGAGATCGCCTCGGCCATTACCGAGGTGAGCAATTTTCGTATTGCTGCGATTCATCTCGATAGTGGAGGCCACGGTTTGCGGGTGGCGGGCGCCAGCGGATTGTCGCCGTCTGCATTGGCCCAGTTGGAAAAGAAAGCTCGGCTGTGGAGCGCGGACGACATCAAAGATTTCTGTTCCCGCGGCCGCCAGATTGGGCAGAATTCGTTTCTACTCTCGGCAGCGGAGGCGGCGAAATACGATCCCCTCAAGAGTTCGCTGCGTTACGATCCAAATCCTTACTGGAACACGGGGGATGAACTGCTGATTCCTTTGTGTTCCGCGCGCGGCGGTTATCTGGGCTGCATCGGGCTGGATGATCCGCGGGAGGTGGAAGCTGTCACCGCTCCGGAGTTGGCTCGCATCGAGCTTCTGGCGGCGGATCTTTCGGTGGCGCTTGAACTGAAGTCGCTGCAGAGCCAGTTGATCCGCTCGGAAAAACTTGCGGCCTTGGGGCAGTTGGTGGCCGGTGTTGCTCACGAGCTTAATAATCCGCTGACCGCCGTGATGGGCTACGGCGACCTGCTCAGCGACGATGTGCCGCCTGGGTCGGCGCGCGACCGACTGGATAAGCTGGTCAACGAGAGCCGCCGCATGAAAAAAATTGTAGAAAACCTGCTGCGCTTCTCGCGGCAAAGCACCATGGATCGTCACTCGGTCGATCTGGCTCCGGTCGTCAAAGACGTGCTCACGCTGCGAGAGTATTACGCGCATACGCGGGGTCTCGAGATTCTCTCCGACATTCGCTCCAATCTTCCGCGCGTGGCCGTGGATGAGGACCAGTTCAAACAAATTCTGCTGAACCTGATCAACAACTCGATCGATGCCGTCGAAAATATGGACGGTCCGAAACGAATTATCGTGCGCGCTTTTGCTCGCGGGAACCGGGCGATTGTCGAAGTGGAGGATACCGGTCCGGGGTTCAAAGATTTGAACCGCGCGCTGGATCCGTTTTACACAACCAAGCCTGTCGGCAAAGGCACTGGGCTTGGACTGAGCATCTGCTACGGAATTATCAAAGAGCACGATGGCGAGATCAGGCTCGCCAATCTGCAACCGCGTGGCTCGCGCGTGACGGTGGAGCTGCCGCTGGGAGAATTAAAAGAACTGACGAACGTGGCCAAAGCCGCAGAGATGAGCTAGTAGTGTCCTGCGGAAGCGTACTACCTTTTTTTCGCGTTCTGAGAAAAGAGTGAACGCGGACGCGAAACCCTCGCATGAATCTGTCCAGGAATTGGACTCCCTCCGAAATTTGTCCAACCGTTAGACAACCCTGAATGTGAATAGAAAACCTTGTTGACAACCGAAATTCGCGGAGGATAATTGCGTCACTGCGAATCAGGCCTATCACCCGACTCACAGCGTACCTAAGTCAAACCCGTCTGGAAAATTCTATCCAAGAATGAGGAGGTCCCCATGAGGTTCGCGGCCAAAAGTCTATTGTTCCTCACTGCGCTCGCGACAACCTTCGCCTACGCGCAAACCATTCAACCCGGAACATTCAAACACATCATCATCGTCGTACAGGAAAACCGCACTCCCGACAATATATTCGGCTCCGGCCCGAGCGGAACTATGTGCGGTACCGAAGACCCGTTCGAGCCAGGTGTTGACATCGAAAACGGCGGCTACGTCTATATCCCGGTCACCATGGGCGATCCTTACGACAAGCTTATCTGCAACATCTCGCTACCCATGAACAATGGAAGCACCTTCGATCCGGGCCACTTCTACGAGGACTGGACGGCTGATTACCGCTTCGGGAACATGGATGGGTTCTGCCATGAATACACTCCTCCATCGAATTGCCCTTCGTACTCGTACGTTCAACGATCGGACGTGACGCCGTACTTCCAGATTGCGTCCACCTATGGATTCGCCAATTACATGTTTCAGACGAACGAAGGTCCCAGCTTCCCGGCGCACCAGTTCCTTTTCGCCGGGACCTCGGCGCCAGTGGCACCGCACGATGCTTCGGGCTACGGCATAGATTTCGTAGCGGACAACCTGTTACTCTACGACAGCGGGTGCGCCTACAACGGTAGCCAATGGCCAACCTGGGTCCAAGCCGATGGTTCAACAAAGCAACCCCCACCGCTGGACACCGAGTGCTTCACCCACGATAGCCTGGTTACAGATGCAGCCGATTGCACCAGCAACAATTGCAATCGGGGGACCCTTACTTGGCGTTACTACTCGCCAACGCCGGATGGGATCATTTGGGATGCGCCCGAGGGCATCCCCGAGGTTTGCTACGAGCAGAACAGCCGGACAATGCAGGGCAACGCCTGTGGCGGCACGGAATGGACCAGCCATATGACTTTCTACAACTCTTTCGGCGGCGCGCCGATTTTCAGTGACATCGCGAGCTGCCAACTGCGGCAAATCACCTGGGTCATTCCCGACACGGCTTGGTCAGACCACCCACAGTTCGATGCCAGCGTCAGTCCGCCGCTTGGCCCATCCTGGGTCGGCGACATCATCAACGCAATTGGCAACAGCTATGCCGACAGCAACCAGCATTGCGACTACTGGGGCACGAAGTCTGCCACGCCGGAGCCAACCGCCGTCTTCGTTGTCTGGGGATGACTGGGGCGGCTTTTTCGACCACGTATCGCCTTACAAGGTGTACAGGGGCCCGGACCCGACGCACTGCCCCGACGCCGACGCGCCCAACGGGTGGGGCTGCGGCTACGCCTACGGTTTCCGCGTGCCATTCCTTGCCGCATCGGAGTACACGGGAACCCTGTCCAACGGACAATACAGCAGCTACATTTCCGGCCCCTGCGGCGCGACGGGACAACCGGCTTGTCCGAACACGACCCAAATCTACCAGCACGACTTCGGCAGCATCCTGGCGTTTACCGAATACAACTTCAATTTGCCGTTCATTGACGGCCCGGACAAGGGCTATGCGGACTACAACGCGCTGGACGCAGCCAACGGGAACATCCCGCTCTCCGACTTCTTCCCGCTGTGGACAGGGCCGGGGTCCGCGGGAAGGCCGTTTGTGCCGATCACCACTTATTATCCGCCGGGTACCTTCCGGAATTACTACACGACGCAACAGAACGGAACCTACCCAACGCCGACTGGACCGGATGAATATTGAGTAGGCCAGTCTCGTCATCCAACGCGCAGCGGCCCGCGCGACCAACCGGGCCGCAGCGCTCGCCCAAAACGATGTTATAGTAGTCGGCGGAGGGGAATCGGTTCGCTGCCGCATCCCTCGCGGGCTCCTCCGGCCCCAGACAAGGCGGTTCCCGATGGGACTAAGTTCTAGAGCACACCTCCTGGCGCAGGTTCTGGCCCTGATCGCGCTCAGTTTGTCCCCCTGCGCATGGGGCGGCACGAAGTTCAAGGTCCTCCACAATTTTGGGGCGGGCAAAGACGGTTCCGGCCCGTTCGGTTCTCTGATTCTAGACGGCAGGGGCAACCTCTACGGCGTAACGGGCTCCGGCGGCACCGGGCAGTGCAGCGATTACGGCTGCGGAACAGTATTCGAGCTGGGCCCCAAGCCGAAGGGAATATGGAGCGAGAAGGTGTTGCACAACTTCACCGCTGGCGGCGACGGCTCGGCCCCATGGGGCAGCCTGCTAACCGACAGGGCGGGCAACCTGTACGGGACTCTGCACGGCGACCTGAGTTTTGCGGTAGATGGGGCGTTCAAGCTAGGTCGCGCCTCTGGGCAATGGGTCAACGTAGTGATCTATAACGGCTATGCTGGGCCCGGCCTGCTGTTTGATCACCTTGGCAACCTGTATGGCGACATAGGCTCCGGTCAGTATAAGGAGGGGGCAATCGGTGAACTGACCGCTGGCTCGGGTGGTTGGGCGTACTCACCGCTCTACAGTTACTGCGCTCGGTACAACTGCCCAGGCGGCACGGACCAGCCCGCCCCTCCGGTCTGGGACGGCAAGGGTAATCTCTTCGGCACGACCTACGAAGGTGGCATAGATAGGCCAGCCTGTTGGACCAACGCCGGTTGTGGCGTGATCTTCGAGATGACGCCCAACGGCGACGGCAGCTGGGCCTACCACGTTCTGCACCGCTTCGCTTCCTATTTCGGCGACGGCCAAACCCCGGCTGCCGGACTGGTCATCGATGCCGCCGGCAATTTCTACGGGAACACCTCGCTTGGTGGGGCTAACAACAACGGCACGGTCTTCAAATTCTCTTTTGTTGACGGGAATTGGAAAAAAACTGTGCTGTACGACTTTCCCAATTATGCGAATGGGGTGAACCCTGGGAACACAATGGTCTTCGACAAGCTAGGGAATCTATATGGCGTGGCCACGAGCGGTGGGATAGTGGGCTGTGGCGGCTACACTTGCGGGGTGGTCTTCAAGTTGACGCCACAGAAGAGCGGCAAGTGGAAATACACGGTGCTGCACAAGTTCACCGGCGCTGACGGCGGGTTTCCCTGGGGCGTAATTGTCGACGGCAAAGGAAACATCTTCGGCACGACACCCCAATTTGGCAAGTACGACGCTGGCACCGCCTTCGAAATCACGCCGTAAAACCGCCAACCCGGAGCGCCGCGATTCTCATTGACCGCCTCGTTCCAAGAAGATAACCTATCCCTGCAAACGTTATCATATTGATGATGTCCGGTATATGACAATTTGACTAGCGGGTGGCGTGCCCGCTCACAACTCCAAGGAGCGTGCGACCCAAAATGGAGCTGGTGCTTGGCTAACTCCCATGTTTTCTAGATTTTGCGTGTAAGTCATTTAAACTCAAAGATCTAGCACATAGTGGTAAAATAAACTGTTTGTTTTCAAGATTTTGAGCACACAAAGGGGGGAGGGGGTACCAGTACCAAACAGTAAATCGGCCCAAAACGGGAAACGCAAGTTGAAATGCGACCGATGGCGAACGGACTGCGTTCAGTCCATCTCGTGAGCCTCGGACCCAGCCGGTTTCGCGGAGGATTCCTCGTGCTGCTTTTCCCAGTCCGCCTCGGCCAGCACCGAGATTGCCTCAAGTTTCTTTTTCTTGAGGCTGGCATTGATCGAGGAAAGTTCCTTGTCGGTTAGCTTGCGGAAATCGGAGATGACGTCCTCCAGTTCATGGCTCAGGGATGCGGCGCGAGCGACCTGGTAATCCGTCGGTCGGCCTTCATAACCGTTCACGTCGCCATACAACTCGCCGAGATGTTCGCGGATGCGCTCTTCGCCGGTAATCGCTCCACCTTCCTTGGTGGCCACGATCTTGGAACGGAGATTTTCCAAATCGGCAGAGAGTTGTTTAAGCCGGGGACGAAGAGGATCTTTTTCAGCGAGCTTGGCCGCGCGCGCCAAAGCTGCATCGCGAACTCCTTCGATAGCGCTCACCGCATAGCTCATGTGACCGAGCTGTTTGTCCAGTTTCATGACAAGGCCGAACTGCGCCTTTCGATCCTCGACCGTGAACTTGGCGCGGGGATCGAGAACCACTTTCAAGGGCTCGGTGTAGGTTTGATCGCCCTTGGTCATTTTGATGGTGTAGGTGCCGGGCAAAACCCGCGGACCCTGCGTTGCCGCGAACAGCGCGCTCGCAGCCGGAGGAACAACCGGAGGCTTGAGGCGCATCGACCAAGTCGCGCGGTTAAGACCTCGATGCTTGCTGCCCGGAATCGTATCCACCAACTTGCCGTCTTGATCGAGGATCTCAATCTTGAGATCGCCGAAGATGTGACGATGCTTCTGGTAATAATCGATGAACGCATCGGTCGGCCGGCTGGGACCGGTGAAGCTCTCGTCACCCTCAGCCCAACCTCCGTTGGCATTGAGGTATTGAACGACGGGCGGGCCTTCAATCATGGTCGCATCTTTCGCCATGAGATCGGGCGTCAGAGAACGCAGCGGAGAAATGTCGTCGATGATCCAAATGCCGCGTCCGTGAGTCGCGAGCACCAAGTCGGACGCGCGCGGATGCACAACCAGGTCGCGCACCGCAACCGAGGGAAAGTTGGTTGCCTTGTATTGTGCCCAGTGCAGGCCGCCGTCGACCGAGATCCAGAGACCGAATTCGGTTCCGAGGAACAGCAAGTTGGGATCGACGGTGTCTTCCTTGATCACGTGCGCGTAGCCGAGGACTGCCATTTTCTTGCACGTTGAGCGAAGTCCAGGTCTTGCCGTAGTCTGTGGTTTTGTATGCGTAGGGTTTCATGTCGCCAAAGGTATGGCGATCAAACGTGGCGTAGGCGGTAGCTTCGTCGAAGCGGCTGGCCTCGACCGTCGAGACCCAGGAATTCTTCTCGAGGCCGGAAATGTTGGCTCACTACGTTGGTCCAGGTCTTGGCGCCATCGCGCGTGATTTGCAGGTTGCCGTCGTCAGTTCCGACCCAGATGATTTGCCCGTTCTTCGGCGATTCCGAAATCGAATAGATCGAGGTATGCATTTCGGCGGAGGAGTTATCGACCGTCACTCCGCCGGATTCTTCCTGCTTCTGCTTTTCGGGATCGTTGGTGGTGAGGTCGGGCGAAATGCGTTCCCATGATTGCCCGTGGTCGCGAGAACGGAACAGGAACTGCGCCCCGATGTAGATCGTCCCTTTCTCATTGGGACTCATGTGAATGGGCGTGTTCCAGTTGAAGCGCAACTTCTTCTCGTTGTAGTTGGGAAGCGGCTGGATGGGCCGGTTTTCCAGCGTGTGTCGATTGACCCGGCCAATCGTTCCGCCCTGGTATTCGGCGTAGATGTAGTCGGGGTCGGAGGTATCCTGAAAGAC
Source organism: uncultured Acidobacteriota bacterium (assembly GCA_963838765.1). Classification (GTDB taxonomy): domain Bacteria; phylum Acidobacteriota; class Terriglobia; order Terriglobales; family Acidobacteriaceae; genus JABDBE01. The sequence continues at coordinate 13,363 of CAWISU010000030.1, read as the reverse complement.
CCAGAAGCCGTCGCCGCCGTAAATGTTCTCCCAGCGCGAGTTGGTCACGCCGCCCGGGTAGGACGAATCTCCGATCCAACTACTGTTATCCTGCAGGCCCCCGTAAACATGGTAGGGATTGTCATTGTCGACACTCACATGGTAGAACTGCGAAATCGGCAGGTTGATCTGGTGCTTCCAGCGGGTGCCCCCATCTTCACTGCGCCACAGTCCGCCGTCATCGCCCGTGTACACGATATTTGGATTGTCGGGATCGATCCAGACGTCATGGAAATCGCCGTGCGCGGCGCTGCCGACTGAACTAAAACTTTGTCCGCCGTTCACGCTGAGCAGCAGCGGACCATCTGGCTTGAAGACTTTGTTTTCGTCCTTCGGATCGACGATCAGGTTGCCGAAATAAAAAGGTCGCCAGATCATGAAGCGGCTGGCGTCCAGGCGATTCCATGTTTTACCGCCGTCATCGGAGCGAAACAGCGCGCTCTTTTTCGACTCGATCATGGCGTAGACGACTTGGGGCTTCGAGGGCGCGACCGCCAATGCAATGCGTCCCCAAGGTTTCTCGGGCAGGCCCTTGCTGCTTGCTTCGTTCAGTTCGGTCCAGTGATCGCCGCCGTCGGTGGACTGATAGAGTCCGCTGCCCGGGCCGCCGGAACGGAATGTCCAACCCTGGCGGCGAAAATCCCACATGGAGGCGAAGATGGTTTTCGGCGCGAGGGGACTCATTGCGAGCATGCCGCAACCGGTGGACCCGTTGGCTCCGGCTAGAACTTTTTTCCAGGTATGGCCACCATCCGAGGTCTTGAAAACTCCGCGTTCGTCGTTGTCGTTCCAAATGTGGCCGGTGGCGCAGGCCAGGACCGTGTTGCTGTCCTTGGGATCGACGAGGATCTTTGCGATGTGCTCGGAGTCCTTCAACCCCATGTTGGTCCAGTTTTCGCCGCCATCGGTGGATTTGTAAATGCCATCGCCGATGGAAACGCTGTTTCTGGTCCACGCTTCTCCAGTGCCCACCCAAACGATCTTGGAATTGGAAGGATCAATCGTGATCGCTCCGATCGACTGGACCGGTTGACGGTCGAAGACCGGCTTGAAAGTAGTTCCGCCGTTCACCGACTTCCACACTCCGCCGCTGGCGGCTGCGATAAACAGGGTCAGGCGGCCGTTTTCGTTGACCGCAGTCACGGCTGCGACGCGTCCGCTCATGGTAGCTGAACCGATGTTGCGAGTCGGCAATCCGGAGATGGTGGCGGCATCGAACTTAATTGCTTGCTGGGCGGAAACCGTCAGAGACACAGAGAAAAATCCAAAGGCAAGTAAGAACGCGCGGAACAAGCTATAGAAGCAGTGGGCGGCGCGAGCAGTCATCTGTAAAGGTCCTCTTTCGATGCGAATGTCGTTTCTGGAAATTCGTGGGCTACGAATCTAGTGCGATCACAATGGCCGGCTCGATTCTGGCTGCTCACTGCTTTTTCGGCGCTTCTTTCTTGAGCGACGCCGGTAAGGCGAACTCAGAAATATCGAGTGGCACGTTTACTTCAATTTTGTCGACCGTCACCGTTTGCCACGACGTGGGATCGTTCTTGGGTCCTGATGCGATGGAAAATGGGTACATCACGCCATCAATCGGTTTGTAGGAGCCAAGGTCGGTAACGTTTTCCCGCACCGAGCCGCGAATGAATTCCTGGGTCTCCTTGCGAATTTCAAGGTAAGTGTCGGGGTCGAGGTAGTAATAAATAATGTCGCCGTCTTTCAGCGTGACCTTGAGGCGGAGGGCGTCGTCTCCGTCGACGGTGTCATGACCCAGATATTCGATTACATTGCCTTTGGCTTTGTAATCAACCAGAGGTCCATCGAAGTCGGAGTCGATGAGGAGGTCGCGCATGTCGTCTTCTCCCATCAGTTCGGGATCTTTCCTGCCTCCGAAAGGCTGGATCTGCCAGCCGGTAGAGCCGTCATAGGCTTGCACTGCGGTCATGCCCTGGAGCGAAACTGTTTCGCGTACAAGGTTGGGGCGCATGTTTTCCTGGCCGGTCGTGGCCACGATGCCGCCCCCAATCAGTTTGCCGGTCATGCGGCGGGTTTTGGCGGCTTTGATCTTGTCCATGCCTCCCTTGGCTTCGATATTCTTGTTGACTAATTCGTCTGCGGTTTGCGAAGAAGCAGAAAGGTTGAAGCAGAAAACTGCGAATATGAGGACCAGCCAGTAACGCATGCAACGTGCTCCTAGGTGGCGGAAACCGCAAGATTGAAGGAAACGATACTCTACGCCGCTTTAGACGTACTTGCCAAGTGATTGGAAAGCAAATTCTCTACAAGAATCGCCCCAATATGAAAGGCCGCTTGGTGAGCGGCCTTCCGGGCTTACGACGTGGGGGAGTTACTTCGGAGCCGGAGCCGGAGTCGTTGTTGGCGGTTTGGTTCCGCCGGCTGGGGCTACGGGCTTGGTGGTCGCGCCGGCTGGTCTGGTGGTTACGGGTCGGGTAGGCGCGGGAACACCGGACTGCGCATTGTAGGCGTCCACGATCGCCTTGGTGATATCTACAGAAGGCCCAGCCCAGAGCACGGGGCCTTGTGGCCATGGATTGGAAGTATCCATGATCAGGCCGAAGCCCTTATCGCCGGCATACTTCACGATGATGGGGGCCATCTTTTGCAGGATGCGCTGGGCGATCTCGTTCTGCTGGCTCTGCGCATCATCGCGCGCATCCTGGACGGAGCGCTCCAATCTTTTCTGCTTCTCCTCGACCTGCTTGACTAGAGCGCCGCGTGAATCGTCGTTGAGCTTGTCGCCTTGATTGTTGAGCTGCTTCTTCAGGCTCTCCACTTCGTCGTTCATGTTTTTCAACTCGGTCTGTTTGGGCTCGAGTTTCTTGCTGAGGGCCTCGAAGTCGCGCTGGCCTTCATTGCTGGCGAAGATGGCCTGCTCGATGTTGATGGTGCCAATCCTGTTTCCGGTGCCAGCGGGAGCAGTGGTATCAGGCGTAGTAGCGGCGGCGCTGGGAGCGGCGGGCAATCCGGGGTCGGCGCTGGCGGTTTGAGCCAGGGCGGCAACCGAGAAGACGAACACAGTGGCCAGAAGAAATCGCGCAAGCTTTCTTGTCATGGATTACTGAACTCCTTGGAAATCGTTTCGGGAATCTCGCTTCAGGTCTTTTTCACGGACGAATCTGGGACCCACCCCGAAGCCAATCAGGCCGTAAAGATGAAGCGGGGAAGGCAGACCCTAACACCCAGCGTCGCACGCCAAGTTTCGAGCGCGACGACCACCCCGTACCATTCAATTTTCAGGGTGCTGTGATTTTCATTATAGGAACACTGCGGCCCAGCGTCAAACTGTCGGCGTGGGTAGTAACCCTGAAGGAAAATTCTTGGCGGCTCTCCCAAATTGGGATGGAGTTCGCTGCTTAGCACCGGGTATCCCCCCTCCCCCTGTTGTCCGCAAAATCTTGAGGCGAAAAGACTTAAATTTCGACTATGTGCTAGATCTTTGAGTTTACAGGAGTTACGGGCAAAATCTAGAGAACATTGGAGTTAGGGCCCGAGTATGCGACGACTCGCGGCCCATTTTGGGACTGGGGCGAGTTCGGCATTTGGAGCGGGGTCCAGAGCCACGCCATCGCCTGGGTCAGATTGTCAAAGAACGGCGTTATCTTGTAGATAATGTATCTTGTAGCAGATTATCGGGTTTGACGCGTTTAGTCAACCATAAGCGCGGCGGACTTGGAGGACCGGACACCGACTCCTGGGAAGCCGGGCTTGGTTCGTCGAATCGTGATCTCACGCATTTTATTGGCATAGCTAACAGAGGGAAGAGATGAAAATTCCCGGGAAGGGAAAACAACTGATAACCAAGTCAATGAGTGAAATCGACTGACGCACGGTCCGGGTTGCCGACAACGGTTCGTAATTCGTGTACCGTGGGCAGCAGGGTCCAACTCAGAGCAGGCTGTCGAAAAACATATAGATCGCAGCAATGCGACCGTTCCGGGCAACGACAAAATCGGTTCCCGCGTAAGCTGGAGGTTTGCCGGGAGTGCGAGATACCCATCGAACCCGTCCGGCATCACTTAATTCCTCGGGAGGGGAGAGAGGCTGGTATTTGAAATCTGGATGTGTTGCTTTTATCACACCAGCAATACGATCAATCTCGTCACGGCCTCGGTAGATGCCTCCGTTGGGATCGTAGAACACACCATCTTCATGCCAGATGTCGTCGATGGCCGCACGCCGACGCACGGGGTCATTTTCGCCAAATACGTCGCTCAGATTACGAAGCAGCAAGGTCGATATGCTGTAGGACATGGCTTGTCTGTTCTAGGGAATCTAGCCTCACTGTCTGGATGCACGCATCCGAGGAAAGTTGCAGCAAGACGCGGTGTGCTGATTGTTCACATCAGTGACTTCCAGTGATCCTCAAATCACATCTGAGCATTCGCACTTCACCACTCTCGATTTCCCTCGGCGGTTGCTGGCTACAGCACAGCCGTGGGCACCATCACCAGCACTCATGTTCCTCAGATTATTCGCAAAGAATGAGCAATTGTGAGCAGTCTTGCCACTTAGGTGCAAGTCATACTCCCAATATGGGAACGGTGTCGCACTTTGCAGGAGTCTCGTTGCTACAGGTGAAAAGCTGACCGGTTAATAAACCCACTCAGGTTTACTACAACGATCTTCTCGGAGTAAGGCTTTCTCTTTCAAACCCATCCGTTTCCAATTGCAGGAAAGGTAGGAACTAAAGACATGAAACGCAACCTGAAAATCGGCGCAATTGCAGTTGGTATTCTCCTCGTGATTCTGATCGCACTACCCTTGCTGATCAATGTGAACAGTTTCCGTCCAAAGATCGAGTCGGAGCTGACGAGCGCGCTGGGTCGACAGGTGACCGTGGGGAATCTGAGCCTGTCAATTCTATCCAGCAGCGTGGTGGCCGATAACATAGCCATTGCGGACGATCCCGCCTTCGGCAAGTCGCCTTTCATTACAGCCAAGTCGCTAAAGGTTGGCGTCGAACTGATGCCACTCATTTTTTCGAAACAACTGAATGTGACCGAACTCAAATTGCAGCAGCCCGAGATCACGCTGCTGAAAGCAGCCAACGGGAAGTGGAATTTCTCCAGCATCGGCGCGGTTGCCGCCAAGACGGCGCCGGCAGAGCCTAAGTCCGCTGGCACATCACCGGCCAATTTCTCGGCGGCGAAGCTAAATGTGAACAACGGAAAGTTGATTGTCGGAAAAGCGAATTCTTCGGTCAAACCGCAGGTCTATGACAAGGTGAATATTGAAGTGGAGGATTTTTCCTTCACCGCACAGTTCCCATTCAAACTCACGGCTCAATTGCCGGGGGGAGGGGACGCGAAAATCTCGGGGAAAGCCGGCCCCATCAACGCCGAAAACGCCGCCAAGACCCCGTTTGAGACCGCGGTGAAGGTGAGCAACATGAATATTGGCGCCTCGGGATTTATCGATCCCGCCAGCGGCATTGCAGGGCTGGCGAATCTTGACGGGACCCTCACCTCGAATGGCAGCCACGCCAAAGCCGTCGGCACACTCACCGGCACGAAACTGAAGTTGTCGCCGAAGGGCACGCCCGCTCCGACGACCGTGGTCGTCAAGCACACCGTGGATGTCGATCTCGAGAAGCAATCGGGAACCCTGACGGAAGGCGACATTTCGATCGGGAAGGCCGTGGCGCACCTGACGGGAACGTTCCAAACGCAGGGCGACACACAGGTGTTGAACATGAAGCTGGATGCGCGCGACATGCCAGGGGATGAACTGGAACCGATGCTGCCCTCGCTGGGCGTAGTGCTTCCGTCGGGCTCGCAGTTGAAGGGCGGGACGCTCTCGGCAGAACTGGGCATCGTGGGCCCAGTGGACAAGCTCGTGATCACCGGGCCAGTGCGGCTAAGCAACTCTAAGCTGACGGGGTTCGACCTGGGATCAAAACTGGGGGCGCTGTCGGCCTTTGCTGGGAAGGCCGCGTCTAACCCGGACACTTCGATACAGAATGCGAGCCTCAACGCGCGCGTGGCACCCGAGGGGACGAAAGCAGACAACATTAACCTTACCGTGCCGTCGGTTGGTGTCATCACCGGAGCAGGGACGGTGAGCCCGGCGGGCGCGCTGAACTTCAAGATGCTGGCCGACCTCAAAGGCGGCGTCGCGGGCGGTCTGACGCAGGTGGCGTCGCTGGGCAGCGGCAAGGGCGGCATCCCTTTCGCCATCGAGGGAACAACGTCGAATCCACACTTTGTCCCTAACATCGGAGGAGTGGCGGGCGGCATCGCGCAAGGCGCATTGGGAGACGTGAAGGACGTAACCAAGGCAAACCCGGCGAATGCGATCAGTGGCCTGCTCGGGAAAAAACTGAAATGAAAATGTACGTAGACGTGGGCGGCTGGCGCTCACTCATTCCAAATGCAACTCTAAATTAAGACAAGGGTGCCCCATTCTTCCGCGTTCTGAGCGGAAGAGTGGGAAGCGAGAACGCACATTCTCGACCCTCCTTATCGCTTTCGGCTAAGCTAGCGCAGGTCAGCGCTCACCCGTCCTTCCGGATTCGAAAGCAGCAGATTTGGCGGGCGCTTCCTCACTTCTCGCCTTTCTCGCCGGGAGGCGGCGGAATGCTGATATCGACGTTGGTTACTGGACCTAGAGAGGACAGCGGCTTATCGAACTCCGCCGTGTTGCCCACGACCAGCACCGCCAGTTTTTCTTTGTGCAGGTACTTGGTCGCGGCGCGAGCTACATCGTCTTTCCCAACTTTTTCAATTCCTGCACGATATCGTTCCAGGTAATCCGCCGGATATCCGTAGAACTCGTACGCCATGCGTTCGCGGAGCACTTTCTCCGGCGAATCAAAATTAAAGACGAATGAGTTCAGGATGGAGTCCTTGGCCCGCTTGATCTCGTCATCCGAAATCGGATTCTGCGCCAAGCTATCGATCTCCTTGTAAAGAGCCTCAACGGATTCCACGGTGGTCGCGCTCTTGGTACTCATGGAAACACGTACGACCCCAAGATGATCAAACGCCGCGCCGATCCCCGCGCCAACGCCATAAGCCAACCCTTGCTCGGTCCGTATGCTCTTGAACAACCGCGAGGAAAAACCGCCGCCGAACGCCTCATTGAAGACTTGAGTGGCATAGTAATCCGGATTGTCGCGCCGGATGCCCAACTCCGTCATCCGAATAGAACTCTGATTCACGTCTTCCTTCGGAATCAGGTAATAACCAGGCTTAGCAGGCTGGAACTCGGTCTTGTCCTCTTTGACCGCCGGTCCCTTGGGCCAATCGCCAAAAACCTGGCGCAACTTCGCTTCCATAGCGACCGAATCAAAGTCGCCGACGATCCCCAGAATAATGTTGTTGGGATGCACGTGGGCGTGATGCCAATCAAGCAGGTCTTGCCTCGTGACGGCCGCAACCGTGGCATATTCGGGCTCGCGAGCATAGGGATTGTTTGCGCCGTACGCCAGTTTCATGGACTCACGTGCCGCAATCTGACTCACATCGTCGTTGCGGCGCGAGATGGAGTCGTACATTTCCCTCTGTGCCAGATCGACTTTGTCAGCCCGGAATTCGGGCGTGCGCAGCACATCGTTGAAGGCCTTGAACACATCGTCGAAATCGCCTTTCAGGCAGGACCACGAGATAGTGGTCGAATCAACGCTGTTGCCAGTTTCGACCTTGGCGGCACGAATCTCGAGGTAGTCGTCGAGCTGATCACCGGTTTGCGCTTTAGTTCCACCCGTCCGCCAGACTTCCCCGTAAATATCCAGCATCCCGACCTTGCTCGCAGGTTCCGAACGCGAGCCGCCGCGGATGCGCGCAGTCCCATCAATCAGCGGGAGCTCATGGTCTTCCTGCAGAAAGACCACCATGCCATTCGGCAGCTCGATACGCTTGGGCTGCTGCGGATGAAATGTAGGCAACGGCGGAATCGCGATCTGCTGCCAATCGGCGGCTTGCGCCGCAGCCCGGGGAACTACCGAGCCAAGCAGAACCACAAGCGAAAGGAGAATGAGCGAACGATGACCTTTCATTGCGCCCCTCCTTTTTGGTCGGCCGCAGGCGTCTTGGTTTCGATAATCCCCACAGTGCGGTTCGTGGGGACAAAGGTTTGATTGGCCACACGGCGAATATCCGCTTTGGAGACCCTATCGATCCGGTCAACCGAGCGAAACAGTTCCCGCCAGTCGTCGTATCGCGCTTGATACAAAGCCAGATTATTAGCCAGCCCCTCATTGCTGCCCAGGCTGCGAAGCAGGTTCGCCTTAGCCCGCGTCTTAATCATCCTCAGTTCCTCGTCGCTGATGTCTTCCTTCTTCAGCTTCTCGATCTCGACGTGAATTGCATCCGCCATTTCGTCGGGCTTGTGGCCAGGGAGCGGAAAAGCGTAGAAGGCAAAAAGATGGGGATACTTATTGCCCGGGAGTCCGGTAAAGCCCGCCGAATCGGAAGCGATCTTCTTGTCCCGCACCAGCGCCCGGTACAGGCGCGAAGTGCGGCCGTTCGACATAAGGTCGGCAATCGAGTCATAAACAGCATCATCGGGGCTGCGGTAGTCAGGCCGGTGGTAGCCCTCGAGATACGAGCGGTTGCGACATCTCCTGCAGCACGACGCGCCGCTCCGCGTTCTGCGGCGGCTCGGTAGTGGTGCGCTCGTCCGGCTTGGGGCGCGAAGGGATGCGGGCGAAATACTTTTCGATGATCGGCATCGTCTCCGACGCCTTTACATCGCCCACCACAGTTACCACCATGTTCGACGGAATGTAGTACTTGTCGAAAAACTGCTTGGCGTCGGTGGCGGAAAACGAGTTCAAGTCCGAGATCCAGCCGATGGTCGGGCGATGGTAGGGATGTGCCTGAAACGCCGCCGTGGTGAATTGTTCGAGCAAGCGCCCAATGGGATTGCTGTCCACCCGCATGCGTCGCTCCTCGATCACCACATTCCGCTCTTTGTAAAACTCGCGCATGACCGGGTGCAGGAAGCGCTCCGACTCCAGATAGGCCCACAGCTCCAAGCGGTTTTCGGGGAACGAGTAGAAGTAATTGGTCTCGTCGTCGCTGGTGTTGGCGTTCAAGTCCTCGCCGCCGTTGTTCTCGACGATCTGGGGAAATTCGTTGGGCTTCACGTATTTGTTGGCTGCGGTGACGGCGTCTTTCCAGTCCTTTTCCAGATCCTTCAGCTTCTGGTCATTCCGATCGACGGGCTTATCGCGCTCCGCGATGTAGGCCGCGTACGTCTGCTCCACTTTCTCCAGCGCAACTTTTTCGGCGGGATAATCGGTGGTGCCGATCTTGTCGGTGCCTTTGAAAGCCATGTGCTCAAACATGTGAGCCAGCCCGGTCTCGCCGAGAGGGTCCTGCACCGAACCGGCATCCACGTGGGTGAAGAAGGAAAACACCGGCGCCTCGGGCCGCTCGCAGATCACGACGGTCAACCCGTTGTCCAGTTTCTTAACCGTTGTTCGCTTCTCGAAAGAAGCCATATCCTGTGCAGCGGCCAGCGCGGAGAGCGTTAGAACGATGGTGAACGATTTTAGCGAGCGGCAGTTCATCGGACCTCCAAGAGGTTGGACGTGAATGAGGGGCAGAAGTTTGAAATTACGTGGCCGAAGGGGAAGTTGTCAAACTTGAAGGGCAGCGATAAAGGTCCCAGCCTATATTGGGCCACTATATGTTTGCGGTGTTCCGAGAAGCCAACAAAAGTTACTATTCACACGTTAGACTAGCGCTGTTGTGGAAGATCGCAAAAAGTCCAAGGAGATCGAGGACATCAGGCGGACGGAGGAACGCCGCGGTAGGAGACAACCGGATTCAGAAGCAGCGCAACTCCGGCGAAGACTGGAAAGAAATGCCCGAGATATTCTTGAACTAGATTTGGAAGAGTTCTTGAAGGCCCTCAAAGAGGACTACCAACTCAACGAGTTCCAGCTCGCAAAGGCCGAGGCGTTTTGGCGTCAGAGTCGCGGCGGCTAGACACTCGCTTCTCGAACCGGTCATGCATCCCGGCCTGTTCGGCGGGTGTAAATGTGGCGAGGTGCTCCTCGAGTAATTTCTCCAACTGCTTTGAAGCTTGTTTCCGTCGGCTGTTCTTGTCCGGCATACATTCCAGCCTGTCAAATATGGGGTTTAGTGTCAACTGCCAAAAGACACGGCCGGGTCCGGGCCTAACGGAACCCATTTCGTATCAATCCCATGGCCCCTTATAATCCAGAGTGCCATGGCAGGAAAACCATCCGTAGTTGAGATTGAAGGCAAACACCTGAGTTTGACCAACCTGGACAAAGTCCTGTATCCCAAAACTGGATTCACCAAGGGACAGGTGATTGATTATTACGCGCGCATTGCCCCCGTTTTGGTGCCACATCTTAAGGATCACCCTCTAACTCTGAAGCGCTATCCTGGGGGCGTGGACGAAGAATACTTCTTTGAAAAGAACGCGACTAAGCACCGGCCGGACTGGGTGAAGACCGCACCGATTTGGAGTCAAGGAAACGAGCGCAATGTAAATTACATTCTGGCCAACGACCTGCCCACGTTGGTGTGGATCGCAAATCTCGCATCCATCGAACTGCACCCATCGCTTTCGCTGGCCAAAGACATCACTTCGCCGCGCAGCATGGTCTTCGATCTCGATCCCGGCCCGCCGGCGAATATCGTGCAATGTTGCCAGGTAGGGATGTGGCTGCGGGAGATCTTCGAGCATTTCGGATTGCAGAGTTTTCCCAAAACTTCTGGCTCCAAGGGGCTGCAGATCTATGTCCCCTTGAACTCGCCCACCAGTTACGACGTCACCAAACCCTTCGCTCACGCGCTCGCCCGTTTGTTGGAGAACGAGCACCGGGAGCTGGTTGTTTCTGACATGAAGAAGCAATTGCGCGTCGGCAAAATATTTGTGGATTGGAGCCAGAATGATCAGCATAAAACGACAGTGAGCGTGTATTCGCTGCGCGCGCGCGAGCATCCAACAGTCTCCACGCCGGTGAAATGGGAGGAAGTGGAGCAGGCGCTAAAGAAAAAAGATGCGACCCTGCTCGTGTTCGAAGCGAGTCAAGTGCTTGATCGCGTGCAAAAAATGGGAGACTTATTCGAGCCCGTACTCGCGCTCAAGCAGAAACTGCCAAAGTTAGCGGGGATCGCCCAAGCCACGCCGGAAGCGGGCCTCGACCTGGCCGCACAAGCCGACAGCGGCATGAAAAAGGCGAAGAAGAGCGCCAAGCCTGCACGTCCGCGCTCCGCCTCGAAGAAAAAGTCGCGAAAGGTATAATCCGGCTGAACTTTGCTGCAGCCTGTTTTTGCGGAGCGGAACCATGGCACAACTTTATGCCGGCACATCGGGGTGGGCGTATCCAAGCTGGAAGCCTGATTTTTATCCCGCCAAGCTTGCCCAGGCAAAATTTTTGCAGTACTACGCCACGAAGCTGAATGCGGTTGAAGTCAACTTTACCTTTCGCCAACTGCTAAAGGAGACTACGGCCCAGAAGTGGATCGAGGCCACGCCCGCCGGATTTCGTCTCAGCATCAAGGCGCACCAGGTCATAACGCACATCAAGCGGCTGAAGCAGACCGAGGATTTTATCCCGCGCTTTTTGAGCACGATCGAACCTTTGGCGCGCGCGGAAAAACTGGGGCCATTGTTGTTCCAGTTGCCGCCAAATATGAAGGCAGATGCCGGGCTTTTGCAGGAATTTCTGGCGGTGCTTCCGCGTGCCGTTGCCTCTGCCTTTGAGTTCCGCCACGCATCATGGTTCACCGACGAGATCTTTGCTCTGCTCAAGAGCGGCAACCGCGCGCTTTGCATAGCCGAAACCGAAGAGCGCAATACTCCAGACGTGGTCACCGCGGACTTCTGCTACTACCGTTACCGCAAGCCGGCCTACACGCCTGACGAACGGCGTGCCATGGTCGACCGCATCCGTGAGCACCTCGGAGAAGGCAGCAATGTGTTCGCATATTTCAAGCACGAGGAAACGCCGCAGGGAGCGATTTATGCGGTCGAGCTGCTGAAAGAGGTGAGCCCGCTGTAGAAACGTTGCTCGCAACGTCTCTGCTTTCGCGAAGGCTCGCGAAAACGCAGCGGCCGAGACGTAGCCAGCTACGTCTCTACAGCATCTGTCTTATTACTTCCTTCCATGTCCGATAACACGCATACTCTTCTTTGTGTCTGCGGACGCGAATTCCGGCTTGATCTCAGGTTTTCTCGACTATCTGAAGATCGAGAAAGGACTGGCTCCGCTGACGGTCTCTGCGTATGCCGCCGACGTTGGCCAGTTCACTGCATTCCTGGGGAAACGCAAGCGCACGCTGCTGAAGGCGCGCCGCGATGAAGTACGGGATTTTATTCAGGAACTATTCGCCAACTCAGTCGATGGAAGATCGGTGGGAAGAAAGCTTTCTGCGTTGCGCCATATGTATCGCTATCTGCTGCTCGACAAGTTGATCGAACACGATCCCACGCTGAACATTGACTCGCCGAAACAGTGGAAGGTGCTGCCGAAATCGCTGGCCCGCGACGAAATGGAAATTATGCTGCGCGCGCCGACATCGGCTCCGAAGGGAAAGCACGGCGAGGCGATCGCTCTGCGTGATAGGGCCATGCTTGAAGTTTTTTACGCCGGGGCCCTGCGCGTCTCGGAGATCACTGCGGTCAAACTCGAAGACCTGAAGCTCGACCTAGGCTATGTCCTTGGTGCGCGGCAAGGGCGATAAAGAACGGATCGTGCCTTTAGGAAAATCAGCACAGGAAATGCTTGCCAACTACATGAAGCATTCGCGTCCGATACTAACGGGAGCGCGCACTTCACCGCTTCTGTTTCTGGGACGTGGCACACGCAAACTGACTCGCCAGCGCGTCTGGCAGATGGTTCGAGCGGCATCTTCGATCATGGGACGCAATGCCAGTCCGCACATGTTACGCCACAGTTGCGCCACCCACATGGTCGAGAATGGGGCCGACCTGCGCACGGTTCAGACCATCCTCGGCCATGCTGATATTTCGACTACGCAGGTCTACACGCACTTGGCGCTCGATCGCCTGAAGAGCGTCTATCAAAGGCATCATCCGAGGGCGAAGGCGAGATAAGGCAGATGAGTTTTTTACCACAGAGTCACAGAGACACAGAAGAATTCCGCTTTCTCTGTGACTCTGTGGTGAGGTTGGTTCTGGCATATGGCGACAAGATCGAGCCGTACTTCGGTCGAGAAGGCCACCGACAAGTTCCTCCAGTCGCTGCGGCAACGCAACGCGTCGGTTCATACACTCAAGGCCTACACCGGCGACTTGGGCAATTTCGCCGCGTATGTGGGCTCGCGCAATTGGCGAAGCATCGATCACCTCACCATTCGCGGATTTC
>CAWISU010000029.1:0-17303 GCA_963838765.1 uncultured Acidobacteriota bacterium | reverse complement strand
TCATGACGCCGCGGCCGTAGCTCGCGCCTACGCCGAACGCGCCCTTCTTCACCGAGGGCAAAACGATGATGCACTCGGCCTTGTTCAGCAGATCCTGAGGAATGTCGTCCGGGATGTTGAGAATCTCTTTCATCACTTCACCCGACTCTTTTACTCGGTCTTTTTCCTTCTCATCGTTGGCAAAAGCGGGCAGAACCAGAGTAGGCAGAAGCAGGGCATAGACGAGCAACGTCGCCAGCAGGGTTTTCATCGCGTCTCCTGTTTTTGTGGTGGTGCCATTCTAACCTGTGATGGACGCAAAAGATGTCGGCCACGAACTTTGCACCGGTCTCCCAAGGTAAGGGTTGCCTATGACCTAACGAGTGCTCCTTTTGTAACTTGGCATTTGCTCAAGCGTCTCCTAAAGTTCTAGCAGTAAAGGCGGCATCTGGCGGGTACTTCGGCCCATGGCGTGCATCTAAGTAGCTGGTGCCAATGGGGACGGTGGAGAACAAACGCCGTAAGTCGGGACGGGATGTGGAATGAAGTACATAGGAAAGTATTTTTTGCTCGGGGTGCTGGTGTCCGTGGCTGGGTTGCCGCTGCGCGCGCAGGTGTCCTACCTCGCGCCGGACAATGCCTTGGTTTCAGTGCCTTCCCCCAGTCCTGATGCCAGCCAGCCCGACGATTCCGTTCTCACCATCAAAAAGCGGGTCGACGAAGTCAATGTGCTGTTCATCGCCACCGACAAACATGGCAAGTTCGTGCGCAACCTGAACGAGAAGGACTTCGCGATTCTGGACGATCACAAGCCCCCGCAATCCATCGTAAATTTTCGCCGCGAGACGGACCTGCCGATCGAGCTTGGACTTTTGATCGACACCAGCGGATCGGTCCGTGGGCGCTTTGACTTCGAGCAGGACGCCGCCGTCACGTTTCTGCAAAACACCATCCGCCCGAATTTTGACAAAGCCTTCGTAGTCGGCTTCAACGGGCATAGCCAGATGATGCAGGGCTTCACCGATAACACTTCGCTGCTTTCCGCGGCTGTACACCGTATGCAGGACGGAGGAGGCACGGCGCTGTACGACGCCATCTACCGGGCATGCCACGATAATTTGATTAAGGACCATGAGGACCATCCTTCGCGCCGGGCGATCGTTGTGGTCAGTGATGGCGAGGACAATCAGAGCGAGTTGACCGAGGGCCAGGCCATTGAAATGGCGCAACGGGCGGAAGTCATTATTTATGCGATTTCGACCGATGACAGCGGCTTGATCCTGCGCGGAGATAAAGTTCTGCAACGCATCGCGGAGGCCACTGGCGGCCGCGCCTTCTTTCCGTACAAAACGAAGGACATGAAGAACTCCTTTGCGGCCATCGAAGACGAACTGCGCAGCCAGTACATCATTTCGTACCATCCCGCCGACTTTGAAGCCGACGGCCGCTATCGCCCGATTGAAATCACCGCCCTCAAAAAGGATCTCCAGGTGCGCTCCCGCAAGGGCTACTACGCGCCCCGGCAGTAGAGCCGAAGCTGACTAAGACTCCATAGATTCAGGCAAAATGCGAGGCAGGCAGTGGTACAATTCTTAAGGCACGAAATTCCGCAAGACCGGCCGGGGCAGGCGTTCTCATGTCAGGTGGACCATTGAAGCCAAAGTTTTTCGTCATCGTGAGCCTTTCATGCCTGTTGTTGGCGGGACCGTGCCACGGGGAACGCCGGCGCTCCACGACCAACAAACCTGCGACGCAAGACCAGCCAGACGCTCAACCCGTGCCCGCGCCTCCTCCAGCGACCTTGGCACAGCTGCCGCCAACTCCGCCGCAAGTTGCGTTTAAAGACGGTCAATTGACGATTACCGCCCAGAATTCCACCTTGGGCGACATTTTGAAGGCAGTTCGGGCGCAGACCGGTGCGACCATCGATCTTCCGGGTACCGCGTCTGAGCGAGTGGTCGGACATTTCGGTCCGGCGCCAGCTCGTGACGTACTCACCGCCCTGCTCAACGGATCGCACTTCAATTACGTTCTGCTGGGATCCTCGACCGATCCTAACGCTCTCGATCGCGTCATTCTAATGGCCAAGCCAGGCGCTTCAGGCGAGAGCGCGCCGCAGCCGAGCGAACAGGCAACTGCCTACAATCAGCCTGTTTACGCCCGTCCGATGGCGCCCATGTCCGCCCCGATGGCCCCAGCCCCGGGCGGAAATACCGTCGTCGTCGAAGGTCAGGATGCCACGGACGATACGGCCGATGATTCTGCCGACGCTACCGATGACACTCAGGCTGACGACCAAACCGACCAGACTGACCAAGCCGACGACCAGACGGCCACCGACGACCAGCAGCAACAAGACGGGCAGCAGCAGGTAAAGACCCCGGAACAACTCCTGCAGGAACTGCAGCAACGCCAGCAGCAGATGCAGCAGCAGGGAATACAGCCCGGAGTGCCGCCAGGAATGCGGCCGTTCCCTGGCGGAGTGCCGGGACAGACGGGCGACGGGACCAACCCACCGGCTCCGCCCCACTAGCGCATCTGTTGAGCCTCGGCGAATATTAGCGTTGCTGAATGTAGGGACGTCTCAATTTCCAATTGCATTTCGAATTTCCACGGTTATTTCGAATTTTCGCTGTCATTTCGAGCGCAGCAGGATCATCCGCAAATGCGGATCATCCTGCGGAGCCGAGAAACCTGCTTTTCCGCTAACGCGAAACAGCCTCGACTTCGTTCAACACGGCCGGAATTGGAGTGGTTTTCGACCGCTAATTTCCGCCCGCATGGGCGGCGCGGGCTTGAGCGGGGGCGACGACAGGTTTTTCCTCAACACGTTGCCGCGTCTGGTGAGCGAACGTATAAAGAATTCCGATGACGGAACCGTAGGCGGATAGAATTCCAATGGCCAGCACAGCCATTACGGTGAAACAGAGAATGCCAACGCTGAATAAACTCCCCAAGGTTCCTGCCTTGCAACAAATTGCTGCGTTCTCTTGAAGTCGCCGCCCTCCCGAATCTACCTGCGTTGACGCTTGCCACTGTTTGCAAATAAGATACGTGAGTAGAGCTGCGCACCTCCACTTTCCAACATCTCTGGGGACCCGGTCCAATTACGAAAGGTCACTGAAGGGTATTGCTTTCGCGGTCTATGGCCATTACCAAGATTTCGGTGCGCGGGGCGCGCCAGCACAACCTCAAGAATATCGACGTCGAGATTCCCCGGAATAGCCTGACGGTAATCACCGGCCTGAGCGGATCGGGCAAGTCCTCGCTGGCTTTTGACACGATTTACGCCGAGGGCCAGCGGCGTTATGTGGAGACGCTCTCGGCTTACGCCCGCCAATTTCTCGACCAGATGGAGCGCCCGGATGTGGATGCGATTGATGGGCTGAGTCCGGCCATCTCGATTGAGCAAAAGACCACCAGCCGCAGCCCGCGTTCGACCGTGGGTACGATCACCGAGATTTACGATTATCTTCGCCTTCTATTCTCATCAATCGGTGTGCCGCATTGTCCCAAGTGCGGACGGGCGATAAGTCGCCAGACGGCGGACCAGATCGTGCAACGGGTGATGGCTCTCACTCCCGAAGACCGCGTCATGGTGCTGGCGCCCATCGTGCGCGGGCGCAAAGGCGAGTTCAAGAAAGAAATGGAGAAGCTGGTGCAGCACGGCTTCACCCGCGCGCGAGTGGACGGCGAACTGGTGAATCTCGACGATGACCTCGCGCTCGATAAACGAAAAAACCACACCATCGAGGTAGTCATTGATCGTCTGCTGGTGAAGCCAGGCATCGAGCACCGCCTCGAGCTTTCCGTAGGACTGGCGATGAAACTGGCCGGAGGCCTGGTGCAGGTTGCGGTAGTGGGCGGCGAAGAACAACTTTATTCCGAGCGATTAGCCTGTCCGGATTGCGGAATCAGCGTGCCCCAACTGGAGCCGCGTTCGTTCTCCTTCAACAGCACGTATGGAGCCTGTCCCGAATGCCACGGCCTGGGCAGCCGCTACGATTTCGATCCTGCGAAGGTGATTGTCGACTGGTCGAAACCGTTGCTCGATGGCGGATTGGGGCCGGGCTCGGCGTCGCAAAGCCTGATCCACATGCTGCAAATCGTAGCCACGGCCAACGGCCTGGACCTGAGCACGCCCTTCGAGAAGTTTCCCGAGAAGACTCAAAACCTGCTGTTGTTCGGAGAAGCAGGCAGGGCAGGCAAGACCGGGTTCCGCGGAATTCTAGCCTATCTCAAACGGGTGCTGGAGGAATCCACCTCCGACGGTTATCGCGATTTCCTGCTCGATTACATGTCGGCCACGGAATGCCCGGCCTGCCACGGCCAGCGCCTGCGTCCAGAAAGCCTCGCCGTCAAAGTGAACGGAATGTCGATCGCGGACTTCACCGAACTGCCGGTTTCGCGCTCGCTGGAGTTGGCGAGAAAAATCCAACTCGCCGGACGCGAAGCCGCAATTGCAGGCCGTGTGATGCATGAAATAGTGGAACGCCTGCAGTTTCTGAACGCCGTCGGCCTCGGCTATATCGCCCTTGACCGCTCCGCGGCTACGCTTTCCGGCGGCGAAGGTCAGCGCATCCGCTTAGCCACCCAGATCGGATCGAAACTAAGAGGCGTGCTGTACGTGCTTGATGAGCCTTCAATCGGCCTGCACCACCGCGACAACAGTCGCTTGCTCAAGGCACTCGAAGAGCTGCGTGATCTCGGCAACACTGTGCTGGTGGTTGAGCACGATGAAGAAACCATCCGCCGCGCCGATTATGTGATCGACCTCGGCCCCGGCGCAGGCCGCCACGGAGGCGAACTCGTGGCTCACGGTACTCCCGAAGAAATTATGGAAGCGCCAGGCTCGCTCACCGGAGCCTACATCTCGGGCCGAGTCCAGATCGAAATGCTGCCCGAGCGTCGGCAGACGAATGGCGCAGGCATCACGATTCTGGGCGCGCGCGAAAACAACTTGAAAAATATCGACGTCACCTTTCCCTTGGGCGTGATGACGGTTGTAACCGGAGTCTCCGGCTCCGGCAAATCTACTTTGGTGAATGACATTCTCTATCGCGCGCTGGCCAAGACTCTGTACCGCTCGCGCGAAGAAGCCGGCGCGCACAAAACAATTACGGGCGCGGAGAACATCGACAAAGTTATTCGTATCGATCAATCGCCCATCGGCCGCACCCCGCGCTCGAATCCCGCGACCTATACCGGAGTTTTTGCGCAGATTCGTGATCTTTACGCGATGCTGCCCGAATCGCGCGAACGTGGCTACAAGCCCGGCCGTTTCTCGTTTAACGTCACCGGCGGACGTTGCGAAGCCTGTCAGGGCGAAGGACAGCGGCGCATTGAAATGAGTTTTCTTCCCGATGTCTACGTGCTTTGCGAAGTCTGCGGCGGCCGTCGCTACAACCACGAAACCCTGGCCGTGAAGTACAAGGGATATTCCATTGCGGACCTGCTCGAAATGCCGGCGTCGGATGCCCTGCCCATTCTCGAAAACATTCCGCAAGTGAAGCAGAAACTGCAGACCCTGGTTGATGTCGGTCTGGGATATATTCACCTGGGCCAATCTGCGGTAACGCTCTCCGGCGGCGAAGCTCAACGCATCAAGCTAGCCCGCGAATTAAGCAAACGGCAAACTGGAAAAACTCTATATCTGCTTGATGAACCCACCACTGGCTTGCACTTCGACGACGTCAAGAAGTTACTCGACGTGCTCCATCGCCTAACCGACCTCGGAAACATGGTCGTAATCATCGAACATAATCTCGACGTGATCCGCAACGCCGACTGGATCATCGATCTAGGTCCCGAGGGCGGAGAAGAAGGCGGCCGCATCGTCGCCCAAGGCACACCCGAGCAAGTGGCGCGCAATAAAAAGTCCTACACGGGGCAAGCACTGGCAGACTATTTCAGCGGGAGCCGAAACCTAAAAACGCTGTCGACCGCGTAGTCGCTCCTGCTAGCGCTCTTGAGACTCCAGAGATTGTTTTGCCAACTCCAATGTAGGATCGAGTTTAACCGCCTGCTCAAACGCTCCACGCGCTTCGGAAAAATTCCCGGCCTCCTGCAATAAAATGCCAAGCTGCAAATACCGCGGGCCGCTCGGCTGATCCGCAATGTCGCGAGAAATTCGCTCGACCATGCCCGGCCCCTGCTCAGGATCGACCTTCAAAGCCTGCCGGTAATTTTCCCGCACCTTCTGGTAATCACCGAGCATGTCATACAAACTTGCAAGGCTCTCATAGTAGCGAGCCTGTAAAGCCGCGTCGGAGGTCGAGGCCACAGCCTCCTGGAACTCGGCTACGGCATCCTGCACCCGACCGAGCAACATGAGGTCAGCCCCCAAATTCGCATGCCTGTCCGAGTCTCTTGGGTTGAACTGCGAAGCTTTTTGAAGAAAGGGCAACGCTTGGTCAGCCCGGCCAGCCGCCAGCAAAGCGTCCCCGAAATTCTTCTCAGCCAGTGGATTCCCCGGCGAAGCCGCCAAGACGTGCGGCCACAAATCAAAGTCGCTTCGCCAATATCCAACTTGCCGCCAAGTCAGAAATGACAAAACCAACAGAATCGTCAAAGCTGTCGCCGCACGCCACTGCTGATTGATATTTTTGCTGTCCGCCCAGTCCGCAGCGCCCCAGACGACCATCACGAAAATTCCAATCAGAGGAACGTAAGCATAGCGATCCGCCACCGCTTGATCCCCCACTTGCACCAACCCGATCACCGGCACCAGCGTGCCCAGATACCACAGCCAGCCAGTCACCAGATAGCGCCGGACAAAACGTTCCTTCCACACCAGAGCGGTCACGCTCACGATAACCAACGTGGCCAGCCCGAATTGCCATCCTGCGATTTCAGCGTAAGGATAAAACGGCACAAGCCGCACGGGAAAGAATGTCTTCCACAAGTAAATCGCATAGGCACAAATCGCATTTTCCAACTCGCAGACCAAGCGCAACATATTTCGTAGACCGGATCGCGTCTCGCTGGGCGAGAACGGTCAGGGCAGCGCTGCCCGCACACAGCGCCAAGAGAGGCAATTTTTCCCACACCAGCCTTGCGAAAGGCGCCGGAGAGAATGAAAGTTCGGGCCCGGAGCCAACCTCTTCCGATCGCCCTGCGCGACGCTTACGTTTCT
Source organism: uncultured Acidobacteriota bacterium (assembly GCA_963838765.1). GTDB lineage: Bacteria > Acidobacteriota > Terriglobia > Terriglobales > Acidobacteriaceae > JABDBE01. Next base: position 10,189 of record CAWISU010000029.1, on the reverse strand, counting down.
TAAGCCTCGGTTCTGAAAGAGTGCCCCACCCTTGAATTCGTTGCAGAGGCCAGAAATCAAGCAGCAGAAGCACAAAAGGCAACGTGATCACCATCGGCTTCGAAGCCAGTCCGAGCACAAACAAAGTTGCAAAAGCCAGATAACGCTGAATGCCGGGGCTGCGCGCGTACCAACCGTAAGCTCCAAGTGCAAGCAGAAAAAACAGGGTGCTCAAAACGTTTTTGCGCTCCGCAACCCAGGCCACCGACTCGACATTCAGAGGATGAAGCGCAAACAAAGCCGCCACCAGCAAACTGCGCCCCATCGCACCCGTAGCCCACAGCAAAAGGAGAAACAAAATCACCACATTCAGCGCATGAAACAGCACATTCGTGAGGTGATGCCCGCCGGGATTCAATCCATAAAGCTGATAGTCCAGCGCATGCGAAAGCCACGTCAGCGGGTGCCAATTGTCCGCATCCATGGCGGTCAAAGCCCAGGTGAAAGTTTGCCAACTCAGTCCGGTTTGTACATGGGCATTTTGCGTGACGTAATCTTGATCGTCGTAATTGATAAAAGAATGACGTACAACTTGGCCGTAAACCGCTAAGGTTGCACCCGCGAGAACCATGCAACAGATAACCGTCTTCTTAGCGCGCGACAAACCGCTCAAACTTCTCCCTGTCAGCTGAGGTTCCATTTTCACCCTGGGCAGACGGCATTGTACTCCTGCGCCCGACCCACTGGGGCGCAAGGACCCATCCCAAGTCTCTCCCGCCCAAAGCAAGAGCTTCACTGTGCTCAGCGCCTGCATCGTTTTTCGTTTTCGTGTAAATTCAAAATGTCCCAGCCGTAACTCTGAATCGCGTGTCGTCTCCCCAAAATCCGTGGTCTGAGCCCGCTCCGCCTGCTGTCCCGGAACAGCCCGCGCCGTCGCTTATAACCGCCGGTCCTTCCGAAAACCCCGTGTGGAGCGGATGGGACGTGCTGCAGATTTTATTTCTCACCATTGTCGCGGTCGCCGTTTTTCTGCCGCTGGTTGCGCTAGCCGCGCAACGACTGCTTTATCCCAAGGTCGCATTCGTCCTGGTCGTGACCTATCCGATGGTCACGGTGTTGGGGCAAGGATTGGCTTATCTGTTGGTCCTCGCCTTCATGCTTTCGATCGTGAAGCGTGTGCCCGGCCGGAACTTCTGGCAGGCGATGCGTTGGAACTGGCCAGAAAATTGGTCAGCCTATTTGCTGGGAGGAGTGGCTCTGTCGTTTGCGTTGCAAGGCATGGCACGCCTTCTCCCCATGCCGAGAGAACTGCCCATGGACCGCTTCTTCCGCACCCCCAGCGAAGCCTGGGCCCTTTCGCTCTTCGGTATCACCTTCGCTCCACTACTCGAAGAACTTTTCTTTCGTGGTTTTCTTTATCCGGTATTGGTTCGCAGGTGGGGTATCGCAATCGCAGTGCTGACCACGGCAGCCGCTTTCAGCCTGATTCACGCTCCCCAACTGGGACGCGCCTGGGGCCCGGTTCTCGTGATATTCATGGTCGGGCTGGCATTAACTCTCACTCGCGCCATCACCAAGTCGGTCGCGGCCGGCCTGCTCATGCACATGGCATACAACGCCACGCTCTCGATCCTGCTCTTCGTCGGGACCGACGGCTTCCGCCACCTGGAAAGACTGAATCAATAACCATTCTTCGAGCACGGACGTCTCGCCCGTCCGCGGAAAACCAGCAGCGTCCGCACTTCCACGTGCCTCATGCTATCTTAGAATTTCCATGTCTTCGGCCCGTCAGGAACTCTTGCGTCTGCTGGCAACCAAGTCTTTTCGTCTGGGAGACTTCAAGCTCTCCTCCGGCGCCACCAGCGACTATTACATCGATTGTCGCACCACCACCTTGCACGCGCGTGGCTCGCAACTCACCGGCCAGGTCTTCCTCGAGGAAATTCGCCAGCGCGGATGGCGTCCGCAAGCCATCGGCGGATTAACCATGGGAGCCGACCCGATCGTAGTAGCGGTAGCCGTCACCAGCGGCGAAATCCACGGCTTCCTGGTCCGCAAAAGCGAGAAGCAACATGGCACGGGGCAGCGTATCGAGGGCTTCCGGGAAAAAGGCGCACGGGTGGTGATCGTCGACGATGTCTGCACCACTGGCGCATCCACAATTCAAGCCATCGAAACCGCCCGCGAATTCGGATTCGAAGTCGCCGGAGCAATGTGCCTGGTCGAACGCGAAGAAGCCAAGGGCCGTCCAAGCGTAGAAAAGGTCGCCGCCCCTGCGCCATTCGTTTCGATTTTCACCTCAACCGACGTGCGCGAGGAACACGTGCAGCACAAGGACGAAGCATCTCCCCCGATTTTCGCAGTCGGCGCCAGCTGCGAGCTATGCGGAAGGCCAGCGGTAACGAACATGCCGCGCAACCGCTGCGAAGTACATAAAGCGTAGTGAAAACATTTGCCGGCTGGAAGATGCCAAGGACCAAGGACCAACGACCAACGACCAACGACGACTAACAAATGATTCAAACTCTGGAATGGACCGACAAAGGCGTACGCTTCATCGACCAGACGAAGCTGCCCACTGAAGAAACCTACGTTACCTGCAAGACCTACGAGCAGGTCGCGGACGCCATCCGCAACATGGTGGTGCGCGGCGCGCCAGCTATAGGCGTCGCCGCGGCCATGGGCATTGCTCTCGGCATGAAAAACTCGAAGGCCGAGACCGGAGCCGAACTGAAGCAAGACTTCGACCGTATTTGCGAGGTAATAAGCAAAACGCGCCCCACCGCGGTAAATCTTTTCTGGGCCATCCGCCGAATGCGGCAAAAATTCGAACAGCTCCGCGTGCGGCCGCTACCGCAGATCAGGCAAGCGCTGGTCGAAGAAGCGCAGCGCATGCACGCCGAAGACATCGCCGCCAACCAGGCCATGGGACGCTACGGCGCCACGCTCATGCCCGCCAGCGGCGGCGTCCTCACCCACTGCAACGCCGGAGCCCTCGCGACTTGCGGCTACGGCACCGCGCTCGGCGTAATCCGCGCAGCCGTAGAACAGGGAAGCAAAATCCACGTCTACGCCGACGAGACTCGTCCATTCCTACAAGGTTCGCGTCTGACCGCCTGGGAGTTGATGAAAGACGGCATCCCCACGACTGTGATCTCCGACAACATGGCCGGCGCAATCATGAAGCAGGGCAAAATCGGAGCGATTGTGGTGGGCGCAGATCGCATCGCCGCCAACGGCGACGTAGCCAACAAAATCGGAACGTATTCCGTAGCAGTGCTGGCCAAGGAGCACAACATCCCCTTCTACGTAGCCGCGCCTTTATCAACGGTAGATTTCGAAGCCTCCGATGGCAGCAAGATTCCCATCGAGCAACGCAACCCAAAAGAAGTCACCCACATCGCCGGCAAACAAATGACGCCCGACGGAGTGCAAATAGAAAACCCCGCATTCGACGTAACCCCCGCGAAGTACGTAACTGCGATCGTGACCGAGCGTGGAATTGCTCGTCCACCGTACGAGGCATCGCTAGGAAAGTTGGCGGGCGCTGAGCACGCAGCGACGAGCCATTAGCATTGCCGCCTGCTGTGGGGGTCCCAAGAGTTCATCAATGCCGGTGTGCCGCTTCTTCTAGACACAGCCGCCTATAACCTTCATAATGTCTGGTTTCGCCCGAGGACCTCGGTCGGTCCATTGATCTTTACTCGGTTCGGCCCTGGAGCCACCGTTATTAACGAATCGAGCCAGCGACGGATCTGGATTTTTCGCCCGTCCGCGAAAACCCAGATTCCTCGTCGCTTCGCTCCTCGGAATGACGTAGGGTAGGTTTTGGGGGCAGTCTGAGACGTTGCAAAGCAACGTCTGTACAGGAGCTTGGTATGAAGAAAGTCGGAATCTTGTTTGGCATGGAAAATACTTTTCCCCCAGCTGTGGTGGAGAAGATCAACAGCATGAAGGTCGACGACGTCACCGCCGAGTTCGTCAAGCTGGGCGGCGTGAAGATGGCTGATCCCAGCGGCTATCGCGTGATCATCGACCGGATTTCTCAGGACATCCCGTTTTATCGGGCCTATCTGAAGAACGCCGTGCTGAACGGGACCATCGTGATCAACAACCCGTTCTGGTGGACGGCGGATGACAAGTTCTTCAACTACGCGCTGGGAAGCAAGTTGGGTGTGGCGATTCCGCCGACGGTGATTTTGCCGCACAACAAACATCCCGAGGGCACGACCGACAAATCCATGCGCAACCTGATCTTCCCGCTAAACTGGGATGAGATTTTCGAATACGTCGGCTTCCCCGCGTTTCTTAAACCCTACTCCGGCGGAGGCTGGAAGCACGTTTACAAAGTGCACTCGCCCGACGAGTTCTTCCACCACTACAACCAGACCGGCGATCTGTGCATGACCTTGCAGCATGGGGTCGAGTTCAAAGAGTATTTCCGTTGCTACGTCGTGGGTCAGGAAAAGGTGCGGATTATGTACTACGATCCGCGGGTGCCGTTCCACGAAAGGTATGTACGAAATCCTATTCCCGCCGATCCCCAGTTGCTCGAAAGGGTAGAGCGGGACGCGCTCACGCTGTGCCGGGCCCTCGGCTACGATCTCAATACGGTCGAGTTTGCGGTGGAAGACGGGATTCCTTATGCGATTGATTTTATGAATCCCGCGCCCGATGCGGAAGCCACGTCCGTAGGCCAGGAAAACTTCGAGTGGGTAGTGAATACTGTAGCGGAAATGGCTGTAAAAAAGGCGCTTACCGAGGAGAACCCGGCTCGGGAGCTGCGATGGGCCGGGTTTCTGGCGGGGGCGGACGCGCCTACAAAAACTCGGAAGGCGAGAAGCACGGCGAACTCAGCACAAAGATAAGGCGATCTTTCACGTTAAAGGTTTTGCAGCATGGAGGTCGGGCTTACAGCAACGAAGGATGACCTTGAATGGTTGGATTTCTCCTTAGAGAAAACCTACAGCGCTTTGCAGGATGCCGGCAAGCGATTCGAAAAGCTGTTCGCAACGTATTTGGTACTCTTTTTTATCTCTGCGATTCTCACGTACAGCAAAACCGCAGGTGGTGCCGGAGAATTAGGAATCAAGGTACCGTTCCTGGACTTATCGCTAAACAGGCCATACGCGGCTTTCACCGTCATCATACTGGCAACCGGGGTGTTCTTCTCTCTAGTCTGTTTGGTTGTTTATGAGGAGGTGCTGCGCTGGCGGCTCGAGGGCCTGATCCTCATACGTCACGGCGAAATCAGCACAGTTGGCCACGAACCAAAGACGGAAACGGAAATATACTGGTATCTTAACTATCCATCGTTATTTCGAACGAGCCTTTTCTTATCCAGTGCTTATAGATTCGGTCGCGTTGTGATGTCCACCTACTTCTTGGTCGCTGTTAGCGGACTCTTCTGGCCAGCCATATTCGCCCTGCACATCAGCAAGGAGTTGTCCCTGCAAACAGTCGACAGAGTTTTCGTTTGCACGATGATCTCAATCCTTCCCGTCCTTTCTGCTTTGGTGCTCATCGCCCTGTTCCCCCGTAGCCAAAGCGCCGCTGCCATTGCAGAGGAATTGCGAAATTACTTCAGACGTCCGTAGGGATCGGATTCCGTTAGATCGGATTCCGTTAAAGCGTACCTATGCCTCGACTTCTGAAATCGCTCATCTGCCTCGTGGGGAATTCGTGCGGTAAGATATACTACGTACGCTATGGCTCGGGATTGTCCTTCTGACAAGTGACTTTGATGCGTCCTACGTTCACTATCGGAATCGAAGAGGAATACCAGACCGTCGACCCGGTCACCCGCGACCTGCGCTCGCACATCAACGCCGAGATGATCGAACAAGGGCAGGATGCGCTGCAGGAGCGGGTCAAGGCGGAACTGCACCAGTCGGTGGTCGAGGTCGGGACTTCGGTTTGCCACCAACATTAAAGATGCTAAGGCAGAGATCAAAAAACTGCGGCACGACATGGTCATTCTGGCCAAAGATAACGGGCTGCGGCTGGCCTCGGCGGCGACCCATCCTTTTGCCGACTGGCGCGTGCAGGAGATTACTCCCGACGAGCGCTACATGAACATTGTTGAGGATATGCAACTGGTGGCGCGGGCGAACCTGATTTTTGGTTTGCACGTCCATATCGGAGTCGAGGATCGCGAGACTGCCATCCAGTTGATGAACCATGCGCGCTACTTTCTGCCGCACATTCTGGCGCTCTCGACTAACTCGCCTTTCTGGCTGGGCATGAACACCGGGCTGAAGTCATACCGCTGCAAGGTCTTCGACAAATTTCCGCGAACCAATATTCCCGACTATTTCCCCAGCTGGGGAGAATACGAAAACTTCATCAAGCTGCTGATCAAGACCAATTGCATCGACAACGCAAAAAAAATCTGGTGGGACATCCGTCCGCATCCATTCTTCAACACGCTGGAATTCCGTGTATGCGATATTCCCATGCGCATGGATGAAACCATAGCCCTGGCTGCCCTCATCCAAGCAACCATCGCCAAGCTGTACAAGCTGTACGCGGCGAACACGGGGTTCCGGCTTTATCGCCGCGCCTTGATCATGGAGAACAAGTGGCGCGCCGCGCGTTATGGGTTGACAGGAAAGTTGATTGATTTCGGCAAGCAGGAAGAAGTGCCGGCTCGCGATCTGATTCTCGAGTATCTCGACTTCGTCGACGACGTAGTTGACGAATTAGGCTCACGCGAAGAATTGAACTACATTCACGAGATCCTGAAAATGGGAAACGGGGCGGAACGCCAGTTGCGTGTGTTCGAGGAGACCGGCGACCTGAAAAAAGTGGTCGACTACATTATTGAAGAGACGGAAGTCGGAGTGGCCGATGTCCCGGTCGCGGCTTCCGCTAGAAAAGTTGGGTAATGAACGTTCCTGTCAGTGAAGCCAACCGAAAGTTGAATACGATTCCTTTCGATCCTGAACTAACTCCCGGAGCCCGCAATGCGGTGAACGTATGTTTGCGCGTGCAACCCGGCGAGAAAGTCACGGTCATCACCGACGAGGCCACCAAAGAAATCGCCGCCAGCATGGTCCGCGAATTGGAAGTTGTGGGCGCGCCATACCACGCATGGGTGCTCGAAGATTTAGCGCCACGGCCGCTTGGCGATCTTCCACGAGAGATCGTTGAAGACCTCGAGACCAGCCAGGTCAGCATCTTTGCCGTGCAGGCGCAGACCAACGAACTGCATTCGCGCATGCAAATGACGGACGTGGTGAACCGCCGCAAGATCCGCCACGCCCACATGGTGAACGTCAACCACCAGATCATGCTCGAGGGAATGCGGGCAGACTTTCTCAAGGTCGATCGCATCAGCGTCAAGGTAGTCGAGATGGTTCGCCGAGCCAAACAAGTCCGCGCCCGAACCCCAGCGGGAACCGATCTCGTCGCCGATCTGAATCCGAATTATCGCTGGGTAAAAACCAGCGGCATTATCAGCCCAGACAAATGGGGAAACCTCCCCGGCGGGGAAGTGTTCACCACTCCCGGCGAAGTCAACGGAACGTTTGTGATCGACGGCGTGGTAGGCGATTGGCTATGCGCCAAGTTTGGCAGTCTGCGCGAGCATCCGCTCACCATTCGCGTGGAGAAAAATCGCGTGGTGGAAGCTCATTCCACCAACCATGATCTGGAAAGCGATTTCTGGAGCTACACTCACACCGACGAAAACAGCGATCGCGTAGGCGAATTTGCCATAGGCACAAATATTGAGTTGAAAGATGTCATCGGCCAGATTCTGCAGGACGAGAAGTATCCCGGCGTCCACATCGCCTTTGGCAATCCCTACGGCGCCCACACCGGGGCCGAGTGGTATTCGTCCACCCACATCGACGTGGTCGGACGGAAGTTCGATATTTGGGTAGACAACGAGCAGATCATGCGGGATGGGAAGTTCTTGCTGGAAGCGTAAAACCCGCGCAAAAAAGTGTCATCCTGACCGGAGTCGAAGGATCAAACGCAGATTAAGTTGGAAACATGACTCAGGGAATTCTGTCGACGGTCTTTCGACAATTAGCGAGAATGCCCTGAAGAAGCATAGGCAGGGCTGACTGAATCGGGTCCTTCGACTCCGTACCTGATTCGCTTCGCTCATCAGCTACTCCGCTCAGGACGACAGTTTGTTGAGTTAAGCGCTCCGCCCACAATGCGAAAGAGCCAATGATTCCTTCCCTGCGACAGCAGTTCAACGCGAACTTCACTCCCGAAAAATATCAAACTTTTCTGCGCTTGATGGAAGAACGCTGCGGCACGCCGGTCAACTTCCAGCTTTCCGAAACGCCGTGCTTTTTCCCCAAGCCGCTGCTCGACCAGATGTCGCGGTATGGCGAAGAACTGATCCGGCAGTTAGGTGGCCTCGAATATCGCAAAGCCTCATTCGACGCGATTCCGCCCGACTACAATGTCCCCCGCGAAGCGCCGCATCCCATGTTCATTCAAGTGGACTTCGGCCTGGTCCGCGACGCCGCTGGCAAGCTCCATCCCAAACTGGTCGAGTTGCAGGGCTTCCCATCGCTGTACGCGTATCAGGCAATGCTGTCGCAGACCTACATCGAAGTCTTCGAACTCGACGAGAACCTGCAGTATCTGCTCGGCGGGCTCGACTGGGAGGCATACAAGAAGCTCCTCCGGCGCGCCATTGTAGGCGATCAAAATCCGCAGAACGTAATTCTGATGGAGATTGATCCGCAACACCAAAAAACGCTGCCGGATTTTCTGCTCACCGAAAAGCTGCTCGGAATTGCCACCGTCGACATAACCGAAATCGAAAAAAGAGGCAACGAGCTCTTTCTACGATCGCGCAGGCCAGCGCACCCCCATTCGCCGAATTTACAACCGCGCCATCGTCGATGAACTCGTGCGCAAGAAGCTCAAGCTCTCTTTCAACTTCACCGACGAACTGAACGTAGAGTGGGCAGGCCATCCCAACTGGTACTTCCGCATGAGCAAATTTTCCCTGCCCTTCCTGCGTCATGAGTGCGTACCCAAAACGTCGTTTCTGGATCGCGTAGAACCGCTGCCCCAGGATCTGGAGAACTATGTGGTGAAGCCGCTGTTTTCCTTCGCCGGATTAGGCGTGATTCTCAATCCCACAAAAGCAGATCTCGCGAACATCCCCAAAGAAAAACGCTCGCAGTACATCCTGCAAGAGCGAATGCACTTCGAGCCGGTAATCGAAACGCCCCTCGGCGCGACCAAAGCCGAGATCCGCATAATGTACATCTGGCTGGACGAACTCCTTCCGGTCATGACCATCATCCGCACGGGCCGCGGCCTGATGATGGGCGTTGACCATAACAAAAACATGCAGTGGGTAGGCTCCTCAGCCGGCTTGTATCCAGGATGATTCCCCCGCCAAGCTCGGCAGTACCCTAAAGCAACCGGTCGACGATTTCCTTTTGACTGGGAAGCAAACGCGACCGAATGTCGGCGAATGGCAACCAGCGCGGAGACCCTTCCCAGGAATCCATCAACTCGCCCTCGGCCTCTGCCGCGAATACAGCGAGTATCACCGGAACCTCGGTCGAGTTGCGATATTCGAAGAGCGGCGTGGAGCGTTTGACGCGCAAACCAGTCTCTTCCGCGACTTCCCGCCGCATCGCCCGCTCAGCCGTCTCCCAAGGCATAGCAAGCCCACCCGGAAACGACAACCCTCGCCCGTCGCTGCGATCAATCACCAAAACCAATTCGTCTTTTCGAATCACTCCCACCGAAGCACGGAGGAAGCCGAAGAGCGGCAGGCGGGAATAGACGGCAAGGGCGCTGCGCGACAACACCCAGAAACAGCGACGCTTGATTTGGCCAAACGCGGTAGTCAGTCGACTCCTTTTAGCAACCTCTGAGTTGCCCGTCTCTCCCAAACAGCATACCGGAGAACTACGAGAACCGGTTGCTCGCCCCGCCATTGTCTGCATGAAAACTAGAATCTCTCAATGGAGGACGGACGTCCTCGCCCATCCCACGGTGCAACAAAGCTCGACGGTTAGCCGCAAAGCAACCCTACGGCGCAATCCGTGCGAAAAGTTCGAAACCCGAAAAGCCCCAGCGGGACTCTTGCTGCTGTTGAAAGGGAGTAAGTTACTAATTCTGCCAATGTGTAGGATGTGCAGCATAGGGGGTTAGGGCCTCACTCGATTGTCACTAACCTAGCGTGGGAATCGTTGCCTAGTGGGGCCCTGCACGATTCTTT
>CAWISU010000028.1:0-31955 GCA_963838765.1 uncultured Acidobacteriota bacterium | reverse complement strand
ATCCAATCAAGAGAGCCTCGCAAGTGAAAGCCGCGAAGTCGAAGAGGGCGTTGGCCCGGATAGAAATCAGCCCTTTAGTTGCTGGCATTATGGCGGTGAGACCCCAATCATAATCCGATTGATCGCAACCGACGCAGGCCCCTTGCTGCAACCGCCTCCAGTTGTTGTTGTACCATTCCACATACGCCAATAAGACGGGAACGAGAACACCAGATACGAACAGCAAAACGCCGCGCCATTTAGTGCCCTTGAGCCACGCATCGGTTGAGAGGTGGGTTCTGACGACCACCATGTTGCTGCCACGCACCATCCTGGAATCGAATAAACCGTCGAGCGCCGCACGAATTCCTTTCAAAGCCTCGACCATTAAGAACAGAGCGATCGGACCGAGGATGGCATATGCGAGCGACCAATTCGGTGCCCATAGATACCCGACTTCCCTTGGTCTACAGGAGCTGCCAGACGGGCACGAATACGGGGCGCCTTGGGTTGACCGCACGTGGTCTATATCCAGCGCTATGCTGCCTAGACATAGGCCGACTCCGCCAATCAAGAAACCTACGAGAAAGACATAATACGGGGGCAAGGAGAGTGCTACTGAAAGAATGTTAAGCGGATTGCTGGCGCGCCCGGTACGCAAGGTCCCCTCCTTATCCAACGGGTCGGGGTGACCGAACAGACTAAAAGGCAGACTTAAAGAACACTGCGCGCAGTGCAGGTTCCGAGGTCGCATGCCCCCACGTCCGTTTGGTGAACAACACGAGAGTTCGACCCAAAGGTACCCAGTGTAGCGGCCCCGCGCAACTGTCACGCCGCAGAGCAGGAGCACGTTATCACAAAGCGACACTTACAAACAAGCACTGGTGGTTGGGAAAAAGCGCCCCTACATTGCGCGGCAGCTCGCCCCAGCAGATCTGGGCGCCAAGTGCGCTGGCGCAGTGATATTGACGAATCGATGTAGATAGAACCTCGTCGTTCATGCGAGTTGATGCCGCTTAGTCCTGAAAAACGCGCCTGTGTCCATGAACGCACTACCGTTAGGCATTCGTCCCATCGAAAGCGACCCGGAAACGCTCTTCCGGGACGTTGGCGTCAGTCCTTGGGTTCTATCAGGAAAAGCCAAAATGGGAACATCGTCATTTTTTCTCCGCAATTCCCTTGACTTCACTTGAGCTATACCAGATAACCAATATATAGCCAGTAAGTCACCATGCCCTTCCCAACCCTTAACCCGTTTGTTCTCAAGATTTTCCCCGTAACTCCTTTCAACTCAAAGATTTCAACCACAGTCCCCAGCTATCCCTATGATTCCAAAAGATCACAGGGGGAGGGGGGATGGAGAAAAATTCATGTTCACTTTGTATCCTCATAGCATTCCCCGTTGCCAGCACATCAAAGTCAACGGCACTCAGTGCGGATCGCCCGCCCTGCGCCGCAACCGTCTCTGCTACTTCCACAAAACCTGGCAAGGAGCCCGCATCGCCCTCGGCGCCAACCGCGCCCGCCGCGGCCGCGCCGTCTTCGATCTCCCGCTGCTCGAAGACGCCAACTCCATCCAACTCGCCCTCATGCAGGTGATGCGCCTCATCCTAAGCGGCCAAATCGACGGCAAAACCGCCGGCCTCCTGCTCTACGCCCTGCAGACCGCAAGCTCGAACCTCGCCCGCACCAATTTCGAACCCACCATCAAAACCCGCGTGGTAATCGACCCGCGCACAGTAGACCAAACCCCGCTAGGCGAAGACCCCTGGAACCGCGACGATTACCGCGAGCAAGAAGAAAACAACAAAACCGTAGCCGCAGCACCAGAAGCAACCGAAAAATCCAACGAAGAACAAGTCCCCCAAATCCAAGCCGCAGCTGAAACCCCAAAAGCAAATCCGCAAGCTGCCCCGCTCCTTGCGTTCTGTGCAAGGGGCGGGCGAGGCCAAAAAAGCTTGAATTTTCAGGGAAGAAATCGCACAGAGCGCGGAGCAGTGCTTCAGCACGACATGAAAGGCCCCAAGAAAGATTCAGGCGCATGGGCGCCATAACAGCCGCCGAGACAAAAATTACAAAGTGTGCAGGTAGGCGAGGAGGTCGTTGATCTGTTGCTGATTTAAAACCTGGGCATAACCCGGCATCTTGTTGCGGCCGAGACGGACTACGTCGGTGACTCGATCGTCATTCGCGGGCATCCCGCTCATCGGCAGGTATTGCCGCCGGAACACGCCCTTCATGCTGGGACCCTGCCGTCCCCGCGAAGAGTAAGGCTGATGGCACCGGTCGCAAAGGTTGTCGTAGATCCGGCGCCCCGCGATCTGCTGCGCATTGAGCCCAAGTTCGGCATCGCTTTTGCGCCGTTGCACGTCACAGGCAGACAACGACAACAGGCTCACCACAGAGACGCAGAGCCACAGCGCAAACCATTTTAAATTTTGGATTCGGTACTTTCGATTAAAAAGAATGCGAGTTCGCTCCATCCGTCGTTTAAACAAACCGCTACAATAATAAAGCAAAGCCATGTCCAGCGCGGGAACCCAGTGAAGACAAAACCAGTCAATGTGAAACGAGTCTACGAACCGCCTGCCCGCGCAGACGGAACGCGCGTCCTGGTCGACCGGCTCTGGCCGCGCGGCCTGAGCAAAGCCCGCGCCGCCGTGGACCAATGGCTCCGCGATCTAGCGCCCTCGGATGATCTACGAAAGTGGTTTCACGCTCGCCCGGATGCGTGGACACTGTTCCGCAAGCGTTATCTAAAAGAGTTGGCCCGGCCGGAGTCCGCCCAGGCGCTCGCCGAACTCTATCGTCTGGCCAACCGCAGAAAGAAGCTGACGCTGCTCTTCGCCTCCAGAAACCAGGAACACAACAACGCCACGGTGCTGAAAGACTTGCTCGAAGGAATGCGCAAACCCCCCACCGGCAGCGGCCCCGGCGGCATCCGCGTGGTCCGCGACCGTCAAGCAAAAAGAATGAAAAGCAGCACTTAGCAGTTGGCACTTAGCATTTAGCCCCAGAGATAAGTTTTGTCGGCTAAGTGCTAACTGCCAAATGCCAACTGCTGAATTATTTCTTCGCGTCGTTCACGATCGCTTCGACGATGCTGTCGACGGCATCGAGAACGCGTTTGTTGGGCAGGTTGAAATTGTTGGAGAGGATGGAAAACGCGACCTGCTGGCCGCGCGCGGTTGTCGCATAGCCCGATAGCGCCTTGACTCCGCCAAGGGAGCCTGTCTTGGCATAGACGTGCGTCCGCGGATCAAGATTCGGGAAGCGATCCGCCAGCGAGCCGTCGATACCGGCAACCGGCAGCGTTTCGCGGAAGCTCGGTCCCCACGTCTGGCTCGACGCGTAGCGCAACAACTGCACTACCGCGTTGGGTGTGACCAGATTTTGACGGGAGAGACCAGAACCGTCGTAGAAAACGTATTGATCGGCGGGCACGCCGGCCTGATTCAGGAAGCCGCGCAGCACTTCAAGGCCGCCTTCGACGGTGCCTGCGGCGCCTTTCTCGCGGCCCAGCAGGCGCAGCAGGATTTCCGCGTGCAAGTTCTGGCTGACTTTGTTGATCACGCGCACATCTTCGATCAGGGGCTTTGACTGATAGCTGGCGAGCACGAGCGGCTGATTCGGCAGTGCGCGCGATGGTTCATCACCACCGCGGGCTGGCGCTGAGGCCGTAACTGTTAGCGTAGAAAGACTGGCCAACTCGGTGTGGCGGGTGCGTTGCTTGCCGTAGACGACGATGCCGCGGTTCTCCAGCAGTTGATGGAAGAGGGCGGCGGCGAATTCAGCGGGGTCTTCGATGGCGAGAGCTTCGTTGGCGCCGGCGTCATCGAGCGGGACGTTGCCCCATAGTGTAAGCGAGGTGGATCCGGGTTCGCGGTTGATGAAAATCTTGCGGCCTGTGCCTGAGGGGGTGGTGATGATGCGATTGTCGATGCGGTAGTAATCGGCGAATGGGGTGATGTTGACGAAGGCGCGATCGCCGGCGCGGTCCGCGGGGAGAATGTTCACGAAGACCACGTTGTCGTTGATGGTGAGTGCGGAGACGGGCGCGCCGTCGGCGAGAACTAAATCATCCTGGCTCCAACCTTCTCCGTAGCGCTCGAAAGCGAAGTAGGAGTCGTCGGCGATGATGTTGCCGTCGACATACTTGACGCCCTTCTGCACCAGGGCGTCGGCGAGTTGTTCGAGCACCTGGATGGGATGGCCGTTGCGGGCGGTACGCAGGTTGTAGGGTAATTCGCGCCCGGAAAGATTGGGGTCGCCGCGGCCGACCAGCACCAGATCGCCGGTGAGGCGTCCGTATTTGTCGAGGACTCCGGTGGTTTCGACAGTGGTGCGCGAACTGTAGTTGGGCCCAATCAGCGCCAGAGCGGCGGCGGTGGTAAACAGCTTGGTGTTGGAAGCGGGAGTGAACAGCTTGTCCGCATTCTGAGCGTAGAGGAGTTTTCCGTTGTCGAGGGAGACTACCTCGATGCCCCAAAATCCGCGGGCGAGGTCGGGAGCGGAGAGGATTGCGTCGATGTTTTTGGCGACTGGATTATGCGAGGCAGCGTGGAGTTGCGTCGCCAGCAACAGGCAAAGAACAATCGCGCAATGCGCATGTTTTCGATGCATCTGAATCAGGTCGATTGTAGCACTGGACTGCGGCGGGTTTTGTCGCTTGGGGCTGAGAAGTGCAAATGCTTTTAACCACAAAGGACACTAAGGTTCACAAGGGAAAACCAAGGGAGCCTGACATTCTGCCGCAGTCAAGATTTATAGTCCGTCAATGATTTTGCAGTGCTTGAAGGGATGCTCTTGCTTCTGTCAGCGCCGGATCGAGTTTTAGTGCCTGCTGATACGCGACGCGAGCTTCGGGCAGGTTGCCGAGTTCCTGGAGGAGCATCCCGAGCTGAAGATAGCGCGGAGCCGATGGTTCACCGGTTGCGTCCTGCGAAATGCGCTCGACCATGGCGTGACCCTGCGTGGGGTCAGCCTGCAATGCCAGCCGGTAATTGTTGCGGACTTTTGAGTAGTCACCGAGTGCATCGTAGATGGTCGCGATGCTTTCGTAGCAGCGAGCCTGGATTGCCGGATCCGAAGTTGCTTTGATAGTCGCCTCGTATTCTGAGATCGCATCGGTCAGGCGGTCAGTTTCGACGAGAGCGGCGGCCAGGTTCACGTGCCGGAAGGGATCTCCAGGATTGAGGCGGGCTGCTTCCTCGAAGCCGGGCAGTGCCTCTTGCGGCCGGCCAAGTTGCATCAGCGTTTTACTCAAGGTCTCGTCGGCGACTACGTTATGGTTCGTGACCTTGACCGTGTGCGACCAAAGATCATAGTCACTTTGCCAGTAACGGATTTGGCGCCAAGTCAGAAACGACAGCGCGGAAACGATCACAGCGGCAATTGCGACGCGCAGTTGAAGGTTAATCTGTTTTTGATCCGCAGCATCAGCGGCGCTCCAGATTGTCATTACAAAAATCCCGATCAGCGGGATGTAGGCGTAGCGGTCAGCCATGGCCTGATCGCCGACTTGGACGAATCCGATCACAGGTACCAGGGTTCCGAGATACCAGAGCCAACCGGTCGGAAGATAGGGGTGAGTGCGTCGCAGTTTCCACACCCCGCCGCTTATGCTTATGAGAAATAGCGCCGCGAACCCGAGCTGCCACGCGGGGCGTCCGTCTCTAGGATAGGGATAGAGAAACGCGAGCGGCGTTGGCCAAAATGTTTTCCATATGTAGGACGCGTATGCGTAGATTGCATTTTCGAGCCGTCCTGCGAAGGGATAGATCTCGAAGGACTGGATCGCTTGTGTGCGCTGAGCGATGATGGTAATGGCAGCGCTGCCGAGGCAAAGCGTCAACAACGGCAACTTTTCCAGCAGGAGCCGCGAGAATTGGAACTGAGGTACGGGAAACGCCTTTGCCAAAGGCGGATCCTGTGATCGTGCTTTGCGATTCCGTCCTTTCAAGGCAGACGAATTTTCCTGATTCCACCCGCGAATTCTTTGCAACGGCCAGAAGTCGAGCAGAAGAAGCACGAATGGGAGCGTGATGACCATAGGCTTGGCCGCGAGCCCTAGCGCGAATAGCGCGACTACGGCGAGGTAGCGCTTCACATCCGGCTTGCGCGCGTACCAGCCGTAGGCTCCGAGCGTGAGCAGGAAAAACAGGGTGCTCAGCAGATTCTTGCGCTCGGCGATCCAGGCGACAGATTCTACGTTGAGCGGATGCAGGGCGAACAAGGCGGCGACCAGCAAGCTGCGTCCTGTCGCCCCGGTGGCGCGCAGCAATAACAGGAAGAGCAACACGACGTTGAGAGCGTGCAGCAGAATGTTTGTGGAATGATGGCCTCGCGGATTCAAACCGTAGAGCTGACAATCCAGCGCGTGGGAAAGCCAGGTGAGCGGATGCCAATTCTGCGCCGCCGTCGCGGTCCAGGCCCAGGTAAATGTCTGCCAGGTCACTCCTGCTTGTACGTGAGGGTTTTCCGTGACGTAGTTTTGATCGTCCACGTGCAGGAAAGGATTGTGCAGGGCGCGGCTGTAGATGGCCGAGGTTGCTAGGGCGAGACAAAGGCAGGCGACTGGGACAAAATAGGAATGCTTTCGATGCATTGACGGCGTGATTGTAGCATCGGGCTGAGCGCTTGGCAGCCGACAAGATACCGGCGCTAGCAAGACGAAACTCATTTATCGTTCAGGCGCTCGGTCGCTTCGGTTAAGTTTGGGTCTAGCTTGAGGGCTTGCTGGTAGGCGGCGCGGGCCTCGGATGGTTTGCCGGTCTCCTGCAGCAATATTCCGAGTTGCACGTAGCGCGGAGCCGAGGGTTGCGCGGCAACGCTCTGGGTAAGCCATTGGGTCATGGCGGCGCCGTGGTCAGGAGTGACCTTTAGCGCCTGCCGGTAACTTTCGCGGACTTTGGCGTAATCTCCGAGCGCGTCATAGACGGCGGCGAGGCTGTCATAGAAATGAGATTGCATGGCGGGATCGGAGGTTAGGGAAATTGCAGTTTCGTACTCGGGAATCGCGTCCTGCAATCGATCGCATCCGACCAGGCCAACCGCCAGGTTGCCATGCCGGACCGGATCCCATGGAAGCAGCTTGGCGGATTTCTCGAGCAGAGGCACTGCGTCTTCGGCGCGGCCCATCTTGTTGAGCGCGTCGCCAAGATTGCTGATCGCCAAGGGATTGTCTGGGGCGACTTCCAGTTCATGCGACCACAAATCGTACTCGCTCCGCCAATAACGGATCTGGCGCCAAGTCTGGAACGAAAGAACAGCGACGATAATCACGGCAGTGGCTACGCGCAGTTGAAGATTGACCTGCCTGCGCTCGGCCCAATCGGCGGCGCTCCAAACTACCATCACGAAAATTCCAAGCAGCGGGATGTAGGCATAGCGGTCGGCCATGGCTTGATCGCCGACTTGCACCAGCCCAATCACGGGCACCAGGGTCCCAAGATACCAAAGCCAACCGGTGATGAGATAGCGGCGAGCGAAGCGTTCTTTCCAAACGAGCGCGCTGGTTGCCGCGAGAAACAGCGCCGCCGTTCCAAGTTGCCATAGGGGAAATCCGTGGCCGGAGTAGGGATAAAACGGCGCCAGGCGCACGGGGACGAAGGCCTTCCAAACATACAGGGCATAGGCGCAAATGACGTTTTGCAAGCGCACGCCCATGGGGAACTGCTCGAGAGAGCGAATGGAGACGGCTCGCTGGGCGAGGACAGTGATTACTGCGCTGCCGGCACAAAGAGCCAGGAGCGGCAACTTTTCCTGGACGAGACGGGTGAAAGGTGCCTGAGCAAAGGAGAGTTCCGCTTGGGAGGCATTCCTGCGCCCCTTTCGGTACAGTACCGCTGGGGTGGGCCACTCTTCGATCCGATGCAGGGGCCAGAAGTCAAGCAGCAAGAGCACGAACGGGAGAGTGATTACCATTGGCTTCGAAGCGAGTCCCAGCACAAACAATACGGTGAGGACCAGGTAACGTTTGACATTGGGGCTGCGAGCGTACCAGCCATAGGCGCCAAGCGCGAGCAGGAAAAAGAATGTGCTCAGAACATTCTTGCGCTCAGCGACCCAAGCCACGGACTCCACGTTAAGAGGATGAAGCGCAAATAACGCCGCCACCAGCAAGCTGCGCCACATCGCACCCGTGGCCCACAGCAATAACAGAAAAAGAATTACAACATTCAGGACATGAAACAGAACATTGGTGAGGTGATGGCCGGCCGGATTCAATCCGTAGAGCTGACAATCCAGCGCGTGGGAGAGCCAGGTGAGTGGATGCCAATTCTGCGCGTAGCCGATGTTAAACGACCAGACAAAAGTCTGCCAATTCAGCCCGGACTGAACGTGTCCATTCTGGGTGACGTAGTATTGATCGTCGAAATCGACAAAGGGATGGCGGGCGACCGAACTGTAAATGGCGGAAGTCCCGATGGCCAAAAAGAGGCAAGAGAAAAGAATGCGTTTTCGATCCATGGGATGGTTGCTCTAGCAACGAATCGCGACGCCTCCGCGATTGAACCGGCTGCCGAAAAACTCGCAAATCGACAGTTAATTCGGGTCTTCGCTAGGCTTGGATGCTTCGGCTCCGGCAGTCTCGAAGTACGTCTCATTCAACTGCGACTTGACGGATTTGTCCACAGCCTCCATCGACTCCTTCATCCGTTTTGCCGCGATGCGCTTTTTGGCTTCATCCGTGGCCATCATGTGCTTGGAAACTACCTTGAACATATGCCATGCCTCGGTCCCGGACAAAACTTCAGAAACTTGTCCCGGCTGCAGGGCGAAAACTTCCTTGTCGAATGGCGCCATCTCGGCGCGGGTATTGTCGCCCATATCCGTATCCGGACTTTCATCGGGATCACCCGCAAAGACGTAGGCTTCGTTCTCGAGCTTTTCAAAATCTTCGCCCGCGACGGCTCGTGCGCGAATCTTGTCGGCCTCCTCTTTCAGGGCTGCGGCATCCGCTGCGGGATCCGTGTTCGAGGGCATAAGCGCTCCTGCTTCGTCTGAATGCAGCTTCTGTTTTGGCACAGAAATTTGCAGCACCTGAACCTGCTCGAATTCCTCGGGATGCTGCTTGAAGTAAGGTTCAAACTCGGCGTTGGTTTTCGCATCCGCCACCTGCTGCAAATGATTGGTAAAAGCGCGGCCGAGAACCTGCAAGTAGGTGAATCTCAGGATTTCGTCAAAATGGGGATCTTTATCAAGGCCGAGTTCATGAGCTTTCTGAGCGTAAAGCAATTGCGCAGAGTAAAAATGGGCAAGCTGGACAGCAGCCTGCGGGGGCCGGTTTGGAGCAACCACGGCAGCGAGTTTCTCAAACTGGGCGCGAGTGATGACGGTTCGGCAACCGCCGTTCCGCACTGTGCCAGAATTTTTCGTGGCTTGGGGGACGGCCGTTTTCGAACCTGTCGAGGTGGCGGGTTTGGATGGCGCGCCTGGACGCATTAGGGACAAAGGATCGCTCCCGCAAAGGCCTTCAATCGTGATAACGGCTGCGTTTGGAGCGACGTTCGAAGGCGTAGCCGATGGCTTACTGTTTGGCTTGGGACTCGCTGCCGGCGCCATCTGGGCACGGGCAGATGGCCCCCCCCCAACTACCGATAGAAAAAGCATGAAAATCAGCCACCAGCAACGCATTGCGAATACCACCTCCGTGGGGAACTTGAAATGCTAACACATACGGAAGAGACCAAGAGTCGATCTGGCCGATGGCGGAGCAGGATTCAAGCGAGAAAGGCGATTTGTGTCCAACCGATGGGAGACGGGAACAAAAAGGGCCGCCAGTTGCAGCGGCCCGGTTCAGAGCTCCCCGACAGAACTCTAATGAGTATGAACAACTTCAAAAGCTGCACCATCTGCAGCGCCGGTTGCATTCAGCCAGGTGAGGCCCGTGGCGGTGCATGAATCGCTGTCCTGGAACCAGAACGGACTCGTGGTATCGCTATTTGACACCATCCAGAGCAACTGGACGTCCGCAACCGGTTCTGTCTCACACACGAAGTAGGTGACGCCCTTCTTGAGGGTGACGGTTTTCTTCGAAGTGTATTTGATGGTTTTAATCGAGGGGTAATCGGGGATCGTGCCGTGCTGCGTCAGCTTAGCCAGCAACGTGGTCGGACCCGTGCTGGATGAGCCGTTCAGCAAGTAAGCAGACATTTTGCCGCTTGAGGCGCCCCCGTTAGAGGTGTATACGGTGTTGGGTGTCAACGCGAACAAGAACGTAACCGTCCTCGCTGGAGTGATCCCCATTGCCAGGGTCTGACCTGGTCCGCCTGAGATGGCGGTTCCGGAGACGTAATATCCGGAGCCGGTGTTGTAGCTGGTGCAACCGGATCCACAATTGGAGAAAATGATCCAAGGTGGTAGCACGGCGTGGCCATGCAAACCACGAACTCCGGCGACTCCGCCGGCTACGAAGTTTTCTTGTGCTGTCGCTCCTGAGACTAGCAGGCAGGCCAGTCCCAGGCCGAGAAGACAAATACAAAGGGTCTGTTTCACTGTAGTCCTCCTGAGTTTTGTTGCTTTCAAGGTGTCAGGCTTAATCTGCCATCCGAAAGCGATAGAGTCGAAGAGAAGAATCGTATCTTGGCCGCAGTCAAAGTCAAGTAAAATCCCGGCTTGGTGGGAAATCGCTCGATTGTCCACCTCGATCGTTCAACGAAGATAAGGGTTCCTGGGGTAAGACGTAATCCCGTGATGCCACGCGTGGAACGAGGGGGTAAACATTGCCCTGTGCCGGAAAAATGATTCGAGCAGGCCGCCAGATTCAGCGGCCTGCTCGGGTTCCAACAAAAACAAAACTTGAAACTAACTAGTTCACCTCAAATGCCGCACCATCGACGCCGCCGGTTGCATTCAGCCAGGTCAGGCCCTTGGCAGTGCATGAACCGTTTTCCTGAAACCAGAACGGACTCGTGGTATCGCCATTTGAGGCCATCCAAAGCAGTTGGACGTCGGCAACCGGTTCCGTCCCACACAAGAAGTAGGTGACGGCCTTCTTGAAGGTGACCGTTTTCGTCGAGGTCCATTTGATGACCTTGATCGCTGGGAAATCAGGGACAGTGCCGTGCTGCGTCAGCTTAGCCAGTAATGTGGTCGGACCTTTGCTGGCCGAGCCGTGCAGCAGGAATGCAAACATTTTGCCCTTCGAAGCGCCGCCGTTGTCGGTGAAAACGGAGATGGGTGTCAAGGCAAACGAAAACGTAGATGACCTCGCAGGAGTGAAACCCATTGCTAGGGTCTGCCCGGTTCCGGCTGCGACGGCCGTTCCAGAGACGTAGTACCCGGTAGTGGTGCTGTAGCTGGTGCAACCGGAGCCGCAATTCGAGAAAATGATTCGAGGTGGCAGCACGGCGTGGCCGTGCAGACCGCGTACCCCCGCGACTCCGGCCTCGATAAAGTTCTCTTGTGCCGCCCCTACTGAAACCAGCAGCAGAGCAAGTCCCAAACCGACAAGACAATTACGCAGCATGGTCGTGTGGTCCTCCTGACTGAAGTCAACCTCCGCATACCGAATCCGTTCGATTGCCCCGAAAAGCAGCATTTTCCTGCGGCTATTGTGCAAACGATTGCTGCATCCGCGGGAATGTCAACCAAAAAAGGTCCGAGCAGGCCGCTAATGCAGAGGCCTGCTCGGGGGTTTCAACAAAAACACAAACTTCAAACTAACTAGTTAATCTCAACTGCGGCGCCGTCGGCGGCACCGGTTGCGTTCAGCCAAGTCAGGCCTTTGGCGGTGCAGGAATCGCTGTCCTGGAACCAGAAAGGACTGGTGGTATCGCTGTTGGAAACCATCCACAGCAGTTGGACGTTGGCAACCGGTTCGGTCTCGCACAAGAAGTAAGTGACGCCCTTCTTGAATGTGATCGTCGGTGCCCCTACCTTGAGGGTGTACTTGATGGTTTTGATCGCCGTATAGTCAGGGATCACGCCGTGCTGGACCAGTTTGGCCAGTTTTGTGGTCGGACCTGTGCTGGACGAGCCCTTCAACAGGTACGCCGACATCTTACCCTTCGAAGCGCCGCCATTCGAGGTATAGACGGTGTTGGGTGTCAACGCCTTGACAAACTTAGTGGCCTTGCTGGCGCTGAAGCCCATCGCCAGGGTCTGACCTGCCCCAGTCGAGAGGGAGGTCCCGGAAATGTAGTATCCGGAGCCGGTGTTGTAGCTGGTGCAACCGGCACCGCAGTTCGAGAAAATCGACGCTGGTGGCAGCACTGCTTGGCCATGCAAGCCGCTGACCCCGGCGACTCCGCCTTTTACGAAGTTTGTTTGCGCCGCTGCTACCGAAACTACTAACAGGGCGAGCCCCAAGCCGACAAGACAATTACGTAGCATCTTCACTATAGTTCCTCCTGAGTTTTTACTTCCAAGGGTGTCGGGCCTAATCGTGCCATCCAAAAGCGATATAGCCCGCGGAGAAGCATCCTATCTCGGCTGTATTCAAAGTCAAGTGAAATCAAACTCTCGAACCGAAATTTGTTTGGTCTCTCCGAATAGTTGCACTTTGTTGCGGTTATTATGCAAGCCTATGTCTTCGGCGCGAGAAAAGGGGCTGCCGGATGAGTGGGGCTTGAGTCACGTTGCGTGACAAATCTGAGACGCTCCGCCGCAGGGAAATCCGTCAAGGTTTAAAATCGGGCCCATGCGTCCGGTGTTTGAGTGGAATCTCGGTTCGCGTTCCCTGCAATTGGGGAAACGTACGTTGATAATGGGCATCATCAACGTGACTCCAGATTCGTTTTCTGATGGGGGATTGCATTTCGACCGCGATAGCGCAGTGGCGTTCGGTCTGCAATTGCTCGAGGAGGGTGCTGACATCGTCGACGTCGGGGGTGAATCGACACGGCCAGGCGCCAAGGTTCTAACTTCGACGGAGAGCCCGGGAATCGACGCGCCGGTTGGCCGACAAACCTTGGAGAGACAACCAGTTAGCGAGCAGGAGGAGTTGGAACGGGTGATTCCGGTGATCGCAGGCCTCAAGCAAAAGCGCCCACAGGCAGTGATCTCGGTCGATACCTACAAGGCCAATGTAGCGCGCGCCGCGGTGGAAGCCGGAGCCGAAATCGTAAACGACGTCAGCGCATTCCGCTGGGATCCGGGGATGGTAAAGACGCTGGCTGGGTTGAAATGCGGCGCCGTGCTGATGCACATGCGCGGACGTCCGGACGAGTGGCGCACTTTGCCTCCGGTGTCAGATGTGGTCACGCTGGTGAGGCGCGAACTGAGGGCGTGGGCTGATGCAGCGCAGTTCGGCGGAGTGAAGCGCGAGCGAATCGTGCTCGATCCGGGATTTGGATTTGGCAAGAGCTTTCAGGAGAACTATCCGCTGCTCAAGCGCTTCGATGAGTTGCATGAGCTGCGCTATCCCTTGCTGGCAGGAGTTTCACGCAAATCGTTTATCGGACGCGCTCTGGCACGAAACGGAAACGACGCACCCGTGGCCGAGCGGCTTTATGGCACAGTGGCGGCCGAGACAGCGCTCATATTGAAAGGGGCACACATTATTCGCACGCACGATGTGCGAGCTTGCGCCGACGCGGTCCGGATCGCAGACGTAGTCGTGAGTTGATGAAACTCTGATTTCTTTGTGCACCTTGTGTCCTTCGTGGTTCTAGCATTCGTACTTCGTCAACCACAGAGCACACGAAGGTCCACAAAGGGAATGCTTCCGAAATGCTCACGAGTCCACAGCGACCTCTTCGCTGGTGATCGTCTATGGCTGCTATAATAAAAAATTGCGCTCATGAGCAGGAAGCGTTTAGTACGTTCGACCACCGTTCTTTGCATCCGTCGTGACGGCCATGTGGTGATGGCTGGCGACGGACAAGTCACGCTTGGCGAAGGCGTGATCAAACATACTGCCAAGAAAATCCGCCGTTTATACCAGGATAAGATTCTGGCCGGATTCGCAGGTTCGACCGCGGATGCGTTTTCACTTTTTAGCCGTTTCGAGGCCAAACTGGAGCAGTATCATGGCAATATCGGCCGAGGTGCGGTGGAACTGGCGAAGGATTGGCGGACGGACAAGTTTTTGCGGCATCTGGAAGCGCTGCTGTTAGTCTCGGATAAGGAACAGACTTTTTTGCTCAGCGGCCAGGGCGACGTGATCGAACCGGATGGCGGAATTGCCGCCATCGGCAGCGGAGGCCCCTACGCGCAAGCCGCAGCGCAGGCGCTGGCCGCGCACACACAACTCTCGGCCCACCAGATTGCGGAAGAGGCAATGAAGATTGCCGGCAACATGTGCATTTATACGAATGACAAAGTGACGATTGAAGAATTGTAGTCGTTAGCCGGTAGTCGTTGGTCGTTGGTCAAACCAGTTCGGGCCAACGACCAACGACTAGCGACCAACGACGCATTTATGGCCATTTACTTACCCGGAACCGTAGACGAAGAACAGATTGCTCTCGACGAACTCACGCCGCGTGAGATCGTTGCCGAACTCGACAAGCACGTCATTGGACAGAAAGATGCCAAGCGCGCCGTGGCGATCGCGCTGCGCAATCGCATGCGGCGGCAGAAGCTCACGCCAGAGCTCGCCGAAGAAGTCATTCCCAAGAACATCATCATGATCGGGCCCACGGGCGTGGGCAAAACTGAAATCGCCCGCCGCTTGGCCAAGCTTGCCAACTCGCCCTTCCTCAAAGTGGAAGCTTCGAAGTTCACGGAAGTGGGCTATGTTGGGCGGGACGTAGAGTCGATGATCCGCGACCTGGTTGAGATCGCGATTGAGATGGTGCGCGAGGAAAAGCTGGAAGACGTTGCCGACAAGGCCGAACTCAATGCCGAGGAGCGCCTGCTCGATATTCTTTTGCCGCCCACTGCCCCGCCGTCTCGTCCGGCAGAGTCTACCCAGGCCGGCTTCGTCCTCGAAGGCACGACCTCGTCTTCCTCGAGCGAATCACAAAGCCGCACTCGCGAAAAACTTCGCCAGCAATTGCGCGAAGGCAAACTTGACGAACGCATGGTCGAAATCGATGTGCGCGAGCGCGCGTTTCCGTCGTTCGAAATCATCTCCAATCAGGGCGTCGAAGAGATGGACGTCAACATCAAGGACATGTTGCCCAACATCTTCGGCCAGCGCATGAAGAAGCGGAAGATGAAAGTCAACGAGGCATTCGAGTACCTGATCCAGGAAGAAGAGCAGCGGCTGATTGATATGGATCAGGTAACCCGCGCCGCCATTGATCGCGTAGAAGATTCGGGCATCATCTTCCTCGACGAAATCGACAAGATTGCCGGCCGCGAAAGCGGCCACGGACCCGATGTTTCGCGTGAAGGCGTGCAGCGCGACATTCTGCCCATCGTGGAAGGAACCACGGTCAACACGCGCTACGGCATGGTTCGCACCGACCACATTCTGTTTGTGGCGGCGGGAGCGTTTCACGTTTCCAAGCCCAGCGATTTGATTCCGGAGTTGCAAGGCCGCTTCCCGATTCGTGTCGAATTGCAGTCGCTGACCATGGAAGATTTCATCCGGATTCTTACCGAGCCCAAATCTTCGCTGGTCAAGCAATACACGGCGCTGCTCGAAACCGAAAGTGTGAAACTGGAATTCACCAAGGATGCGCTGGAAGAGATTGCCCGCTTCGCCTTCCGCGTAAACGAAGGCACGGAAAACATCGGCGCCCGCCGCCTGCACACCATCATGGAACGTGTACTGGATGAGATCAGCTTCGACGCGCCCGATAAAAAAGGCGAACACTTCAAAGTCGACGCCGATTATGTGCGCCACATGCTGGCGGATATTGTGAAGGATCAGGATCTGTCAAGGTACATTCTGTAAGTCCATCCCATTGTGGAAAACGAAGATACCCGTGTGGACGCGGGCGACTCGCCCGCCTCCACACAACCATCTCCATCTCCTTCTGTTACCCTTGTTGCTTCCGCCGATGAGGCAGCTGACCGCGACATTCCTGCTGTTGCTATCTGGCACTGCTGCCCTTGTGGGCTGTGGCGTTCCCGGCGTTCCCAGGCCTCCTTCGTTGGATGTTCCCGCGCCGGTTATCGACCTTCGAGCGGTGCGCAAAGGTGATCGCGTTTATCTCAATTGGACGGTGCCCAGCGAAACTACGGATCGCCTCATCGTGCGTCACCTGGGTCTCACTCGCATTTGCCGAAGTCTGGATGCCGCCATGAGCGACTGCGCGAATCCGGTGGGAGAAGTTCCTGCGCCACAGCTTCCCAAAGCCAGCGGTCGGCAAACCAAATCTGCGAAGCCAGCCACGAAGATGCAAGCGAGTCACACAGATAATCTTCCCGCGAGGCTTCTGAGTGACACGACTTTTGCGCGGATTTTTTACGCGATCTCGGTGCTCAATGCGAATGGCCGGAGTGCTGGAATCTCGAATGTTGTCGATGTGCCGTCGGTGCCCGCTCTGCCGCCGCCCCCCGACTTCCGAGCTGAAGTCACGGCGGCAGGAGTCTTGTTGAGTTGGACAGAAATTCCACATGTGACCGAAAAACCGGGTTTGCGACACGCTTATCGTGTGTATCGTCGGCCGGAGGGCGGAAACAGTGATGTGGTAGTGGGAGAAGTGCCAGTGGACGCATCATCCCCCCCGGCGCTGGTGGATCATAGTTTCGAGTGGGAGAAAACATATTTTTATCGAGCGACCGTAGTCACGCAGATCCACGAAGCAGGAAAACCCGATACCCAGTTTGAAGGTGATGACACACCTGCGGTCAAGGTGTTTGCTCACGATGTGTTTCCGCCGGATGTGCCTGCGGGTCTGCAGGCGGTATTTTCGGGACCTGGTCAGCAGCCGTTCATTGATTTGACATGGGCTCCCGATACCGAAGCTGATCTTTCCGGTTACAACGTCTTCCGTCACGAAGCGGGCGCGGAACCGGTGAAAATCAATTCAGAACTGGTGAAGACGCCCGCCTTTCGCGACATGAACGTTGCGTCAGGAAGGACATACTTCTATTCCGTTTCGGCGGTCGACGTGCGCGGCAACGAAAGCGCGAGGTCGCAGGAAGCGAGCGAAGTTGTACCATAAAACAGCAGTTAGCAGTTAGCATTACATTAGCAGCAATTAGCGCGGTCCCATGGCCATCTATCGAGTGTTGCACGCTGAATGCTGACTGCTGAATGCTAGGTTCTGAGGTTCCCATGAAATACTGCGCTTTCGAACTTAACGGACAATCCCACTACGGCTTGGTTGAAAGCGTCGCGGGAGTTGAGCACATCACGCGGCTGCTGCTCAAGCCGCCCGAGCAAGAGGGTGGCGATTTAGAAGACCTGCCGTCCAAGCAGATTAACCACGTTGCCCTGGCCGAAGCGAAGTTGCTGGTTCCAGTCCGTCCGTCGAAGATTGTTTGTGTCGGCCGCAACTATCGGGAGCATGCTGCCGAATTGGGGAATGAAGTGCCGAGCGAACCGTTGCTTTTTTTTAAACCGCCGTCGTCATTACTGCCGCACGGCGGCGAAATCCGCCGGCCGAAGCTTTCGCAGCGCGTGGACTTCGAAGGCGAACTCGCGGTCGTGGTTGGCAAGAAATGCTACAAGCTGGGTCCTGACGACGATGTTCGTCCCTACATTCTCGGTTATACCTGCCTCAACGACGTGACCGCCCGTGATCTGCAGAAGAAAGACGGCCAATGGACTCGCGCCAAAGGTTTCGACACCTTTTGTCCCGTCGGCCCGCTGGTCACGGATGAGATTGATCCCTGGGCTGGCGTCGGGGTTGAAACTCAAGTGAACGGAGAAGTGCGCCAGCAGGGCAATACCCGCGATTTCATTTTTCCGCTTGAAGTCATCTTGCGCTATATTTCGCAGGCGATGACGCTTGTTCCCGGCGACCTCATCGCCACCGGCACGCCCCAAGGCGTCGGCCCTGTGGTTGCGGGAGATGTGATTGACGTCAGTGTGGAGGGTGTAGGGACATTGCGGAATCCGGTGGTCGACGAATAGTTGCGATTGTCTGATTGAATCAAACGGCAACAGCTTAAATCCAGGTAGAAACGTGATCACGATCGTCTCCGGCTTGCCGCGCTCCGGCACCTCGCTCATGATGCAGATGCTCGCTGCTGGTGGGATGCCTGTGCTCACCGATGGTGAACGTCAAGCTGACGCCGACAATCCTCGCGGTTATTTTGAGTGGGAGCGCATCAAGCTACTGCCTCAGCAGCCGGATTGTATCGAGGAAGCCGAAGGCAAGGTGGTGAAAGTAATTTCGCAACTTTTGTTCGCGCTACCCGCCGGGCGCGAGTATCGCATCATTTTTATGCAGCGTCCCCTGGCGGAAGTCGTTGCTTCCCAGGCGGAAATGATTCGTCGTCGAGCCACAACCGGTGCGGCCTTACCTCCGGCGGCGCTGATTGCCGGCTTGGGTGCTCATTTGAATCAAGTCAACGCCTGGCTCAAGGACAAGGCGAATATCTCTGTCCATCGCGTGGAACACCACGATGTGCTGCGCGAACCGCTCCGCATCTCGGAATCCATTCAGCAGTTTCTCAATTTCCCTTTGGATGTAGTCGCGATGTCGCGGCAAATCGATACATCACTCTACCGCCAGCGGAATCCCGCGACTTCGTAAGTGTTCTCCCCCTAGAACTCGAAGTATCCTTCAGCTCGGACTCGACGGGGACCATCGGTGCCAGTGGCCGAGAGCAAGCCCACAACTCCGCGCAGGTTCTCCCAAGCCGCCTGGTTCAACGCTGGGTCGGAGCCGACGAGATCGCGAATCATGTTCCAGGCAGCAATGTTGAGTGCGCCTTCCGGCGGCGGTCCCATCGCCAACGACACCGAGCACTGCGGGCAGAAACAGATCCTCTGCGCCGCGGACTTTTGCCGCGGTCTGATGCCCACGGTCTGCGCGAACATATACACGGCGACGGATTTGTGTCCGGCTTCGAATTCCCGATTGCAGCGAAGACAACACAAGTTTTCCAAAGGCCCTCCTGACGGTCGGGTGCGCGCAAGAGAAAATACTGTCGTGGCCACGTGGAGGACGCAAGTATGCAGAGGGATTCCCGCGAAATCTAAATGGAGCGGGGTCATCTTCAAAACTTGCCGGCCATCTCATCAAAGACCACCCCAGAACCAAGCTGTGCTCTATTCAGAAGCGAGCAGCATCGTGCATTCTGCTGCTATGCGCGCTGATGCGGCGGGTCATCGAGTATCAGGTCTAACCACCAACTGGTCGCAGCCGCATCGGCCCGACGTCAAATTTTTTCGGCTGTCGCAACTTCGCAAACTTCGGGGATGCGAACAGGTTGCCGCGGTTTGCTACCGGCTCCGCAGCATCGGCATCGAATTCTTGCTGGTTCGGACGAACAGCGGGCATTGGACTTTCCCTAAGGGCAAGGCCGAACCAGGCTTGACCCACGCGCAGGCGGCTGCCCTCGAGGCCTTCGAAGAGGCGGGCGTCCATGGCCGCATCGAGGAAGCCTCCTTCGCCCGGTATGTTCGCCGCGCGCGCAGGGGCAGGCGAGATACTGCAGCGCGACCGGCCGAGAGATCTGCCGAAAAAGAAATTGCGATTCAAGCGCATCTCTGTGAAGTCACGCGAGTCGAAGCTCCGCAAGAGCGCAATCGAAATCCTAGGTGGTTTTCTGCCGAGAAGGCCAAGCAGCATTTACGCGAGGATCGCACGCCCGATTACGGCGACGAACTCGCTCGCGTGGTCGACCGCGCCGTAAGCCGCATCCGGCGATTGCGCAGCGAAATCGGCAAGACAACTAATGACCGCAAAAAGATCAACTAACAAAAGTACAATTCATCGACGAGATGGGCAGCGTTAAACGTTTTCAGCTGCTTTCACCGGGCGAGCCCGGTTCATCCAATAAGCCCACGCCACCACACAACAGAAAAAGATGAGACTGGAAATTCCAGCTGCGCGAAGATTGGAAGGTGGAATGCCAGCCAGCGTGCTCAGCCATAACATCGTGAGAAGAACGACCATTCCCCAGAAGCACCATACTCCAGCGCGGCTCTTGGCCCTGGTGGCGCGAACGTATAGGATCACGCCGAGAATCCAGAGCAACCCTTCGACCATCAGTACTCCCAATCGTGAATTGTAGAGTCCCAAGCCGAGGTACATGTGCAGTCCGGGCGCAATGGGCATATCCGGCCGGTGACTTACGAAATCAAGCAGCCAATGACTTAGAACGGCGATGAACACCACCCAAGCTCCGCGCGGGTAGCGATGCCGCAAGAAATAAGCAGCACCCAGCAGAGCAGCCCACAGGATGTCCATCAGCAAGCTGTGGCTGAATGGAATGTCGTAGAGATCAAGCGCATTTGTCGTCGTGATGCCAGGCTGGATGCGGACATGCTCGATCCCCAACAGGACGAAAGGCCAAAACAGCAGATCGGCAAACACCGCTGCCATGACCAGCGTGCCGACCGAAACCTTTGGTGCAATCCGTTTTGCCGCAAGCCCAACCCCGAAGTGTCCAACCAGCATCGCTGCTCCCCGCGTCTTCGCAATGCATCAGGAGCAGGGCGCTCCGTCCGGCTTGTATTTTACCTATACTAAGTGAAAGTTATAGCCGTTTACTCGCCGGACATCATCTAACTGAGTGTCGCGAGTAGCAGCCGGGGCAACGGAAAACTGCCATGCGTTGGTTAAGTGTTCGACTCATTTTGTCGCTGATTGTGGGGATCACGCTGGTCTCGCTGGCATTCTCCTACAACGAAGTGCGGCTGGAGAAGCAAGCCCTTCGCAAGGACCTCGAGCAACGCGCGGAAGTATTGGGTGAAAGCCTCGCAGGCTACATTGAACCTTACCTGGAAAAGCAGTCCCACCGTGAGCTGCAGAAGATTGTCGACCGCTTCGCCAACCGGGAAAAGCTGGAGGGGATGGCGATCTACAACAAAGACGGCGCTTTGCTGGCAGCGACCGCGGGCCTGCCCAATCGCCTTGGTGAGCATCCTTCCCTGGTAACCCAGGTGATCAACGCGAATAAAGGTTCAGGCCAGTTCAGTCGACTTGGAGCGCAGTCCGTTCACATCTACGCTCATCCTCTCCGTCAAAATGACGACGCGGTCGCGGGATTGGTAATCGTTCATGACGCCAGCTACATCAATGCGCAGAGCGCGCGCATGTGGAGGGAAGCCTTTGTACGCGTCCTGGTGCAGGTTCTGCTGATCACTCTGATCACTCTGCTGATTGTCCGTTGGAGCATCGTGGGGCCAATCGCGAAGGCGGCTCAATGGATGAAATCGTTGCGGACAGGAAAAGGCGCTATTCATTCCGGGGCACCGGACCTCGGCCTTCTGCGGCCGCTGGCCCGAGAAATGCAAACTTTTGCCATCAGCTTGATGGCCGCGCGTTCGGCCGCGGAAGCCGAGGCCCAGATGCGCGAGACCGCGGAATCCATCTGGACCGCCGAACGTCTCGCCGTGCATGTGCGCAGCAAGCTTGGTGGCAGCGGCCTCATCATCGTCTCCAACCGTGAACCTTATTCGCACACTCGAAAAGGCGAGTCGCTCGAAGTCGTCGTTCCTCCCAGCGGACTGGTGACTGCGCTGGAGCCGATTTTGTGCGCGTGCGATGGCAAATGGGTGGCCCATGGCAGCGGCGATGCCGATCAGGAAACCGTGGATGCCAACGCTCACTTGCGGGTTCCTCCCGACGATCCCAAATACACGCTGCGCAGAGTCTGGCTCGCGAAAGATGAAGAGGAGGGTTACTACTTCGGTTTTTCGAATGAGGGATTGTGGCCACTCTGTCACATCGCCCACACTCGGCCAATTTTTCGCACATCAGACTGGGAGTTTTATCGCACGGTCAATCAAAAGTTTGCCGACGCCGTGCTGGAAGAGATTGCCGAGTCCGAGCAGCCGCTGGTACTGGTTCAGGATTACCACTTCGCGCTCTTGCCGCGGCTGATCAAGAAAAAACGGCCGGACGCAAGGGTAGCAATTTTCTGGCACATCCCCTGGCCCAATGCCGAAGCCTTCGGCATCTGCCCGTGGCAGAGCGAATTGATAGAAGGAATGCTGGGGGCTGACTTGATTGGATTTCACATTCAATCGCATTGCAATAATTTCCTCCAGACCGTGGACCGCACGCTGGAATCACGAATCGATTGGGAACATTTTGCCGTCGATCGCGAAGACCATCACACCGTAGTCAAGCCCTTCCCGATTAGCGTTGATTTCCAGCAAATCGCCTCCAGTCCGCGGTCGGGCGAATCGCCCTACACGGAACGCGTCAACCTGTTGCGTGGGCTCGGAGTGAGCGCATCGTTTCTCGGGGTGGGAGTCGATCGTGTGGATTACACCAAGGGAATCCTTGAGCGCTTCCTCGCTGTGGAGCGATTACTCGAGAAGCACCCGATTTATCAAAACCGATTTACCTTCGTGCAAATCGGAGCCCCGAGCCGCACCCACATTAAACGCTATCACGATCTGCTTGGAGAGGTAGAGTCGGAAGCCGATCGCATCAACTGGCGCTTTCAGCGCGGCTCGTGGCGGCCAATCGTGTTTCTCAAGCGGCATTTCAGCCACGAGGAAGTCGAGAAGTATTACCGCGCAGCCGATGTTTGTATGGTCACATCTCTGCATGACGGAATGAATCTGGTGGCCAAGGAGTTTCTCGCCGCGCGCGACGATGAACAGGGAGTCCTCATCCTCAGCCGCTTTACCGGCGCAGCCCGCGAACTCAACGATGCGCTGGTGGTCAATCCTTATGACACCGAGCAGATGGCAGAGGCCATTCACATCGCTTTGGAATTACCCGCCGAAGAGCGTCAGGCGCGAATGCGGCGAATGCGGAGCGTGGTGCAGGAGCACAACGTCTATCGTTGGGCCGGTAATCTCATCGCCGAACTCAGCAATGTTCGCCTCGCCCCGGAGAAGCTTGAAGCAAGGAGTGGGCTTAAAGGATACATGGCCCGCACCGGTCACTGAGATGGAGGGTGGCCCATGTCAAAAGCAGCTTCCGCAACAAGCAGCTCTTGAAGTACTTCAACTACCCCGGCCCCGTTCTCATTGGATGTCACCAGCTGAACCCGCTCTTTGAGGCTGGGAATCGCGTTCGCAACCGCCACCGAAAGTCCACAAAGACTCAAAAACGCATAGTCATTTTCCGCGTCCCCGATCCCGACCGCGCTGGCAATCGGCAAGCGTAACTCGGCCATGGCAGCCCGGAATCCCGTCGCCTTATCCACCCCAACCGGCAGAACCATCACCGATTCCCGGTTCATGATGACGTGTAAATTAAGCCCGAGTTCATCGATGGCCTTATAAACCTCCGCCTCGTGCGGCTTCACAGTTGCAACAATTGAGCGGCCAACCGAGAGTGAATTCGCCCCGGCGCGTCGAAGCATCTGCACAAAAGCGGGGGGCGCACCCTTCCCCAGAACTTTTTCCTCGCCCGTCGAAGGGTAATAAATCAGCGCTCCATTTTCCGCTACGATCAAGTCGAACAGACCGAGTTGCGGGAAGACACTGCGGAGACTCTCGAGTTCGCGGCCCGTGACCAGCAAAAGTTTACGGCCGGACTTTCGGGCACCAGCCAAGGCCTCCAAAGTTTTTTGATTAACTCGCCCATCATTTGCCAGTGTTCCGTCATAATCCACCGCCACCACTCGAAATCGCATGCTGAAATAGATGCGCCGAGGAGCGCGAAAGGAGCGATGGCCACAACGTTACCGGAGTTATGCCAGAAACAGCGCGAACAGCGGGGATGGCCCGTTTCTGTCCGATACAATCTAAGAAAGGGCTGCTCGCCGGCACTATCACTTTTTCGTATCGCAGCAGTACATGAGGAGACGAACTTAGATTGGCAGTTTCAACCAGACGAAAGTTTCTTCAAGTTGCCGCCGGAGTCGCCGCGACCGGGGCGCTGGCGCTGGCCGAAGACAGCACAATTCTTGAACCGAATCGCCCAATCCTGACCGCGATTGAAGTCGTGTTGAACCGATTGCCGCCCGCTTTCGACGGCTTCACCATTGCTCAACTCAGCGATTTTCACTACGACGTGCGCGCCGCCGTGCCAATCAAAGCCGCAATTGAAATGGTCAATAAGCTTCATCCCGATGTCATCGTCTTGACCGGAGACTTTGTCACCGTCCCGCCTTTTCATCGCCGGTTCCACATCGCCGAACACGCGGCAGCAGCTGCCGAACCATGCGCCAGCCTTTTAGAGCAGTTGCATCCGCGTCGCGCCACGGCGTGTATTCTCGGAAATCACGATGTGGATGCGGACGCCTCCAAGGTCATTAACACTCTCCATTCGCATGGTCTCCCCGTCCTCCGCAACCGTTCCATTCCAATTGAGCAGGCCGGGTCGCGAATTTGGTTGTGCGGCTTGGATTCTGCCTGGGAAGGCGATCCCGACATGGATGTTGCTTTGCGCGGAGTTCCCAGCGAGGAATTAGTCGTCTTGCTGGTGCACGAACCGGACTATGCCGACCAAGCCGCTTACTACCCCGTGGATCTTCAACTCTCCGGACATTCCCACGGCGGGCAAATCTGGCTTCCCGGTATCGGCGCTCCATGGTTGCCGATGCTGGCCCGAAAGTATCCCCGCGGCCTGCATCACATTGGCCCCTTGACTCTGTACACCAATATGGGCCTGGGCACGATTCGAGTACCGGTGCGCCTGAACTGTCCTCCTGAAGTCACACTCTTTACCCTGCGCTCCCCCGAAGGCGCACTGTCAGCTTCTTAGGGAATAAAGAGTGCACCACCCTTAACGGTTGGTCGCCTACAATCTGCTAGGGCGCAATCTTGAAAACCACTCCGTACCCAGTGGCTCCGCAGCCGCTTGCTGCGCCATATAGGTTGCCCGCGGAATCGAAGGTCAGATTTCCGATAGGTGTGCAACCGTCGGAGCCTCCGGTAAAAGTATGCAGTACAGTCTGGCTGCCGCTTGCGTCCAGCTTGAATACCGTGCCGTATGAGGTTGCCTGGCCGAATTCAAGATCGCCCGCAGTAGTGCCGTACAAATTGCCGGCGGCGTCCGCTATCAGCCCGCCGAAGGGTAATTCTCCCTTTTTCTTTCCGTGAAAGCGGTACAGGATTTTCTCTCTTCCAGAAACGTTAACTTCGAACACCGTGCCGCAACCGGGACCGATGTCGTTGCAGACTAGACTTCCGCCGTTGTAAGTCGTTCCGTAAAAGTTTCCGGACCCGTCAGAAAGCAAGCTCGCATAAGGGGAATTTCCGTCGGGCGAAGCCAGAAAGCGGTACAGGATGGTTTCCGTGCCCGTCCTGCTGAGCTGGAAAACCGTTCCGCAACCTCCGAAGCACGCTCCGCCGCCGCCCGAGCTCGTCGTGCCAAAGAGATTGCCCTGCGGGTCGCGAACCAATCCCGCGACTGGCAGTTCGCCGTCAGGCAAACCGCCAAACTGATGGAGTACGGTCTCGTTGCCGCTTTTATCCACCTTGAACGCGACTCCGCAGCATCCATACGGACCCCAGTAGGCAGTCCCAAACAGGCTTCCTGCTCGGTCGCGCACCAAGTCTCCGTTGGGGCTTCCGCCGTCGGAGCCGCCACTGAATTGATAGAGCACCGTCTCTTTGCCAGTTTTGCTCAACTTGAACACGACTCCGCAGCCGTCCCCACCGCAACTAGCGTTACCTCCCGCGGTGGTTGTGCCATAGAGATTTCCGGCGGCGTCGCGGACTAGTCCGCCAAACGCATAACCACCATCTGCTCCCCCGGTGAACGCATACAGCATGGTCTCTTTCCCCGTTGCCGGGTCCAGCTTGAAAACGGTGCCCCACCCTAAAGTACGAGCGCCTCCATATTGGGTCATCCCGTAGAGATTGCCGGATGCACCCAGGATCAACTTCCCCGCAGGATTGGCTCCATCACTGGGTCCGCTTTGAAATGTATAGAGCACGCTGAAAGTCTGTCCCTGCGCCGGCTGTGGGGCAGCCAGCATTGGGACGAACGCGGCAAATACCGCCAGAATGATAGCAAAGCGATTTCGCGCCTGATGCCCCATAGGCATTCTCTCCCCGGAAGCACGTCCGCAGAGATCCGAATGTATCATTCCCGCCATAACCTACCTCCCCGCGGCCAGCGCGCCTAGCGTTGCCTCACCTTTTGTATTGCCCGTTACAATCGGTTTGTTGGGAACAGTTTCGTAGGCGTAACCAGTTAGCGTGGCGTTTACGTCGCTGGTGATCGTGACGTTGAGCCGCGCCCATCCATAATGAATTTTCCCGTTGATGAGAAACTTCAACCCTAAATAGCGTCCCTTAACATTTTTCCAAGGGCCGCCGCTGATCGCTCTTGACGAGGTGCTGCGATAAGCCATGAGGTCGCGCCCCGCCTGGAACTGCTTTTTCGGCCCCACGCGGACACCCGCGGCCAATGCCGCTGCGGCATAACCTCGGCTTGTGTGTTGCACCACGAGTTGGTTGCCCGACTGCAACGGCTCGGCTCTCAAGTAGTCCCCAAAAGGCGTTGTGCTGTTGTGAGTCAGGTTGAAGATGTCGAAATCGTCGATGCCGTCGTTATTGAGGTCGAGCGGCAGCGCGTGATTGAGGCGAACGGTTTTATGGGCCGGCGTGTAAACAATTTTGGCTTCCGCCGACTGCGCCGCGGCTAACATTCCTACGCCAGCGGCCGTCGCTGCTGCTACGTAGGCGAGTAGATGTTTGTCCAGTTCTTCGCTCAGGCGGATCACAGCCCGCCCGACGATCAAGTTGCTTTTAGGAGATTGTCGCGGGGTCATGAGTGCTGCTCCTCCTTGATCGGAATCTCTCGAACCAGTGGGGTCGCCGACTCTGCCAGAACCGCTTACGACGGAGTTTCGATGCGGCCAGCTTTCCACGGCGCTCGTCGTCTGTCAATGTGAAACTTCTTGCATATACTTCGGCTTTCCACCGAATGAATTACCGTTTTCATGGTGCAAGATCTTGCGTGT
The DNA here is from genome assembly GCA_963838765.1 of uncultured Acidobacteriota bacterium. GTDB lineage: Bacteria > Acidobacteriota > Terriglobia > Terriglobales > Acidobacteriaceae > JABDBE01. Next base: position 5,132 of record CAWISU010000028.1, on the reverse strand, counting down.
CTGGGAGCGGCCACCGGCCGACACGAACTCGGCAGCGCTCGCCCGCGATCGCCAGCGCAGCCCGCAAACCGGATCCCAGTTCCAGTTGCCAGATAGACCAGCGCTTCGCCTCTTGCGGATCGTCATACACTTGCAATTGCAATTCGGAGTCTGCACCCACGGCCACGGGCAACACGCCGAAGCCGTTTAGCGGCATAGACAGGCCCTCCCCGTGCGCCTTGATATAGGCCTCTTTCGCCGTCCAGCAAGTAAAGAACGCCGGAATCTGCTCGGCAACAGGTTGTGATCGCAACCATTGCACCTCGGGATGCGAAAAAAAACGCTCGGCCAGTTCCATTGCATTCGTATCCTTGCGAATCCGCTCCACATCAATTCCAACTTGCCGATGGCGGGTCAGCGCAAACACAGTTACGCCTTCGGTGTGCGATAAGTTGAAGCGCAGATCGTCGTCGCGAACAGCCGAATTCGCCGCAAGTTCCGGTTTCCCATTCGCTGTGGTTCGGAAACAAACCTCGCGCGCTCCGATCCCCAGATAGCGGCCAAGAGCCTGCCGCAGCAAGGCTCTGCTGATGAGAAACTGATTGCGGGGCCCCGGAAACTTGAAACGCGCGGCACGCTCTCGCTCCTCCGGATCGAGTAACTCGAGCAACGAGTCCGCTTCTTTCTCCCAGGCTATGAGGTCAACCCGCCACACGTGGACCTCATCGTCGTGCAAAATGCCATCGAGATCGCTCAACGGTTCAGCCTGCAAGTCTGCACCTTCCTCCATTTAAGAACGTGTCCCGGAGTGCTTCACTATGCACTGATGGCTAGCCCTCAAGCTTAGATACCATGGGCAATGTGAAGCTGCAAATTCTCGGCTATTTAAGGATGACGGTTTAAATGGACTATGTATTACAATCACTGTCAATCCAGCCGGAAAGAAACACGCAGTTTCATTTCAACCAGAAACCATTTGGCGCCTTTGCGGGCCGGGCTTGGTGACCATGAAAAACATATATGAAGTGCTGCGTAATAAAGAGCTGGATCTGGCGCGCTTGCGTATCGAAGTCGACGCGCTTCGATTCGTCGCCCCGCTGCTAGCCGACAAAACGAGCGCGGTCGACTTCGTGGATCAACCCGCCGTCACATGGCCGCCGCTCCAGAGAAACAAGTGGCCACTAAAGGTGGGCCACCCCGCACCGGCCTACTCAGATTCTTAGCAGGTTCCTGAAAAAGTGATATTGTCACCCGCATCGCTCTGAACAGGCTGCCGAAGAACTCTTGATTCGTATCATGTATGCCTTCAGTCATACCGCAGCCACCGGAGATGAGTCCGGCTTTTAGCCGCTGGATTCGACCGTCGCCGAACGCCATTTTTCTGCAGCGCGGCGTCCTCCAAAATCGTGAGCCAGTCCCCGCGCCAGACCGGCGTCCATTCCGCTCGAAGCTGCAACGGTTTTCACCTCGGCCCCACCAGCGCAGCCCTATTGTTCCGGATAAGCACATCCGTATCATTAACATACAAGAACTGCGCCCTGGCATGAAGATTGCCCCTTAAGAGTTCATGACAGTGCGCAGCCTGTGTTCGCTTCTTCTGATGGCTCTGGCCTCGGCGAACAGTCTGGCCTCCGTCATCACTCCAGAGTTGCGAGTTCTAGCCAATCCAACCTCATTCGCCCCAGCCGCGCGCGAACGTCAGATATGGTCTTCCGCACTGCGTGACTCGAAATTTGCCGCCATGCGGCGCGCCGCCTCAGGCACCGATTGCGAGGCCTCACAGCCTCCCGAGCCCCTGGCCACGCCGGATCCGTTGCTCGATGTCATCGAGCCCAGCACCCGGATCAGCGTCAGCTTCATCATCGGCACCGACGGCCGTGTACATTCTCCTCTTATCCTTGAGAGCGCAGGTCCCGCCGAAGATCGCACGATTCTGGACACGGTTCGAACCTGGCGTTATCGTCCGGGAATGTGCAACGGCGCCGCTACCGAGACCGAGGCGAAGATTGAGTTTTCCAGCCGCTAGCTTTTCTTTTCCACGAACCGCTTTTCGACTAGAATGAGCCCTGGCTCGGCCAGCGCGATGGATCACGAAAAACCAACCGGACCGCCGCGAACTCCATTCTCTGGATCGGAGGCGGACCTTGCCAACGATTCCACCGTCGACGATTTCTTCCGCCGGCTGAAGCAAGACCTGCATCACCCCAAGCCCGGCACCGAATCAATTGCGGCCGCTCTGCAAGCGGTACAGCGGCTGGCTTCGCAGGTCGATACCGATGCCAGCGCCGCCGCCGAAGCCGCCGAGACTCGTACCTGCATCGCCTGCGGCAGTCAAAATCCGGCGGAGAACCGCTTCTGCGCCATCTGCGGCGTTCCCCAGCAGGATGCCCCACCCTTAGAGCCGGAACCTCCAATTGCGGCTAGCCCCAAGCCAACTCCACATGCGGCCGGCCAGCATCACTACCATCATCATTACCATCATCATTATTTCTCTGCGTCCGAGGGAGCTCCGCCGCCCGCCGGTGTCGAGCAGCGAACCAGCGCTCCTGTCGCCCGCGCGCGCACCCCGGTTGCTGGCGCGGCCTTGAGCCGGGGGGAAACAGCGGTCCGCAAGCTCACTCAGGATTGGGCGCTGGCTTGTAACACCAAACAGCTCGATGATCTGGTTACTCTCTACGGCGCCGATGCCATTGTGCTGCGTCCCAACGTGCCGCCGGTTCGCGGCACCGCCGCGATTCGCGAGTTTTTCTTCAGCGTGCTCGACGCCGGACTCGGAGAAGTCGAGATGGAGCCGCTGCGCGTAGAAGTCTTCGGGGATATCGCCTACGAGGCGGGACGTTGCAAGATGCTAGTCCCGTTTACCATGGGCAAACGCCGCGAAGAGCGCGGCAAGTACCTGCTCACCCTGGCGCGCCAGGAAGGCGACTGGAAGATCCTCGCCGACTGCTGGTCCAGCGATCTAAGTTTAGGAGTAAACGTGGACCCAGGCCCCGCCAAACCCACCATCCCGACCCCGCCAAATCCCGCGTTGAAGCCACCCCGCAAGAGCGCGTGAGAGGCTGTTGCGAAACTCGTGCCCTTCGCTGAAGCGGACTTGGATTGCTCCACTTTCCTGGCACCGCCGTGGCCAGGCGTTCGGATGCCGCCGGAGGGTGGCGCGGTCTTTATCGTAATCCTAAAAATTAGGGGCCCGTAGAGATTCGGCCGATCTCTGTCTGTGCTAAATACTGACTGAACAGACTTGCAAGTGTGGTTTGAATCTTGCAACTGAAGCTCGCAATCTACCGGCGGAGGACAACAGCTCTTCCGACCGACATAGCACCCCCAAGCGACTCATTACAAACCATTTGCAATCAAGTGATAGCGTCGACTATACACCGTCTTGATTTCCCACAGGCAAGCGGAACCGATCTTGCTGGAGTATAGCCCGCCAAAGTGTAGCTAATGCGACTACTGCCGGTTCTGCACTACGGGAGAGGCCACGAAATAAGTATTACCAAGGAGGACTCTGTGAAATCACCCAAGCTGTGGAGCACGTTTCTGGGAGGGCTGCTTGCTCTCTTTTTTCTTTTTCTTTCGGCGAGGCCAGCCGGAGCGCTAACGAACACAACCACGAGCCTCACTTCCAGTTCCCCCGTGTGCGTCCCAATGCCGATGCTTCCGAGTTTCACCGCTCATTGTTCGGACTTTGGGGAGTCGGTCACTTTCACCGCAACCGTGACACCTGCCCCCCCAGCAGGCGAAACGGTGACTTTTTATGATGGACCTCCTGGTGGGAAGGTTCAGCGTGCTGGGCACGGGAACGCTGAGTTCCTCCGGCGTGGCAACCTTCACGACCACGAACCTTCCCGCTTCGGGTTCCTTGGGTGGGTCCTTGAGGCTTTACGCAGCGTACCCCGGCGACAGCACCTTCGCCAGTAGCCAAAGTAATCCCCCCATTCTCTATCAAATGGTCTTTCTGCCACTGATAGTAACTTGTCAGACGAATAACACGGGCACGGTGGGAGAACCGTTTGACAGCGGGCCGATGGACGTGACAGGCGGCGACGCCCCTTACACTTTCTCAGTGGGAAGCGGCATGTTGCCGCCGGGGCTGACCTTGAACACATCCAACGGCGATGTCAGCGGCACGCCCACGGCGCCCGGGACGTTTACCATCATAGTGACGGACGCTCTTGGCAACGTCGGCAGGGGCTGTTCCATCACGATCGGTCAGCAGACATGCGGGTCATCGCTGACACCCGTAACCTATAACGTGAACGAGAAGAACACTATCGGCGAGATCGCCTGGTTCAACAGCCACCTGAGCAAGTTGAGCGGCACGATACCGACTTCCAACTTCCAGATCTTCATCACGGGTGGGCAAATCACTTTTGGCCCGTCCCAGCTCAATGTGCCAAATGCCGTGATCACCTTCTCTTCGACGGCCACCTGTTCGTCGACCATGTTCGACACAACCCGTGGGATCTGGGAGACCACGCTTCCGCTATCCTCCGCTTCCCAAGCGGACGAGATCTTCGCGGCGGGCCTCGCTTATCTGATACCCACCGGCTTTCCGCAGAATGTGAACAACGTGACGTGGTCGGCGAACGTCAGCTCATCGGCTCCCGGCCTTCAGGTTACTTGGCAATACGGGGTTTCCAACTGGCTGACCTCGAACAACGGAACGTCATTCCCGGTCGTAACAGAGTCGCCGTTCGTACCGGATTACAACAGTATGATGGTGTTGGCAGCACACAACGCACCCAATTGTTACGGCAGTGGTGGCGACCATGCCGGAGCTCCAGAGTTCGCCGGCCGTCAGAATGTGTTGACAGGCGGCGGGAGTGGCGGGGGTGGTTCGAACTGGACGGGTTCGTGGAGCTCGACCCCTCCAGCGGTTCAGGTCTGCACTCCTTAGTCATTCTCGGCGGAGGTGGGAAGGCCACTAACATCGGGCCAAGGGGTTCCGGTTCTGCCGGAACTCCGGCCCCTCTCGGTTCGCCGAAGACTTTGATCGACAGGTGTGTCAATTCCGTGACCAAATCGAGTGAGCGGAAGTCCTGGCAAGAAAGAGAAAGCTGGACCGGACATCGAGATAGTCGCTGGGACCAATGCTAGCTGGATTTCTGCGGTGTGCAACTTCCGGCACACAACTGTGGTTTGAGGTACCC
>CAWISU010000027.1:0-16811 GCA_963838765.1 uncultured Acidobacteriota bacterium | reverse complement strand
AACTCCGATTTAGTCGTTGAGGTCACGAAAGCTGCACGGGGTTCGTAGTAGAAATTCCCCGGAACGGCGCAGGTGGCGCTGGCATGTGCGGGTCCCCTCACTCCGTTCGGGATGACAGGATAAGAACGGTCGGGACTTAATCAGCGTTTTTGTAAGTTTTCTTCCTACTCTTCCGCTAAGCGTATACAATTCTTCTCTTGCTCTCCATGGAAATAGCAAAGCGGTTGCTTGCGGCGAAGCTTCTGAGTTTCTCCGCCTGTGTGGTGCTGGCGTCTGCCTTGGTTTTTGCGCAGGGCAACGACAGCGCTGGAATCAGCGAACGCGCTCGCGCGATTCATGATTCGGCGATTGTGGTTGATACGCATGCGGATACGCCGCAGCGTTTTCTGGATGAGAACTTTGATATCGGTTCGACCGATGCTAAAGACATCGGCCACATCAGCCTTGATAAGGCTCGCGCGGGAAATCTGGGCGCGGAGTTTTTTTCTATCTGGGTTGACCCGGAAACGAATCAAGGGCACTTCGCGCAGCACACGTTGGATTTGATCGACTCGGTGTACGAGCAGGCGGCGCGTCATCCGGACCGGATGATGATGGCGTTCTCGGTCGAGGATATCGAGCGCGCTCACAAGCAGAAAAAGCTTGCGGCCTTGATGGGGATTGAGGGCGGCCACTCCATTGAGAACGATATTCATCTCCTGCGCGATTTCTATCGCTTGGGCGTGCGCTACATGACGCTGTCGTGGTCGAATACAAACGAGTGGGCTGACTCGTCGGGCGACATTGACGATCCCAAGATTCAGCACCACCACGGACTCACTGATTTCGGCAAGCAAGTTGTGCTGGAAATGAATCGGCTGGGCATGATCGTGGACATCTCTCACGTCGCGGACAAAACATTCTGGGACGCGATTGCCACTACCAAGGCTCCCGTGATCGCCTCGCACTCATCGGCCCGCGCCTTGACGAAGGCTCCTCGCAATATGACGGACGACATGTTGCGCGCGGTCGCCAAGAACGGCGGCGTGGTCGCTGTGAATTTTTACTCCGATTTTGTTGACGAGGACTATCGCAAAGCAAACGAGGCCATCAGCAAACAGGCAAAGGAAGCCGAAAAGGCTTATCTGGAAAAACACAAGGCGGACGGGAAGGTCGTGACCTATATCGAGATTGACCGCATCGAGCGCGAGTGGGCGGCCAAGATTCCGCGTCCGCCGCTGAAGTCGCTGATCGATCATATCGACTACATCGCCAAGGTTGCTGGAGTTGACCACGTTGGTCTGGGCTCGGACTTTGACGGCGTCGCCGGGGCAACGCCTCAGGGCATGGACTCTGCCGCTGATTTGCCCAAGATCACGCAGGCGCTGCTCGATCGGGGATATAGCGCTGGCGATATCCATAAGATTCTTGGCGGAAATACGCTGCGGGTTTTCAAAGAGGTAGAACGCGTCAGCCACGAAATGCAGGAGCAAAAGGTTTCGGTGAACAAGTAAATTCTGGCGTGGCTGTCGTACAATTCAGGATTCGGATTATTGCAGTTTTTATCACTTTCAAGGAGCCGCTCATGCGCAAATGCTTGATTCTCGTTTTGGTTATCTTTATGTCCTCGCTCACGTTGTGGTCACAGGCTAAGGCATCTGGCAAGCCCACGGCTGTGATCGACACCACGGCGGGCAAACTAACTTGTACGCTTTTTCCTGACAAGGCTCCGATTGGTGTGGCCAACTTCATCGGCTTGTCGGATGGAACCAAGGATTGGACGAGTCCGATCACGCATCAAAAAAAGCATGGTGTTCCGCTTTACGACGGCACGATTTTCCACCGCGTGATTCCTAATTTTATGATTCAGGGCGGCGACCCGATGGGGACTGGAACGGGCGATCCGGGCTATGCTTTCAAGAATGAAACGTCTTCCGACTTGAAGTTCGATCGGCCGGGACGGTTGGCTTATGCGAACGCCGGGCCGGGCACGAATGGTTCACAATTTTTTATCACTGAGATTGCCTATCCGAGCTTGAACGGGGGATATACGGTCTTTGGGCAATGCGACGACGCCAGCGTGGCGTTGGTGAAGCAGATCGCGCGCATGGGCCGCGATTCCAATGATCGTCCTTACAAGCCGGTGAAGATCAACCACATTACTATTAGCGGCGCAAATTAGTGTGGTGTGCCGACATAAGTCCACGGCTTACCATCTATGCGGCGCGTGCGGCTTGGCGCTGCAAACACAAACGCATAGATCCTTCGCTTCGCTCCAGGATGACAGCGAACGATATTTATTACCGACACCACGAAAGGAATTGTCATGACCCGTCAGCCCGGCACTTATGCAATTATTGATACATCGGAAGGCAGCATTGTTTGCCGTTTGTTTGAAAAGGACGCGCCCAAGACCGTCGCAAATTTTGTGGAACTCGCCGAGGGGAAACGCGAGTGGACGCATCCCATCAGCCGCAAAAAGAGTAAAGACCGTCTGTACGATGGGACGATCTTCCATCGCGTAATTCCTGACTTCATGGTTCAGGGTGGTGATCCGGCGGGCACCGGTATGGGTGGTCCCGGCTACCAATTCGAGGACGAAACCAAGGGTTCGCCGCACAAGTTCGACAAGCCGGGGAAACTGGCTATGGCCAACGCTGGCCCCAACACCAATGGATCGCAATTTTTCATCACACTGGCGCCCACGACCTGGCTCACCGGCAAGCACACGATTTTTGGCGAAGTGGTGGAAGGCCAGGATGTCGCCGAGAAGATCGTGGGCGTTCCGCGCAATCGCCAGGACAAACCGAATAAGGATGTGGTAGTAAAGTCGGTGGTGATTGAGCGCGTGTAGCGCTGAACCCGCGAGATCGCATGACAACCCCTGTTAGAAAACATGCGGGCCCTGGGCCGGCGAGTGATCAGCCGGCCGTCCCCGAGCCTTCATTCGGCGAGCGTGCACGCACGTTGATGCACTTGGGCCGCATCGGTAGCCTCTCGACACTATCGCGAAAGCAGCCGGGGTTTCCGTTTGGATCGGTGATGCCTTATGGGTTGGATGATCGCGGGCGTCCCATCTTTTTGATCAGCACGATGGCCATGCATACGCAGAACCTGCAGGCGGATCCACGCGCTAGCTTGCTTGTCACCCAGGAGGACGCTGGCGGTGATCCGCTTGGAGCTTCCAGGGTGACGTTGGTGGGGAATGCGCTGCCCATGGCAAAGTCAGAGACTCCGGAAGCGCGAGAGCTTTACCTGGCGCGCTATGCGAACAGCAAATATTGGGTGGATTTTGAAGACTTTTCTTTTTACCGCATGGACGTGGTGGACGTTTATTACGTGGGCGGCTTCGGCGTGATGGGGTGGGTATCCGCCGGCGAATATGACGGCAGCCAGCCTGATCCGTTGGCTGACTCAATGGCCGAAATCATTCGGCACATGAACGCGGACCACAAGGATGCGCTCGTGCTGCTGGCGCGGGAATTTGGTCGCATTGAGGCGAAGGAAGCAACGATGACAGCGGTCGATCGGCTTGGATTCCATGTGCGCTTAACGACGCCGGAGGGCGTCCGGGGCGCACGTATTGCATTTCTGCGGGAAGTGAGCAATCCAGCTGAGAGCCGAAAGGTTTTGGTCGAAATGGTGCAGCAGGCGCGGCAAGGGAGTTCTTAAGATTTTTGCCCGTACCGGCAGAGACCCAGATTCCTCGCTTCGCTCGGAATGACAGCTTAGAAATGAAAATTTAGTGTTGGGACTCTTCCAGTAACTCCTTGAGGTATTGCTGCCAGACCGCCGCGTGGGTGTGGGTGCCGTGGCCGAATGTCTGATCGGAGACGGGCAGCAGAATGAACTTTCCGTTTTTAACTTTTTTGATCTCGCGCTCGGCGATTCCCAGCTCCGGCGGGTTGATGAAATCATCGGCGGAGTTGACGAACATCACCGGGGCCGTAATCGTGCCGAGTTTCGGGGATGGGTCGTAGTTACGGGAGGCGCTGACGGCATAAAGTAAATCGTTGGCGTCGAGGGTCGCGGTCATGCGCTTCATGGATTCGTCGAGATACTTATCGGCTGCATCGCGCGTGGGTAGCTCCTGCTGCATGCGCAGCGGAGCGCTGCCTGCGATCAACAGCGTGTCCGCGCCGATCTGCAGGGCGGCACGAGGCTGGGTGGTGTAGTCGCCGTTTTTCCAGTCGGGATCCTGGCGAATTCCGTCGATCACCATCTTGCGCCAGAGCCGGTTGCGGCCGGCGATCTGCACCGGGAGGCATGCCAGTGGCATTACCGCGTCCAACTGATCGGGATAGGTCTCAGCCCAGATCCAGGAATGCATGCAACCCATCGAGGTGCCCAGCAGCAGACGCAGGTGATTTACGCCCAGGCCCTTTTCGAGGAGCTCGTGTTGCAGGGCGACCATGTCGGCGTATTCGTACTGGGGGAAGTGGGCGTGCATGCCATCGCTGGGCTTGCTGGATCTGCCGTGGCCGATGTTGTCGGGCAAGATGATGAAGTACCTGGTCGCGTCCAGTAATTGGCCCTGGCCGAAAAGCACGTCCGCGAAGATGGGGCGGAGGAAATTTTCACCGTTGCCGCCAGTGCCGTGGAGGATCAGAGACTGCATTGGTAGTGTGACCTGTGGCATCCTTGGCGGGCTTGCCGATGGTTGTGTAGTGTAAGCGCAGCGCGGGCAGCGTTTCGCCAGACTGGAAATGAAAATCGTGGACGACGAACTCGCCCTCGTGTTGCGACGGCCAACTTTTTTCCGGCTGCGGGGTTTGCGCCTGTTGCGCCTGCCCGGTAGCCAGGCTTAGCGCTAAGATTGTCAGCTGGACAAAACTGCGCGTGTTCTTTTTCATTGGTCTCTCTCCGAAATGAAATCAGCATCCTGATTTTCAGGATAGCGTCTCGGCTTGAATTTGGCTGCCATAAGCGACTGCAAGTCTAACCAGACAAGTTATCAGACTCACTTGCATAGGGCGCTGAAACGTTCTTTCGTGATCTTGCACTATGGAGAGGAACGAGCCTTCATCGGGTGAGATTGCACTGCAGCCTGCCGTTTGCGTGCTTCCGAGCCTTCCCCAAAGGTTCTACTCAACAAAATTCTAAATTCTCAAACAAGAGGAGCATATCGGTATGCTAGAACAATTGCATTTTCTTGGCCGGCGGCCTGCAATCGGATCCATGATTGCTGCCGTAGCGGCCGTCGTTCTATTCAGTTTAAGCATGACAGCCTGTAGCCGCGGATGGCACCCAAGTTAAACCAGGGGGGCCCACCCCACACCAGGTTTTGGATGGCTCGGCGAAACTCGTCGGCCCATTTGACGCCACTCAAAAACTGCGGCTGGTCTTCGGCCTGCAGCCGCCCCACATGGACAAGGAAAAGAAATTCCTGCAAGAGCTGCAGACAAAAGGTGATCCAAACTTTATGCATTTCCTGAAGCCCGAGGAATGGAATGCGCGTTTCGCGCCTTCGAAGCAAGACGAGCAAGCAGTCGTCGATTGGGCTAAAAGCCAGGGTTTTACTATCACCCGCCGCTGGGCGAACCGCCTCACGGTCGACGTGGAAGCGCCGGTGGCTGTGATTGAACAGGCCTTCAACGTCCACATCAACCAATATCAACTGGGAAACAGCCTGCAATTCTCGAACGACCGTGATCCTCAGATCCCGGCGGGGCTCAATCTTCAGTCGGTACAGGGATTGAACAACATCCGCCAGTTGCATTCGACCATGAAGGACAAAGTGACTTCGTTTTCCGGCCCGATCTACTCGCCCGGGCCTCTGTCGAGCGTGCAACAGTCGTTGACTCACAGCGGCAAAACAAGCGCCCTGCCGCGGGAACTGGCCAAGAGCCGGAAGGTCAAGAAGGGCATCACCAATGGCTTTTACGACCCGACGGATATCTACGCCTCGACCGCTTACGATTACCAGGCGCTCTACAACCAGGGTCACTGCTGCAATCCTCTGGGTTATCCGAGTTCGCCACCGGAGTCTTCGATCGCGATCGCCACTGCCGGACAATACAACGGCAACGATATAAACGGCTTCTTTAGCCAGTATCCGTACCTGGCTGGGAACATTCAGCCGATCTGGGTCGGTGGGACACCGGGTTGCTGCAACGACGAAACTACGCTGGATGTGGAGTGGTCAACCGCAACGTCGAATAGTTTCGGTTCCTGGACGGATACGGCGGAGATCTTCGCGTATGAAGCTGTCGACACCGGCCTGGGCACATTCACCACGATGTTTCAGCAGATCCTGAACGATGGCAATGCCCGCGTCATGAGCACCAGTTGGGGCTGCGCCGAGTTCGACTGCTACGACACCGGCACCATGAATAGCGATGACTCCATCTTCGCCCAAATGATCGGTCAAGGATGGACTCTGATCGCGGCGTCGGACGATCAGGGCGCCACCAGCGACTGTGTTGACGCCAACTACGTAGGGTTTCCGGCTTCGGATCCGAACATCGTGGCTGCGGGCGGCACCACACTCTACACCGGGCCTGGCGGTTTCAGCAGCGAAACCGGTTGGCAGGGCGGCACCTGGTCGGGTGCTTGCGCTCACAACGACGGCGGAAGTGGCGGCGGATTCAGCTCGTATTGGCCAACGCCCTTCTACCAAACGCCCCTCGGTTTCGGCAGCCGCGGCTTGCCCGATATGGCCCTCAACGCTTCGGTTGGGGAAAACTATTACTTCAACGGCCAGTTGTCCGGAGCCGGCGGCACCAGCATCGTGGCGCCGGAGATCGCAGGTTTCTTTGCCCAGGAAAACTCCTACATGGACTACATAGCGACCATCAATGGGGGCTGCTATGGCACGGGTCAATGTGCTCCGATCGGCAACGGAAACTGGTACATCTACTACTTTGGGGAGAATCCGTTTTACGCTCCGCATTACCCCTTCTACGACATAACTTCGGGCTGCAACAGCAACGACGTCACAGCTTTCTACAGTCTTGGCTACTATTGTGCTGGGAGTGGCTGGGACGCGGTCACGGGCTGGGGCTCCTCCAATCTTTTCCAACTGGCGTGGGCCATCAACACGTACCGCGCCGGTGATTTCGGTGCGCCGTCGGCTTCGTTCTCCGGACCCTCGGTTAATGTCTGGTACAACACGGACCAAACGGTAAGCTGGTTTTTGACTGACACCAGCGGCAATGGCAACAATCCGGTTGGCGTGGCTGGCTTCAGCCAAGCTTGGGATACAGATCCCGGCGATGTGTTCAGCGAGCCCACTCCAGGTTCGGGCAACAGCTTTTACAGTGGTCCGCAGTTCCCCAACGCCACTAGCGGATGCCTGGATATGGCCGGCACCAATGGTTGCGGAGGCGGTTCCGGGCAAGGCTGCCACGTTGTAAACGTGCGCGGCTGGGATAACACCGGCGTCAGCTCCGACAACACCTACGGGCCAGTCTGCTACGACACGGTCCCGCCGGTCACCACGGCGAGCCTGAAGGGCAAACTCGTGGGCAACATCTACGAGTCGGCGGTCACGGTCACACTCAGTGCCTCCGATCCTCCACCGGGCAGCGGTGTGGCCTACACGGTCTACCAGGTCAACGGTGGATCGTCGCAGACCTACACGGGCCCGTTCCAGGTGTCCTCGACGGGCGCGAACACGGTCGAGTTCCATAGCGTGGATAACGCCGGCAACGTGGAACAAAATGAGTTCTCGACCTTCCAGATCGAGGCGCCGACAAGCACGAGCCTCGCCTCTTCCTTGAACCCATCTTCGTATCACCAGAGCGTAACCTTCACCGCCACGGTGACAGCTACGTTTGGTGGCGTGCCGAACGGCACGGTGCAGTTCAAGGATGGGAATACGGTGATCGGATCTGCAGCGCTGAACGGCAGCGGGGTAGCTCAACTCTCGACGGCGTCGCTCAGCGTCGGCGTCCACTCGATGACCGCGGCCTACCAGGGCAGCGCCAACTTCGTGGGCAGCACGTCATCTGCGCTGCCGCAAACTGTCAAAAAGGCGAAGACGACCACTTCGTTGGTCTCTTCCCAAAACCCCTCCATCAAGGGCAAGCCGGTGACCTTCACCGCGACCGTGCACCCCGCATTCGGCGGAGCACCCAGCGGAAAGGTGACCTTCAAGAACGGCGCGATCGTTCTGGGTTCGGTTGCCGTTAACACTACCACCCATCAAGCGAAGTTCACGACCAGCAAGCTTTCGGTCGGGACTCATTCCATCACTGCCGATTACGCTGGAGATACTAATTTCGTCAACAGTGTTTCTCCAGTGTTGAAGCAGGTAGTAAAGCCGTAAAACTGAGCGAGTGCGGAAGAGGAATCCGCACTCGCACACAGTCTACGGATTGCTGATCAGATTTGGCATGGGGCGGGCGCCCGCCGGCCCCAGCCGAATTACGGTGCGAAGAGATCCGTACGGTTCAAGGTTCTTGTGCTGGCTCCCGCCTAGCAGGCTGCGGAAAACGCGATCGGAGCCAAAAATTTGCGCCTCAGGGGCTGAAGCCCGGATTTATTTTCAGCACTTTGCGGCACGCGTGAAGAGGCTGCGGAAAAAACTCCCGAATTGGCGTTTAGGGTTTGAAAGGGCGCGGCTTACAGCTGCGCCGTAACTACGTTTGAACGACTTGCGGCACGGCTGAAGCCGTGCCCCTTCAAAACCACAGCGCCCAACGAGTTTTTCCGCAGTCCCGCCTAGATCTTCTGCTTTTTCCATTTTCCCCGCTTGAACAGGATCGCACTGGCGGTCGCCATTGCGCTCTCGGCAATCGCAATGGAAAAGAAGACGCCGTTGGAACGCATGTGCAGAGGTATGGCCAGCCAGTAGGCCAGCGGAATCTCGAACAGCCAGAAGCCGAAGAAATTCACGATGGTGGGGGTAACGGTGTCGCCTGCGCCGTTGAAGGCTTGCATCATGACCATGAAGTAGGCGTAGCCGAGGTTGCCGTAGCTGACGATGCGCAGGCAGGCCGCGCCCAGCGGCACTACAGCCGGATAGTGAGTGAACAAGCGGACCACTGGCTCCGCGAAAAATATGAAGAAGATTCCGACTGAGCCGAGAAAGAGCATGTTATAGACGCCGGTGCGCCAGACGGCTTTTTCGGCGCGTTCGGGATGGCCTGCTCCGAGGTTCTGCCCGACCAGCGTGGCTGCGGCATTGCTGAGCCCCCACGAAGGCAGGATCACAAAAACGACGACGCGGATGGCAATAGTGTAACCGGCGAGTGCCGCGGCGCCGAAGATGCTGACGATGCGCACCAGGCCGATCCAACTGGTGTGCGCAATGGCAAATTGCAGGATGCCGGTGAACGATACACGCAGCAGGCGCAGCAAGACGTCGTAGTGGATTCGAATCTGGCTCTTCAAGATGCGGATGCGCTCAGTGCCGCGCAGCAGGCGATAGAACTGGTACAGAACGCCAATGCTGCGTCCGATGAAAGTGGCCAAGGCGGCGCCGGTGACGCCCAGCCTGGGAAACGGCCCAACGCCGAAGATTAGGCAAGGATCGAGAATCAGGTTGATGATGTTCGAAACCCAAAGCAGGCGCATGGCGATGGCCGCATCTCCGGCGCCGCGGAAGATGGCGTTGTTGAGAAACAGCAAGAGTACGGCACAACTGCCGCCCAGACAGATCCTGGTATAGCCGCTGCCTACGGCGATGATCTCGGGCGAAGCGCCCATCAGGCGAAGCAGTTGCGGTGCGAAGACAAAGCACGGAACTCCGATGGCGACCGAGATCACGAGACCCAGTGTGATGGCTTGAACTCCAGCCACGGCCGCGCCTTCCGGATCTTTCTCGCCAATGCGCCGCGCTACCATGGCGGTGGTGGACAAACTGAGTCCCAGGCTCACTGCGAACACCAGGCTCAACATGGACTCGGTCAGACCCACTGTCGCGACCGCGTTTGCGCCTAACCGTGCCACCCAAAAGACATCGACCACTGCAAACAACGATTCCAGAACCATCTCGAGGACCATGGGCACGGCCAGAAGAAAGATGGCGCGGTTAAGGCTTCCAGTCGTGTAGTCCTGATGAGAGCCCCGGATTGCTTCCATCAGAGAGGCCCAAAGTGTGTACTCCTGGGCTTTTGCGGTGGAGACATTGGCCTGCATAAAAACCTGCGAACTCTCTGCGACCTCGCGAAAATAAGCCGCGAATGACGCCGATCAGATTACGTGAAAAAACAGTGAATATCCGGCTGCGCCGGACTCAACAGGAGGGCGAACTAGCGAGGGTTGAACATGGCGTGTCCTTGGAGCCATCCGTCGAACGCAAAGCAAGACACGGACAGCATATTCGCGGAGATTATATCTCGAAGCGACGGGCGTCGCCAAGAGATTCCGCCACGGGGTAACTGTGTTTTTGTTATGCCACTACGTCGGCCGGTTCGCCGAGCGCACTTTCCGGTTCCGCTTCCCTTTCCGGAGCTAGCGTGTGCGTCTTCGCCACGAGCATATAGATCGACGGCACTACGAACAGGGTGAACATGGTGCCTATGATCATGCCGCTGACCAACATGATGCCGATGCTATTGCGGGCTCCCGCTCCCGGACCTTTCGCAAGTACCAGTGGGAAGTGGCCGCAGACGGTGGCTGCGGTAGTCATCAAAATCGGGCGCAGCCGCGTGCTAGCCGCTTCGATGATCGCAGCCAGCTTGGCCTTGCCGGTTTCTTGAAGATGGTTCGCGAACTCGACGATCAAGATGCCGTTCTTCGCTATCAGACCTACCAGCGTGATTAAACCAACTTCACTATAGATGTTGAGTGTCGTCAGTCCGAGAAATGAGAACATCAGCGCGCCGGAAAGAGCCAGCGGCACTGAGCCCACCAGAATGATAAACGGATCGCGAAAGCTTTCGAACTGAGCTGCCAGAACCAGGTAGATCAGGATGGCCGAGAGCAAGAAGGTTCCGAGGAACTTGCTTCCTTCAACCCGGAGCTGGCGTGATTCTCCCGAATAGTCGACCGTGAATCCCTGCGGCAAGATGGTTTTAGCCTGGTCTTCGAGGAAACGCAGCGCTTTGTCGAGCGGCACGTTGGGCGGGATCACGCCCTGAATGGTTACAGCATTGAGCTGCTGGAATTTGTTCAGCTGCCGCGGCTCGGTGGTGGTCTTCACGCTGGCAAAGGTGGACAGCGGGACCAGCTTATTGTCGGATCCGGTGACGTAGATCTGACTCAGTTGATCCGAGTTCAAACGATCTGCGCGTTTGATTTGCGGAATCACCTTGTAGCTGCGGCCTTGGATGCTGAAGCGGTTGACGTAGTCGCCGCCAAGCATGGTGGCAAGGTCCTGGCCGGCCTGGGTCAGGTCGACTCCCTGGGAACGGAGTTTGTCACGGTCGAAGACGACTTCTGCCTGGGGCTGGTCGAATTTCAGGTCGGTGTCTGCGTAAATAAACAGGCCGCTTTGGAACGCTTTCTGCACAAGCTGGTTGGCAAACTCGCTTAGTTGCCGCGGTTCGGCTGCGGAGACAATTACGAACTCAACCGGGAAATTTCCGCCTCCGGGCAACGGCGGCGGGGTTAATGGAATTACGCGGATGCCTGCGATTTTCGACAGTGGGCCGACCGATTCGACGAGCAACTGCTGCGCCGTCTTTTTCCGCTGGCTCCATGGTTTCGTAACCATGCCTCCGAAGCCGCCGCTCGGGGAAGTGATCTGGAAGATGCTTTCGCTCTCCGGGAACGAATGATAAACATCGTAGACTTGAGTGGTGAACAGATTGGTTTGATCAATGGTCGAGTTCGCCGAAGATTGGATCACCCCGAACACAACGCCTTGGTCCTCAGCCGGCGCGAGTTCGCGCTGCGAGAACATGTAGAAGGGCACGATCAATGCCACAACAATCGCCCACAGAACGAAAACAACGGGGCGGTACTGGAGCGTCCCGGCCAGCAACCGGGCATAAGTGTTCCGCACCCATTCAAAGCGACGATTGATGAATCCAGCGAAGCCGCGGTCGGTATCTCCGGCGCGCAGCAGCTTCGAGCCCATCATTGGAGATAGAGTCAGGGCGACTACGCCGGAAACGATCACGGCGCCGGCGAGGGTAAATGCGAACTCGCGGAACAGCGCGCCGGTCAAACCGCCCTGGATGCCAATCGGCGCGTAGACGGCGGCGAGCGTGATCGTCATTGCGATGATTGGGCCGACCAGCTCGCGGGCAGCATCAATCGCTGCCTTGAAGGGAGGCTTGCCCAGGTGAAGATGCCGCTCGACGTTTTCCACCATCACGATTGCGTCGTCCACCACCAAGCCGACCGAGAGCACGATCGCGAGCAGGGTTAGCAGGTTGATGGTGAATCCCGCGATTTGCATGAGAAAAACGGCGCCAATCAAGGAAATCGGGATGGCGACGACTGGAATCAGCACAGACCGGAACGATCCGAGAAATAGAAATATAACTACTACGACGATGAGCAGGGTTTCGGTCAGCGTGTGCAGTACTTCGTTGATCGCGTCTTGAATGTAGGCCGTCGAATCATAGGGCACGCCAACTTTCATGCCCGGCGGGAGTTGCGACTGGATTCCCGGCAGCGCCTCGCGGACCTGGCGAATCACCGAAAGAGAGTTGGCAGTGGGGAGGACCCAGATCCCCATGAAGGTCGCAGTCTCGCCGTTGAAGCGAACATCCTGGTCGTAATCAACGGCGCCCAGCACGACATCGGCAATCTCGCCCAGCCGAACCACAACGCCTTTGTCTTGCTTGACCACCAACTGGCGGAATTCTTCGGGCGTACGCAGATCGGTGTTGGCGACCAGGTTCACCGAGACCATTGAACCCTTGGTCTGCCCGAGGGCCGAAAGATGGTTGTTCTTCGATAGTGCGTCTCGCACCGCAGTGGCCGAAATGCCGAGCGCAGCCATTTTTTCGGGCTTCAGCCAGATTCGCATGGCGAAGGTGCGGTCGCCGAGAATGTCGGCGCGCTGCACGCCGCTGATGGCGCTTAGCTTCGGCTGTACGACGCGCGTCAGGTAATCCGTAATCTGGTTCTGGTCCAGATTGGCGGATGAGAAGCCGATATACATTGCGGCAAACTGGGTATCGGCGGTTTCGAGGTCGATCACGGGCAGTTGGGCTTCCGGCGGCAAGTCGTTGCGGACCTGCGCCAGCTTTGCCTGGATCTGCGTAAGCGCCGCGTTGGTGTCGTAATTGAGCTTCAGGTGAACCGTGATCGTGCTCAGGCCCTGGGCGCTCGATGACTCCATGTAGTCGATGCCATCCGCGCTGGCGACGACGCGCTCGATCGGCGTTGTGATAAAGCCGCGAACCAAGTCGGCGTTCGCGCCCACGTACACCGTGGTGATCTGCACGATAGCAATGTCGCTGCGCGGATATTGACGCACGCTGAGCGAACGTATCGACTGCAGGCCCGCGATCAGGATGACCAGGCTGACGACCATCGCGAGCACCGGCCGCTTGATGAAGAGGTCGGTAAATTTCATTTAAGTGTCCTCAGGCTTGGGAGCCGGATTGTTTCCGGGCTGGACTTTGTTGTTGACTTGCACGGCGGCGCCGTTGCGCAGCTTGAACACGCCGGAAGTCACGACCTCGTCGCCGGGGTCGACGCCGGAGATGACTGCGACTTGATCGCCGTGCGATCCTTCGAGTTTGACGAAGCGCTGTTGCACGCCGCGGTAAGTCTTGCCGCTCGGGTCTTTGAGGTCTGTGATCACGAAAACCGAATCGCCATAGGGCGCGTAGTTAATGGCAGACGCAGGCAGTGCAATGACGGAACGCGCCGCTCCCAACGCCAGGTCCACTTGCACGAACATGCCCGGCCGCAGCTTGCCTTCAGGATTGGCGAGGGTTGCTTGTACCTGAATATTTCGGGTGGCTTCGTTCACGGCTGAGTCGAGAGCCGTAACTCGCCCTGAAAACGCGGCGCTTGGCAGATCTTCCTTGGTGACGAGGAGCGAGCGTCCGACCAGCGCCTGGGAAATTGTCTGCTGGGGTACGCCGAAGTCTACATAGATCGGATCCAGCGCCTGCAGCGGAACTATAGCTTGGCCCGCTGAGAGGTACTGCCCCAGATTGACCTGGCGGATGCCGAGGATCCCCGAAAAAGGCGCGCGAATCGTCTTCCGCTCAATGGTGGCGCGGATCTCCGCCACGTTGGCTTCGGTTGCCCTTTGCTGCGAGCTGGCTTGGTCGTACTCCTGGCGGGAGATAACGCCTTCATCCACCAACTGCTGCTCCCGGGCGAAATTCACCTTGGCAAGATCGCGCTGCGCTTCGAGCGATGCCAACTGGGCCCGCTCCTGCCGCGTGTCAAGCTCGACCAGCACGTCTCCGGCATGAACGGATTTGCCGGACTCAAAATCAATTCGCTCTACCGTGCCCGGAAGATCTGCGCTGACGGTGACCCCATGGACCGCCTCCATGGTGCCGATTACCGTCATGGTCGACGGCCACTGCTCCCGATGTGCCACAATGCTGGTGACCGCCTCAGGGGGTGGCTGAAAGGCTGAAGCATTCACGGCCGACTGAACTTGTTTGAATTTTATGAAGCCCAGGGCCGTGAGCAGGACAGCCGTCACGCCCAGCACCAGAATCATCCTCTTCGCCATGATTTCCCCTTTAAACGGCCCCGCGGCGTGCTAGTACAGGGCTAAACCACCACGATACACATTAATCGTATTGGATTCAGGACCTGACGGGAAGGATTCTGGACTAAAGCATTAGCTATGCTCCCAGAAAGGTACCACGAACCTGGGGGCTCGATCCTCCCTATGCCGTCCCGCGTCAGCGCCAGTGTCCCCAGAGCCGCTCCTTGCCTGGCTGGTTACAGTCCCTGACTGTTATGTTTGAGTTCCTGTTCGAGCCCTGCCTCGCGGCTTCCATCTGTAGATCGAACGGCTAGGTGCCAAATCGACACCGTATCGAAGAAACTTTACGACCCAGACATTTTAGTCCAACGTTGCAGAGTTCTAAGGGTCGCCTTGTTCGAAGATCTTGGACTGCGAATGTGAAATTTCCGGTTGACAATTGGAAGCTCCACAATTTAACTGGCTGCGTGTTCCTCAAAGAACTGATCGCGCAAAGCTGGCAGGCGCTGATGCGCAACCGCTTGCGCTCGGTGCTGACGATGCTGGGCATTGTGTGGGGATTGGTGTCAGTGGTGATCCTGCTGGCTTATGGTCAAGGGTTGGGCGGTAGCGTTCTCAATGCGTTCATGAACATGGGCGATAACATAATTGTGGTCATGCCCGGACAAACCAGCATGCAGGCAGGCGGGCAGCGGGCCGGCAAGAAAGTCACGTTCGAATTGGAGGACGTCCAGGCGGTGCGCGAGGAAGTGCCGATCGTGCGCGGGGTCAGCGCCGAGGTGAACCGGAACCTTCCCTTTAAATATGGAACGCGAGTGGTATCGCTTAAAGTACGTGGGGTGGAAATGCCCTACGGGCAGATGCGCAAGCTTGATATTGAAGAGGGTCGCTACTTCAGCGACCGCGATTTCGTGGATCACAGCCGGGTCGTGATCCTCGGCAATGTCGCGAACAAGAGAGTATTCCAGGGAGCGCCTTCGGTGGGACAGTCGGTGAGTATTGGCGGCCTGAATTTTGAAGTGATCGGAGTTTTGCGTAACAAGATTCAGGACTCGTCCTATAACGGCCCGGATAATAACGACGGATTCGTGCCCTTCGAACTGTATCGCGATCTCAAGAACATCCGCGACCCCGACTTGTTTATTATCCAACCTACGGTTCCGGAGCTGAACAAGAAGGCGCTGGCAGCTGTGCGGGAAGTGCTGGCGCGGCGGCATCACTTCAATCCGAAAGACGAGAAAGCCACGCCGGTGTGGGACACCATCGAAGATCGCGCCATGATCAATGGGTTTTCCTTCGGTTTGCAGGCGGTGCTGGGACTGATCGGCGCGGTTACGCTGGGGGTCGGCGGGGTTGGGGTGATGAACATCATGCTGGTTTCGGTGACCGAGCGCACGCGGGAAATTGGGTTGCGCAAGGCCCTTGGAGCGCGAAGAGTGCAGGTGCTGATGCAGTTCCTGCTGGAGGCGCTGGTGCTGACTTTTTCCGGAGGCCTGATCGGCGTCGGCGTCGCCGTCCTGCTTACTTGGGTGATTCCGCCCATGCCCCTCTACAGTGAACTCTACAAGACCGCCAATCACGAGGGGGATATTTTTCTGCATGCTTCCTTCATTGTGATTGCGGTCTCATTTACGATCCTGGCGCTGGTGGGCGTCGTCTCCGGGTTTTTCCCCGCGCTGAAAGCTTCGCGATTGGATCCGGTGGAAGCATTGCGCTACGAGTAGAGGTTCATCGCTCCGCGGCGGTTGGCCAATTACCTCCGTGTCTTGACGCGGCTCTTCGCGGCAGGTTACTTTCGAGTTCTACCAGCAGAATCCTGCTCAGGGCAAGGAAGAACATTGGCGAACCGTCCGCTTATCACTCTGACCACCGACTTCGGCCTCAACGACCATTTCGTTGGGACCATGAAGGGCGTCATCCTGGAGATTGTTCCAGAAGCTGAAATCGTGGACATTTGCCACGCGGTGCAGGCCTTTGATGTCCTCGACGGCGCCCTGGCTATCGCGCAGGCGTATTCGTATTTTCCCAACGCCACGGTCCACCTGGTGGTCGTAGATCCGGGAGTGGGCACGGCGCGGCGGCCCATCCTTCTGTCGACGGGACGACACTACTTTGTGGCGCCCGACAATGGTGTGCTTTCCTTAATCTACGGCCGCGAGGAGCGGGTGCAGGTTCGCCACATCGATGCTGAGCATTACTACCGCCAGCCGGTGAGTAATACCTTTCACGCCCGCGATATTTTCGCGCCGGTGGCGGCATACCTTGCCAAAGGCGTGGAGTCCGCGAAATTTGGCGAGAGCGATCGTAG
>CAWISU010000026.1:0-126751 GCA_963838765.1 uncultured Acidobacteriota bacterium | reverse complement strand
TGTTTGGTGAAATTAAGGTCGGTCCTACCGTGGTGCTTTTCGACGTTACCCACTGTATGGAGCGGATACTCTTTGTCCGCCGCCGTTGACTTTGATTCTCTGGTCGAATGTACCGATTCGGGAATGTTACCAGCTAGTCACTGGTCCCCCCCTCCCCCCTTGATCTTCTGGAATCATAGGCTTAGAGCGAGACCACCATCAAAATCTTTGAGGAATAAGGACTTATGCGTAAAATATTCCGGAATAAAGACTTAGCTGGCGTGGTTGCTGAAATGGTTCCTAGGGCACGTCCCCCGGGTTGAGGCTATTCGGTTGTCAATGAGCTAATCTTGCCTTGATAGATAATATCCTTTTGCGGAGATGTGCGTCAATGCAGAATGAGTCGTCCTCTCCTATAGGATGTGATATCCTATACGATGTGTGTTAAGGATTGTGCTCGATACCTCGGTTGTCGTCGCCGGACTGCGGACTCGTCTGGGGGCGGGGAATGCAGTACTGCACTTGGTGGCTGAGAGGAGGGTGAGGCCCTTGGCAACTCCACCACTCTTTTTAGAATATGAAGATGCGCTAAAGCGCCCGGAGCATCGCCTAGCTCATGGCCTGACGCCAGCGGAGATCGACGAGTTCCTGGCGGAACTGGCTGCACTGGTCGAGCCTGTCGAAGTTCATTTTCAATGGCGGCCACAGACACGAGACCCAAATGACGAAATGGTGCTGGAAGCAGCGATCAACGGCCAGGCAGACGCAATCGTTACTTACAATGTGGTCGACTTCGCCGAGGCAGGCGAACGATTTGCGATCTCCATAATGCGCCCAGCAGAATTGCTAAGGAAGGTAAAACTATGAGTAAGGCAACCTATCCGTTGAAGCTTCCTGTCTCGATCAAGAAGGCGGCGCAGCGCCTGGCGAAAGAAGATGGCGTCTCTCTGAATCAGTGGATTGCCGCGGCGGTCGCGCAAAAGGTGGGAGTGGTTGAAACCGCAGCTGATTTCTTCAAGAAGCGCGCAGGAAAGACAACCGGAGCAGGCTTGATGAAGTTTCTCCGCACTGCCCCGAAGGCCGCACCCGAGCCGGAAGACGAAATGCGGTGACTTAATCCAAGCCATCCATACGCTTGAAGCATCGACCTATGACCATCAACTGGCAGGACGTATTTGTCACGATCGGTTCAACCGTAGGCGGAGGTGGCTTAGCTCTGGGGGCAGCGGCTTGGCTGGTCAAGACGGCGCTTACAAGCAAGCTCACTCAGGAGACCGAAGCGTTCAAAGCACGACTGAAGGCTGACGGAGATGTGGAGATTGAGAAACTAAGACACTCACTAGAGAAGCTCGCCGTCGAGCATCAAGTGCGGTTTGCCAGCCTCCATGCGGACCGAGCGAAAGTGATCGCTGACCTTTACGCACGGTTGGTAGACGCAGAGCGGGAGGGAGACCGCTTTGTTAAGGTGGAGGTGTGGGACGACCAGAGACGACGGGAGGCATACGAAGCAACCGAGTTGAAACTCGTCGACCTTTTCTTCTTCGTCGAAAAGAATCGCATTTACTTACCCGAACCCGTTTGTGACCTGCTGACGAGCTTCATACTCGCCATTAGAAGCAACGCTATCAGCATGAACGTCTATGTTCGGATTGAACCGACAACGATCAATCAGACGCTTATCGAAGAGAGGGCGAAGGTTCTTAAGCAAGTATTCGAGTCGTTTCAGGACAAAATCCCAGCGGCGAGGAAAGCCTTGGAGGCGGAGTTTCGAACTATTCTTGGCGGCTAGTCGGGCTGGTCTGGGTTCTACGACTTCTCAAGCACCTTCCACAAAAAGAAAAGGGGATTATCGAGAACCTGAGCCCGATATTCGCTGTAGCTAGCGTAGCCACTGGCGAGGGCCGCGCCCAAAAGCGGGAGGCTGAATCCGTGGCTCTGTACGGTGGCTACTAACGTTCCCGCAACGGCAGCACCCTTTGAGAATAAGATCTTCCGAAGATTTTTAACCGTGATGTCCATCTTCGGTATTTCACACTCGATCAGCTGTCGAATAACTAGGTCGCCCCTCTTCCTTAGTTCCTCAGGTTCTGAGACGCCCCGCAGTTCTCCAAGGCGCCTGTTCAATTCGATGCGAAAGAGATTGAATGCGTCGGTCTCCTCGCTTCGGACTTTCATCAGGGTAGTTATGTCGACGTGCGGCAGACATGGTAGCGGAACGTTAAGAATCACGTTGAGGGGAGACAACGCTTCCCGCTTGCCCGAAGCAGAGTCGAGCTGTAGGAGCTTGTAAACGAATGCGGAGGTCGTCAGGTAGCTTGCCGAGAGGCAGTTCGCTATGCGCACTTCCTCGACGATCTGTTCGTGGGTACGCCACGCTGCCTTATTGATTGACTGCTCAACCCAAGCCTGAAAATATGGCTCAGGGGGCGGTTCGTCCGGCATTCGCATGGAAAACGTCACTACATTGCCCTTTATGGACTCTACCCTCTGTTCAAAGAGCTGCTCGATATGGCCCCGCAGGAAGTTATCATCCTTGTACCTGATGTCTATCAGGCGACACGGGCGGAGATCGTCCTCCACTCTGAGCCCGCTCCTTCGCCTCGTTAGCGTCCGGACGATCGAGTTCTCGCGCCAGAAACTCATTAGGTGCGGGGGCAGCGTGCTCGCGAACCGATCCTCGGAGTGGAGCAAGGGTAGGTGCTGGGGCGGCTCGAACAGGTGAGCTAACGGGCAGAAACTAAAGAAACCCGCTCGCCACCATAGGCGTCGCGCTCCTAAGCGTCCGAACTATTGCTGCGAGTCGGCGGCGATCGATCGGGCTATCATCAAGACCGTTAAATTGATTCCATACGCGCTGATGCTTCGATTTTGGGTGCCAGAATTCGAAAAGTGGGTCGTCAAATATGACCTGGTCGAGGTAAAACGCTGTTTGTTTCAGGAAATCCAACGTGTGCGCGCGCTGGTCAGAAACAAACATCTTCAGGTTGCTGTGCGTGGCGAGCACTTCGCCGGCGAGCTCATTCTTGTATCGCTTGCAATACGAACGATAGCCCCGAAGCTCTTGAGCCAATCTCCGTTCTGCCACTGATTTGTAGTCGGTCGCGAGAAGGCGCTCGTTAAATAGAAAGCTCTCAGTTAAGAAGTCAAAGGTACGGGAACCCATAAATCGCGCTACCCTTTTCCGCCAGGCGCCTCAGGTTCGCTTCCGTTCTTTGGACGCTAACCCTGGGTCATAGCTTACCTCAATTCAGGACAGGCGGGTGGCCCGGACCACCTTACTCTGAAGGGTGCCCCGTACAAGCTTCGCTTGGGCGGGGGTTTCGACCTCGAAGCTGCGGCAGCTAGGCCGATGGTATGGTGCTCGTTTAGAAGACATCCATGCGCTTGGGAAAGGATATCCGCTGGTGAAGCACGAAGACAGGATCGTGAGGGACGCGAACATTTGCGGCGGTGAGCCGGTTTTTCGCGGCACACGGGTTACGCTTCGTACTGTGTTGGCCGGTTTGGCTGCTGGGGATTCCGTCGAAGAACTTCTCGCCGCTTTTCCTGCCCTGAAAACTGAGGATGTGCAGGCGGCGATTGCCTTCGCTGCGGCTTCTGCGGAAGAAGACCTGCCTGTCCCAGCGACACCGCACATCCGATGAGGACAGGTTCGCTCACTTCCGTGCGTTAGACCGATGGGCGGTAGCGAATCTTGTCCAGCTTAGGAGGAAGACATGAAGAAGTTCGTGTTGGTGCTTCTGTTCTTGGTCGGGCGCTCAGCGCTTGCCCAGTCGAATCAATCTCCTTCGAGCGGCACATTCGCCGACCTCGCCTTTCAGTGCTCCTACAGAACTCCTGACCACTTCGCTGGTCCCGTTGACGCTTTGGACGCTGCGCAAAACGACGGCTACGCGAGGGGATACTGTTTCGGCGTCTTAACCACAACTATGGAACTCCTGAAGGAATCTGGGGAAATACAACTAACGACCGATTCTACTGTGGAGAAGGCGCGGGAAATCGTTAGGAACTACCTACACGACCACCCAGGGGAATCGCGAAGTTCGGTGGCCCTCACACTGAGAGCGGCTCTGAGGCAGGCATGGGCGCCACCTGCGAGGCACTAGCAGAATAACTGTGACCTAGCTCGACGGGAAGGAAATTGATTTGGGCGAGCGAACGGAGGGCGGAATGACGAGCGAGGCGACACGCTGCAAAAAAGGCCCGAGATTGACTCGGGGCTTCGAACCACTGAACGACGCCCGTCAAATTCGATCTTAATCTCCTTCGGTCGGGCCGCCAAGTAACCGAAGGCGGCGAGGAAAAGCAGATTCCTCGCCACGCTCGGAATGACAAATCCGAAAAACTAGTCCCGAACCCCATCCATGAATGCCCGCAGCTTTCGCGAGCGCGATGGATGACGCAGCTTGCGTAGGGCTTTGGCTTCGATCTGGCGGATGCGTTCGCGGGTTACGGCGAACGACTGGCCTACTTCTTCGAGCGTGTGCTCGCTGCCGTCTTCCAGGCCGAAGCGCATCTTGATGACTTTTTCTTCGCGTGGGGTTAGTGTGCGCAGCACTTGCGAAGTTTGGTCTTTCAAGTTGACGTTGATTACGGCCTCGGCGGGCGAGACTACGGCGCGGTCTTCGATGAAGTCGCCCAGATGCGAATCTTCCTCTTCGCCGATTGGGGTTTCGAGGGAGATTGGTTCCTGTGCGATCTTCAGCACCTTGCGCACCTTGGCTACCGGGATGTCCATGCGCTTGGCGATTTCTTCGGATGTGGGCTCGCGTCCCAGTTCCTGCACCAGTTGCCGGGAGGTGCGGATCAACTTGTTGATGGTTTCGATCATGTGCACCGGGATGCGGATGGTGCGGGCCTGATCAGCAATTGCGCGAGTGATGGCCTGCCGAATCCACCACGTGGCGTACGTCGAGAATTTGTAGCCACGGCGGTATTCGAATTTGTCGACGGCCTTCATCAGGCCGATGTTGCCTTCCTGAATCAGGTCGAGAAATTGCAGGCCGCGGTTGGTGTACTTCTTGGCGATTGAAACCACCAGGCGGAGGTTGGCCTCGATCAGTTCGCGCTTGGCCTGCTCCGCGTCCATGTCGCCCTGGATGATCTCGCGCTGAGTGCGCTTGAGCTCCTGGAACGAGACTCCGGCTTCGACTTCGAGTTTCTCGAGTTCGGTGCGGATGGCGCGGGACTGGCGGCGGTATTCTTTGCGCTGCTCTTCACTGCGCGTCGCGTCGGCTTTTTTTTCCAGGTTCGTGGACTGGCGGTCGAGCGAGCGCATCATGTCGACGGTTTTGTTAGCTCGGTCGATGAGGCGCTTGCGCTCGTTGTTGGTGAAGCCCAACTTGCGGACGCACAGGGAGACATCGACGATGGCGCGGGCCAACGCGATGCGGTAGCGGCGATAGTCCTTGGGCCGCTTCTTCTGGGAGACTGCCGCGAACTTCTCGAGAAGCTGATTGGCCTTCTTATACGCCTTTGCCAGATCGTCAATCTTTCCGGTGAATTCCTTCAGGCGGTTTTGCAGAATCTCGTCGGTGATTTCTTCTTCATCGAAGGTGACCACTTCCTTGATGGAGCGGACGCCTTTCTTGAGGTCTTCGCCCATCGCCAAAAGTTCGTTGATGACGATCGGAGAGCGCGACAGCGCTTTCAGAACGCGCAGTTGGCCACGCTCGATGCGTTTGGCAATTTCAACTTCGCCTTCGCGGGTAAGCAGGGGAACCGTGCCCATCTCGCGCAGATACATGCGGACGGGGTCGTTGGTTTTTTCGAGAGCGCCGGGGGTTAGGTCGAGTTCGACGTCCTCGCCGACTTCGTCTTCGTCGAACTTTTTGTCGAGCGCGGAGGAGGGAAGCTTTGGTCCCTCCAGCACATCGATTCCTTGCGTACCAATGGTGGTGAGCAGATCGTCGAGGTCTTCGGGAGAGTGCACATCGTGCGGGATCAGGTCATTGACCTGATCGTAAGTAAGATATCCCTTTTCCTTCCCCGTATCGATCAGCTTTTTAATGTCGTCGTATTTGTCGTCAAGAGCCAAGAAAGATTGTCCTTAAGTCGTCCCATGGAAGGACGCCGAAACGTCGTTTATAGCGGTGGGAACGTGAAGTGGCGGGATTAGCGCCGACACAAACCTTCAAAGTATAGCACAGAAAGCGCATCGCGCTAATCGCAATTTTCCAACCAGAAAATATCCGCCGCCTATGTTGCCCGCCGTTAATAACTTAGATGGCAAAAGAGCTCGTTTAGTTTCAAGGTTCCACGGGTCTTTCAGAGGGCCCGCTGGAGAGCCACTTGATCAGACAAACTGGGATCCATCAGGGCCCGCTTGAGCCGATCTTTTTCCCGGAGCAAGAAGCGAAGCCTATCGGGTTCGTGCGTTTTTGCCGCTTGCAATTCCCGCTGAACCAACTCCATTTGCCGCCTGAACTGGATGCGCCGCAGGGCCCGCACCGCACCCTCCAGTCGCTCGGCCGTCAATTCCTCGTCTTCTTTCATTAGGATCGCGGCCAAAAGATTGCGGTCGGCGTCGGCCAATGGCAACTCCATGACATCGGTGGCTTCCGCCGCAGAGTTAAGCAAGGCTTCGATCAGGGACTCTGTAGCTAATCCAATGTGCAGGCGCTCGTTGGTCAACACAAAATGCGCTTGGCGAGCGGGATCGAATTCTTCCTCCGCCCCGTAGCGCCCTGAGAGGTGTTCCTCGGAAGTTTGCATCTCGCTGGCCGAGGTCAAGGCGCGAATCAGGATCTTTTCCGCATCGGTCACTTGAACATCGACGGGAGCCTTGAGGCTGGCGGTCGATCGTTTGGCCGCGGCATGCTTGAGTTCCTGACGCAGGACAGCGGAATCGATGGTAAGTTTTTGCGCGATCTCTCGCGCCAGTTCATCGCGTACGATCCGGCTGGGCACTCGCTGGATGTGCGGGAGCAGGTGATTCAATGCCTTCACTTTTCCCTCTGCACTGCGAATCGGGAACTGGCTCTGGGCGCGCTCGATGAGGTAGTCAAAATAGCGCTGCGAATGCTTGAGGGCGTCGCCGTATGCGTCTTTGCCTTTGCGGCGGATGAAGAGATCGGGGTCAAAGCCGGCTTCGAGAGTCAGCACTTTTATTTGGAACTCTTCTTCGACCAGAAGGCCCAAGGTGCGCTCGGTGGCTTTGGCACCGGCGGTGTCGGGATCGAAATTCACGACTACATTCTTGCTAAAGCGGCCTAGCAACCTGGCTTGGAGTTCGGTGAAGGCGGTGCCGGAGCTGGCAATCACGTTGTGAAAACCGGCAGCGTAAACCGAAATGCAATCCATTTGGCCCTCGACCAGGATGGCATAGTCGAGCTTGCGAATGGCTTCTTTCGCCTGATCGAGATTGAACAGGACGCGCGATTTGGAATAGATCGCGGTCTCAGGCGAGTTGAGATATTTCGGGCCGGCTTTCTCGTCGGTGGAAAGCGTGCGCCCGGTGAAAGCGATTACTCGTCCGGTCTCGTTGGTGATGGGGAACACGACCCGGTTGCGGAATTTGGAGTAGATCGTCGTTGGCCTTTGGTCGTTGGCCGTTGGCCGGTCTTCCGCAGTGGAATCGGACACACCGATTGCGGGTTGCCCGTTGGAGTCAAGGGGCTTATCTTGCTGAGAGCTGACGACTGGTGGCTGAGAGCTTTCCTTCCAGGAGAACAGGCCACTTTCCCGCAGCGCCTCTTCGTCGAACTCTCCTTTCAGCCGGTCTTTCAGTAGAAACCCGGAATCCGGCGCGTAGCCGATGCGAAAGGCACGAATGACCTCCTGGGTCAAGCCGCGTCCAGACAGATATTCACGGGCGCGGGCGCCTTCGGGGCGTCGTAGGCACTCTTGAAAAAATGCAACCGCGCGCTCGTGAATTTCGAGCAGCACGGTGCGTCGTTTGGCTTCATTGGCTTCCGCCGGACTGCTGTAGCTGAGCTTTGGGAGGGCGATTCCGAACTTCTGCGCCACCGCTCGCACCGCTTCGACAAATGTGACGTTTTCGATCTTCTGGACGAAGGTGAATACATCGCCCTTCGCGCCGCAACCGAAACAATAAAAAAACTGGTGGGTGGCATGGACGGAAAAAGACGGCGTCTTCTCGTTGTGGAATGGGCAAAGCCCGGAATAGTTTTGGGCTCCCGCTTTCTTTAACTTAACGTAGTCGCCGACGACACGGACGATGTCCGCTTGCTGCTTGACGATTTCTTTGAAATCGGTGGCGTCGGTCATGAGTGGCGACAATTCTCCGGAGGAATTGTGAGGCAAAAAGGAACAGTAAGGAATATAGCAGTGGACTTGCATGGCGGAAAACCTGTGAATTTCGAAAGTTAATGGTTGACGTCGGAGGAAAACGCCGATTTATTCGGTTTTTTTCTATTGTCCCAAGGCATTCAGGTCTCGCCTTGTCTCATCCGCAATTGACGGCATATCCGCTACCCTGGCCACCTTCACGTTATTGTCTTTGCAGGTGTCCAGCGCAAACTCGATGTCGGGATTCGTGCGATCAAGGTCGTCGGCGATAACAGCGGTGAGGCGGGCGCGCGTACCGTTCCTGGCATGGATGCAGTCTGCAACCTTGGGGAAGTGGTGGGCGGTGTTGACCGCTATCGCCTGATTGAAGTTTGTTTTTAGTGGAACAGGTTGAAAGAATCGGACCTCGCTGCCGATCACAAATCCAAAATCAAAAACTAGCCGGTCACCCTTTTTCTTGGTGTATTCCGCTGCCGGGGTTTTCTCGATACGCAAAGCCCATATTCCGGCGCGGGTACAGGCATCTTCTATCCCAGCACGAATCATTGCGTGCTCACTCTTTGGGCGGTTTGCCGCTGAGGCTGGTTCCAGTTGCGGCTCTAAATATATCGAGCACAGCATCTTTAGCTCTAGGGCCGGATCCTCTGCCAGGCATACCTTTCGAGGGGACATTTGGATCAAGTTGGCAAATGAGTCGTCCAACTTGTGCAATAGCACGCCTACATCCTGGGAATGCTGCAGTTGCATCCGAATATCGGCCTCAAGACTCTGCAAGAGTTCGACATCAACTTGTTTATCGAAGCAGTGCACCCGGCGCCAATCGCTAGTCATGTGCAAATCGGCAAACCCGAAACCATCAGGGCGTGGTTCGACCAACAACACTCCAATGCTTATGGAGTCTCCACTCACTACGTAAGGGACATAGCGCAATACATAAAATTCGAGCTGCTTCAATTCAGCCATCGGGGTGCGAACCTGGAACTCATGGTCTCGATTTTTGAATATGCGCTCCATCGTAATTCATCACTGCAGCACTCATGCATCTTCCTTCCAGTTGGGAAATGGCTGTCTCGGGCACGCACGAAATGCCATAATCAGCTCGCGTATTTTTGCGCGTCGATCGAGCAGGCAACGGACTAGTTCTTCGAGCGCCCCCCAATCACTGCCGTACCACTCTGGTGGAATTTCAGCCGCACAGTCCCAGATGATGTTTTCGCTCATGCCTTCTATCGTTGACAGCCAGGGTTGAAACGATTCCCAACCGCGCACGCTCAAATACACTTCATTCTGGGCGTACACGCCACGCAGCGGATAATCGGGGAATGTCCACTCGCCGGCGTTGAAGCAGTATCCTTGATCGATGAAAGTGACTGTGTACTTTTTCTCCCGCGTTTTTCGCCAGAACGTTGCCTGTCTGCCGTTTGAATTTGCGGTCCACTTATCGAGCGCCAGCATCCCGGCAAATGTCCGCAGATTTCGCACTCGTTCCAGCATGGTCGCGGGAAAGTAATCGAAGATTTGTCCCTGCAGCGGGTCGACTACATATTGAGAACCGAACTGTAGTCCGGGCTGGCAGGGGATCACACTGCCGGAGAGCTGGATGTTAAGGTCGGACGAGTTCTGCACGAGCCAGTCGCCGACTTCGACGACCTCCGTGGGAGGAACGGGCAACCCGGCAGCCGCCGCGAGGCGCGTGGCCAGCAATTCATTCGCCAACACGCGCAAATGCTGGGGATTGTTGATGAACTTCACGACGTAGAAGTATCCATCGGAGCAGCGCATCATATGCCCTTGTGCACCGCCTCGCATTCTTCGCACGTGTTGCACAGCAAGCACCGCCAAAAGGCAAGTCCTCGAAACTATCCAAAAGATCCCATCCTATCCCTACTTTCGAGGGCTTGATGTGATGCGTGGACATTAAAGGGCTGTGGATTTAGTGGGAAAGTGGTTTGGGACATTTTCGCGCCGCCAAGCGACCGCAGGTTCGTCGCTTCGCTCGGAATGACAATGGGTATGGGACTAGACTCGCAACTCTATGACGGTTGCGCCCCCGCCGCCTTCATTTTGCGGAGGCTCGGTAACGGATTCCACGTGAGGATGCTTCTGCAAATATTGACGCAGTGCTTTTCGCAGAATGCCCATGCCGCTGCCATGAACGACACGGACGCGTGGCAGCCCAGCAAGGAAGGCGCGGTCTACGAATTTCTCAACTTCGCGGGTGGCGTCGTCGACCGTGCGACCGATTACGTTGATCTCGGACGGGGTGCTCTGGTTCTCACTTTCGAGCGAGACTGAGATCCCGCGCGCGCGGGCAGCTTTGATCGGAGAATCCGAGGAGCGCACCAGCACCTCTGCAATATCCTCGCGCGCGATTTTCATCTTCATGGCGCCGATCTCGACCTCGAAGTGATTGTCGTCGATTCGACGGGCGATTATGGCAGGCCGGCCAACGGACTTCAGCTTCACCGTATCGCCCTCGGAGACATGCTTCACAAGCTGCGGTTGGGCATGGGGATCACCTCGGTCGGCACCGGTTGAGTGGGCTACAACAGTCGAATCAAACTGCTCGCGAAATTCGCGGCGAAGCTTGGAAATGCGCCGCTCGGCGTCTTTGGATACTTTTTGAGCTGCCGCCCGATCCTCGATGGCGTTGACCATTTCGCGCGCGTGGTACTCGAAATCGCGCAGCAGGGTGTCGAGTTTCTTTTCCATTTCTCGGATCTTGGCCTGCTGTTCTTTTTTGCCTTCGACGGCAAGATAAGCCTTCTCGCGCTGGATTTCTTCTTCGCGAGTGCGCAAGCGTAAGCGTTCGGCATCGGCCTCGCGCAATTGGACATGGAGGCGGTCGAGGAATTGGCCGACATCTCGGGCCTGCGAACCCAAGCGGGCACGGGCTGTGTCAATGATGGTGGGATTGAGACCCAGCCGCTGCGCAATGTTGATGCCGGCGGATGCTCCCGGCACCCCGATCTTTAGTTCGTAGGTTGGTTGCAGCGTGGCTTCGTCGAACCCCACGGAAGCGTTGATCACTCCTGCCGTGTTCGCGCCGAAAACCTTCAGCGATGTGTGATGCGTTGAAATAATAGTGATGCAACCGATATGGCGAAAGTGCTCAGCAATGGCGACAGCCAAGGCTGCACCTTCTTCGGGATCGGTGGCGGAGCCGAGTTCGTCGAGCAGAACTAGTGACTTGGCAGTTGCGGTGCGTGAGATGAAATCGATGTTGGTGACGTGGGCTGAGAAGGTTGAAAGATTCTGCTCGATCGATTGGTAGTCGCCAATGTCGGCCAGCACCGCGTCGAATATCGGCAGTTCTGCGCGATCGGCCGGAACTGGAATTCCGCATTGCGCCATCAGCGCCAAAAGGCCAACTGTTTTCAGGACGACTGTTTTGCCTCCCGTATTCGGGCCGGTGATAACCAGTTCCTGTCCCTCACTTTCGAGTTCGATGGTGGTGGGAACAACGTGGCTACCTTTTGCTTTCAAGTTACGTTCGAGCAGCGGATGGCGAGCTTTAACGAGAACCAGTCGATCCTTGCTCGACCTGGACGGCCGAGGGCGGCCGTCCCCACGTGAGTCTTGCGCGGACAAGACTACCGAGACGCAATTGTATTCGTCGGCGAATCGTGCTTTGGCAAACTGTAGCTCCAGTTCCGCAAGCGTGCCGACTGCGGATAGAATTGGTGCCGCGTTTTCCCCGATGCGACGCGTCATCTCGACCAGGATGCGGTGTATTTCGGCTTGCTCTTCGTCGAACAATCGCACCAGTTCGTTGTTCTGTTCGATGGTTTCCAACGGTTCGACAAAGACGGTTTGTCCGCTGGAACTGGCGCCGTGCACCACGCCCTGGACTCGCCGTTTCTGCTCTACCTTGACTGGAATTACGAAGCGTTCGCCGCGAATCGTAACCAGCTCGTCCTGCACCGCTCCACCTTCGGATAATCGGCGCAGATAGCTCCGTAGAGATTCCTGGATTGAACGGCGCTGCTTTTCTATCTCACGGCGAATGCGGGCAAGTTCAGGCGAGGCCTTATCGTCGAGTGTGCCATCCGGCAGAATTTTGTTACGGAAGGCGCGCAGGAATTCGGTGAAGTCCATGATCTCCGACGAGAGCTGCGCCACAGCCTTCCACTCGAACTTCATCGCGGCTGGCGGGTTCAGCGCGATTTCGCGCCACTCGGCGGCACGATCTACCACTAGCACTACGTCCCGAATATCGGTGGTCTCGAGAGCAGCCCCCGCGATGCGAGACTTATTCACCTGCTTGGTCACGTCGAGCAATGCGGAAAAGTCGAAGCGTCCGCCCACGCGATGGAACTCGCGGATCTCGCTGGTTAGCTGTTGCTGATTCTCGATCCACTCGCGATCGGTGGTGGGCGCGAGGCGAACGATCAACTCCTGCCCCAACGGCGAATAGGCATATCCGCGCAGCAAGTCGCGGAGAGAATCGAATTCGAGCACGCGAGCGCTGGTTTGGGGAAGCGGCTGGGGAGACATCCGAATTCGGTACTGTCCTAATTTGCCCTCAATCTTAACTCACGTTGGCAGCGTAATTGCCTGAGATCGGAGAAGCATATTCGTCTGCTCATTGAAGCCACCGACCCCAAAGTTGCATCTGTGTTGGGCGCTGCCGCGAGTAGCGGGTTGGACGCTGAATGCCAAATTGACCTACTCCGAACCGCAATGCGATGGCTTAAAGCCTCCGCCGTCGCAAGAAATTATGTGACGACTACCGACGCTCACTGCCAGATTGATTTTCAGATTGGCGATACTGTTGCACCTCTCGCGTAGCTTGCTCATATACGTGCTCAACGTGCTTAGCGCTGTGCCCA
The DNA here is from genome assembly GCA_963838765.1 of uncultured Acidobacteriota bacterium. Classification (GTDB taxonomy): domain Bacteria; phylum Acidobacteriota; class Terriglobia; order Terriglobales; family Acidobacteriaceae; genus JABDBE01. The sequence continues at coordinate 113,690 of CAWISU010000026.1, read as the reverse complement.
GGTTCATTAGGTTTGAAATCGCAACTAGGATGATAAGGGTTTCGTCGTTCATTGTGGTTTCCTTATTTTTTCATTCTTCTTTGTCCACGTACAGGTAAACGTTGTTGCCGTTAGAGTCTTTGCAGTGTAGGTCACTCAAGACTTTGGCATCCTTGTCCTCGCCCAATACGCATTTGTATGTTCGGAGCGGTCTAAAGGTACATGCTGCAGTCGGGTCGAGCCTATCAATCTCACTGGCGCACGTTGCATGAATCTTACGTCCATTGTGCCGCAAGACGTAGTGGACTTCAGTATGAGTTCCCGATGCGCCGTAGTTCGGTGCTTCTGTTTGTGTCCGCTCAACTACCTCGTAATTGTTCCTGTCGCACGCCACTAGGACCAGCGCGAGAAGCAGTGCGATTGCGCGAAGAAAATGAAAACAGTTTACTTGGTTCCGATGGGTCACACGATTCCGATGACCGCACAAGAAGCAGCGGATTGGCCGGAATACATCAAGACGCATAATGTTGAGGTTCAGTTCCCAGATACCCAATTTCTGATTGTCGATAGGAAGCAAGCCAACCGCATATTGGGCATAGAATTGGAGCCAATGCCGCCCTTGGATTCGGCGGGAACTCCACGTCTTCCAAACGAATCCAGTGCGGCTCCTCTTTCGGATTAGCGCACTTTACGCGATAGTATTTCGTCATAAACCAGCCCTGTCCGTTTTGCGGACTGTTATTTGCACGGCGGGTGCGTATTCTCAGTCTTGAGTACACTAGCCCACGGATCATTGGAACCTTGGGCCAATGCTTTGTCGATTGGGTTATCCGGTAGCTGGTCGAATACGTCTCCGGTTTTCTTGGCTTGCACGCCCCATGGGTCGCAAATCTTCCCAGTTGTCGTGTCATAAGCCCATCGTGCTTCTCTCCACGGCTCATAATGATGGGCCGGAAATTGGCGACCTAACAGAAACCCGCCAGTTAGGGCGAACGCGACCAACACAAGCGCGATTTCTGTTTTCATTTATGACACCATCCCTTCCGCTAGAAGGTCTGCCAATCGCTGAGCGGCTGCGTCAAACTCCGGTGGACAAGCAGGCATGGAAGTTCGAAGAACATCGGCTATCTCATCAAACTGCCGCCCGAAACGGATGGAGTTTGCCCGCCTATAATCGTTCAAATGGGCTGCCCACTTCTGTGGCTCAGCAGCTTTCGCAATGTGGCGAAACGCTAGATAATCTAGATAAAGATTTTCCAAGGTGGCAATTAGCACTTCCATGCCCGTTCTGTTCGCCATACAGCCTCCCGCTTGATGCGACACTGGAAGCCATCGTACAGGCTCTTACTCACCCAAGCAACGCTTCCAGTGACCAGATTTCATTAGAGATTCCAGCCGCCATCGCCGGCGTCACGCGCAGTGTCGAATGAACGCGGCAAAAATTATAGTGCGCGAAGTGCAAAGCGCAAGCGGCTTTTAGGTTCGTTAGTTTCTTGCTGAAAGCATTCGTCAGCCGCGTGAATCTTCGCATCTGCATTCGCATGGTCAAGTTCTGCCGCTCAACAAATGACGTGCTGATGTGCTTAGGATCAGGCCGACCGTTCCGCACTTTGGATATGACCTCCGTGATTCCTGGTGGGGAGTATCGTCCTTCGCCCTGCTGGCCGTAGTCACCAAACAGCTTCACAAGCTGCGCGAAGTCTGCACTCCCTCCGAACACGTCCTCAACTCCCAGTTCGTAGAAGTGAAAACCATCAGTAGTAATCTGAAATCTGGCATCGACTAGGCGAGAGTGTAGATCACGCAAGAAGGCAAGAGTAACGTCGTTCGTGCGCTTACCGACAACGAACGAAGGCACTAACTTGGTTTGCGCGTCCATCGCGACAAATACCCACTGGTCGCCCAGTTCGACGGAATCACCTTTGCGAATGCGGCGTTGCTTCTTGCCTACATAGGTCCAGATTTCATCGCACTGGACGCGAGCACAGCGCAGATTGCGCATGCTGCCATCCATGAGACCGTTGCAGTGGTCGCCAACTTCAACCATCAGACGGCAGATGGTATCCCGGTGTATGCCGGACATGCGCTCGGTTGAACGGACGGAGTTGCCTTCTAGGAGCGCAGAGATTACCGCAAGTTTTTTCTCAGGCGAGATTCGATTCATCGGCTCCTCAATTGCCGCTTGACGGCACAGCAAAGGCAAGCCGATAATGCGGTTTGTGGACCTAGCACTCTCGGCTTGCCGGGATTGTTTGGTTACGGGCCGCTAGAAGCTGCAACCTTCTAACGGCTCAAATTATTTGCGGCTATGCTTTGGTGGCGGCGGCATCCTGCTTACTCCTTTCTTTGTTTCAGCGAAACAAACTTCTCCCGCCCTTTCTTTCGTACCTTAAACACGTCGGGATGCCGTTTTAGTGCAGATTCCATAGCGTACCGATTTGCCTCTTTTATTTGCACACTAGATTGAAGGAAATCTTGCATGTCGGTAAGCCTAGCCTCCGGGACGTGATGCAGATACTCTTCCATCATCATCCAGAGCGGAGTTTCCAGTCGCAAAGCTTCCACTGGCGACATGTCTACATGTTTAATCTCTTCGTCTGCGTCCGCTTCGCCAGCTCTTCGGCTAACTCCGCGCCTAAGACGCCAAGTATCCGCTCCACTCTCTGCTCGTGCCTGACCTGTTCGTCTCGTAAATCAACGAATCGGTTATAGGCCTCGCGCAATTCTCGCATTTCGTTTCTGGTGCGATTAAGCCACTGGCACTCATACTTTAGCCGTTGCATCATGCTTTCCAGAACGTCGGAATTGCTCGGCATGCCTTGACTGTATAACCGGGATTGTATCTTGTCAACCAAAATGGTTACATATTGTATTGCCTCTTCGTCAAGCTGTTGCTTACTGCGTACTTTCTCAGGGCGCATCATTTGGCCCCCCGATTCGTTGCCCTGTGAAAATTGAAATTAGGACAGTACCCCGAATTCCATGTTACAAGAAGCTGGGGTCTGGCTCTGCTAGAATCGTTTGGTTGTAGGCACGGACATTTTGCCCCTCCGAGGTTGCCGCCATGGCCTTTCCGATTACACGCCTTCGCCGCCTTCGTCAAAGTGAACAGTTGCGATCTATGGTGCGCGAAACCCGGCTGTCCCCGACGTCATTGGTTTATCCCATGTTCGTTTGTCCGGGGAAAGGCGTGCGCAAGGAAGTGCGCTCCATGCCGGGGGTTTTCAATCTCTCGGTGGACGAGGCCGTGAAAGAGGCGCAGGAGGCGCACTCCCTGGGGGTGCCTTCGATCATCTTGTTTGGGCTGCCGGAAAAGAAAGATGAACTGGCGACCGGCGCGTGGGCGGACGACGGAATCGTGCAGCAGGCGGCTCGCGCTATCAAACGCGAAGTCCCGAAGCTTATCATCATGGGCGACGTGTGCCTGTGCGAGTACATGTCGCACGGTCATTGCGGAATTGTGCGCGCTGCTCATCCGCAGTCGCTGGGGGCTGCGGTTGCCGCGCCCCCGGCGGTTGCCACCGATTACGAGATTGTCAACGACGCCACGCTCGAACTGTTGGCCCGCACCAGCGTTTCTCTGGCTCGCGCCGGCGTGGACATTATTGCGCCTTCCGACATGATGGATGGCCGCGTGGGCGCTATCCGCAATGCGCTCGATCATGCTGGCCTGGCTAATACGCCGATCCTTTCTTATGCGGCAAAGTTTGCTTCGGCTTTTTACGGGCCTTTTCGCGAGGCCGCTGATTCGACTCCGCAGTTCGGGGACCGCCGGTCCTATCAAATGGACGGAGCAAATCTGCGCGAGGCCATGCGCGAGATCGAACTTGACATCGAAGAAGGCGCGGACATGATCATGGTGAAACCGGCGATGCCTTATCTGGACGTGATTTCCGCAGCGCGCGAACGCTTTGACTTGCCTCTGGCGGCGTATCAAGTTTCAGGCGAATACGCCATGATCGAAGCGGCGGCTCGCAACAACTGGATCGACCGAGAACGAGTGATGATGGAGTCGCTGCTCTCGATCCGGCGCGCCGGCGCCAGCATTATTCTTACTTACTACGCGAAGGATGCAGCCCGTTTGCTGGCGTAAGTGCGGCTCCGCCTGAAGTTTCTTTGGGATTTCCAACGGCATCAGCGGGCTGCGAGCGGGACGTCGGTCTTAAGCGCCCAGACCAAGGCGACCACCCATCCGATCGCGGTCCAACCCAGGAGAAGGTTCAAAACGAATATCGAGAGTAAATCCCGCTTGCTCCGCGCGGCGGCAATGATGGCAGGCAGGAAATAGAAGAGAAACCCGAAGCCGAAGATCGGGAAAAAGAAGATGGCGAAGAGGGACATACAAGTTACCTCCTGCTGAAAGTAGTCTACCACTCGAGCGATCTCTGTTTGTAGATACGAATCTTTGTGGTCGCTGGTTCGCGAATCCTTAAGGCCTGTCGTAGAATCACCTATTTGGACAGTCGCCATTATTCTTTTTGGGGGGCACTGCTTTGCCTGAAACCATTTATGACATTGCCATCGTGGGCAGCGGGCCGGCGGGATACACCGCGGCCATTCGTGCCGGTCAATACGGTTTGAAGACTGCGCTCATTGAGAAGGACGGGTTTCTTGGTGGCACCTGTCTCCATGTGGGCTGCATTCCCACCAAAGCTCTTTTGTTTAATGCTGAGATTTGGGATCGCTTGAAAGACGCGAAGGAGTTCGGGATTGAGGGCGTGGATTCGCGCAAGCTGAATTGGGCGGCGATTCAGGAGCGCAAATCGAAGATCGTGAACAAGCACGCCAAGGGCCTTGAATTCCTGATGCGCAAGAACAAAGTGGAGACGATCAAGGGCTACGGCAAGCTCACTGGTCCGGCGCAGAATGGAGTACTGACGGTCGAGGTCACCGCTGGCAGCGGGAGTAATCTGGTCAAAACGAAAAATGTGATTCTGGCTACGGGCTCGGAAGCCCGTATGATTCCGGGGTTGGAGCCGGACGCGCGCGTATTGACCAACATTGAGATTCTGGATTTGAAGGAGATTCCGAAGTCACTGGTGATCGTGGGTGCGGGGGCGGTGGGCGTGGAGTTCGCGTCGATTTTCCGCTCTTTTGATTCCGAAGTTACGATTCTTGAGATGCTGCCGCGTCTAGTTCCGGTGGAGGACGAAGACATTTCCAAGGAACTGGCGCGTGTGTATCGGAAGCGCGCCATCGCTTTCCATACCGGCGCCAAGGTTGAGAAAGTCGAAAAGACGAAATCTGGAATCGCAGTGACCTTCACGGTTAGCGGCAAGCAGCAAAAGATCGAAGCTGAGAAGATTCTGATCGCGGTTGGGCGCAAGCCTCGCACTGAAAACGTTGGACTGGAAAAGACACGCATCAAGCCGGATCGAGGCTTTATCAAAACCGATAGCTGGATGCAGACCAGCGAACCCGGCGTCTATGCGATTGGGGACATCGTGCTGGGAACGCCACAATTGGCGCACGTGGGCGCCATGGAAGGCATTGTGGCGGTGACGAAGATCGCGGGCAAGCCTGGGAAACCGATCAACCCGGAGCATATTCCGAATGCGACTTATTGCCATCCGGAGATCGGCAGCGTTGGGCTGACAGAGGAGAGAGCTCACGAGGCGGGTTACAACGTGAAGATCGGGAAATTTCCATTTACCGCAAACTCGCGAGCGTCGATCGTGGGCCAGCATGAAGGTTTTATCAAGATCGTTTCCGATGCGGACTACGGTGAGATTCTGGGGGTGCACATCATCGGGCCGCAAGCTACGGAACTGATTGCGGAAGCCGTAGCCGCGATAGAACTCGAGGCGACTGTGGAAGATTTGATGTGGACCATCCATGCACATCCGACTTTGGCTGAGGCAATGCTGGATGCGTCGAACAGCGTGTATGGGATGGCGATCAACGCGTAGGCTTTGGATGTATGAAGGTACGGGAAGTTCTGAAGATGCTTGACGAGGACGGCTGGTACCTGGATCGCACGCGGGGCAGCCATCGCCAGTTTAAACATCCCACCAAATCAGGCTTAGTCACGGTGCCTGGCAAACCCAACGATGATTTGGGGCCGGGCACGTTCAATAGTATTCTGAAACAGGCAGGATTGAAGATATGAAAAAGTATTTGATTGTCGTAGAGGAAACACGCAGTGGCTATTCGGCTTACTCGCCCGACCTGGATGGTTGCATCGCAACAGGATCGACTCGTGCGGAGGTAGAGAGCCAGATGCGGGAGGCCGTCGAATTCCACTTAGAAGGCATGGCGCGCAGCGGTCAGCCCGTGCCTGAACCACACACGTATTCCGCCTATGTCGAGGTTCCGGCACAGGCCCATTAAGAAATGTGCGGCGGAAACCTTGATCTCTGTTCTTCAACTTGGAACCCTCGATTACGCTACTGGGTTGCGTTTGCAGCAGAGGCTGGTCCAACTTCGCAAGGACGGCCGCGTCGGTGACTTGCTGTTATTGCTTGAGCACACTCCAGTCATCACCTTGGGACGGAACGCGAAAGCTGCAAACGTGATTGCTTCGCCCGAAAAACTTGCGGAGCGTGGCGTGGAGATTTTCGAATGCGATCGTGGCGGCGACGTGACCTTCCACGGTCCAGGACAGATCGTTGGTTATCCCATCTTTGACCTCCGTGGTTTTAGCTCGGTTGATGGTAAACGGAAGACATTAGGGGCGGTGGAATATGTGCGCCGGTTGGAAGAAGTTCTGATCCGCACCTGTGCTGATTTTCGCATTTCGGCGGAACGCGTAGTGGGGTTGACTGGGGTGTGGACGACCTCGGAGCGTGTGGGTACGGGCCTTCGAGCCGTGCAGGGGCAATCAGAGAGTCGACCAGACAACGAGGTTGTCGTCGCTTCAACCTTGTCAGAGGCCCGATTCCACACGAGGCAGAGTCAAGGCAAGATTGCGGCGATTGGTGTTCACATTTCACGGGGCGTGACCTCACATGGGTTTGCTTTGAATGTGAATGTCGATCTCGATTTCTTCGACTTGATCGTTCCTTGTGGCATCACCTCGAAGCCCGTGACTTCCATGGCAATGGAATTAGGGCAGCAGCTTTCGTTGCTGGACGTGGCGCATTCGGTATCGCGTAATTTCGGGGTGGTGTTTGAGAGCCAGATGCTTTGGCTGGAAACTCTGGATTCTCTTCTTGGGCATTCGGTCGGCGTGCCCATGAAGCCTCCGGATGAATTGCGCAAACTGCGTAAAGAAGAAGATACGTTCTGGGCCTAACGCTTGATTTGCGGCGCGCACCCTCGCCGGAGTTGGCCAATTGCTGCGACCCGGGTTAGGATTCTCCTGAGACGGAATTGCCGACAATCAAGTCATGGTCAAAAAGAAAAAGGTTGTTGCGAAAGCTCCTGTCCGGCAGAGTTCCAATGGTCGTGGCCGGCATGCATTGCAGTCTCCCACGTTAAGTCCTTCGCAGCGCAGCTACACGATTCTCGACTATCGACTGGAAAAGCCCAGCTTCAACATTCGTCAAATTCGAAAGGGCAATGAAGTTCGCTACGAAGTGACGGGTGAGCTGAACGCACCCGTTCCACCCATTCGCGAATCGAAGTATCTCGACAAGAAGCAATGCATCGAGATTTACCGATGGATGCTTCTAAATCGCAAGATGGAAACTGCGCTGGAGAACCTTTACAAACAGGGAAAAGTCGTGGGTGGTGTTTATTTTGGTCTCGGCCAGGAGGCTTGCTCTTGCGCGTCAGCCTACGCGCTTCATGCGGACGATTGGCTCGGCCCCATGATCCGCAACCAGGGATCGCTGCTGGTTCGCGGCTTCTCCGCTCGCGACATCATGATGCAGTATATGGCGAAGGCGGGTTCGCCGACGAAGGGGCGCGATGCGTCATCGCATTTCGGCGACATCGGGAAACGTAATGTGGTTGCGCCTATTTCGACCCTTGGCGACCTGATTCCTGTGCTCGCCGGCGTGGCTCTGGGCGCGCGTTTGCAGGGTCGCAACATTGCTGCGATGACTTACATCGGGGATGGCGGCCAGTCGACCGGGGTGACTTACGAGGGGCTGAACTTCGCGGCGGTGCAGGATCTTGGCCTGGTGCTGTTCGTAGAGAACAATCTTTGGGGATACTCAACGCCTGCTGACATGCAGTTTCGCGTGAAGGATCTTGCCGAACGGGCCATCGCCTACGGAATTCCGGGCGTGATCGTCGACGGCACCGACGCTTGCCAGGTTTATGACGCGGCTCATGAGGCCTGCGAACGCGCCAGACGTGGCGAGGGGCCCACGCTCATCGAAGCCAAGATGATGCGCATGAAAGGACACGCCATTCATGATGCAGCTGAGTACGTTCCCAAGCCGCTGTTCGAGTACTGGCGCAAGCGCGACCCAATTGCTCGTTTTGAAAACTATCTGGTGAACATCAGGAAATGGCTGACTTCGCCGGAAAACGAAAACCTGATAGCTGAGGTGGAGCGCGAACTTGAAGCCGATCGCGACTTCGCAGTGGCATCACCCATGCCGCAGCCGGAAACGGCAGCAGGAGGCGTGTACTGCGAGGGCGACTGTCATGAGATCAAGCCGAAGTACGGAGCACCAAGGACGAAGATGAAAGCTTCCACTGGTCCTAAGCAAACCAACGCGGCGGTACATCTGAAATGAGGCTTAGAAGTCTACCGGTAAACTTCTCGTCGATGGCCAATATTTATCACGAGAACCAACAGAACGCCGCGATGCGCCTGGTAAATCACGCGGTAGTCGCCGACCCGCACGCGCCAAGTATCGGGTTCGCCGAGCGGTTTCTTGCATCCGGCAGGAAAAGGATCGTCGCGAAGCGCGTGGACCCTCGAGGCTATACGCTTTTGGACATCACGTGGAAGCTTCTCTAACTGCCGCAGCGCGGCTGGTTTGAATTGGATCGCATAAGCCATGCAACGCGCCTACACTAAAGCCGGAGCTTCCGCTTGATGGTCTCCCAGGGAATCGTACCAGGTTCTTTCATGGCCTCGCGCACAGCCTTGATGTCGATTTCGTCCACCAGCTTTTCGAGAAACTCCAGATCCTTGATCGGCACCACTGCGGCTATCGGCTTCTTACGCCGGTGCACTACAATTCTCTCGCCGCCATATGCCGCGCGATTTACGATGTCAGAGAAGTTCTGGCGGGCGACGGTAGCGGTCAGCTTTGGCGACATATTTGCACACTCCAAGTTACAATATGTACACTTGGTACAATAACATACTTTCGTACAAATAACAATCCGCGTGCTTCGTGAAGATCTGAAGAGAGGAAATGCGGTAAGCCCGGACTCTATGCCTCAACTTACCTATCTCGAAGCCATCCGCCAGGGGATCTGGGAGGAGATGGAGCGCGATCCTACCGTGTTCTGCATTGGGGAAGACATTGGCATCTACGGCGGCGCTTTCAAAGTGACCGATGGCTTCATCGACCGCTTCGGGCCCGAGCGCGTGATTGACACGCCGATTGCCGAATCTGCCATCGTCGGGGCGGCTTTCGGGGCTTCACTTACCGGCATGCGTCCCGTGGCCGAGTTTCAGTTCATGGATTTCATCGGATGCGCCTTCAATCAGATTGTGAACATGGTGGCTAAAGCCCACTACCGCTGGAGTGCACCTGCGCCCCTCGGTAATTCGCGGCCCGAGTGGGGGAAACGTCCACGGCGGTCCATTTCATTCGCAAAATCCGGAAATGTGGTTTGTGCATGCGCCGGGGCTAAAGGTGGTTTGTCCGGCCAGCGCGTACGATGCGAAAGGTCTTATCAAGGCTGCGATTCGTGACAACAATCCGGTGATCTTCTTCGAGCATAAATATCTTTATCGGCGCATCAAAGAAGACGTTCCGGCCGAAGATTACGTCGTGCCACTTGGCAAGGCACGAGTTGCTCGCGAGGGCCGCGACTTGAGCGTGATTACTTATGCCGCGATGGTGCACGTCGCGCTCGAAGCCGCGGAGATTTTGGCAAAAGAGGGAACAGAACTGGAAGTGGTCGATCTGCGCACCCTTTCGCCACTCGACCGGGAGGCGATTGCCCGGACGGTGCGCAAAACGAATAAGGTGATCCTGCTGCATGAAGACGTGCGCACTGGTGGCATTGCAGGGGAGATCGCGGCGATCATTAACGAAGAGGCTTTCGACGATCTCGATGGTCCCATCGTGCGCGTCACCGCACAGGATTCTCCGGTGCCGTTCTCTCCGCCTCAGGAAGAATATTTCCTGCCCAAGGTTAGCGACATTGTGCGGGAAGCGCGCCGGCTGAAGGAGTATTAGTTAATAATTATTGGCGTCTGCTGAGAGCTCAGTGAAATTTACTCTGCACGATGTGGTTGTGACGCAGGGTATAAGCTAGCCCGCATAGGTTCCATGGTCACAAAGAAGCGGGGAGGATAAATGCGTAACTTCATTCTCGGAATTATTGTCACGCTGATGGTGCTGGGCCTGGGTGGGCTGGCTGTGGCGACCCTTGGCTTCGTGCCGACCAGCGCTGATGCGACTCCACCTCGGCTCGAGCGCCGCATCGCCATGAGCGCTCTGGACGCTTCCATGGAGCGCCACGCACCGCGAGTGAGCAACCCCATTCCGCCAACCGACGAGAATTTAATCGACGGCATGAAGGTCTTCACCATGAACTGCTCGATGTGCCACGGCACGCTCGATAATAAGCCTAGTCCGCTGGAGAAGTCATTTTATCCGCCTGTGCCGCAGTTGATCCTTGATCCGCTGGATGACCCTGAGTGGCACATCTACTACGCAGTTCGCACCGGAGTTCGCTATACCGGCATGCCGGCGTGGAGCAAGGCTCTCAGCGATCAGGATATTTGGAAAGTCACGGGATTTCTTTCACGCGTGCAGAAACTGCCACCGGGTGTTCAGGATTATTGGAAGAAATCATTCGGAGTGGGTCCGCCGCCTGCTGGCTCCGAAAAAGACGAGGACAAGCACTGAAGGTGGGCGGACATCTGAGCTTGGATATAATTAAAGGTTACGTTAGGCCCGAGATTTACCACCGGGACCTCGTGGAAGGAATTTATGCCTACCGATATCGTTATGCCGCAGATGGGCGAATCTATTTTTGAGGGGACTATCACCAAGTGGCTGAAGAAGCCTGGGGATAAGGTACAGCGCGACGAGCCGCTGTTTGAGATCTCGACGGATAAGGTGGATGCCGAGATTCCCGCGCCTGCCTCGGGAATTCTGCAGGATATCAAAGTAGTTGAGGGGAATACCGTGCAGGTGAACACGGTAGTGGGGACGATCGCTGGCGATGGCGAGGCTGTGGCGACGTCTGCTGCTCCTCCCAAGGCGACCGTACCTGCGTCTGCGCCGGCGGTGCCCCCGAAGACACAAGCGGCAACCCCGCGTCCTACCGCTCCGCCCGAGGCTGCACGCGAAGAAGCTGGGCGCGAAGAAGGAGAGGACGATCATGCACGCTCCTCACCCCTTGTTCGAAAGATTGCTCGCGAGCACAACGTGAATCTTTCGCAGGTTGCGGGCACCGGTATGGGTGGCCGCATTACCAAGCAGGACATTATGGCGTTTTTGGACAGGCCGGAAACTGCGGCCGCTCCCGCCGTCTCCGCGGGCCAGAGCGCGCCAGCGGCTTCGTCGTCTGCATCTTCGCCGCGGCCTGTGGCGGCTACTCCGGCGGGCATTCCTGGAGACGTGGTGCCGATGACTCAGATGCGCAAGATTATCGCCCAGCGGATGATCGAATCTCGCCGCACCAGCGCTCACGTCCACGCCATGTTCGAAGTGGACATTACGCGCATCGTGCAGCTGCGCAACAAGACCAAGGGCGCTTTTGAACAGCGTCATGGAGCGCGACTCACGTTCATGCCATTCTTCGTGCGCGCCGCGATTATCGCGCTGCAGCAGTTCCCGATTGTCAACGCCTCAATCGAGGGCGAAAACATCCGCTATCATCGGCACGTCCATGTAGGAATCGCGGTGGCGCTGGATTGGGGACTCATTGTTCCTGTACTGAAAAATGCTGACGAGCTGAATTTCCTCGGGCTGCAACGGGGGATCTCCGACCTGGGCGAGCGGGCGCGCTCGAAGAAACTCAAGCCCGACGAAGTAGAGGGCTCGACGTTCACCGTCACCAACCCAGGGCAGTTTGGTGCCGTATTTGGGCTGCCGATTATCAATCAGCCAAACTCAGCAATTCTGGGTGTGGGTGGGATCACCAAAACTCCTCTTGTGGTGACAGACAAGGACGGCAACGACTCCATCGCCATCCGCTCCGTCGTTCACTTAACGCTCGGCTACGACCACCGCCTCATCGATGGCGCGGTTGCGGATCAATTTATGGCTTTTGTGAAGAAGACGCTGGAAAACTGGAGCGAAGAGGTCGGATAGACAACGGTATCCCCGCACGATCAAATAAAAGCGGTCGTGGGTTGTGGTTTTGGCAGCCCCTACTTTGCTTTTGCCCATACCGAAGCATTTAAGCACTCCACGGCGCCGTCGATCACTTTCCCCAAGCCATCTGTAAACTTTTCCTGATCGACGATCTGCCGATTGGCGACCGCGCTGCTCACCGACAAGGCCGCTTGCAAGAATGACAATGCGGCATCTTTTTTCTCCGCTCCTGTGCGGTGGTTGAACAAGCCTTCAATCCCGTTCACCACTGCGGGGACGAAGGCAATCGTCTGTAGGAGTGTTGCTAAGAAGTCCATCGCTGTATCTCCTGAATTCGAAGGGAAACTTAGAAGGTGTAGGGATGAAGTGGTTCAGGCAACCGACGAAAAACGAGGGGAAATCTATTTCGGAAAGCCGTTTAACATTGCTTTGGCAAGGTACATTATCATCGCGAACAGGGCGCTCAGGGCCAACCCTCCAACCGCGCCCGCAACACCAGAGGTCACGGAGGATCTGCCTTGCCGAGTGGACAGCGCAGAGTTTACTTCGTCGCGCCACTTGTTATTGTCCCTTACTTGACTCTCATACACCTCGCGACTGACAAAACTTGCCTCTTTCTGCCGCGCATCTTCGTGCGCGTGATTCAATAGATCAAGGCGGCGAAGCATCTCAATGTGGTCCAATTCCAGCGCTCTTTCGGCCAACTCGAAACGCAGGTCAATGAAAGCCTTGCTTTGGGCGTCCATGTCCCGGTCGGTGGCAAGGAGGGCGAGCAGGTGTTCCTTCAGGGGTATCGAATTGCTTTGGTCGGTCAGATTCACAAGCCACCTCTACATTTGAAGATTATTAGTTGCAAGTCGCGCTGACGGCGGCTTTTCACGGCGCTCGGGCTGACAACCATGCATATTTCAACATTTCTTCCGGTTCAGCTCACAGCGGATAGACCACCGTATAAATCGTGTTTGCGGGCGTTGCGTTCGCGTTCGAAACCAAGCCCACAGACAACGCACCCCCAGCCCCAAGCGTTACACTCGTATTTCCCGCCGCCACTGCCCCAAGCGCCGCGGTGGTAAACTCCGGCCATGAAATGAGCAGGGTCCCTCCGGCCGGAGTCCCGTCCGCGCGATACACGGTATCGCTGATTGTCGTCGTGGGAAGCGTTTGCGCTGACCCCACCAGTGCCACCAGCACTGGCAGCAAAAGAAAAAGCCACCCAAAAGGGCGGCGCGCGTCGAACATAAACTCCTCCGTTGGCTTAGTACATCTTCAAAATTTCTGCCGCAACTCACACCTCAGCGTCCGCCTCGCTAACCGCAAGGCCAACCACGCGAAGTTATCTTGGAATAACCCTGGAGATGAGACCCGGCAACCCAAAGCTAGAAGCTACTTCCCAATCTTTACCTGTTGCTCCAAATACCCCTTCACACTATTCACATACACCTCCGCGAAATCCACTACCGGACGCCTGGCTTCGATCAACTGCAGCGCGTCCGCCAGTTTCCAACTCAGAGAACACAAGATCGCCAGTGTCATCATCGGTGCCCGGTGCACTCCTGCGGCGCAATGAACGAAAAGCTTACTGCCCTCCTCGTCAAGCGCCTCCAGTGCGAAATCCACCCCACGCTGGAAAACCTCCGGAGATTTCGGCTGGAAGTCATCATCAATCGGATTCCACGACACCGTAATCCCGTACGGCGCAGCCAGCGGCGTGTCGTCGAATTCAATTTGCATGTCGAGAATGTGAGTTATGCCAGCACGAGCCACCTGGGCCATGTTCTCCGCTGTCCATATACCCCCTCCAACTGCAATCCGACCGGTCACCCAACTCATATCCATCAGCAAAGTCCCGTGTCGCAAGATTTTGTGTGATGCCGGGGAGGCTCGCAAATCGCCACGATTTCCCAAAGCCGTCGACCAACGCCCAGCAGCCGACGAACAGCCCTCAGCAATCTTCGACCACTCACTGACTTTCATTCTACGGCATCACTCTCTTGCTTCACCGGGTCCGAGGCAGAATCCTTCATAACTTTGGTACCGGAATATCTCTCTTCAGGAAGCTTCAGCCGCCGCAACAGGATTTTTGCCAACGAGTCTTCTTCGAGCGCCACTTCGGGAGTGGTCGCCGGAGACAGTTCAATCATCTCAAACAAGCATTTCACCGCCGGGTAGTGGCCTTTGCCGACTTCCTCCAGCATGCTTTCCACCATCTCCATCGCTCGATTCCCCACAACACTCTCAACCTGCTCCCGCACAATGCCAAGATCAACTGGTTTCAGTTCTCTCTTTGGCAAAGCTGAAGTTTTCTTCGATTCCTTTCCGATCTTGCTTGACCTGGCTTTCTTCATCGATCCTCTGATCCATCCTCGACTCGTCACCCCAAAAAGTTAAGGCGCGCTGCAACCAGCGCGCTTCATGGCAAATCTTTATGATCTAAATTCAGAGTAGCAGATCAAACATGGTAAACCCGCCAAATTTTGAAAAATATATTTGACTTGTATTCAGTCGCTTGCGCGAAATCGACCGTTCTTGCCCCCTTGACAACTTTTCGGCGCTTCGAATTTGTCCCCGGCAAGTGGCCTTTGCATGCTCGCCCCTGCCGTCGCCCTCTCTATGACTCCCGTCAATCATCGCCCCAAAAAGTTAAGGCGCACTCTGTCAGCGCGCCCTTGGCAAATCTCTATGATCCAAATCCAGACTAGCAGATCCAACCGGGCAAACCCGCCAAATTTTGAAAAATATAATCTGCTTGTATTCACTCGCTTGCGGGAACCAGACCAGTTTTACCCCCTTGACAAGTTTTCCGAGCATCGCGTTTTGTCCCGCCCAAACCAGTAAGTATCCCCCTTTTCAAGAAAATCTCGCTCACGCGATCCAACGCTTCTGGCAAAAGGCGCTCCACAGTCCGATATCCGCAGCCCAAAAGCCGCCCCGCTTCTTCCTTCGAGAACTGCTGCAGCACAATCTTCGCAATCAGCTTTTTCTCGAACTCACTCAGTTCTTCCAGGCTACGCTCCACGTCATGCACAAAAATCACCGAGTCTTCAAACGTAGAGGCACCGTACGACGTAACCCGGCTGCGAAAGAACTCCCGCCCCAGCAGCGACGGCATTCGACCTACCTCGATCGAAAGCCGCATATACCGACGCAGCAGGGCCACCGTACGGTCCCGGTACAACCACAGGTCCGGATTGCTGCCCGAACCGCCAGTCGTCTTGTCGACGACCGGCCTTGAATTTTTCTTCGCAGCCGGCTCGGTCTGTGAACGTTCGATCTCCGATGAATCGGTCGGCGCAACCTCAGCTCTTGAAGCGACAACTTCGTCATCTTCCAAAGTATGCTCAAAGGCAACGCACTGCGGCATCCCCGGCGTCACCGCACACCCATGAAGCAGATCGATCACGGCGCCGCTCATGCGTTCCCCCCCTCGCCACAAAACACTGATAACTCTTCGCATTGGCTCTTGATCTCCACCCGATCGTTCGCCAATAACTGCGGTTTTCTCCTCCGCCGAACCGCGGGAAGATCCGCCATGAGCACAGCACACGAGGGGCAATACACGTCTGCCGTTCCCCAAGTGCGCATCCACAACCCCCCGCACCTTTCGCAATATTTCAGTTCCAACCGGGTGATCTCCAGACCTTCGATTTCCATAATTGCCTCCGTGGCAATGACTCGTTATTAGCTTCGGGCCTAGCCCGAAGCCAAATGCTCCAAATGAAAAAGCCCTGCGCCGATTGCTCGGTCACAGGGCCCGTTTCTCTTACGGAGAACCTGCTGAATTTATTTAACTATGAGTATAGCGGTCCAACCTATCATTCATCGCGACCGGCCTGATCTCTCAGGTCAGCGGTGGCTTGCGGAAGTAGCCCTCCTCGTACCCGGATTTCAACACGCGGCCGTTCTGCACGACCACACTCACTTTGCCCGTAAACTGCAGCATGCGCAGGAGTTGTTCCATCGCGGCGGAAAGTACTTCAGCGGAGCGGACCTTGCGGCGGAATTCCACAAAGCCCCCTCCCTCATCTTCGGATTGTGTATTGCAGGTCATCGATTTATTTCCCGACTACCAGAGTAGTTATAACAGTTTAGTTATGATATAACTTTTCATGAGCCATAAGTCAAGAAATATTTTTCTGTTGGATGTTTGTGACGACGATCACAATAGCGCAATGCTATTAGCGAATGGACATTTTGGCTGTGGAAATCCCATCCACGGTTGTCCGTGCCTCGGCTGGCCCCAGCCTGTTCCTCCTAGATGTTGTATAAACATTATCAATAGCGATCCGCTATAAACGGTGCTATACTGTCCCCTATGAAATTTAAAGTACTGCAGGAAAACCTCCGCAAAACTTTATGGCACCGGATCGAAGAAGAGGGGTTGACGGGTTTGCGCCTCGCCGAACAGACAGGCTTCAAGCAGGCTCACATCTCCAACTTCCTCAATCGCAAACGAGGTTTGAGTCTGGAGGGCATGGACAAAGTCTTGCGTGTCCAACACCTTTCCGTGCTCGACCTGCTCGATCCGGACGAAGTCAACAAACGTGCCAGCATCCTGCCGCCGAGCGAGGACGAATTCCAAAATGTCCTCCTCGTCGACGGCGCCATCGCTGCCACTGAACCTCTCGTCATGAGCATGAACGTCAAGGAGATTCTCAAGTTTAAGAAGAGTTTCCTGCACGGCCTGCGTGCCGAGACCGAGGGCCGCCGCGACGACTGGGAGCGCTTCGTCGTAATTCAGGTCGACGCTCGCGACGGCATGAGTATGTATCCCCGCCTCTTGCCCGGAGCCACGGTCCTGATCGACCGCCATTACAACTCGCTCAAGCCCTATCGCAAGGGCGAAACCAACATGTACGCCGTCAACAAAGACGGCACATCCACCATCAAATACGTGGAATTAGCCGGGAATAACCTGGTCCTGCGTCCCCACAACCAGACCTACCCGGTCGAAGTAGTGCCGTTAGAAAGCGACAAGAAGCCGACCGATTACTTGGTAGGGCGGGTTTGCTATGTAGGAATCGAGACCTAGGAGAATCGCTGCTTCCCGGTTCTCCATTTGTCCCACAAAGGGCGCTAAGTCTCGCGAAGCCTCTGAATGCAAGCCCTTCGTGATACTTCGTGTCCTTTGTGGTTCATTGATTGGTACTGGCCCTGCCCTCAAACTGACCTGCCCGTGAGATTCGCTACTTCTGCTATCATTTTTTCTGCCGCACTTATTTCATAAGCTATGGACGACGAAATCCCCAGTATCCGCGTTCCCTCGGAGGAATTCATGGACGAAGCACCCGCTATCACATCCGCATCCCGCCGCAATGAAGACATCGCGCTGGACTTAATGAAGTTCGTCGCCATGACCACTGGCTACGGCCGCACCAGTTCCTCCGGCGTCGGCTTTCAGGGCTCAGGCGCCGCCTCCAAGCCAGAAGACTATGCCAATCACTTGCTCGAGCTCTACGGGAGATGTTTGGAAGCAGTGCAACGAAAAAAATAATGCCGTCGCAAGACCGTCCGAGGCCGAGCGGCACAAGCGTAGAATATCCAACCATGCTTACAAAAGCGCTCCTGATTGGGTTGCTGCTGGTAGGTTCGGCCCTGACTCAAACTACCTCTAGCCACGACGAACAGGCAATCCGTAACCTGGTCACTGATTTCATGGATGCCTGGAATCAGCACGACGCCCACGCTTTCGCTCAAACCTTCACCGAGGACGCTGATTTCACCAACGTCCGCGGCGACTCAGCCCACGGGCGAAAAGCAGTGGAGGACTTTCATGCTCCAATGTTTGCCACCAGATTCAAGAACACTCACCAAACAGCGGCCGATGTCTCGATTCGATTCCTCTCCTCCGACATCGCATCGGTTGACATTCACTGGGAAATGACCGGGGCCACAGATCTCGATGGAACCCCAATTCCCATTCGCAAGGGCCTGCTGAATTGGATGGTCACCCGTCACGGCGATCGCTGGCTCATCGCAGTGATGCACAACCAGGAATTTACCCCGCGAAAGCCGTAAGGCCGAATCTTCGGGAGTCAGCCGCTTCGCTGTCATCCTTGAGCAGAGCGAAGGATCTGTGCTGTTGTGACTGCAGCACCAAAGCCTCCGCGCTGCATAAAATGACAGGTGCGGACGTATGCCAAGTGTTTCCAGGACACAACGCTAGACCGGCGGTCCCGCCGGAGCTTCCGACGATTTAATCTTCGGAGTATTCTGACTGGGGTTCCGCAAAAACAACGTAATCTCCTGATCGATCCGCTCCAACGCCGGACTCTTCGCCGCACTCTTCTCCACCGCACTCTGCACTTCATGGACTCCAGCCAAAGCAACGGCCTGTACCTCTGGCGTCGCCTCAGAATTAGCCGCAAGGATCATCAACCGCTCGGCGATTTGACTTTGCACCACCCCTGCCAAGTCTCTTTGAGCAGCAGTCTTTGCCTCCCCGGCAAATCCGGCCGTGATCAACGCAGAAATAACCGCCTGCGGCGAAAGTGCGTTGCCATCCTGTCGCGAAATTACCGCCAGCCTCTCAACCCGTTGCGCATTAAGCAATCCACCGACAACAATTTCCGCCACCGCGCGCGCTCCATCCTGGGGGCTGAAAAGATAACCCGCCGACGACGTGAACCGCTCCGCATCCACCTCACGATTCTCCACCGGCCCCAGCGCGCTCCACAATCCCGCCGGAATCGTCAGCTCCGCCGGATCCAAAGCCCGCAGAACCAACCGCAGCGCTTCTCTCTGACCATCCGCAGGCCACACGGTGACTGGTTGCTGTCCATCGCCAGCCAGTGAAAGCGGAACCTTCGCGCTTCCCAACACATTAATCGCCGCCGCCAGACCATAACGATGAAACAGATAAACCAGCGGAAACCGCGACGCCAGCAGCGAAGTCGGCTCGCCCGGCCGCAACATTCCCGCGCCATAGTGCGCCAGCAAGGCGTCGCGCACCGGAAAAACTTCCTTAAGCCACGCCACCGGATCCACTCCATCATCGTAGGCATTCCAACGCGGATCCTCGTAATTTCCCCAAACAATTCCCTTCGCCATCGCCGCCTTGACAATCGCGTCCAGCCGCCCCCGCTCGTCTTTCGCAGAAATCCCCGGCCCGCCTTCGCTGTAACCCCATTCGATCGCGAAACGGTCATAGCTACCCACGCCCTGCATGTAAGCATCCGAAAGATCAGCCGTCCCATCCGCCCGAATGCGCACCCGCGGCGCAAAATAATCCATCACCGAGCCCCGCCCAAAAGTGCTCGCCACAAAGTTGTGATCCAACCCGAGCACGTGTCCCACCTCGTGGCAAGCCAGCAGAGCCAGACGATTCTCCATCACCTCGCCTTCGCTGGTGTGCGGATCAAGGTTGTCCAGCGCCGCAAACGTATCCAGCGCAGGCTCCTCAGCTCCGCGTCCCGGCGGCATCATCGACTCCCAGTAATTATTCACAGTCCGCATGCGATGCGAATCAAGCTGTACCACCCCGTGAATAATTTCACCCGTGCGCGGATCCACGTGAACCATCCCCACCGACCAACCTCGGCCCGATCGATTCGTCCATTGAATCGTCGGATATCGAATGTCCAGCGGGTCCGCTCCCTCCGGCAAATCTTCAACGCGCACCGCATCTTTGAATCCTGCCTGCTCAAACGCCGCATTCCACCATAACGCCCCCCGCCGCGCCGCCGAGTGCACCGGCTCCAGAATCGCCCGATCCAAATAGAAAACGATCGGCTTCACCGGCTCGCTCAGCGCCGCATTCGGATCTTTCTTGTGTAACCGCCATCGGCTAATCAAAAATCGCGTAAGCGGACGATCATAAGCCTGCGAAAAATCCTGAAAGCTCTCGCTGAAAAATCCCACCCGCGGATCCTGTTCCCGCGCCTCAAATCCCGCCTCCGGCAGAGCCACAAACGAGTGATGCTCGCGCACGCTCAAAGTATGCGCATCAGGCTGGTTCAATCGTCCCTCCGAATCGGTGGCAAAAGTCAGCAACACTTCGAATTCCGTATTCAAAGGAAAACTGCCACTGTGATCCGGGTCCAGCACGCTGCGCTCCCGATCCAGTCGCCACTCCGCCCCACCAGACTTCTCCTCCCGCACCGTCACCCCACCCACAACCCGGCTCGGCCGCCGCAGCTGCGACAGCAAATCCGCAGCATCTCTTACTATCAGCGCCCCCGCATCCACCAGCACCGTTCCGTCCTGCTCGGCCTCAACCGGCAGCGCCGCCAACACAGAAGTCGGAAAGCTCGACTCCACCGAATGCCTGAGCTCCGCGCTCCCATGTTCGGCGCGGAAATCCGTGTTCTCTTGAATCACCAGCACCCGCATGCCAATCCGCCGAAAGCGGCACAACCCCGAACTCCCAAACGAGCTCCGATCCGCAAACATCTGCGGTGACCCAACGCCCGTGCCCATCCCCGCGAAGTAAAGAAACTCCCGCTCCATCGCCGCCGGCGAAAGCTCGAACAAGACTGCGCCCTTTTTTTCATCCCAGTAATAAGGCACAAATCCCTCATGCTTCTGCAGCCCTGCCGTCCGCGCGGCCAGCGTCACCGCCCCGCCCGGCGTTTGCCCCGCACTCTCTGAGCCTGCCAAGCTAACCGCAACCACCGAAGCAACCAACCATGCAAGTTTCATAGGCCTTGTCTTATACACCATGCCTCAAGGTATCCTCAATAAGGGAGAAGGCCTGATTGATCAGCACGGCGCTGATTGATGAAACGACGGCTTTGAAGGGGCGCGGCTTCAGCCGCGCCGAAAGCGCTTTTAGAGAATCCGGGCTTTCGCCCCTGAGGCTACCGACCATCACTTCCTCCGAACTGGACCGACTAACGCAAAAACACCATGCCAAAAATCACCATCAAGACCCGTAAAAAACGTGAAATCCTCGACCTCACTCCCACCCTCGAGGCCCTGCTCCACAAGCATGACTCCCAGGCCACGGGTATCGTCCACCTGTTCATCCTCCACACCACCGCCGCGCTCACCACCGCCGACCTCGATCCCGGCACCGACCTCGATATGCTCGATGCCTTCGAAGCCATGATTCCTCAACTGCGCTACCGCCATCCCCACAACCCCGCGCACGTCCCCGATCACATCCTGTCCTCGCTCATCGGCACATCGCTCGCCGTCCCCGTCGAACACGGCCTCTTCCTGCTAGGCACCTGGCAACGAATCGTACTCATCGAACTCGACGGTCCCCGCGAAAGGGAACTGGTAGTGACCGTGACGACAGTGTAGTAGGAAGCCAGTCGTGAGGGTGGTCCACCCATTCCAATTGCAACATCAAATCACCGAGACCCTCCTAAACCAACATGATGTTTTGCTAAGGCTCAATAAACATTCGTTCTCGCCCATTTTGGAACGGTTTATTGTTTAGTGCTGGTACCCCCCTCCCCCTGTGGGTTGCAAAATCTAGAAAACAAATGGCTTAAATTTCGACTATGTGCTAGATCTTTGAGTTTAAAGGAGTTACTCGCAAAATCCTGAGAACATGGGAGTTACGGGAGGCCGAATATGCCATTTTGGGACGGTCATAGGAATGGTGCCCAAAGGCACCGTCGCCCGGATCGGTTGTCAGAGAACTTCTTATCTCGTAGATAATGTATCTTGTACGAAGTTATCTTGTTTGCGGGAAGTCGACGATGGATCAGGTTGCCGGATCTCTTTCACAATTGGTTTTTGCGATTGTTCGATCGAAAGCCATTTCTTATGACGCCAGAGCACGTTCGCGAATACACAGTGCCGGAAGTGCGGGCGTTCTTAAGAGAAATGGGCTTTGAACTGGTGAAGCAGCGTGACGTCATGTCACCCTCGCGCTCCATAGTGAGGGATGGCGCTGGGGATCGATCTTGTGGCACAAATAGATGATGAACTCAATCCTCATCTCCGGAGCAGAACTTTACTATGACGAGCGATTCCTGTCGCTCGAGGAAGCAACCTATTTTTTCGACGCATTGACAAGCAAATGCGCTTGGGAGCGGCGGGCAGCGTCGTTTGGACACGCTGTGCCTCGCGACGAAGCCTATTACGGAGATTCCGGAACGCACTATACCTACTCACGGCGAAAATACATGCCACTCCCCTGGATACCGGAATTGCTCGCGCTGAAATCTCGCGTCGAAAAAGCCACTCCCCTCGCAGCCTATGCCAATCTGTCTTTGCCCGGGTCACTCTACAATGCAGTGCTGTGCAATCTGTACCGGGATGGAAACGACAGCGTCGGGCTGCATGCCGATGCGGAGCCGGAAATGGGGCCGGTGATCGCTGCTGTCAGTCTGGGAGCAGAGCGAGTGTTTCGACTCAAGGGGAAGGATGGAACCGTAGCATTTTCTCAACGATTGTCACACGGCAGTCTTCTAGTCATGGCTGGCCATACGCAGAAAAACTTCAAGCATGAAGTGCCCAAGGAGCCGAATGTGACGCGAAGCCGCATCAATCTGACCTTCCGGCGAATTGAGCACAGATAGTCGATTCCAACTCTCGAGCTGTGGTGCCTTTGCCCGCGTTCAGGGAATATCGAACTCACCGACTGCTCACTCCGAGTAGCCGTCGTCGGTCTGGTCATCATCATCGTCATCGTTCTCAGCTTTGCCATTATCCTCGTCGTCGTCCTCGTCGTCGTTGTCTTCGTCCGGTTCTTGTCGCAACAGAATGGATAGCGGGTGATTGCGCGGATCGGACCTGGGGTATTCTTGAGGTATTCTGCTCATGCCCAATGGTACGCCGAATCTGTCGCCAAGATTCCACGTTTGCGCTCGGCATCCTCCGAATTACAGCAAGGTCATGGATGCGGAGCGACGATGGCGTGCACTAGCGGTACAATCCACAGTGATAAATCAACCCAAGGAGATCCATAATGACGCAAAAGGTTATCGATGTGGTAGGAACTTCCAAAGAGAGCTTTGCCAAGGCGGCGGAAGCCGCAGTGGCAGAAGCTGCAAAGACGGTACGCGGGATGAAATGGGCGCGAGTGTCAGAATTAGAAATGGAACTGGATGGTAAGAAGATCAAGCAATACCGCACCACTGCAAAGATTTATTTCGACATTGAAAAGTAGCGTAAAGGTTGAGCCGAGGACGGGAAGCAAAGGCGGCTAACCATACAAGGCGGCTGGTATCGAGCACTCTTCTTGGAATTGGCGAAATACGGTCAGCTGGGTAAGGGGTAAGAGCCGCCTTTGTCATGATTAGTGACATGGGGCGAATTGTGGCATTGGAACGCTGGGTTTTATCCTTGTGGGCCTGGCGTGCTGGTATCGTCGCCATTGCACTGGTGCTCCGCAAATTGCACCCTAAGGCTCTCCTGGGCGTCCGCGACCCGCTTCATGGCGCTTATGGGAACTTTGAACTGGAGACTGCAAGACGTGCATATTGCGATGGCTGGCACGGTGCCAATCCAGTTGAGCACCCGGAGATTACGCTTTGGCACGATTGGCCTTTCCTGATGCGGTGTCGTAAGAGTTCCTCCGTGCATTGTGTGGCTCAGCCAGGGTTATGCCGACGCAGTTTCAGCGCCGTGTGCGCCAGCCCAGCAGTGTACCGAGAACGATGCCCGCTAGTACGCCTGCAGCCAACTTCTTGCGGTCCGTGATCGCGACGAAACGGGTCTGCTGATCGCTGATTTCGATGACGCCCACGGGAATCGCCCGTACTCCTCCACCACCGCCCCCGCCTTCGCCGCGGGCGCTGGTATCGCCCACACCGCCGGTGCCCGCTCCAGCGCCGTACCCGTAGGTTACTTTCGCAACCGGGATCACGGTCTTTCCGCTCGCGGAGATGGGTTCGCCGTAAATGGCTTTCACGCTCGCTTGGCTCAGAATGCTTTCCTTCAGTGATTGCAGAACCGCCAGGGTACTCATTTCAGGACTCCTTGCAATCAACTATTATCCTCCTTGCCCGGCAAATTCAATGGATATGTTCGCTGTCTCTGAAATCCCGAGTTCTGGCTTCGACAGTGACTGGCAGAGCATAATCCAGAATCGCACCCCGGTAATATTGCCCGGCGGAAGCCACTGATGCTAGACTCGCCTATCCTAACTGCAAGCCGTCGAGGGAAACGTGATCTTTGCCCACCTTAATGGCAACTTACATGAGCTAGGTCTTTCGCTGGTCATCCAAGTGTCTCTGGCCTTCGGGCTTGCCGGACTGTTTTGGCCAGAAAAGTTCATGTCCGTTTTTGATGTATTAATGTTCCCCTGGCCCTCAAGTTATCGCACCGTTCGCGGCCACAGCATCGCTGCAATTGTGCTGTCCGTGCTGCTGTTTTTCGTGCTTTCGTCGAAACCCTAAATCGGACAGCTTAGCCGCGGGTTGCATTGTGCTCTGCTTCGCGCCCCGGTCCCATTCCATTTTTCCATTGGCGTCCGTATTGCGACACAGTCACTTGGGCTCACCCGAACCTCGGGATGGGCTTCCTAATGGAAATCATCGAACTGGACGATAGGGCACTACAGGGAGTGAAAGCGTCTCCCTGCGACGTGGAACCTTGCGTACCCAAGGCGCCGCGCTTCCAAAGATCAAGTGACAGGCATCGACACACAACCTGTCCGGCGCTTGGGAATAGCTTCCAACTGGGAAAGGAACGGCAGCGATGAGCGACAGCGATATTGTCCAAGATTTTCTGGTCGAGAGTTACGAGAACCTGGACCGGCTGGACCGGGAACTGGTCGGGTTAGAGAAAAATCCTCACGACCGCGATGCTCTCGCTAGCGTGTTTCGCACTATTCACACCATCAAGGGCACCTGCGGATTCCTGGGCTTCAACAAGCTGGAAAAAGTTGCCCATGTTGGAGAGAACCTGCTGACGCGCCTTCGCGACGGGCAGCTCACGCTCAACCCGGAACTCACTACGGCGCTGCTGGGCATGGTGGATGCCGTGCGCCAGATGCTCAAGGAAATTCAATCGACCGGCCACGACGGCGAGATCGATTACCCGGAGCTGCGAGAAACCCTGACCCGCTTGCAGGCTGGCGCAACCGCCGTGAAGCCAGCAGGAGCGGCAGCCCCGCCCGCGCACGCGGAAATTGCTTCACCCACTCTCAGCAAAGAGATTACTGCAGCAATGTCGAAAGACATTGTTGTATCCCCGGACCTTGGATCAGAGAGGCCCACAGCAACGGAAGTATCCAAGACTGTCAAGCTTCAACCGGTGCAAGGGTCAATCAGTGGCCCGCCAGTAGAAGCCGCGTCGGGGCATGTAGAGGAGCCGGTGATCGCCAAGCAGGAGGACAATCTCGGGGCTCAGCAAACCTCGGAGTCGCGGCCGCGTGAGGCTGTGGCCGAGACTATCCGAGTCGGAGTCAATGTGTTGGATAAACTGATGACTCTGGTCGGGGAGTTAGTGCTGGCGCGCAACCAGCTGCTGCAGA
Source organism: uncultured Acidobacteriota bacterium (assembly GCA_963838765.1). Classification (GTDB taxonomy): domain Bacteria; phylum Acidobacteriota; class Terriglobia; order Terriglobales; family Acidobacteriaceae; genus JABDBE01. The sequence goes on along the minus strand of CAWISU010000026.1, from coordinate 87,992 downwards.
TCTCGAACACGGTGGAAGACACCGGCCTTCAGGCGGTCTCCCAGCGCATGAACCTCATCGCCACCGAACTCCAAGGCGAAGTGATGAAGACCCGCATGCAGCCCATTGGAAACATCTGGAGCCAGTTTCCACGAACCGTCCGCGACGTCGCGCTCGGTTGCGGCAAGGAAGTGGGCATCGAGATGGAAGGCAAAGAGACGGAGCTGGACAAAACCATCATCGAGGCGATTAAGGATCCGCTGACGCATCTGGTACGGAATTCCGTGGACCATGGCATCGAACTTCCCGAGGAGCGCCTGAAGGCCGGCAAAGACCGGGCCGGACGCCTGATTCTGCGGGCGTTTCATGAAGGCGGGCAGGTCAACATCGAGATCACGGACGATGGCGCAGGCTTGAACGGCGAACGCATCCGCAAGAAGGCGCTCGAAAGGGGAGTGATCAATGCCGAGCAGTCAGCACGCATGACTGAGCACGAAATTTTTAATTTGATATTCCTTCCTGGATTCTCCACCGCGGAAAAAGTCACCAACGTCTCCGGCCGCGGCGTCGGCATGGATGTGGTCAAGACCAACGTCGAGAAGATTGGCGGGACGGTGGATGTTCAATCTACCCGGGGCCGGGGCACCACCGTGCGAGTCAAGATTCCCTTGACTCTGGCCATCATTCCGGCGTTGGTGGTGACGTGCGGCGGTGATCGCTACGCCATTCCGCAGGTGAGCCTGTTGGAACTGGTGCGACTCGAGGCTGACGAAGTGGCCAAGGGGATTGAGTTAGTGCATGGGGCTCCGGTGTATCGGTTGCGGGGGCGGTTGCTGCCTTTGGTGTATCTGAACCGGGAGTTGAAGCTGGCTGCGGACAGTCACTCGGCGGAAGGGGACGGAGCCGTCAACATCGTGGTGCTGCAGGCCGATGAGCGTCAATTCGGGCTGGTGGTGGACCAGATCAACGACACGGAAGAGATTGTGGTGAAGCCGCTGCGCAAGCAACTCAAGACGGTTAAGACCTTTGCCGGCTCGAGCATCATGGGCGACGGCAAAGTGGCCCTCATCCTGGACGTGCTCGGATTGGCGCAGCGTGCCAGCGTGGTAACGGAAACCCGGGACCGCGCCTTGGCGGAGAAGGTTACAGAATCGGCGGCCGCAGTCGCGCAGAAGCAGACCTTCCTGCTGTTTGCGGGGCCCGGCGATTCTCGCATGGCCATACCCCTCAGTACGCTGGCGCGGCTGGAGGAGTTTCCGGTGGCGCAGGTGGAAATGTCGGGGAGCCAGTGGGTGACGCAGTATCGCGGGCAGATCCTGCCTCTGGTTCGGCTCAACGTGGTGCTCGAAGAGCGGAGGGCTAAACTCCGGGCTCTGCAGGCTCCGCCTGCGGCCGATTCGGGACCGATTCAGGTGCTGGTGCTGAATCACGATGGGCGATCGTTTGGCTTGGTCGTCGAACGGATTCTGGACATTGTCGAAGACCGGGCGGACGTGAGATCGGCAGCGACCCGGCCTACCGTTCTCTATTCCGTCGTGATTGGCGACCGGGTTACGGAGATGCTCGATATTCCGGCGATTCTGCGCAGCGCGGATGTGAGCGCTACGCGGCTGGGAGAGACTGCGAGAGCAGCGGAGGTTGCGAATTAGCCATGGCTCAAACGTCACAGTTCTGCACGTTCTATCTGGATAAGTTGCTGTTCGGGGTGGAATTGAAGGGCGTCCAGGAAGTTATGCGCTCTCTCGATATGACCAAGGTTCCGCTGGCTCCTGGCGTGGTCAGCGGGCTGATTAACCTGCGCGGCCAGATTGTCACCGCGGTTGATCTGCGCCGACGGCTGGAACTGGAGCCACAAGCGGCGGGAATGCTTGCCATGAACGTGGTCGTGCGTTCCGAGGACGGTGCAGTCAGCCTGCTGGTGGACGAAATCGGCGATGTGGTCGAGGTCGAGGAGAGCACCTTTGAGCCTCCGCCGGAAACTCTGCGGGGTACAGTCCGGACCATGATTTTGGGCGTACACAAACTGAATGACCGGCTGATGCACGTGCTGGACATTGAGAAAGCCTGCGAGATGACCGAAGGGGCGGAAACCACGGCTGCGCGCCGATAACCACCCCGTTGCCGCGTTCCCGCTTGACGGAGTTCACTGTTTTGAAACCGGTACCCCCCTCCCCCCTTGTCGTGTGCAAAATCCAGAAAACAAAAGATTTATTTTGCCACTATGTGCTAGATCTTTGAGTTTAAACGAGTTACACGCAAAATCTAGATAACATGGGAGTTACGGCGGGTACGCGAACCCCTGTCACGTTCCATTTCGGAACTCGCACCGATTTCGGTCTAGGCACCATGGTGCGTCCTCGCCCGGGCCGGGATTGTCAAAGATCGAGCGTTATCTCGTAGATAATCTACAGTACTCAATCTTATCTGGATTGCAGGATGGGGTCAAGCAGAGGAAGCGGGTGCGCGGGTCATCGCGGGAAGGAACCGGGGAGGGTTCGGGTGGTGAGGTCTTTTCTGTGCTGCCCCCTTTGTGCTGGCGAGCGTCGGAAGGTGCAGAGGTCCTGCGTTGGGAGTCCTCGGCTTTCGCCGAGGACTCCGGGACTTAGCACAAATTTGACGACTTCGATTGTCCGCTCGCTGCCGAACGCCTACTCCGGGTTAAAGTCCGCACTTTCCATGCCGATGAAAAGCTTGTCTGAGCGATTGCTGTTCCGTGAGAGTTCGCCGTAAGGTCAATTTCGCAAATTATCGGAGGAAAAGGAAATGAAACTTACCCTTGGAAAGAAACTGGGGCTGGGCTTTGGAGTGATCCTCGCCCTGATGGTTCTTAGCGCGGTACTCACCTATTCGAAGGGAACTGCTATCAACGAAACGCAGAATCACATGATGACCGTCCGCGTGCCTACGATGAACGTCCTCACCAGCTTGCAAAGGGAGTTGAATCAGACTCAGAGCAAGGGCCGCCAAATCATTCTGGCAGGAGCGGACCCGTCCAGGAGGGAGTCAGCCCAGAAGCTTTTCGATTCCACTTGGGACACGATTGGAAAATACGTCGCCCAGTTGGACGAATTCGCTGTGCGCTGGAGCCTGCAAGTCAACCGGGACCGGTTGGCCGAGATCAAGAGCCAGCTTCCTGTTCTCCGGGAGGCCCAGGAAACGGCGATGAAGCATGCCACGGATAGCGAACGTGATGCCATCGTGAAGGCGGGCAGTGAATTCGCCGACAAGGCCACGCCGGCCACCGAGGCGATCAAGAAGTCCCTCGGCGAGGTGGTCGATTCCAACTCCAAGTTACTGCAGGACGAAACGGAACAAATGAATGGGCAGAATCGCTCGCTCAACCTGACCATGGCAGTGACCACTTTCGCGGCCCTGGGCATTGGAATTTTTGTGGCCATTTTCCTGAGTCGCGGGATCTCCGGCGCGACACAGTCGGTTCTGATCCAGGCTGAGGCCATCGCCGCAGGAGACTTGACTCGTGACGACCTAAAAGTCCGCAGCCAGGACGAACTGGGTGACTTGACCACGGCGATCAATAAGATGAGTGCCAGCCTGAAACGCATGATCCTGGCCATCACGGAAAATGCGATGCAGGTAGCCAGCGCCAGCGAAGAACTAAATTCCACCAGCCAGCAGATTACCGCCAATTCGGCGGAGACCTCGGCCCAAGCCGACGTGGTTTCGAAAGCCGCGCAGACGGTGAGCCAGAATCTGCAGACCGTGGCTACCGGGGCGGAAGAGATGGGGGCTAGCATCAAGGAAATTGCCAAAAACGCGACCGAGGCGGCGAAGGTCGCGACCGCCGCCGTCAAGGTGGCTGAAACTACTACCGTTACCGTATCCAAGCTAGGCGATTCTTCGACTGAGATCGGGCAGGTCATTAAGGTCATCACTTCGATTGCGCAGCAGACCAATCTGCTGGCTTTGAACGCGACCATTGAAGCCGCGCGTGCGGGCGAGGCAGGCAAAGGTTTTGCCGTGGTCGCCAACGAAGTCAAGGAATTGGCGAAGGAAACTGCCAAAGCTACCGAAGACATCAGCCGCAAGATCGAAGCGATTCAGACCGACACTAAGGCGGCGGTGGATGCGATCGCATCGATCAGCGGAGTGATCCATCAGATTAACGATATCTCGAGCACGATCGCGACGGCGGTGGAGGAGCAGAACGCGACTACCAACGAGATGTCGCGAAATGTGAGCGAAGCGGCGACCGGCGCCGGCGAGATCACGAGCAACATTGCGGGCGTGGCGGAGGCGGCGCAGGGAACGACGCACGGAGCTACGGATACCCAGAAAGCTTCCCAGCAGTTGGTGGAGACGTCCACCCAGCTGCGACGGCTGGTGGAGCAGTTCAAGATTAACGCTAACGGGAGCGGCGTAGCCGGTCAAGCGCAGAGCCGGGCGGCTCGTGCGGGTGCGTAATAGTGCCTCAGCAGTACGGGCTCCCGCCTGAACTCACCGAACACGCCAGAACAAACTCGGGAAACCTGGGTTCATCTGCTCCCGCTTTCCGGGGTCGCTCGATTCGACCTTCCTTCAGCGTTTTGAGGCATGTTGGCTAAAGTTTCCGGGCCAGCAGCCGAGGTTAAAGTGAGCGGCCAATCTGGGTTTGCCGCTGTCGATCGGCCGTGAGCACCCCTTGAGGCACATGTGAAAACCGGCTACGCACCATCGGTTCTGAGAATGCTGCGGAGTCTGGCTGCGGACAATGCGACGACCGCGAGGGTGGCGGTCGACGTCCGACAACCAGCGATCCCGGCTGATGGATCGGCACATGGCGCTTGGGTTCTGGGAAAGGGCATGCGATGCAATTGACCATCAAGGCCAGGCTGTACGGTTTGACAATCGCTGGACTGGCATTTGTCGCCGCCGTCAGCGCGACTGGCTATTGGGGAATCACGTCTGTCGAGAAGACAACGATCGAGGTGGCGGCAACCGGCAAAGCGATTCGCAACCACGTCGAGGCCGGCGTCTACAACGACATGACCCGGGACGATATTTCCGCCGCAGTGCAGAAAAAAGGTCAAGAGCAGCAAGACGGCCTGGACAATCTGGCGGTGCACGCCAAGGTTCTCGCCGATCGCGTTAGCGCAGCTCGAGATTCGGTGGTAAATCCTGGGCTTCAGGCGACCTTGAGCGAAGAGAGCAGCCTGGCGCAAAAGTATGTCACCGCGAGCGACGCGCTGGCGCAGGCGATTGCGCACGATCCGGCTGCGGTTGCGGCCGCGGCCGAGCGATGCCTCGAACTCAACAAAGAGCTAGGGGAAAAGATCGAGGACAGCGGCGACCACTTGGACCAGAGCGCGAAACAGGCTGAGTTGAGCGCGACCAAGAAGGGATCCCGAGCCACGCAGGCCATGTTTGTGATTTGTGGGATATCGCTTCTGATGCTGCTCCTCGGCAACTTTACCCTGGTGCGGGCGATCTCTCTGTCACTCAGTCGATTGACCCGGATGATTCAGGATATCGCCGAGGGCGAGGGCGATGTTACCAAGCGTCTGGAGGTGACTGTCGGCTTCCGCAATGACGAACTGGGCGAAGTCAGCCGCTTGTTCAATCTGTTCATGGATAAACTGCAGGAAATCCTTCGCGGAGTCGCGTCGCACACCCAAAAACTGGCGACGGCCAGTCAGCAACTGCTCGATGCCGGCGAGCAGATTACGACCAATTCCGGAGAAACCGCGGTCCAGTCTAAGTCCGTTTCCCGCGCCACCCAGCAGGTCACCCAGAATCTGCAGAGCCTTTCGACGGGGGCCAGCGAGATGACGTTGACCATTCAGAACATCGCCGCGAATGCCAACGAAGCCGCCAAAGTCGCGAACTCTGCCGTCAGCGCAGCCCAGGCTGCCAATGCCACAGTCGCCAAGCTTGGCCAGTCTGGTGCGGAGATTGGCGTGGTCATCAAAGTCATAACCTCGATCGCGCAGCAGACGAACTTGCTGGCCTTGAATGCAACCATTGAAGCAGCGCGCGCAGGAGAAGCTGGAAAGGGCTTTGCCGTAGTCGCGAATGAAGTCAAAGAACTCGCCAAGCAGACGGCCAAAGCCACCGAAGACATCAGTCGCAAAATCACCGCGATTCAAGTGGACACCAAGGGTGCGGTCGCGGCGATCGGGACGGTGAGCGAAGTAATTACGCAGATCAACAACATTTCCGCGACCATCGCAGCCGCAGTCGAAGAGCAGGGCGCTACGACCAGTGAGATGACTCGCAACACCAGCGAAGCGGCCAGTGGAGCCAGCGACATCTCGGTCAGCATCGAGGGGGTGGCCCAGGCAGCCGAAGGCACGCTGTCGCGCGCGCGCGAGTCACAAAAGGCGGCGCAGGAATTGGCCTCCATCGCGACCGAACTCAGCAGCCTGATGCGACAGTTCCGGATCGAGCGCCGCGATCCGCGGATCGATACCTCCTTGCCTGTCAGCGTCACTGTGAACGATATCAACGGCAATCCTCTCGAGGAGCAAGTCACGACCACCAACGTAAGCCGGAGAGGAGCCCTCTTGAAAGGCTTCCATGGCAAAGTTCGGCTAGGCAGTCAAGTTTCTCTCGCGCGCTTGGGCAGGCTGGAACGGTTCTTAGTCGCGTGGGTGGGAGAAGAAAACACTCCCAAGGCTGGCGAGATCGGCGTCTCCGCCGCGGATCCCGCTACTACTTTTTGGAATGATGTGGTCGGAACGGATTACCAGGCCGAACTCGGCGCAGAGGGACATGATTCGGACAACGTTCCTGCGAAGCCAAAAGCGAGGGCGCATGGAGCCTAGAGCGTACAGCCCGAGAGGATTTGCGCTCGAGAATCAGCGTACGGCCGCGCGGCCCATGCAGGCGAGTAAACGCAGATACGGTTGGTTATGACGCCCATTCGCATTTTGGTGGTGGATGATTCGGTCGTGATTCGCAAGCTGCTCTCGGACACGCTGTCGGGAGATCCGGCGCTGGAGGTAGTAGGCGTAGCCAGCGACGGGCGAATTGCGCTAGCGAAGATTCCACTGCTCAAGCCTGACCTGATCACGCTCGATATCGAAATGCCGGTGATGGACGGGCTGCAGACTTTGGCGGCGATACGTAAGTTGTATCCCAAGCTGCCGGTCATCATGTTTAGTACGCTCACCGAGCACGGCGCGGCGGCAACACTCGATGCGCTCGCGCTTGGTGCATCGGACTACGCGACCAAACCCAGCAACACTGGCAGCGCTGCGGTTGCGCTTGAGCGCATTCGCATTGAGCTTATCCCTAAGATCAAGGCGCTGTGTGGTGTTGCGCCTTTGAAACTGCTCCCGCTGCCTGCGGCTCGGCCGGTGTTGAAGGTTCGGGTTCGATCGAACCCGCGCATCGAGATTGTGGCTATTGGCACTTCGACCGGTGGCCCGAACGCTTTGGCGGAAGTCTTGCCGCGGATCCCGAACGATTTTCCGGTGCCGATTGTGGTGGTGCAGCACATGCCGCCGATTTTCACTCGCCTGCTGGCCGAGCGGCTTGCGAGCCGCTCGGCGATTCCTATTGAAGAGGGAAGTGCAGGCGTAGTTCTAACTCCTGGGCACGCCTGGATTGCGCCGGGAAACTTCCATATGAAGGTGATGCGTGGGGGTATGGACTGGCGTCTGAATTTGAATCAGGGACCGCAGGAGAATTCTTGCCGCCCGGCGGTCGATGTGCTGTTTCGCTCGGTGGCGGCGGCCTACGGGGCAAACGTTCTCGGCGTAGTCATGACCGGCATGGGCTCGGACGGCGTGCTGGGAGCGCAAGAGATTCGCGATGCGGGGGGAGGCGTCATTATTCAGGACGAGGCTTCGTCCGTAGTTTGGGGAATGCCCGGCCTGGTGCACGCCTCGGGGCTGGCCGATGCCGCTTATCCTCTGGATCATCTGGCGACGGAGATCACGCGCCGCGTGCTGCAGAGCCGCGCCGCTCATCCCCACATCGAAGTGAAAAGTTATGCCGCTATGGAGCGTCCCGCAAAATGACGATTATTGCCCAATCCGCTGCTCCGCCGCCCGCCCTCACTAAGAGCGTGGAAGCGGTTGATCCTGTGTACCGGCAAATCCGTGACTTGGTGTATAAGGTTTCGGGCATCTACAAGTCCGAGGAAAAACTTTACCTTCTCGCCGATGGCTGCGGACGGCGGATGAAACATCTGGGGTCGCGGACGCCGCGCGATTATTGGGGCCAGTTGACGGCGCAGCCTGGCCGCGATGGGGAACTGCGGCAACTGCTGAACGAAATCACGATTGGCGAAACCTGCCTGTTTCGCAGCCAGCCTCAGCTTGATGCGCTGCGAAAGGTAATCCTCCCGGAAATCGTAGCGGAAAAAACCAAGCAGATTACCAAGCGGCTGCGCATCTGGAGTGCGGGCTGCTCGACCGGGGAAGAGTCTTATACGCTGGCTATGAACATGCTTGAGGAAAGCGAGCGGCTGTTGAAGGGATGGACGGTGGAGATTCTCGCCACCGACCTGAACGACCGTTCTGTCGAAACCGCCAAGGCCGGCATTTATGGCGACTACGCGGTGCGCTCGACCACGGACTATTTCAAGCGCAAGTATTTCTCGACGGCCGACGAGAAAAAACTTCAGGTTCGTCCGGAAGTGAAGAAGCTGGTGACGTTCAGCCGTCTGAACTTGCAGGACGACTCCAAGATGCTTTTCATGAAGGGCATGGATCTGGTTTTCTGCTGCAACGTTCTGATCTATTTTGATGGCGTCTCGAAGTCGAAAGTGATTAACCATTTTTTCAGCAACCTTAATTTTGGCGGCTATTTCTTTCTAGGGACCTCGGAGTCGCTGATGAAATTAAACGACCAGTTTCACCTGGTGCATTTTCCCGGGACGATTGCTTACTGGAAACCATCCTTGAAGAGTGGGAAGCTATGACCGCATCCGTCGCCGCAACCATTCGGGAGCGCGTGCAGCAGATCGAAACCATGCCCGCGATTCCGGCCGTTTTCTTGCCCTTGATGAAGTTGCTGGGGAATTCTGGACAGGATGTGAAATTGGATGAAGTGGTGCGGCTGGTTTCTTATGATGGCACTATCGCGGGACAATGCCTGCGAGTAGCTGGCTCGCCATTATTCGGCCTGCCCAAGGCGCCCGAATCCATCAAAGGAGCGGTGCTCACTCTGGGCATGCGCCGCGTAGAAACCATTCTGCTCACTTGCTGTTTGGGGCAGGCTTTCCCGGCGAAAAAGTGGGTGCTGGATCCGGCCATTTTTTGGAGGCATTCGCTGGGATGCGCCATGGTGTGCCGTAAATTCAGCGAAAAGCTGGCCACGGCGGATGCGGAAAAGGCTTACATGGCGGGTTTGCTGCACGACATCGGATTTCTGGTGAACTGCCTGGTTTTTTCCAAGGAATTTACCACGGCGATGGAGCGCGCTTACCAGGAGGAGATTCCGCTGGGCGAGGCGGAACAGGCCACCATGGGATTCACGCATTGCGAGACCGGGCAGGCGCTGGCGGAAAAGTGGAAGCTGGCTGACGATATTATCGAAGTGATCGCGTGTCATCATGCCATCGATAAAAGCCAGAAGGCGCAGCCCCTGGTGGCTCTGGTGCATCTGAGCGACCTTCTCTGCCGCATGCGTGGACTGGGCTACGGATACTATGAACGGCACATGGTGGATTTGATCGCCGATCCAGCGTGGGCCATCCTTTTGAAGGAATATCGCGATCTCGAAGGAGTGGACCTGGTGCGGTTTACTTTTGAGCTCGATGAAGCGGTGGGAGAAATACACGCCTTGGTCGCGACGGTATTTGGGTTGGCGGCGCAGAGCGCAGCTTCTCAGTAAGCGTGCTTTTCCCGCACGCGAACCGGGCAGACGTACATTTCTTGACACGTTCGCCGCCGGTCGCAGAATGTTACGCTGCCGTTTAGTGAGACGTATTCCTTCACTCGACGGCCTTCGCGCGATCTCCATCTCGCTGGTCGTGGTGGGCCATCTTACCAAGGCAGGGGTGGTGCCGAAGTTCCTGGCGAACTATGCGGGCACAGGGGTGCGGATATTCTTCGTCATCTCGGGCTACCTGATTACTACCATCCTGCTTGATGAGCACGCGCAAACTTCCACCATCAATCTGCGCCAGTTTTACATACGCCGTGCTTACCGAATCCTGCCCGCAGCAGCGGCTTTCATGCTGTTTGCGTTCGTGATGTACTGGCACGAGCTGCGCTGGTATGACATCGGCGCCATGCTCCTGTATGTGACGAACTTTGACGGAGCCCGTCCATGGATGGTCGCTCATTTATGGTCGCTTGGCGTCGAAGAGCAATTCTATTTTCTGTGGCCGAGTGTGTTGAGGAAGTGGTACCGGCAAAGCGTTGTCATTCTTTTGGGCGTCGTTGCGCTGGCTCCGATCTACAGCGCGGCTTGCTACCACTTTCAAGTTCCGAGTGGCGGCTATGGGACATTTCCCGCTGTCGCTGACAACCTGGCGATCGGTTGCCTGCTTGCGATCTTCGGTTCGCGCATTCCGAGAATAGGTTCATGGGCGGCGATTACTATGCTGCTAGCGGTGGTGCTTATTCCGAGTTATCCGGCGAATATTCCAACACGCACCTTATTTATGCTGTTTGTGCTCTGGCCGATTCTGCATTGCTCGATCGCGGGACTGGTATTGCACGTCATTCAGTCGCCTTATCGCATTTTGAATCTTGCTCCGGTCATGTGGCTGGGGAGAATCAGCTACAGCTTGTATCTCTGGCAGGAACCGTTTTTCTTCAATCCGTCTCGGCAGCCCGCCTACAAATTGATTCTTTGCCTGGGGCTGGCATGCCTTTCTTACTACCTGGTCGAGCAGCCTGTGCTTAGGTTGCGCGACAAGAAAACAACCGCTCCGCCGAAGACCTCCGAAACCAGCCTCGTGATGTGCGAAGCGATGCAGTCCTGACCGAAGTCGATTCTGTGCTCGAAGCGCTTTCTCTCGGCCAGGTTTGGACGCCAAAAGCCTTCCTCGTGGTAACCTGAATTCACCGCCTAAAACCTTGTTTTGAGGTATTGAACTTGATCCGTTTGCGTGGGCTGTTGATTATTTTTCCTATTCTTCTGTTGCTCTCTTTCGTTTTTGCCGAAGGCACGCGCACCTGGGAACAATCGAAATTCGAAGATCTGATTAAGGGCACAACCAAGGGTGTCGCCGTGCGTAGTACGGGAGGATTGGAACTGGCTCCGGCGTTCACGGCGCTTTCCACGACTCCGTCGACTTATATCTGGGCGATCGCGGCGGATCGGGATGGCAATCTTTATGCCGCCGCGGGATCCCCGGCGCGAGTGTATCGAATTACTCCCGATGGCAAATCTGCGGTGATCTTTGAGCCGCAGGAACTCCAGGTGCAGGCGCTGGTGGTAGATAAGAACGGGGTCATATACGCGGCCACCAACCCCGACGGCAAAGTTTACAAAATCGAAAATCATACTGTGGCTTCAGACAAGGGCTCGAAGAGCAAGAAATCGGCAGACAAGCCAGCCGCAGAGTCGCCGTGGAGTTCGTCGGTTTATTTCGAACCTGAAACGAAATACATCTGGGATCTTTTGCTCGATGAGGCGGCAATCTCTACGTGGCCACGGGGGATCACGGAGAGATATTCCGCGTGACCGCGAAAGGTGAGCATTCTGTTTTTTTCAAAAGCGACGAAGCCCATATCCGGGTGATGGCTTTCGATGCCAAAGGCAATCTGATCGCGGGTTCGGACGGCAGCGGGCTGGTCTATCGAATCTCGCCCAGCGGGGAAGGCTTCGTCCTTTACAGCGCGCCGAAAAAGGAAATCACCGCGCTGGCCATCGACAAGAGCGGCGACATTTACGCAGCAGGGGTTGGCGAAAAACATGGTGGAACAAGCGCGCCAAGCTTTCCCTCGGCCCCGGTTTCGATACCAACTTCGCCATCGCCTTTGAGCACCGGGCCGCAGAGTGGAATCGTGATCACCCCTTCTCCCAGCCCATCGTCAACGTCGATCAGTTTCCCTGGCCCGGGTACGGGATCCGCGGGCGGTTCGGAGATTTATCGCATCGCGCCCGACGGTTCTCCCAGCCGGTTGTGGAGTTCTCACGAGGACCTGGTGTACGCCCTCGCTTTTGATCAGCATGGCCGCCTGCTGGCGGGAACGGGAAATCGTGGACACGTCTTCGCCATCAGCGGCGAGGATGAGTTCACCGACCTGATCAAAGCCAGCGCGTCTCAGGTCACAGCTTTCGCCAACGCTCCCCACGGCGGGCTCTACGCGTCCACCAGCAACCTGGGTAAGGTGTTTTTGTTGAGTGCGACTCCGGAATCAGAAGGAAGTTACGAGAGCGATGTTTTTGACGCTCACATTTTCTCGCGCTGGGGACGGGCTGAATTCCGCGGCGCCGGCAATGTCGAATTATTTGCCCGCAGCGGTAACGTGGACAATCCCGATCGCAACTGGAGTCCGTGGGCGAAGATTGATTCGCAGAAAGATGGCTTGGTCGAAGTTCCCCCGGCGCGCTTCATTCAGTGGAAGGCAGTATTGCGTTCCGGTTATCCTGCCCCGCGCGTAGAGAGCGTCACTCTCAACTATCTGCCCAAAAACGTCGCCCCTGACTTTGATGATGTCACGGTACAAGCCGGAGTGCGCTACCAGGCGCTGCCCAAGCCTACGGGCGGGGAGTTGGGTGCCGGGGTTGCTCCGCAACCGCACTTCGACGCCCCTCCGCCGGCTGTGCATGAGCGGGAGTCCATCGGCGTGAAGTGGAGCGTGCACGACGACAACGACGATCAGATGATTTACTCCGTCTATTATCGCGGCGATGGCGACTCCCGATGGCTTTTGCTCAAGGATAACCTCGCGGACAAGTTTTACTCCTTCGATGCCTCGCTGCTGCCCGATGGTGGCTACACCATTAAAGTGGTGGCTTCGGATGCGCCTTCGCATTCTCCCGGGCAGGCACTGACTGCGGAGAAGGAAAGCGCGCGATTTGAAGTGGACACAACTCCGCCGCAGATCGAGAGTCTTGCCGCATCGGTCGAAGGGGACAAAATCCATGTAAGCTTTCGCGGCGTGGATAGTTTTTCGAATATCAAGCGCGCCGAATACTCGGTCGACGCAGGCGAATGGCAGTTCGTGGAGCCGGTTGGACAGTTGTCGGATTCGAAGACCGAGAGCTACGATTTTCGAGTTGCGGTGCCTGCGGCTGCGGTGACGAAAACTACCGGACAACTTGAGCACGTAGTCGTGGTCCGGATCTACGATCGTTACGACAACATGAGTTCGGCAAAAACAGTTATCCGGGGAAAATAGCGACGCCCGTCCTCCATTAATTTGTGAGTTGGTCGGCGCGCCTCAGCTCCGGAAACCGCCAGGCCCACACCGCGATTACTGCCAGAGTTCCGATGCCTCCCAGGACCACGGCGGGGACGGTTCCAAACCAGTTCGCGGTCAAACCTGACTCGAATTCGCCGAGCTCGTTGGAAACGCCGATGAACAGCATGTCCACGGCGTTGACACGGCCGCGCATTTCGTCCGGGGTGCCTAACTGAATCAGAATGCCGCGAATGATTACGCTCACCATGTCGGTTGCGCCGATCAGCAGCAACATGATCAGCGAAAAAACGATGTTTCTCGAGATTCCGAAAAGGATGGTGCACACTCCAAAGCCGGCTACGCACCACAACATTGCCGGTCCGGCTCGGCCGCGGAGTGGGCGGTGAGCCATCAGGATCGCCATTAGTGTGGCCCCTACTCCAGGCGCGCTGCGCAAAAGTCCCAAGCCCCATGGTCCGGTGTTGAGGATTTCACGCGCGTACACGGGCAGCAGCGCGACTGCTCCGCCGAGCAGCACGGCAAACATGTCGAGCGTGATCGAGCCCAGAATCAGCTTCTGCCGCCAAATGTAGCGGAACCCTGCCAGCACCGTAGTCATGGTTACTTCTTCTCGCGGTATCGCCCTCGCTCCGGGTTTGATTCGCAAGGTGGACACCAAAGCCACGGCCGCCGTCAGCATCGCGGTCAGATACACTGCCGAGGGGCCGCGAAACAATGCGTAGATCAGACCGCCTGCGGCCGGGCCTAGAATGGTCGCGCCTTGAAAAACGCTGGCGTTCCAGGCCACCGCGTTAGCGAAGTGTTGTTCCGGAACCAGTTGCGGCAGCAGAGCCCGGCCCACTGGGCCATTTAACGAGCGAACCGCACCTAGCAGCACCAAGACTGCGTAGATCGAATAGACGCGGGTATAAATCGGCTGTGCTCCGCGTAGCGCAATCGTCCACAACAGGCCCGAGCAGAGAGCAAATCCGCAATAGCACAACATGAGGAGCTTGCGACGATCGAAGCGATCGGCTGCGTGCCCGGTGACCAGAAACAACAAGATTCCCGGAAGGAATTGAGCCAGGCCCACCAAGCCCGAGATCCAGCGGACGCTTGGTGATTTCGTAGACTTGCCATCCCACGGCGACCGACTGCATTTCGAGGGCGGCCACGATGAGGAAGCGTGCCAGCGCGAAAACGGCGAAATCCGGATTGGTGAACGCGATAGTTCCCGCGAGCTTGGGATCCGTCGTTGCTGCCATCGTTCTCTACTGTGCCATAATCCGAGCGGATGTCGAGGGGAGCGCAGTCTGTTTTCCTGGTGAAGCGCCGTTGACCATTCTCCCATTTCGGGCCGAAGCTTACCCTTGAATCACGGTACCCCCCTCCCCCCGGCTTGGTTGCAAAATCTAGAAAATAAATGATTTAAATTTCGACTATGTGCTAGATCTTTGAGTTTAAAGGAGTTACGGGCAAAATCTAGAGAACATTGGAGTTACGGGAGTACGGCTGTCCCGTTTTGGGATGCCATTCCTGAGGCACGGCCGCCCGGATCAAGTTGTCAAAGAGCTCATTATCTTGTAGATAATGTATCTTGTACAATGTTATCTAGGTTGCGGAGGGAAGTCAACGACTCTCGCACGGATTGATTGATGCATCGCAATCCGACCGCGCGGTAACCTCTCACTCCACTGCGACTGCGATATCTACATAGGCGAAAATGCGGGCGGATAGCAGCCAGAATGCCAGCGTCTCCGCTGCCGCCAATACGACAGGAAGCCAGGATGCGGTTCCCGGCGAGTTGAAAGAAGAATTGAGGACGGTTGCTCCCAGTTCCCACACGGGGATCACATAGTTCCAGTGTGGCCCCAGGATCTGACCGGCTAGAACGGGGAGGCCTAGAACCATGGCTGTGGCGCCGGCTGCGAAGAACGGGTTCAGGAACGTGGAAAACATCAGAGCCACGGTACCGGCTAACGTGCAAGCGGTCACGAGGCAAAGCATCAGGAACCAGACGCGCGATACGGGAAACCCTGCCCCACCCAATGTCCAACTTCCGGTGAGGCCCAGGGCAAAGCAATAGACGGCACAGGCGATGGTGACGCCGAGCACGAGGCCGGAAAGATACTGCTGGCGTCCTACGGCCTTGGAGAGTACGCCCAAAATCCGGCGGGATCTGCGTTCGTTGTAGATGGCTGAGCCGCCGAAGAAGACGCTGAAGGCCAGCACGTATATGGCGTCCTGTTTGAACACGAAAAGCAGATCCTCTCGTTGGCGATGAACGTCGGTAACCAGGCCGAGAAATGCGAGCAGAAGAACCCAGAGCAGTAAGGTGAGAATGGGCCAGCGCTGCTCTCGCGCGAAATTAATTGCGATGAGTAGGACTGGCTTCACTGAACGCCTTTTGAGGGACGGGATTGCGGATCGGCCGTCACTTCCAGAAAAATCTCTTCCAGCGACCGGCGCAGCGGATTGACGCTGATCACTTCGCCTCCCAGTTTCCAAACTTTTTCCAGGGCGGCACGCTGAGTATGAGAAGGTACGGAGAAGGTCAGGACTCCGTTCCGGGCCACGGCCCCGTCGAATTGATTAGCGGCGACTGCGCGAACCACAATTTCAGTCTGCTCACCTGCCTGCAAGAGGTCGGCGGTCCTTCCCAAACGAGCCAGGCGGCCACGATGTAGCACGGCCACCCGGTCACACACCAATTCCACTTCAGAAAGCAGATGGGAACTTAAGAAGATGGTTTTGCCGGCGTTGCGGGCGCTGAGCAGCAACTCGCGAACCATGACTCGGGCTAAGGGATCCAGAGCCGAGGTGGGTTCGTCCAGAATCAGCAATTCGGGATCATTCACTATAGCTTGGGCCAGCCCTACACGCTGCAGCATGCCACGAGAAAACTTGCCCGCATTCCGGTTCGCCTGATCCTGCAGTCCCACGATTTTGAGAACTTGTTGCGCCCGATTCTCAAGATCAGATCCTCCCATCCCGTTGAGGGCGCCGTAGAAGCGAACCAGTGGCTCGGCAGGGCGGTGGTAAAGAGCCACGCTTTCGGCGAGAAAACCCACTCGGCGGCGGGTGCCGGGATGACCAAAGCGTTCGCCGAGCAGACGACCACTTCCGCTTGTCGGGCGCATAAAGCCCATGGCCAGGTGGATCGCAGTGCTTTTGCCGGCGCCGTTCGGTCCCAAAAAGCCGAAAATTTCTCCCGCCTCCACGGTCAGGGTGAAACCATCCAGCGCGCGAAGGCGACGCGAACTGGCGAAGCTGCGATACTCCTTCGTAACATTATCGAACTCAAGCGCGAAGCGCATCGCGGTTTATTCTAAATGGCTTGCTCGATAAGCGTTGGTGCGTCGCAGAAATTGACAGCGTCGGTCACAACTTTGGAATGGGCACAGGTTGATTTGACAAGTGCCTTCCATGGTTGCATGATAGTCGCCAACTGTGGAGGGGAGAGTATGGTCAGATCGATCAAGAGGCTTTGGTGTGAGGAACGGGGCCAGGATATCGCGGAGTACGCCGTAATGCTGGCTGTGATTCTGCTTCTGGTGGTCGGAACGGTAACCTTGATTGGCGGCGGCTCCAACAACGTTTTCTCGTCAGTCGCGAGCTCGATCGGGCAGTAATCCTACCCAGAGCATCAACTGATTAGCTCAGCAACGGCGGAATACTGTGGCCACAATGTTGGTTCAGATTTGAGGCGGGCGCCTCCCGGCGCGTCTGGAGTTCGAACTATCGATCGTCTGCATCAGGATCTCAGGCTGGTCTGTCTTATACTGTTTCAGTTTGTGGTAGAGAGAACTGCGCGGAATGCCAAGCTTCTTCGCGGCCGATTGCACTCGCCCACGTTCTTTGCGAAGTACCTGCTGAATGTAATTACGCTCCATTTCTTCCAGCGTTCTGAACTGACCAATGCCGGAGAGATACTGCTCGATCTGCACGTCGAAATTAAGGTCGTGACCCTCGGATTTTTCTTTTCCGATGACGAGCGCGACGCGCTCCAGAACATTTCTGAGTTCTCGAATATTTCCCGGCCAGAAATAATTCTGCAACGATTGCAGCGCAAGACCGCCAAGTTCCAAGTCGCCAGTCCCCAGGTGCGCAGTCAGTTCCCCGAGAATATGGGCACTGAGCGTTGGTATGTCTTCGATTCGCTCACGCAGAGGCGGGACGGAGAGAGAAATCCAACTGGCGTGATCATACAAATCGTGCCGAGATGGTCTGCGAAGTGCAGGCGGCGTCATAATTTGCTGGGTGGCTGCAATCAACCGAATGTCAACTCTTCGATCACGAACTTCGTCGAGCCTGCGAAACTGTTTCTCATCCCCGACTTTCAGTAGTTTTGACTGGATCTGAGAATCCACATTTTCGATTTCGTCGAGGAAAATCGTTCCCTTGTGCGCAATTTCCAACAGCCCGGCTTTGCTCTGCGCCGTCGCGTCAAGAGGGTCGCGGTCCTCACCGAACAACTCACTTTCCAGGAGATCGCCCGGCAAATCGCCGCAGTTCACATCCACGAAGGGTTCTGAAGCCCTGGGGCCATTGCGATGCAACCACCTGGCGATGGTTCCCCGGCCTGTACCGGCTTCCCCTCGGATTAATGCTGGGTGATCACTCAACGCCGCTTCGTAGGCCAGGTCAGCAAGTTTTCGCATGCTTTCGCTTTTCCCCAGGAAGGGATCGGCGATGCCGCGGCTACACCTGGACTTTTCCACCAACTGCTGACGATGGTTTCGCTGATTCTCCAGACTGCGTTGGATGAGAACGTGGAGTGTGGATAACTCCGCGGGCTTGGGCAAAAAAAACTCCGCTCCCAGCTTGATGGCTTCCACTGCCAAGTCAATCGAACCATATCCGGTGAGAATGATGATGGGAGTCGAAGCGTCGATGGCCTTCAAACCAGGAATCAGCGCGAGCGCATTTCCGTCGGGGAGACTGTAGTCGAGGATGGCGATATCGGGCCGCTTTGTACGCCAGATTTGTTGGGTTGCAGCGCAGGTCCCGGCGATCGAGACTTCATACCCTTTGCCCTCGAGATAGCTGCGCAACACTCCGCAAGTTTCTTTTTCCCCTTCGACAATCAATACCTTTTCTCGGTGCATCCTGGTTCCTCGCGGGAAAGCAGATACTGTCCTTGAAGCGTAGCTGGCTGCGAGCATGCCCACGGTCGTGTCTCCTTTCGCGCATTCTGCCGACAGGTTTTCGACGATCGACAGGATTCGCTCGGCCCTTGAGTTGCGATGCGATGGCCGTTTCCGCAACCTCTTGTTAACACATGGAGAGTTGCGTGGAGAGTAGTTCGCGCGGCTGTTACAAAAACGGAACAAGGGCGGTTTTCAGGATTTTGCTCATTTTGATCCTTGGCCACGAGCGCAGTCGGGTCTTCGCTGGGAACGTGTGGCTTTCAGGATCATGCGGCTGGGCCAGGGACTCGGAGGCTTCCACAGGAGTGCTTTCGACTTCAAATTCACCGATCTTTAACAGTCGTGTCACAGTCGCGAAATACGGACCGTCTAGCCTTTTCTATTCTTCGGCTACGACGCTTTCAACGTAGGTAGACGGTTGGCCGGAGGACGGAGGAGAAATATGTTCAAACGATTGAGAGCATCAGCCGCCCCCAGGAAAATGCTAGCGTTGCTGACAGCATTGACCATGGCCCTGGGACCGAGTGTTTCGCCCGCATTTGCCGCTTCGAAGCCGGCACCGAAAGCTGGTTGGGCTGCAACACCCATCCAGCACCTGGTAGTAATCTTTCAGGAAAACATTTCCTTCGATCACTACTTCGGAACCTACCCTAGCGCCACCAATCCACAAGGGGAGCCGCCTTTCTACCCAAGCCGTGGGACCCCCACGGTCAACGGCCTCACCAACGCGTTGCTGACGTTCAATCCCAACTTGAATCCCGCCAACGGAGCGGGAGCTTCGAATCCGTTCCGTCTCGATCGCTCGCAAGCTGTAACCACCGATCAGGACCATGATTACACGGCTGAACAGCAAGCCTTCGACTCCGGCCTGATGGATCTGTTTCCCACGAATACCGGCAGCGGTAGCAATGAAGAAATGGGTTACTTCGACGGTAACACGGTAACCGGCCTGTGGAACTATGCGCAGTTTTTCGCGATGAGCGACAACTCCTACGGCACGACCTTTGGTCCATCGAGTCCGGGGGTGATGAATCTGGTTTCTGGCCAGACCAACGGGGTTGCCAAGACCTTGAACGGGACCAGTGACGAAGTAAATGGCGGGAGCGATGGCTCACTCACGTTGATCGGCGATGCGGATCCGCTGGGAGATGTTTGCTCCAATCCGACTCGCGACCAAGCCCAGATGGGTGGAAAAAACATTGGCGATTTGCTGAATGCCGCCGGGGTGACGTGGGGAGGATTCATGGGCGGTTTCAATCTGACCATCGTTAATCCCAACGGCACCACGGGCTGCAACCGAAGCTCGACCGGACTTGCGGGGACGACCAACGATTACGTCCCGCATCATTCACTGTTCGGCTACTACGCCTCAACGGCCAATCCGAATCACACGCGTCCAAATAACATCTGGGAAATCGGCAACAACGGGCCCGCCAACCATCAGTACGACATTCAGGACTTCTACGCTGCGATCTCCGCCGGCAACTTCCCGGCGGTCAGCTTCCTGAAGGCTCCGGCGTACGAGGACGGCCATGCTGGGTATTCCGATCCGTTGGATGAGCAAATTTTCCTTGTCAACACCCTCAACTTCCTTCAACAGCAACGGGAGTGGAGGAATACGGCTGTGGTGATCATGTATGACGACTCCGACGGATGGTATGACCACCAGATGGGTCCAATCCTTAACACGTCGACCGGGCCAGCTGACGCCTTAACCGGACCTGGGGCGTGCGGTACTGCGGCAACGTCTCTGCCGGGGATTAATCCGTCTAACACGCATGCGCTCGGCCGCTGCGGTTACGGTCCGCGTCTACCTTTGATGGTGATCTCGCCGTTTTCGAAAGAAAACTTTGTGGATCACATGGTTACGGATCAGAGTTCGATTATCCACTTCATCGAAGACAACTGGTTGAGCGGGCAGCGCATCGGTCAGGGATCCTATGACGGAATCGCAAACTCAATCATTCAGATGCTCGACTTCGACCGGCACGGAGACGGGAGGCGGTTGTTCCTCGATCCCAATACCGGCGAACGAGTTCGATAACGAGGCTGGCCACCGCTGGCGTCACCGATCGAATTTCTTTGGGCTGGTAAACCGACTGGAACTGGAGCGGGCGCGCGAGACTTATTCTTCGCGTGCCCGTTCTTGTTTCCGCAATGAAGATAATCTAGCGCTGGGCCTGATCGTAGCAAATGCTCCCGCCGCGCCATATGGCTATTGCTGCGTCCAGCGATAAGCGCGCACGGCAAGAAATAGGTTGGCTCCGGTTACAGCCGCGGCAGGGACGTACCACATGTGATTGTGTTTTCTTTTCATGCAGAAGGTCAGATAGGCAATCCCAAGTTCAGCGGGGATTCCGACTCCATACAGGTCGGCGCGGCTGCGGAAGCTGGTTGGAACATCGTTGCAGGAGGGGTGTTTGTTCAAGCAGCGCAGGGTCAACTCGGTGTTTGCGATGGTTGCGCCGAACATTCCGCCAGTAAGCAAGAGGTAATTCCGGTCGGCGACACTGCGATCAACCCACAGAGGTCCACCCATGGCGGCTGGCGGCGCCCCCTGTGACGCCTCTCTTTTGACAGCGGGCGGAGCCCCAGGGTCAGCGGTTGATGCGTCCGGCTTGGTGGCGCTGGGTGCATCGGGTAGGTCGGACTCATTGCTTGCGTTCCCGATCGACGGAGATTCCTCCACCTTCGCGGTAAGCACCGGCTGCAGTTGAACATTGTTCGGGGTTCCAACATTAATGCGGTCGGACTGCGCCTGCAGCGAAAACGCAGATGCAAGTACGAAAGCGATACAGATTTTGAACCTTCGATTACGATTACGCACCCTTTCCTCCTGGTGCTCGAGCTTCATTTTCGTGAACCGCCAATTTCACATCAATTTCAACGGCACTGCGTCGGGCCAATATCATGCGGAGCGGCCCGCAACATTAGAGCACTTTAATCACCGAGACTAACTTGAACTGAGCACGCGACACTAGTAGCCGAGGAACTAGCACCTTGGAGTGCGATTCATGCAGAGGGTCGCGAGCGATAAAATGCGGAGTATTGTGGATTTACGCGCGATGTCCCGCTTGCTTGTGCTTGCGAAAAAAAATTCCGGAAGCGACTTAAACATCCATTCTTAAACCGCGGGCTGTGGTCTTTGCTTTGTTCGCGAATGAGACGGCGAGAGGTTGTCGCCAAATTTTTCTCTCGCTTTGAGACACTTCGTCCGAAGAGTTGTTTCATTGTTCGAAGCAATTCAACGTGCAAGACTTTTGTTTGCAGATCCGACCCGCCTGCAGCCTGGACTTCGCAGCGCGCTAGCAGTGAAATCCGAGGATGCAGGAAATTCCGTCATGGTTTAGAGTCGGGCTGTGGCGTGGGGATGAGACGCACATGCGGTTATATCCGGATTTTCTCTCCTTTTGAGACGCGGATTTTCCTCCGTTCCCGATTTGGCACTCCTAAGCACTTAAGAACAAAAGAATTGAAGAATGTCCCGAATTGGCATCCGCGATGCATCCAGCAGTGCGAAGAGTGTAGTCGCCTACTTACACCGCAGCAGTACGAACTGGCGGTAGAGGCAAGCCGGGTCCCGTACCGACCGCGGTGTTAACAAATTTTTCTCAACGCAAACAAACGCTATCTAAGCGACGAGGGCGAAGCCTTGTCTCAATTGATCAACGCCAGCACTTCAGCGAAGAGCCCAAGCCCGTGGTTTTCTTCACCGCTTCAGACAGCCGACAGCCCTCCCCACTGGTACGTTGTACACACGAGCCCGAGGCACGAGAAGCGAGTTTTTGAGCATATGGCGCACCGACGCCTGCAATGCTTTCTTCCCTTGTTTCGAAACATTCATCGCTGGAAGAACGGCTGCAAGGTCCAGGTCGAACTTCCGTTATTTCCCGGCTATGTGTTCGTGAATATTCCGCGAAGCGAGAGGGTCCGAATTTTGTGCGTACCCGGAGTTCTCTCCTTTGTCGGCCCGAAAGGCGAACCGGCTCAGCTTCCGGACGTTGAGATCGAGACTCTACGTTCCGGTTTACACCTGCAGAAGTTCGAGCCTTATAACAATCTCATCGTGGGCCAAAAAGTACACATCAAGGCGGGCGCGCTGATGGGCCTGGCGGGCGTATTGGTCCGCACCGCGAATGGCTTTCGCGTGGTTCTTACCGTGGAACTTATCAAACAGAGTGTGGCAGTGGAGTTGGACGCCGCGGATGTGGAACCCGTCGCTCCACATTGGTCCCCCTCCGCATCAACGTTTTCCCAAAAGCATTTCTAAAGTCGCGTCTTTTCAGGACTCCCAGCGCTAGAAAGTTTTCCCGTAGCCCGCTAAGCAAAATGCCAGCCGCAAAAGATCACAGCAAAAACTCAACAAAGGATCGCATTGTGGAAGCCGCTGTCCAACTGTTCTCGCGACAAGGCTTCGCGGGCAGCAGCACGCACGAAATTGCACGTCTGGCGGGAGTTAGTGAAGTCACGGTATTCCGGCATTTTCCGCGAAAAAAAGATCTCTTTTGGGCGGCAACCGAGTCCCGGCTTCGCCGTCTGCGAATCAGCAAAGAACTGCTCCGGCGGCTCGAGGCCGACGAGAGTCCTCGGACTGCACTGCCGGGCGTGGTCGCCCTACTGGTCGAAACTTTTCACCACCAACCAGAGATGGTCCGCTTGCTCTATCTCAGCCTGTTTGAGCTGGAACATGGCGCGGAACGAATACTGCGCAAGTATCTGGTCCCCTTTTTCGAACCGGTTCGTGAATATTTCTCCAGGTGTGCTTCGAAAGGAGTGGCACGCGATCTCGATCCCTCGATCGCAGCCCTTGCTCTCATAACTTCAATAGTGGCGCACCATGGACTTCATCGGGTAGTGACCAACGAAGGAGCAAGTTACGCAAGCACCGATGACGCGACCACAGCGTACGCAGAATTCTGGTTCAAAGCTCTGATGTCCGAATCTTCGGCGTCCACCACCGACACATGTCATGGCGCAATTCACAATAATCCACAAGAACACTGGACGCGCCCGCAAGCTACAAGACAAAGCCTCGACAGCAGTCAATCTCCGATACTGGCTCTAGGGACCGAATGACAGAGAACCGCTCTCTAGCAACAAACAAAAACAAGGAACTGGAAGCGTTCAACTTTTCCGAGCAACAGGGCGTGACCCTTGAGGCGCACGACGACCAGATCTCGATTGCCCAATTCTGGCGCGTACTGCAGAAGCGTCGCTGGATGGTGATGGGAACTCTCGCCGTACTCGTATTACTGGTCACCGTCATCTCGCTGATTTTGCCGAAGCGCTATGACGCATGCTCCCGCTTGCTGCTCGACCTCGAGGGTTCGGAAGATCTTGGCCTCGACCAGGTTGTGATGCCGATTGGAATTGATCTCGATACGAAGCTGCAAACCCAGATACGGATCGTGCAGAGCGACACCGTCGCGCTCAGCGTCATCAAGCAACTGGGGCTTCATCGCAACCCGGCATTCGCCGGCAAACATCCAGCTCGGCCGGACCAAGAGTTTGACAGCCTGGATTTGCGGACGCGCGCGAGCCTGATGGACGATTTTCATCACTATCTGACTGTGATACTGGTTCCTAAAACCGAGATCATCGAGATTCACTTTAGGAACCATGACCCCAAACTCGCCGCGGATATCTCCAACGCAGTAGCTACCACTTATATCGAACATAACTTCCAAACCAAGTATCGAGCTACGCAACAGACTTCGGAGTGGTTAACCAAGCAGCTTGAGGACGTGAGAAAAAATGCCGAAATCGCGCAAGAGAAAGTGATTTCTTACCAAAAGAAGACAGGCTTACTGGGGACGGACGAGAGCCACAACATTATTATTGACAAACTTGAATTGTTGATCAAAGCACTCTCCGATGTTCAAGCCGATCGCATCATAAAGGAAGCGAAGTATCGCATCGCGATGACCGAGAATCCGGAACTGATCGCGAACATCGCTCCCCAGAGCCTGCTCGGCGTTCTTTACAAGCAGCGGGCGGAAACCAGGGCTGAATATGCGCAACTGGCCGCGAAATACGGAGCGTCTTATCCCCGCGTCATCCAACTCCAATCTCAACTGAGCGAATTAGATTTGAACATTACCGACGAAGTCGGGAAGGTTAGCGAAACCTTGCGTGCCGAATACCAGTCGGCATTGAAGTCGGAGCAGATGCTGCAGGCAAGCTTCGAACAGCAAAAAGAGGATGCTTACAAGATGAACGAGGATGCCATCCAGTATGGCATCATGCGCCGGGAAGTCGAATCCAGCCGTGACCTCTACGAAGGGCTACTCAAACAGCTAAAGGAAGCTGGCATCCTGGCCGGTCTTAAATCGAGCGACATTAATATTGTCGATCAAGCCAGCGTGCCCGTCGACCCTGTCGAGCCCAGGATCCTGCTCAATATTGGTTTGGGTTGCATAGGCGGTGTTCTGTTTGGCTTGGCTTTCGCTTTCGTCGCGGAGAATATCGACAGCTCGATTCGCACGCCAGAAGATATCGAGTCCTATTGCTCGCTTCCTTCTCTCGGAATCATCCCCAGTGTTGCGATGACTCGCCCGGACCGAGCCGCAGAGAAGAGCCTGGTGGGTACGCGGCCGTCGCAACTGATTCTGCCTGTCACCATGGAGCACCGCAATTCCGGCAGCGCCGAGGCCTTTCGCGCACTCCGCACCTCGCTGTTGCTATCCTCTCCGGGCGCGCCCCCGCAAGTAATTCTTGTGACCAGCGCCATGATGCAGGAGGGAAAAAGTTTTACCTCGCTGAATCTTGCTGTAGTTCTGTCGCAGACTGGACAAAAAGTACTGCTGGTGGACTCAGACATGCGCCGGCCGGCGATAAATAAATACTTGGGAATCTCGACGAATCGAGGACTCAGCGCCTGCCTGGCTGGCACCGAAGATTCCGCGGCCATGATCATGAAAATCGAAGAAATCCCAGGGATTTACATCATGCCGGCGGGGCATATGCCACCGTATCCATCGGAAATGTTAGCTTCGGAAGCCATGCCTCAACTGGTGCAGCGCTGGCGGGAGGAGTTTCGTTACATCGTAATTGACACCCCGCCCGTGCTCGCAGTTACGGACGCGGTAGTCTGCGCAAGAATTGCCGACGCCGTTGTATTGGTTGCGCGTTCTGAAAAAACTGGGAGACAGTCACTAGTGCGCGCCCGCGATTTACTGAAGAAGGCCCGCGCGAATATTGCTGGCGTGGTCGTAAATGACCTCTCGTTCGACTCGGTGGAGTATCGCCAGTACTACGGCTACTACGGCAAAGATCATCAAGGCTATTACCACAACGGCAATGGCAACGGCGACGGCAGCCATTGATTTGTCCGCAGATGGACGATGTTAGTCCAGATGTTTAGAGAATGCGCATGAAGCCAATGATTGTTTACTCTAAGTTCTTCGCTCTGCTCGCCCTGGCAACTTTCGTGACAACTGTCGCTGCCGCTCAGCAAAACGCAGCGGCGGCCATCGGCCTGGTTGGCAGCAGCGGTTTTGGCAGTGCGGGCGGGTTCGGTAGCGGCGCCGCAGGCCCGATTGGCGCAGGCGACCTGGTCGAAATGAGTGTTTTTGATACGCCCGAACTCAGCGGAAAACTTCGCGTCAGCAATACCGGGGACATCTCGCTACCGCTGGTGGGTTCGCTGCACGTGGCTGGCCTCAAAGCGGATGATGCGCAGAGTCTGATTCGCCAGAAGTTCATCGACGGTGGATTCCTCAAAGATCCGCAGGTGACAGTGTTCGTCGCGGAATACGCCACCCAAGGAGTTGCGGTGCTTGGTGAAGTAAAGAACCCGGGCATCTATCCTGCTTTCGGAGCGCATCATTTGCTCGACTATCTTTCGATTGCCGGAGGAATTACACCTTTAGCGGGCACCAACATCTCCATCACTCGCGCGGGTCATCCGGATATTCCTGAGAGTGTGAAGATCTCGGCTAGTGCGGCTCCGAAGCCGCTGAACAATCCGGAGATTTTGCCTGGCGACTCTATCTTCGTCGAGAGAACGGGACTGATCTATGTGATCGGCGAGGTCGGACGCCCGGGCGGATTTCCCATGAACCACGATCAGCACGTCACCATTCTGCAGGCCATCGCCCTGGCCCAAGGCACGAGTTACACCGCTGCGAAAGCATCGGCAAAAATCATCCGTACCACGACACAAGGACGACAGGAGATACCGGTTAATTTAAAAAACATCCTTGCCGCCAAAGCTCCTGACGAACTCCTTCAGGACAACGACATTCTTTTTGTACCCAGCAGCGCAGCAAAGGCGACATTAAAGAACATGGAAGCTCTTTTACCTGCAGCCGCTTCGGCAACTATCTATCGCGTCCCCTAGATATTACTTGAGTCGTACGCAAGAGCCGATCAGCAAATCTGCCATACGCACTCGCGCAGAGTAAGACGTCATCAGAATTTTGGTATGAGAGTCCTTCACATTACCAAGACATCGGAAGCATCATTCTGGGCTGTGCGCCTGGCAACTCAGCTTGCATCGCGCGGAGTTGAAGTTCATGCCGTGCTTCCGAGTTCTTCCGGGGCCGCTGTGGCCGCTTGGCAAAGATCGGGCGCGACGTTGCATTTTCTCGATTGCAGCTTGCCGGTCGGCAATCCAAGAGCAATTTCGAGGCGCTGCTTCGAAATCCGTCAACTGGTCCAGTCGATCCGGCCAAATCTCATCCATACGCACCACGTTACAACCACATTGATGCTCCGCATCGCTCTCGGGCGAAAGCACCCAGTACCGAGAATTTTTCAAGTACCAGGCCCCTTGCATCTGGAGCATTGGCATACTCGCAAGCTTGAGATTGGCCTGGCTGGTGAAAATGATTTCTGGATTGCCAGCAGCCGGTTCATCATGGGGCTTTACCAGAAAGCTGGGATTACGTCGACCAGACTTTTCTTGAGTTACTACACGACCGATACCACGCTTTTCTCAAGTGCACGCACCGGATACTTGAGGCAGAAGTTACAACTACCAGACACGGCATTGATCGTCGGAAATATTAATCTCATTTATGCGCCAAAGAAGTATCTGGGGCAGACCGTTGGGTTGAAGTGCCATGAGGACGTCATCAAGGCAATTCGAATCGTGCAGCAGCAGCGGAGTGATGTTTGGGGCATATTAGTCGGCGGCGCCTTTGGAGCTTCTCAGAGATACGAGCACAAGCTTCGCGCTCTGGCTGAGCAAAAGAGCGATGGCAAAATTCTAATGCCTGGCAATTTTAGTTCGCAGGAGGTTGCAAAAAGCTGGCCGGATTTCGACTGCGCCGTGCATGTGCCTTTGTCAGAAAACTGTGGCGGGGTCGTCGAGCCGTTACTCGCGGGCGTTCCTACAATTGCTGGAGATGTAGGTGGCCTTCCGGAAGTGGTGTGGCCTGGCGCGACCGGAGAACTTGTGCCGATTCGTCGCCCGGACTTGCTCGCAAAAGCCATATTGAAAGTTCTTGACCATAACGATGAATTCCGGCGAATGGCAGAGTCCGGAAGACAGCTCGCCAACGTAATGTTCGATCCCAAGCGTTGCAGCGCCGAAGTTCTGTCCATTTACCGTCACCTGCTATTCGATGAACCTCGACCTCTCGCATTTGAGTCAGAGCAATTCCTGGCTTCAATTCAAGGTTCATATCAAGAAGCACATCCTTCTTCCCTGACACTCGCCGCCGCAAATCACTAATGACTCCGAGAATCAAGAGAGTATTCGATCTTGTCCTCAGCTGCCTCCTACTGGTGGTCTTGTCGCCACTGGTGCTCGCCGTTGCGCTACTCGTCCGCCTATTTTTCGGCGCACCAGTCCTGTTCCGTCAGGATCGGCCGGGCCTGGATGCGAAGATGTTCACATGCCTGAAATTCCGCACCATGACCGATGCGCGCGATTCGAAAGGCGAGTTGCTCTCGGATTTTCAGCGGATGACTGCGCTTGGCCGTTTTCTTCGCAGTGTCAGCATCGACGAGCTACCCGAATTGATCAACGTAATTCGTGGCGAGATGAGCCTTGTAGGACCGCGCCCGCTGTTGCCACAATACCTGAAACGCTACACGCCCGAACAAATGCGTCGGCATGAGGTTAAACCCGGTATCACCGGCTGGGCGCAGATCAACGGCCGGAATGCCCTCGATTGGCATGAAAAATTCGCACTCGACGTTTGGTATGTCGACCATCAGAGCTTTTGGCTGGATCTGCGCATCCTTGCCACAACCGTATGGCAAGTTTTCAGGCGCGAAGGGATTGCCCAGCCCGGGCACGCAACCATGCCCGAGTTTCTTGGCACCAGTGCCGGGCGCGAAAAGGAAAAGCCGACGCCCCGCAAACGAATCGCAATCATTGGAGCCGGAGGGACAGCGAGGGAAATCGCTTCTGCCCTGCGCTCCATCAATCAGATCGAGCCGCAATTCGAGTTCTTGGGCTACGTTGTCAGTGACGTGTCGCGATTGCTCCCACGAGACAGCCGTGACCAAGTACTGGGAGACTTCGGCTGGTTACAAGCAAACCGGCATTGCATCGATGCGCTCGCAATCGGAGTCGGCTCTCCCGCTACGCGGCTCAAACTTGCCGCTGAGCTTCGACACTTGCTGCCCGGTATTGAGTGGCCCACTCTTATACATCCGACGGCGATTATCGACCTCGATTCAGCCCGGATTGCGGAAGGATGTTTCATTGGCGCAGGGGTCACGGCAACCGTGAACATCACTCTGGAACCTTTCGCACTGTGCAATTTCGGCTGCACCCTGGGACACGAAGCCCGTATCGGCGCCGGTTCTGTTGTTAACCCTGGCGCGAATATTTCCGGAGGCGTGGTGATCGGCTCTGGCGTGTTAGTCGGAACGGGTGCGCAAATTTTGCAATATCTTCACATCGGTGCAGGTGCAACTGTCGGTGCGGGAGCAGTCGTTACTCGTGACGTCCCCGAGGGTCTGACGGTTCTAGGCGTCCCAGCGCGGCCGCGTGATTTGGTTGACTCCTTGCCGCCAATCCAGCGAGAGCACTATCAGGTTTGATTCCGTAATCCAAGTTCATATGACTTCCACAGCGGTTGAACCGGTGCTTGCGGAACCAGCCATCAGCTTCGAACTACCCACGCAAGCAGACGTGCCGAAACTGGCGCGCCACGGACTCAACTGGTCTTTTGTACTTTTGGTAGGTAGGTATTTGCTGGCGATGGGAAGTACGGCACTCCTGGCGCGGCTTCTCTCTCCTTCTGACTACGGATTGCTGGGCATGGTCGCTGCAATTACTGCACTGGCCCAAGCTAGCTCTGATTTTGGTTTGTCCTGGGCAACAGTCCAACGTGCGCAACTAAGTCGCAATCAGATTGACGCGCTCTTTTTCATCAACACCGCATTCGGATTGTTCCTGACGGTGCTGAGTGTGTTAGCGGCGCCTTATGTAGCCGACTTTTATCACCGCCCGGAAGTCACCAAAATCATGGTTGCAGCCAGTAGCGCGTTGTTGCTGTCGGCGATTGCGGTGCAGCCGACCGCGTTGATGCGCCGCCAAATGAAACTGAAAGAGCTTTCATTGTGCAGCCTTTGGGCTCTGTTGATCTCCGCCATAGTAGCAATCGTGCTGGCTCGGCTTGGATTCGGCTATTGGGCGCTGGTGGTTCAACTCATTCTTCAGCAGGCGATCACCACGGCGCTTGCATTTCCGCTGAGTGGATATTTTCCACGACTTCCGCTGAATTTCCTGAATATCCGCTCGCTCGTGACCTTTGGCGGTTACTCAGCGGCTTATGGCATCGTCAACTATTTTGCCCGCAACCTCGACAACGTGCTGGTCGGGAAGTATTGGGGCGCGACCGCTCTCGGCTATTATTCGCGCGCCTATTTCTTGATGACACTGCCGGGCATGATAGTGATGGGTCTATTCGGCGGTGTACTCATTCCAGCGATGGCCTCCATGCGGACGGATCCAGTTCGGATGGAAGCAGCATATGTCCGAGCCCTGCGCTTGATCACAGTGTTGGGTTGCACGTTCGCGGTTGGACTCGCGGCTACCGCGCCGGAACTCGTAGATTTTGTTTACGGGAACAAGTGGCGAGCGGTAGTGCCGATTCTGTTGTGGCTCTCAGCAGCAAGCATCCTTCAGCCGATACAAAATACAGCGCAGTGGCTTTACATTGTCGCGGAGCGCGGCCGCGGAATGTTCGTGATGGGCCTTATCGTCACTGGATCCGCCGTACTGGCCATTGCCATAGGCATACCGGCCGGCCCAGTTGGCGTAGCGCGCGCTTACGCAATTGCAAACACGATCATTGCGTACCCTGTGCTCGTTATGGGGCATCGTGTTTGCGGCTTAAATGTCAAGAACTCGCTTGCTGTAATTGCACCTTTGCTCGCATGCGCACTGCTCATGGGCGCGGTTGTCTGGATCGTAGGAGTTGAGGCCTCCGCAATTGGCATAGGCCTTCGCGGCCGTTTAGGATTGAAAGTAATCGTTGGAGTAGCAGTTTACACAATCGGTCTTCGACAATTTTCTCGTTCTACCTATTCCGACATTCTGGCGCATGTCTTCGGATAACGGAACGATAGCGTGTTAGTCACCATAATAGTCGCGACCTACCGCCGTCCCCAAGTATTGCGAAGGGCCCTTGATAGCGTCATGCGACAAACGTACCAGAACGTGGAACTGATCGTTGTAGATGACAACGGAGATGGTACGCCGATGCAAAAAGAAACGGAGGCTGTGGTTTCTCAATATCCGAACGCAATTTACTATGCCAACCGCGACAATTTGGGTAAAGCACCTTCCTTGAATTGGGCGGTACGCCGGGCGCGCGGTGAACTTCTTGCCTTTCTGGATGATGATGACGAGTTTCATCCCAACAAACTGGCTAAGCAGGTCGCCAGGATTAAGGAGACCGGCGCGGCAGGTGTTTACTGTAATTACGAGCGAATATTTAGAAACAAGCTCTACTTCAAATCAAATCATAAGGTGGGTAAAGATGAAGGCAATTTAGCGCTCGATATGCTTCTGGGAACCAACGAAATCTGTGGTGGGTCAACATTGCTCCTGCGGACTTCCGCAGTAACTGAAGCGGGGGGATTCGATGAGCGCTTTAAACGGCATATCGATTGGGCATTTCTAGTTTGCTATTTTCGTAACCATAAGCTTTCGCTATGCGACGACGTACTTGTTACGGTTCACATGGATGATCAGATGTGGACAGTCGATCCCGAATTACAATTCCAGACAAAGCAGTTATTTTTTTCATCATTCGAGCAAGACATCGCTTGCCACGGCAAAGCAGTGCCGGATATCTACTTCAAACACTGGCTGGACGTCTACTTCGAATGCCTTCGTCAGGGTCAGGTTGTCCTAGCTTTGCGCTCGCTGCGCTCCGCCACAAGCAAAGGGCGCGTCAACATTCCGAAACTGCTGCGCATCACCGCCTCGGCTATAAAACACGTGGACCGAGACCGGTAATGACGGGCCTAAGACTTCGTCGCACAGCCTTTCTGATTTTGATTGCTTGGAGTGCATGTTTGGCGGCGCCGCAGAACGCCGATGCGGCCACGACCTACTACATCTCCTCAAGTTTCGGGAACGATAACAATGATGGTCAAAGTTCAGAGAAAGCCTGGAAGAACCTGTCGAAGATTTTTGTGAAATCGACTTCAAAAAATCCATTTCAACCGGGTGACAACATCCTTCTCAAGCGGGGAGATCAATGGGACGGACAACTTCGATTGCAGGCCCATGGCACGGCAGAAAAGCCAGTTACGGTGAGCGCCTACGGTGATGGACCGAAGCCGTTGCTTTACGGAGATGACGAGCCAGGGCGCTGGGATCCCGTTGTAGCCCATGTGGGAATCTACACCACGGACATGGGTGAAGGAAGTATTCTCGGATCCATTTTCCTGGACGGAAAAGCGCTGAAAATTATTCAACCGGTCGGCTCATTGAATCGGGACGAGGACTTACAAGTCTTCCTAACCAGGTTGCAACCAGGAACAACGGCTGGACAGTTTGGAAGCCGTCTTTGGATTCGCACGCAAGATAGCAAGCCGCCGAATGAAAGCGTGCGTATTTTTCGAGTTGCCGGAGTGTTTCTCGCGAATTCTAGCTATGTCCGCATTGAGAATCTTGATATCCAGCGTTTTTATACCGGGATCGACATATCAAACTCCCAACAAGTAATTGTCGATCACAATGACATTCAGGATGTTTTGGGAATTGGTATCTATCTTCGATCTGGGGACAGTCATTGCCGGGTTGAAAGCAATACTGTTTTCCGCAGCGGCAACACAGGTTTGTATGTCTTGAAAGGTTCCGACAACACCTTCCGCGATAACTGGGTGTCGCATGTGAGCACCAAGATTTTGGGTCTTAGCGTGAGCGGAGACGCTATGGGCGTTGGCCTGCAGGAATCGCAGCAAAGCCTTGTCGAATACAACTATTTTGCTCATAGCGGTGGCATGGACTTTTACTACGAACAGGGCAGCACGGTTCGATACAACTATCTTTACCGTGTACGGTCCGCGGGCGCGCCACACGGTGTGAATCTTAGAGTCTACGGGAACATTTATAACCTTGGTGGACCGGGAGGGAAACCTGGGTCCACTGGCGTAAACGCAGTAGCTACGGGCCCTGGAGCCATCTATGTATTCAATAACACAATTTTTAACGCTTCCGAGTTTTTCTTGAAGGGTTCCTCGAAGAACGAGGGCAAGGTCGTATTTTCCGATAATCTTGCAGTCTCTTCAGTCTCCGGAAATGCGATGACCGTATTTGGTGCGAATGTGGAATCCAATCACAATTGCTTTTCAACTTTGGGCCAACCGGTGTTTCGTTATAACGACGTGGCTTTTACTTCGCTCAAGACGTACCAGGCAGCGAGCGGTCTTGATCGGGATTCGATTTTCTCCGATCCGCAATTTCGCAGCTTAACTCCACTCTCGCCCTTGGACTTTCGTCTCAGTCCGCAACTCAGGGTGTAACTTGCGAGCTTCAGAAATTTCGATGGCGGATCCGGCCAACGGCCGTACTTACGATCATGATCATGCCGGCCCAGGAGACCCGGTCATTGGCGCATTGCGGGCAGATAACACAGCAGATCAGACGGCCGCTCTCACACAATCATGCAAATCTCACTGTTTTCAACATCCGTTTGCGGTTGCGAGTGGCGTCTATCTTGTGCGTCTGAAGTTCGCTCCCAGCGTGCTATCTGAACCAAAGGCTGAATTCAGTTTTGTCCTAAACGGAAGGAAAGTAGCGGCGGCGTTCGAGTCACCTGAGTTGACCCGCTCTGATGATGACCCTCTTGTCCAATATTTTCTTGTGCGTCCAGGCGGCGCAACGATCACACTCGAACCGGATACAACTAGCGATATTTCTCTCGTGACCGAAGTCGACATCATGCCCTTCGACACGAGTCATGGCGACGGATCCCAAGTCATTCCGTGGTAGTTCTCAACTTTAATGAAATCCCAGACACAGAGTGAGACTGCTCCTGTTCGCCTTTGAGTATCCTCCGGTCTCTGGCGGAATTGCCAGGCTTTGCGCGGAACTTGGGCGCGGTTTGGTACGAGATCACGTGGACGGGCTTGTGCTCACCCAAGATTGCTCGACGCCCGCGCACAGCAACGGATTGCCTGAAGTCCGCGTGAATTCCAAACGTCCCATGCGAGAGTGGCGCGCATTTCAGTGGCTGCGAAAGCAGCAGCGCAAAACCCCGACTATTTGTGGCCTTTGGTATCCCGAAGGGTTGATCGCCTATCTTGCCGGAGTGCGTCCGCTAGTCGTGCTCGCACACGGTGCGGAGTTGTTGCCGACCGTGGATCGTTGGCGTCGTCCTTTGTGGAAGGCACTCCAACGCCGCGTGCTTGAGAGCGCAAGCCTTGTCATTGCCAATAGCGAGTACACCGCGTCAACTTGTATCCAAGGCAGCGCCCAGCGCACGCGTTGAAACCATCCCATTGGCGGTCGATTCTCAGCGGTTCGCCCCGACCGATCGCGAAGCTGCAAAAGAAAAATACGGCGTTTCGGGAAAACACGTCGTCTGTACTGTGGCACGCATGCATCCGTATAAAGGCCACGATGTCGTATTACGGACGATCGCGAGCCTTGCCGCGGAGGAGCGCGAGCGGCTTGTCTACATGGTTGTCGGCAAGGGTCCTTACGAGCCTCGGTTAAGAAAACTAGCTGCTGAGCTGCGGGTCGAATCGAATGTACGTTGGCTTGGTTTTGTAGCCGAAGAGAATTTGCCCGATGTGTACTCTGCTTCTGACCTCTTCGTTTTGTGCACGCGCGATGCACCGGAAGAACGGTCCGTCGAGGGATTTGGCCTCGTCTTTCTCGAGGCGCAATCTTGCGGCACTCCGGTTGTAGGGACTCGGACCGGCGGTATCCCCTCTGCGATTTCGAATGGCGAGGGCGGATGGCTGATTGAGCAGGACGACGACAAGGCGCTGGCGGACATCATTCGCACGTTAGTGCATTCGCCAGAACTCTTTCGGACCGCAGGAACACAAGCAAGGCAGCGCGTGCTGCGCGAGCACACCCGGCTTCACTACATGCAACGCTTTTCATCGGCTCTGAAAAATGTTGGCATCTCGACGCAAAGGTACGACGATGGGGTTACGGTGGTTGTTCCTACCTTAAACCGTGGGCCGTACCTCATCGACACTCTAAAAGACTTGCTCGCCCAAACACATCGGCCGATTGAAATTCTCGTCGTAGACCAATCGGTGGAAGAGGTTCCCGCGTTGTGCAGCCTGGCTCGTGAGCATCTCCGATGTTATTTCATACCACAGAGTGCAATTTCGCGGACTGCCTCTGGCACGAAACTATGGATGGCAGCATGCGAAATACGAGGCCATCGTCTTTGTCGATGACGATATTCGCTGCGGACCGGAGCTGCTGAGCGAACACCTCCGAGGATTAACCAAGCCTGGCGTAGGTATGGTGGCAGGCGGAATCGACGAGTCAACACCTTCTCAGCGGAGCAGGGAACCGGGACAGTTCAATTCTTGGACAGCAACGCCGTCGCGTGGTTTCGAATCAACCGGTGAGTTCCGCGTGAGCCATGTGCCGGGAGGAAATTTTTCCGCGTGGCGTTCGGTGTTGCAGACCGCAGGCGGGTTCGACGAAGCACTTGCGGAAGGAGCTGCGCTCTACGAGGAAACCGAACTTTGCCTTAGAGTTAGCAAAAGCGGTTTCGACATCTTGTTCAGAGGGAGCGCTCGGGTTCAGCATCTAGCGGCCGGCAATGGTGGCTGCCGGGTTTCGGATCTTCCGAAATACATTCGATGCCTTGCGCACAACCGCGCCATCTTGATCAGCCGTAATCTGCGATGGTTTCAAGTTCCGATAGCGTGCCTGCGGTTGCTTCTGCTGCTTGTTTCGTACGCTGCACATTATCGTAACTTCGGTGTGTTTAGAGCGGGAATTGCTGGATTTATCAGCGGATTGCAAGCGGCGAAACAGCCCCCCATTTGTAGCGAATACAAATCCGCGGCGGTACACGCGTGACCAAGCTCTGGCTTTTCTGTTTTCCGCTGCTTTTCCTGCCCAACCTGGGTTTTTCGTACGACACCCCGTATGGCGTGGTCGAAGTGAGCGACTGGGTGATTGGGCCTTTTGTCCTGTTGCTCTTGATGGCCCCGTCAGTTGATCACCGACAAAAGATTTCACGAGTGAACCTGCTCTTGCTGGCGTTCGTTGTCTGGGCTGCGTTTAGCACTTTGTTGATTCAGGCTCGATACGACTACCTTGACGTTGTCCCGGTGCTTGCTGGGTGTTTTGTGAAGCTCGGCAAATTGGCGCTTTATGTAGCGGCCGGAGTTCTCGTCTCCAGAAAACTCATCAGTTCAAGAGTGCGCGCCCAGTGGCTCTGGTCTCTACTTGCGGCGGTTGTTATGCTCAGCGTGGGCTTGCTGGTGAGCATTAATGGCGATAGTACAAAACTCAGCGACTCCATCGCCGGCTATAAATCTTACAATTCGACCATCGTTTCGATGGCTATTCTCGGGTGCTACATCGCTGGTTTATGGATCGACAAAGCGGCCGGCCGGATGTGGCGTCTAGCGGCGATACCGGTGGTCGGATTCGCGCTCTTCTCTGTTTTCTTATCGGCTTCGCTCACAGCTCACGGTCGTGGAGGTTGGGTGGCCTTGATTGTGGGCTGTGGCTACATCTTCTGGAAAAAAATCGGGCGGACCAGAGCTTTTATGATTGTGCTGCTTCTTGGCATGATCGGAACTATCGCGTATGAGACTCTTCCCAATTTCCAGTCTCTGGTCGACTCGACGATTTCTTCTTCCAACAAAGATGGAAGCTATTCGGTACCCGGAATCGATGAAGGAGGGCGCCTCGCCACCTGGATTCACGAAGCTCCAAAATTGATCAACGCGCCTCTCATGGGAACTGGCTTCTACCATCGCGGTGGGCCGACCGGCTTGTGGGATACAGGGTCGCACAACTTTTTCCTTCAAATGTTTCTGGAAACCGGAGTGGTTGGCGGCGTTCTCGTAATCTTGGTCTTCGTGCTCATGTGGCATCAGGCGGGCTCAGCCGTTTCGCGGCAAGCCATGATCGGTGTTGCCACGCGGGCCGCATTGATCACGGCTTTCGTCGGTGGCATGAGCGGTGAATATTACTACGGCAACGTTAGCGTTCTCGTGCTTTTTGCGGTGTTCGCCTGCGTGGGCGCGGGACGCCTGGAATCAGTCAGACGCATGTCGGTCAACGATGGCGTTCAGATGCAAAATTGGCAACAGGTCGCTTCATGACACCTTTAGTCTCGGTCCTGATGCCGATTTTCGACGCCGCCGAAACACTGCCGCTCGCGCTGGCGTCTCTGCAGGCCCAGACCTACGAGAATTGGGAATGCATGATCGTCGACGACGGTTCCACGGATGATCCTTCCGCCCTTATTGAAGGCGTGCGCGATGACAGGTTTCGATTTCATCGCCTAAGCACAAATCGTGGGCGCGGATATGCGCGCCAGTGCGCGCTAGAGCTTGCTCGTGGTAGTTACGTTACTTTTCTGGATGGAGATGATTGGATCTATCCAACCAAGTTCCACGAACAGATTGATCTGCTCACGGCGCAGCCAGACATCGCAATTGTGAGCACTGGTATGGCGATCTCGAACCAGAATTGCGAGCTAACCGGAATTCGGAATATAGATATTAGCCAGTCGGCGACGAATGCCACCTTTTCGCGCGTGGGCATGCCTCCCCTGGGATTTGCTCCATCGATGATGCCCACCGACCTGGCAAAGGAAACTGGTTTCGACACTTCTTTTCCGATCGCCGAAGATGTCGACTTTCTGTTAAGGGCATTACTCGGCAAACGATATGCGGTGCTGCCGGTTCCCTCGTACGTTTATTGCGAACAGGGTTCGACGACACTAAACAAAGTGAGCACAGCCCTGAATTACTGCTGTCGAATGTTCATGAGTCACTTTGATCAAGACCCGTTGGGCTGCACGATTGAAATCGCCAAGGCACGTGGAAAGCAAGCCGTCTATCACGCCGCATCCGCGCTAGGGCTCTGGGAACAGGTAATAGCGAGTCGCTCCCATCCGCCCTCCGCCGCTGAACGTCAGCAATACCAGGATGCATGGAAGATCGTAACGAATGTCGCGCACGAGTCTGAACTGGCATTTCCGGGTAGAGAAGCCGAAACACAAACCTAAGTTTCCCCACACACAAACTCATATGACTACTGCTGCAGTTCAGCAAAGAATTGCGCCCTCCAGCGCGCAAGCACAGTTGCCTTTCGCCCCCTGGCCTTATTTCGAGGACGACGAAATCGAGGCAGCCGCGTCCGTCCTGCGTTCCGGAAAGGTGAATTACTGGACGGGCCAGGAAGGACGATTGTTCGAAACTGAATTCGCCCGGTCAGTTGGCACGAAACATGCCATATGTGTCGCCAATGGGACGGTCGCGCTGGAGTTGGCGCTGCAAGCGCTGGGCATTGGTCGGGGCGATGAGGTCATTACCACCTCGCGCACGTTCATTGCATCCGCGAGTTGCATAGTGATGCGCGGTGCTCGTCCCGTCTGCGTCGATGTGGATCCTGACAGTCAAAACATTACCGCGGAGACCATACGTCGGGCGATTACTCCAAGAACCAAAGCTATTATCGCGGTGCACCTGGCGGGGTGGCCCTGCGACATGGACGAGATCCTGCGCTTGGCAGCGGAACACGACCTGCGAGTGATTGAAGACTGCGCACAGGCCCAAGGAGCAATGTACAAAGGCCGGCCGGTGGGCTCTCTGGGCGATGTTGCGGCTTTCTCGTTTTGCCAGGACAAGATCATGACGACAGCCGGCGAAGGAGGAATGCTCACGACCAACGACGTCGAGGTTTGGGAGCGCGCGTGGAGCTACAAAGACCATGGCAAGAGCTATGACGCCGTTTACAACCGCCAGCACGGAGAAGGCTTTCGGTGGCTCCACGAATCGTTTGGCACCAACTGGCGAATGACCGAGATGCAGGCGGCTCTCGGACGTGTTGCGCTGACAAAAGTACCGCGGTGGGTTGAGACCAGACGTCATCACGCGCAGACCCTGACCAACGCTCTCTCCAGCTTGCCGGGTCTGCGAATTCCAACAACTCCGGACACCATTCACCATGCGTATTACAAGTATTACGCATTTGTCCGGCCTGAAATGCTGCAGGATGGATGGGACCGCAATGCCATCATGCAGGCGATTAAAGCGGAGGGAGTACCGTGTTTCGTCGGAAGTTGTAGCGAGATCTATCTCGAAAAAGCATTCATCGCAC
This sequence comes from uncultured Acidobacteriota bacterium, assembly GCA_963838765.1. Classification (GTDB taxonomy): domain Bacteria; phylum Acidobacteriota; class Terriglobia; order Terriglobales; family Acidobacteriaceae; genus JABDBE01. Next base: position 48,873 of record CAWISU010000026.1, on the reverse strand, counting down.
GCCGTAAGCATCCGAGCCTTCCCGTTGCTAAGTTGCTCGGAGAGACCAGCCTCATGTTCCTGGTTCACCCAACCCTGTCCGACGAACACATCGCGGTTACGTGTCAGACCGTCAGGAATGTAATTACAAAAGCAGTGAAGCGTGACGCTGGCAACGGGCGTTCGACAAGGTCAACAACCACTGAATGTACATAGATTCGGCGTAACCACTTATGACAACGGAATTTCGCAATACATCCTCTCTGCTCGTCAGGCAGCAGTTCTGGGCAATCACGTTGTTCCATTTTCTGTTGGTTACGACCTCAATCGTAATCGCGTGGCTGCTTCGTTTCGACTTTCGAATTCCTCTTCCAACCCTGCTTTTCGGCTGCGTGCCGATATTAATCCTGTATCGCGTCGCCGCGTTGGCACGCTTCAATCTTTTGCACGGTTATTGGCGCCACAGTGGCGTGACCGACGTAATTGATATCGGTAAAGCAGTTGCCCTCGGCAGCGTCGCTTTCTTTGTGACTACCCGCTATATCCTGCGCAGGTATGAGTTCCCGCTTTCAATCTACGTACTCGAAGCGATCATTACCACAGCCGGGTTGGCGGGCGCGCGTTTATGCGCAATGGCTCTCAAGAACAGAACGCTCGTCGGTTCAGCTCTGCACCAGAAGCGTCGAGTGATCATTGCAGGGGCGGGGGAGGCCGCAAGCCTCCTGATACGCGAAATGTCGAGGACCGAGTTTGTCCCGGTGGCGTGTCTTGATGATGATGTTTTCAAGCACGGCGCAAAAATCCATGGCGTGCCAGTGTTAGGAACGATTGACGCTATAGGAACAACGGTCAAAGCCTTGGATGCGGAAGAAGTGTTTATCGCCATTCCTTCGGCGAATGGCGCTCAAATGCAGCGCATCAGCAGAATCTGCGAGCAGGCTGGCGTGCGTTACCGAACCGTTCCAAACCTTCACGACCTGTTGATGGGTCGCGGCTCAATTTCGCAATTGAGAGAAGTTAGCGTTGAGGACCTTTTGGGCCGCGATCCCGTTCAAATGGACCTGAGCATGGTTCGCAACCAGATCGCCGGGAAAGTGGTGATGGTCACGGGCGCTGCGGGGTCGATCGGATCGGAGCTTTGCCGTCAGGTGCTGGCCTACGGTCCCGCCAAATTGATCGTCTTGGACCAGGCGGAAACGCCGATGTTCTATTTGCAGTTGCAGCTCACTAAACAGCCTGCCGGGGACCGAGTCGTGTACGCGGTCGCAGACATCGCCAACACTTCACGCATGCGCCGGATTCTAAGCGAGAGAGCGGTAGACATCATCTTCCACGCCGCGGCCTACAAGCATGTTCCACTTGTGGAGCTAAACATTCGCGGCGCACTCACCAATAATGTGCTCGCCGTTCCGCCGTTGTTAGATGTCGCTGAAGAGTGTGGCTGTGAAGCGTTCGTGTTGATTTCATCCGACAAGGCGGTCGAACCGACCAGTTTTATGGGCGCCACCAAGAGGCTGGGAGAACTCATGCTCGCAGCCAGGCCCAAGAAAAACATGCGCTGCGTCTCGGTTAGGTTTGGAAACGTCCTCGGTTCGCAGGGCAGCGTGATTCCGGTATTCAAGGAACAGATCGCGAAAGAGGGCCGCATCACGATCACACATCCGGACATCACCAGATTTTTCATGACCATTCCAGAGGCCGTGTCGCTGGTTTTACAGGCCTTCACCATCGGCGAGCACGGCGACATTTTGGTTTTGGACATGGGCAACCCTGTCCGCATACTCGATCTCGCACATTCCTTGATTCGCCAGTGTGGGAAAACTCCAAGCGAAGTCAAGATCGAATTCGTCGGCCTGCGTCCAGGAGAGAAGTTGCATGAAGACCTGTTCTATCCCCGGGAAAGGCAATTACCGACCACCAACCGCAAAGTAAAGCGCACCCAGTCTGACATCATTCCGTGGCCGGCGTTGTCGGCCCATTTACAGGACTTGATTTCGCTGACGAATTCTGGAACCGAGATCTCAATCCGCGCGAAAATGAAAGAAATCATCCCCGAGTATTCCTACCAGACGGAAGCTTCAGCCACGCAGAACGAATCAGCCGAGAGTGCTTTCTCTCCCGCGATGAGTATTGCAAGAGCTTTCGCCGCCGGCGCCGGACAAGACTAACCCGGCCCCATCCGCTCCACCTGCGAAGTAAATTCGGGACACCTTTCATACCACAAAAGTTCCCAAAGGCCGCTCCAAGAGCGGCCTTTATTTTTTGCAGAATCGGAATTACGTTGTGGCATCAAGCCTGCCTTGCGGTGTCCTTAGAGGTAGCAACAAAATTCAGGAGGACACTATGTTCGCTGATTCTCTGCTCGATGATTATTGGGCTGCGCGTTCTCGCCGCGGTTGGACAACCACGGTTTCGTTTGCGGTGCAGGCTGTCGCCGTGGGCATCCTGCTCCTGCTCCCGCTTCTTTACACGCAAGGTTTGCCGCAGCCGCAATTGATTGCTGCCTTGGTGGCGCCGACTCCGCCGCCGGCGCCAGCCGCTCCGACGCGCGCACGAAACATCCGCGCCAATGCCAGCAACCTGTCATCACAAGGCCAGATGATCGCGCCACTCGCCGTCCCCAGAGAAATACTGCATGTCGACGAAACCAGTGCTCCGCCACCGGTTGATGCAGGCGGCATAGGCGTGGTGGGCAGCATTGGCAATTCAACGGCCAGGAACGGCGTCCTTGAGTCGATTGGAACCGGGCTGAATTCGATTGCTCCACCGCCGCCACCGAGCGCATCCTCACATCCCCCTCGCGTTTCCCGCATGATGGAAGGGAATCTCATCTATCGCGTCCAGCCGCAATATCCCCTCTTGGCCCGCCAGGCGCGGGTTCAGGGAACCGTGGTGCTGCGCGCCATGATCTCACGCGAGGGTAAGATTGAAAATCTGCAGGTAATCAGCGGTCCTCCTCTACTGGTGAAGTCCGCCATGGAAGCGGTTCAGCAGTGGCGCTATCGTCCGTACTACTTAAACAACGAGCCGGTGGAAGTGGAAACCCAGGTGACCGTGAACTTCACGCTGGCGGGTGGATAGAGAAGTCAGGCACAGGGAGTAGTACAGCGGTAACCTAACGGCCACCGCAATGGCCGCTATAATCAAGAGACCGTGGCAACCATCGAAATTGCCAAAAGAACCGCAACCCGGCCGACTTGGGCCGAGGTGTCGCTGAAAACCTTGCGGCAGAACTTTCGCGCGGTGCAACGGCACATAAGTACAGCGGTGACAATTTGCGCCATCGTAAAGGCCGATGCCTACGGGCACGGCGCTGTGGAGTGTGCGCGGGCCCTCGAAGAAGAGGGCGCGCGCTGGTTCGGCGTGACTTCGCTCGATGAAGCGATTCCGCTTCGCGAGGCCGGCATTCGTGGGCGCATCTTGCTGATGACCGGTTTCTGGCGCGGCGAAGAGGAAGAAATCGTTCGCCTGGGATTGACACCGACAGTTTGGGAGACGGGGCAAATTGAATTGTTCGAAAAAGCCGCGACGGCCGTCGGCGTTTCTAAGCATCCCATCCACTTGAAAGTGGATACCGGCATGGGGAGGTTGGGCGTCGCGCCCGAGGATGTGCCGCAAATCTGTTCCGCGTTGAAGTCTTCGTCGCATTTGTTGCTGGAGGGTTTGTCCACTCACCTTGCTTCGTCTGAAGTGCTCGATGAGCCATCGGTGGCGGCGCAGTTAAAGTCGTTCGCCGAAGTGCGCAACTTTCTCCGCAGGGAAGGATTTAATCCACCGCTGATTCACGCCGCCAATACCGGAGCGGTAATCTCGCGTCCAGAATCGTGGAACACGATGGTGCGGCCGGGCATTGCCCTCTATGGTTATTACCTGCCTTTTGAGCGCGCTGGCCGAGAGGTAAGTGGTAGTGGGTTGCGTCTCGCAGTGAAACCGATCTTAACCTGGAAGACTCGCATACTTTCCTTAAGAGACATGCGGGCCAACCAGGCGCTGGGCTACGGTGGGATCTATATAACGAAAGCCCCCGCCCGCATCGCAGTGCTTCCGGTGGGATACGCAGATGGCTTAAATCGCAAGATTTCTTCTCAAGGCCGCGTGATCGTGGGCGAGCACTACGCCCCCATCGTGGGCAGGATTTCCATGGATTTGACCCTGGCCGACGTGACCGGACTGCCGGGAGTTTCGGTTGGCGACGAAGTCGTGCTGCTCGGCGCAATCGATGGCCTGAGTGTCGACGCCAGGGAACACGCTTCGCTTTCGGAGACAGTACCGTACGAAATTCTATGCGGAATCTCCAAGCGAGTGCCACGAAGGTACGGAAGTTAGGCTCGCCGAAGATTTAAAGATGCCATCTCAGCCCGCGGATTTTTTTCTTGCTTCCATGTACTTGCGCAAAACCGTGTTGATCACGGTCTGATAGCCTCGGCCCTGCTTGCGGAAGAATGTCAGAACGTCGGGGTCGATGCGCAAGGTAATCTGCTTTTTCGGTCCCGGCCAGATTATCGCTCGAGCGAAGAAATCAGGACCGTGTTCGGGAATTTCTGAAAAATCAATGTCCTCGTCCCGAAGCGCGTCAATCCGCTTCCAGTCGGTCCTGGATCTCCTTTTCGTATTGTTTCGCTTTCATAACGGCTTGCCTTTCTTAATGAAATGATGCGAACCGTGTCGGGGCTAGGTTCCGTAAAAACCATATGTGCAATGCGACCGCGAATCGAGCCAAGTCCAATCCAGCGCCGTTCTCCGTAATCCTCCCGCGTGTCGGGATCGACAAGAAGCAAGCCTCGAAACATCTCTTCTGCATCCGCGAAGTCGAAACCATGCTTCCGGATGTTGGCTCGATTCTTCGCATCGTCCCATTCAAAAGTCATTGTAACTCCAATTGTAGCTACTCGCAAAATACCGAGATCTTTGGCTGGCATTCACTCGCTTGCAACCGATTACAGGATGTCACGAGATAGACAAGACCAGTGGTTGTCGAACTGTCATTTTTCTCATAAACGTCGACGGTTGCAGAACCGGAAATCAGAGTGTTTCTTCCGAGCCGGCTGTGTTTCTGGCAAGTGGGGACAAGCTTCGCGAGTTTCTCCAGGACGATTACCAAGTCTCCGAATCCCCATCCAATGCCCGTTCTTGCGGTTCACTGCAGTGAGGCTGATTATCCGTCCAGCCATTTGTTATTCTCACAGTACATGCCCTCACGCTACACAAAGTGGATGTATGACTGGGAGACTCGGCTCACCTCCGTGGACAACAATCGCGTGGTGCGTCCGCTGGACTGGGGCGTGGAGTGGGCGCGGGACTGGCCGTGCCGCAATGGCTATGCCCCAGGCCATCTTCCGGAAGACGGTGAAAGCTACCTGCGTGAGTACAACCGCCGAATCATCGCTTCGAGCGATGAATTTTTTTCCTACGTTAAGCCAGCCGACTTCCGATTGCAGCGGCGGGAGGTCCAGGTTTTCAGCACCCGGGCTGTGCCCGACCTCGCACTAGAAGAAAAAGTCCGCGGCACTCACGCCGATTTCCTGCGCTTCACCTCGCCCGTCCGCACGCCGTTTCCAGAAAACAATCTGGTGAACGCCCGCTGGTTTCCGGCTCGCGGCAGGCGTGCGATCGTGCTCTTGCCCCATTGGAACTCTGACGCTCTCGCGTATACCAGCTTATGCCAGGTATTAAATCTGCTTGGCATTTCGGTTTTGCGACTGAGCCTGCCGTACCACGACATCCGCACGCCTCCAGAAATCCTGCGCGCCGATTACGCCGTCTCCGCGAACATCGGCCGCACGCTCGACGCCTGCCGCCAAGCGGTGATCGATGTCCGCTGCTGTCTGGATTGGCTCGAGTCCCAAGGATATCGTCGTCTTGGCATCATCGGCACCAGTCTCGGCTCCTGTTACGCGTTTCTAGCCGCCGCGCACGACGCGCGCATTCAGGCGGCAGCTTTCAATCACGCCGCCACCTACGTCGCCGATGTCGTATGGCACGGCCAATCCACGCGCCACATTCGCGAAGGCCTGGAGTCACAAATTGATCTCGAACGCTTGCGGGTGCTGTGGAGCGCGGTAAGCCCGATGTCTTACTTCCAGCAATTCGCGCGCTGGCGAAAGAAGTCGCTGATCATCTATGCCAAGTACGATCTTACTTTCCTGCCGGAGTTTTCCCGCAGCGCCGTGCATGAATTCGCGCGGCACGGTCTGAATCACAAAGTGGTAGTGCTGCCCTGCGGACACTACACGACCGGAGAGACGCCCTACAAATTCATCGATGGCTGGCATCTGGCGTCGTTCATGCGAACTGCATTCGAAAACTAGACTTTGCCTGCAGACGAAACTTATTGCGCGGTCACGTCAAAGTCTACCGTATTTGAATTCTGCCCCCCGGTGCGAACGTAAATGGGAACCAAACCCACGATCGTCAAGTCCGCATCCGTGACCTTGACCATAAGTTGATTCGAAGTTACGAAAAATGTTGACTGCGGTGTGCCTTGCCAAAAGACAACAGCGTCAGTGGTGAAATTGCTGCCGTTGATCGTCATAATGAACGGCACACTATTGACGGGCACGCTGCCCGGCGTCAACGTGGTTATCGAGGGTGGAGAAAGTATGAACTCTCTGAGAGGGTCGCCGTTGTGGGAGCCAGGAGTTCCGCATCCAATGCTGAGCAGACTTACAAGCAGAATACTGAAGTAGTACCGCATAGACTACCTCCCCAGCAGACATGGGAGAATGCCCGCCGGCACGCGAAGATTGACACAAGCCTGTTACGGTAGCGGTTTCCTGTCAAGATGAAAGAGTTTGCAATGACGCAGGATTTTGCATCTGCAGCCCCGATAATGAAAAGCTTCCTTCCGAGTCACGAATCGTCGATGGTTGCGCGGCGTCCGCGCCAAATGCAAGTGCCAAATGCCAACTGCTTGTTTAGAATGATTAATGACGCCGTTTTATCGTGTCGAAGTATGGCTACCACAGAAACCGTGCAATCCATGCAGGCCAGCGAATACCGCAAAGGCGACTTCATCGTCAGCACCGATCGCGAACTGATTGATTTGGACGTCGTCCACGAATTTCTGACCCAATCCTATTGGGCCGCGGGAATCCCACGTGACGTGGTCGCCCGCTCCATTGAGAACTCGCTGTGCTTCGGATTGTATGCTCAGAGCAAGCAGATCGGATTTGCGCGAGTGATCACCGACTACGCGACCTACGCTTACATCGGAGACGTATTCGTGCTCGAATCCTTCCGCGGCCGCGGTTTGGGCAGATGGCTGATGGAATGTATCATGCAACATCCCCGCTTGCAGGGATTGCGGCGCTGGAGCCTGGTCACCAGGGACGCGCATGGGCTATACGCGCAGTTCGGGTTCGAGCCTCTGAAGAAACCGCAGAACTATATGGAGCTATCACCGTCCTGATGTTTACCAGCAGAAGCACACCACAACGAGAGACCAGGAATTCGGAGATCGAATGAAAAACAACATGTCGCGCCCACTCTACGAAGCAGATCCCGAAATCGCTTCTGCCATCGATAATGAGGTCCGTCGCCAGCACGAAGGCTTGGAACTTATCGCCTCGGAAAACTTCGTCAGCGAAGCCGTGCTCGAGGCTATGGGCTCGGTGTTCACCAATAAGTACGCTGAAGGCTATCCCGGTAAACGCTATTACGGAGGGTGCGAGTTTGCCGACATCGTCGAGAACCTGGCGCGCGATCGCGCCAAGCAACTTTTCGGAGCCGAACACGCCAACGTCCAGCCCCACGCCGGATCGCAAGCCAATATGGAAGCCTATTCGGCGGTGCTGCAGCCCGGGGACACGATTCTCGGTCTGAACCTGGCGCACGGCGGACACCTCACCCATGGGCACCATCTCAACTTCTCGGGAAAAACTTATCGCATCGTACCCTACGGCGTGACCAAAGAAACTGAGACTATCGATTACGACGACTTGGAAAAGCTTGCCGAAAAAGAGCGCCCGAAAATGATCATCGGTGGCGGCAGCGCCTACCCCCGCATCATCGATTTCGCGCGCATGCGGCAAATCGCAGACAAAATCGGCGCCCTCTATCTCGTAGACATGGCGCACTTCGCCGGCCTGGTCGCGGGCGGCGTGCATCCGTCGCCAGTTCCGCACGCGCATATCGTGACTTCAACCACGCATAAGACACTGCGAGGACCGCGCGCTGGCATGATTTTGTGCAAGCAAGAATTTGCCGCCGCAATCGATAAAGTAGTTTTCCCGGGTATGCAGGGTGGGCCACTCGTTCACATCATCGCCGCGAAGGCGGTATGTTTCCGCGAAGCCATGCAGCCAGACTTCCGCGATTATGCCCGCCAGGTAGTGGCAAATGCGAAAGTCTTGGCGGAGACTCTCGCGGCCGAGGGCTTCCGGATTATTTCCGGCGGAACCGACACGCATCTGATGCTGGTCGACGTATTTTCCAAAGGCATGCTGGGCAGCGAAGCGGAGAAAGCGCTGGATCAGGCTGGCATCACCGTCAACAAGAACGCGATTCCGTTCGATACCAACCCACCCATGAAACCAAGCGGCATTCGCATTGGCACGCCCGCTCTGACTACGCGTGGCATGAAAGAAACCGAAATGAAGCAAGTGGGCCGCTGGATCTCCGAGGCGCTGCATCAGCGCACAGACGTCGTTGTCCTAACAAAAATTCGTAAGCAGGTGCTGGAAATGGCGGATACTTTTCCGCTGTACCCGGAGCGCAGAGCTAAGGCAGAAGTAAGAGCTTAAGAAGCTCTTTGGCTAGGGATCTTCGCAGATCATAGGGCCTTAGATACCAGGGCTGCTTGTGGTTAAATCTTCCCGTGAAAGTCGCCATCGATATTCGGCGCATGACTGAGTTCGGCGTTGGCACTTACATGCGGAATGTGGCGCGAGCACTGGGCCGGCTGGACCACTCCAACGAATATTTCCTCATCGGCCCGCCGAAGAAGGTGGCCGAGATCGGATTCGCTCCCACCCAACTTTCAGGCCATTTCGTTGCTGGACGATGGCAACACCGCGAAAGGCTACCTGGAGTTTCGTGCCATTCTCAAGCGTTTGCATTGCGATCTGGTGCACATCCCGTATCTGTTCTGGATGCCACGCACTTTACCTTGTCCCTACGTGATGACGGTCCACGACGTTCTGGAACACATGTATCGCGCCCATGATCGCTCCAGCCTGCGGCGCTCGCTGCATTTTCACCTCACGCGTCGAGTGCTAAAAGGGGCGGCGCGAATTTTGGCGGTCTCGAAATACACCAAGAGCGATATTGAAAAATTGTTTGGTATCCCGGGGTCGCGCATTGAGGTTGTGTACAACGCTATTGATGAGCGCTTCCTCAGCGGACACGCCTCTGACACCGACCGGCAAGTCCTGGCTGAACGTTACCTGGTAACTTATCCGTTTCTCCTTTACGCGGGCCGCATCAGTCCGCACAAAAATTTGGTGCGAATTATCGAAGCGTTCTCGGCATTGAAAGCTGAACTCGAAAAAGAGGGCAGGTTCCCCGACCTGAAGCTGATCATCATCGGTGACGAACTCTCGAAACATCCTGACCTGCGGCGTACGGTCATTCGCGGCGGCGTGCAAAATGACGTGCGCTTCATGGGGTTCGTTCCTATCGAAATGCTGCGCGTGTTCTATGACGCGGCCAAGATTTTCGTCTTTCCCTCACTCTACGAGGGTTTTGGACTGCCCCCGCTCGAAGCCATGGCGCACGGCACTCCGGTAGTTACGTCCAACACTTCGTCGCTGCCCGAAGTAGTCGGAAATGCGGCTGTCCTCGTCAACCCTGAAAATGTCTTCGAGATCATGCGCGCGCTGCACCGCGTGCTGTTGGACCAGACCGTGCGAGATAAGTTCAAGCAGCGTGGATACGAACAGGTCAAGAAATTTTCCTGGGATGCGTCCGCCCGGCAGATTCTGGGTGTATATAAAGAAGTGGCGGGGAAACACGGAGCAACACCGGCAATACGACAAGGCCACGTCGGCGCGGGCGTCTCGCCAATGTAGGCGCGGCGTCTCGCCCGCCAACGACGGGCTGCCGTCTCACTCGCTCTTCAGCAACGGAGTTCCCGGCGAAACCAACCCCTGGCGATGCAGTTTCGCGCGAAAGCGAGCCCGATCGGTTTCCGATGAAGCCGCAGCGAGACTCTTGCGCAGCTTAAGAATTTTCTCTTTCCGAGTGCGGCGACGGCGAATCTCGGGACGACGGCTTGGTGCGGACATGAATTGCGCTCCTAAACTAAGATTAGAGATTGTAGCTCTTTCCAGAGTTTCTATAAAGCACACCCGAAATCCTGTGGCGGCTCAGTTTGGCTCTTGTTTTGAGGTCGTCATTCCGAGGCCCCGCGCTTTTACCAGCGGGGCGAGGAATCTCGCGTGAACCACTTCAAACTGACCACTACCCGAAATGCATAAACCAAAGACTATTTCCAAAACAATCTCAAATCCGAACCGCGCTTTATCATTGACCGCATGACCCAAATCCGATAATCTACTACACACATATTATCTACAAGATAATATTCGATCTTTGACAATTTGACCCAGGTGAGGGCCTGACTCCCTAGACCGGCTCCAATGCCGAGAGCTTTTCAGTCCCAAAATGGGACGAACGATTCGTTCCCGCCCACTCTAACTCCCATGTTCTCTAGATTTTGCGTGTAAGTCCTGTAAACTCAAAGATCTAGCACATAGTCAAAAAATAAGTCCTTTGCTCCCTAGATTTTGCAGTCATTGGGGGAGGGGGGATACCCCGATACAAGGCAGCAAACCTCGTCCCAATATGGGAATCCGCGAAGCGGTTCCGGGGTAATTGTATGTCCGTTTACAGATTGTCATCCCGACCGGAGCTTGTCATTCCCGAAGGGAATCACAAGCGGAGTGGAGGGACCTGCTGTTCGTGCGCGCTGCGGCAATCTGAAAATGTTCTGGCCATACCTGGACCGAACTCGTCGGGCGGCAGTGCGGTATGAGCGATAAGGGTAACATTAACTCATGAAGGAGACTTGGCGGTGGTTTGGGCCGGCCGATCCGGTTCCGCTCGACCACATCAAGCAAGCCGGCGCTACTGGGATCGTCTCCGCCTTGCATTATCTCTATCGAGGCGAATCCTGGCCGCTGGACGAAGTGTTCAAGCGACGAGACGAAATTCTCGCTGCGGGTTTTGTCTGGTCGGTGGTGGAAAGCATTCCGATTCACAATTCCATCAAGCTTCGATCCGGTCCGTATATTCATTTCATCGAGGCGTGGAAGGACACTCTGGCTGCGGTCGCGAAGGCGGGTGTGAAAGTCGTCTGCTATAACTTCATGCCGGTAGTCGATTGGACGAGGACCGACTTGAAATGGCGTCTGCCGACCACGGGCTACGCCCTTCGTTTTGATCCGGTAGATTTCGCGGCCTACGACCTCTTCATCCTCGAGCGCAAAGGCGCAGAGGCTGACTATTCGGAAGACAAAACTCGAGCGGCACGCGCCCGCTTCGATTCCATGTCGGAGTCACGCAGAAATGATCTGGAACAAACGATCATCGCCGGGCTTCCCGGCGCCGAGGCGTCGTACAATCGGGAGACCATTCGCGGGTTGATTGCGGAATACCGGGGGGTGCCCGCTGCCGAATTGCGAAATAACCTGGCCGCGTTCCTGCGGGAGGTTGTCCCTGTAGCACAAGATCTGGGTGTCCGCCTCGCCATACACCCGGACGATCCGCCGTGGTCATTGTTTGGGCTTCCGCGAGTCGTTTCGACGGCCGAGGATGTGCGGGCGATTTTTGCAGCTTGCGACGCGCCGGCAAACGGGCTGACATTTTGTGTCGGGTCGTTTGGAGCAAGAGCCGATAACGACCTGCTGGCCATGGCCCGCGAATTCGGCGCGCGTATTCATTTTGCGCACTTGCGGCAGGTGACACGAGAGCCAGACGGATCCTTTCACGAAGCCGATCACCTCGCCGGCAGTTCCGATATGGTGGGCGTTATCCGAACTCTCATGGAGGAAGAGGCATTCCGCCGGCGCGCCGGCCGGCCAGATCATGAAATTCCCATGCGCCCCGATCACGGACACTTGCTCGCCGACGATATCGAAAAAAAAGTAAATCCCGGCTACTCGCTGGTGGGCAGATTAAAAGGACTCGCCGAGCTGCGTGGCGTCATGCAGGGTTTGAAGTACGCAATTCCGGAATTGCGCTGAGTAAGCCGCAGTTGTGCCCGAGTGCAGTCGAACAATTCCGCGTGATGAGCGAACTACCCGTGATCTGCCTACTGGCGCAACGTTAATGTGCCCAGCATAGCTTGTTGTTTGGCAATCAAGGACTGCACACCTTGTCCTGCGAGGGTGATCATTCTTGCCAGCTGTGGTTCGTCGAATACCTGGTGCTCGGCGGTGGCTTGGACTTCGACCAGTTTGCGGCCGGCGGTCATCACGAAGTTCATGTCAACGTCCGCGCGGGAGTCTTCTTCGTAGCAGAGGTCGAGTAGGATTTCGCCATCGACGATGCCTACGCTGACAGCGGCGACGAAATCACGCAGCGGGACTGAGGTCAGCGTTCCGGCGTCGACTAACTTCTCCAGCGCAAGGCCGAGGGCGATGAAGGCGCCTGTAATCGAAGCGGTGCGCGTGCCTCCGTCGGCTTGGATAACGTCGCAGTCGATCCAGATGGTGCGCTCGCCCAGCCGTACAAGGTCGGTCACGGCTCGCAGGGAGCGTCCAATCAGGCGTTGGATTTCGTGAGTGCGGCCGCTGGAGCGTCCCTTGGTGACCTCGCGCGGAGTACGCGTGAGCGTGGCGCGAGGGAGCATGCTGTATTCGGCGGTGATCCAGCCTTTGCCGCTGTTGCGCATGAATTGAGGGACGGTTTCGTCGATCGAAGCAGTGCAGATTACGCGGGTGTTGCCGACCTCGATCAGGACCGAACCTTCGGCAGTGTTGATGAAGCCCGGCATGATGTTGACCGGACGCATCTGGTCGGGCGTACGGTTGTCGGAGCGATAAAACATACGCGCCGATTGTAGCAGGGAAGAGCGAGGACGCGCCGAGCGCAAAACTGATCCGCAGTATTTCAAGGTCAGTGCACTCGAGGATTGTCCACGAGACTCATCTGCGCGCCCTCTGCGGTTGTTCTCTGCAGTTTCCGCTTTTTACAGTCTTGAGAACACTCGAGCAAATGCAATAAGTGTTTTTATTGGGCATTTTGCAGTTGGGCTACGACTTGGGTCACTGCGGGGACTTCGTAGAAATTAGAGAGGTCGGCATGTCCGGCGAGGGTGTCGCGCTCTCCGCCTTCCACCAAAATCTTCACGCGGGTGATGCCGGGGATGTTTGCGGACAAGGTTTGGACCAGCGAAACTACGGTCAACTCTTCGACCAGCACGCCAGAACGGTGATCGTCGGCGAAGGCGGCGTTGAGGTCAATGACGGCGAGACCGGGCTCGACGAGGTATACGTCGCGAATCTCGGAACCAGCGGCTAAGGGATGCGGCGAGAACTTGTCTTCATAGAGGCTGAGCAGGGCGCGAAGTATTTCCGCGGTGCGCTCCTGGCGTCCAACCGGCAGGGGGATGCGGACCGGCTTGGGACGCAGAACTCCGGCGTCGTCATAAGCGACGTAGAGAGTGACTTGCTCGGTGGTGCCAGAAACAGGCGGCGCTACGGGTTGCGCATTTGTCTCGGGAGCCTCGACGCGATTCACCCGGCTGCGCATCCGCACGACGTAGATGCTCATTCCAAGCGTGATTGCCAGCAGGATGGTTGCTGCGATGATCAGGTGGCGGGGAATCATCTCCCGTCCTCCAGTTTGTTGCGAACGTCTGCGACTCCGGCGGCGATTGCGGCCGCAATCGATTGCTGATAGGCCGGGGAATTAAGTTGGGACACGTCGTCCGACGAAGGCGAGACTTCGAGCGCGAGCGCCGCTGTGGTGATGTTGTTCAGGGGGCGGAGCGGCGCGATTAGAGATCTCGCCGAGATTTGTTTGCTTTGCAGGTCCGCAACTAAACCGGCTGCAGCGGATCGGCTGAGGAGTTGAAAAGCAGTTTGAGCCGCATCCCAGCTTAAGAATGGGCCATTGTTTTCCGCTTGCGCGGGGACCAGCGCGGAATACACGCGGACGCCGTTGCCTTGAGATGCGGCGTGGATACAGATGTAAATCGCGGGATGAGCGGAGTTGGTCAGGCTGGCGCGCTGGTCGAGGCTGAGCGTGCTGTCGCCATCGCGCAGGAGCAGAGTGGCGAGGCCTCGAGTCTCGAGTTCCTGTCGCAGGTGGCGACCGAACGCGAGAGTGACATCTTTCTCCGCCAACTGGTTGCTGAGTGAGGCGCCACGCTCGTCGCCTCCGTGGCTGGGATCAACGACTGCGAAATAACGTCGGATGGAGGCTCGCGCGGCTGGACTCGTCCCAGGTGGGGCGATATTTTCACTCGCCGGCGGGCGCGGAACTGCCGCAGCGGTTGGAGCAGTAGCTTGCGGGACTGGCTCGACGGTGATGGTGCGTCCGTTGTTGGCGAAGCTCGCCATCAGCGGAACGCTTGCGGCGACTACTAACTCAGCGGCCCCGTTATTTTCCTGAAAGCTGGCGGACGGGATGATCTTGCTGTCGAAGGTGAGCGCCTGAGAGCCCGGTGCGACCACCGCTTCATGCTTGAAGGCCATGCGTAGCTTTCCCGGTTCAGTGGCAATCATCGGGTTCACCGGCGAGGTGAAGTTCATCACCAATTTTGGCGGCGTGGTCTTGCTTACCTGGGCGGTGAAGTGAACGGCTACGTTGCCGACAAACAGGCGACGAGAATTTTGATTGAACGTAACCGGACCGCCAAGGATGCGCGGCATGAGTGTGCCCAGGCAGGAGAGCGGGACCAGTCCGCGGCCATTCTCTAACAAAAAGCTGGCGGGTAGGTCATAGTCACTGCCACGAATGCGGGCGCGGGTTCTTCCGGCAATAAAGTCGCTTTCGATGTCGTAGTAGCGGAATTTCCAGTGGGGGCCGCCGGCTTTGGCGCTAACCGCGCCCAGGGGTTCGAAGACTTCGAGCAGGCCAACATACTCGTCGCCGTTCCGCTCTAGTACAGGCAGAGAATAGTTGGCGGCGTTGGAGTAGATAGTGATTCGTTTTTCGTCTGGTGAACTGTAAAGCAGAAGCGCCGAGGCCAGAAAGACTGCGGCGGTGAACGCTGCGACGGCGGGGACGAAACGTCCCCGCGACAACCGGCGGGACGCCGGCGCTACCAGTCGGCGCGATTTACTCCAGCGCATAGATTGTGAGACCACTTAGCAGCTTGGGGTAGAAGTCGGTGGATTTTTGCGGCAAGACTTCGCCGGCAAAGGCAATGTCGCGGACTTGCCGCATGCGGACTGGATTCATCAGGAAAGCCACATTGGCTGCTCCATTGCGCACTCTAGCCAATGCCTCGCCAGCGTCGCGGACGTAGCCGATGTTTGTCTGATCGCGGATCGCCTCCTCCGAGATTCCCAGCACTGTTTCCAGCAGGCACTTGTGGAGTTGGACCACATCGAGGGATTGCTGGCGGAGCGAGAGGCCCTGAAACAGGTTGGCCGCGAGCGCTCTGGGAGTATCGAACAGGAATGCACGGTTAGCCGTGACTCCGAGCAGGGCGGTACCAGCCTGGCCGGCGGCACGGAGAATTCCGATTGCACGCGCGGCATCGATAGCCGGATCGACTTCCTCCACGCTGAAGTAGGAGCGGGCGCGGTCGCGCAGAGCGTCGGGGGAGAACGATTCCAGCCCATGCACTACGCGATGAGTGGGTAGGATGACCAGCCCAGGGCTGTCCATATTTATGAAGGTCATCATAACCAGCTCGTATGGAGCGAGTTCGGAGGCTGTCGCGGCCGGCCCCTGCTTGGCCCGGCACTCGTTGCGATAATTCATGGCGGTTTCGTAGCGATGATGTCCGTCGGCGATGATCAGCTTTTTGTCGCGCATCCTATCACCAACGAGTTCGATGACGCCGGGATCTGAGATGCCGTGCACTGTATGCAAAACTCCATATTCGTCCCGAAGCTCTATACCGTTTTCCGTATTTTGCACGGAACTTGCCGAGAGCGCTGCTTCGACCTCGCCTGCCGGGTCGTTATACAGCATGAAGAGCTGGCCGAAGTGGGCCCGGGTTGCGCGCAACAACTCGAGGCGGTCCGCCTTAGGCTTGGCCAGAGTTTGTTCGTGGCGATGGACGATGCCGGTCGAATAGTCTTCGATTTTGCCGAGCGCAATGAATCCCCGTCGCTCCAATTCGGCGCCTCCGCTTGGGGGCTGAAAACGCTGGGTGTATTGGTATAGGGATTGCTGTGGATCCTGCCGGAAGATACCTTGTTGCCGCCAATCCTGAAAGAAACCGGCGGCTCGGGTGTAAATATTTTCCTTTAAATGGTCGGTCGGTTGCGGTTTCCCGAGAATGATGCGAACCAAATTGTGGGGACTGGCATCATAGTAGCGCTTTTGCATTTCCGGCGTAATTTTGTCATAGGGCTGGGTTACCACCTGAGTCAGATCAACCCGGGAGGGATCGTAACGCAACGCGCGGAACGGTGCGACGTAAGCCATAGCTGGAACTGGAATTGTACATCTCCGGGAGCTTCGCGATAGTGGTTCACACTCTGTGGTTTTTCGCGGAGGTCGCAGAAAACGGGCTGGCGAACGGCGCGCCGAGGGCAAGGCGCAATTTGACAGGAATTTTACAAGTGTTTTTCCCTATTGTGATCAAATCGGAGTGGGCACGAAAAAAAGGCTGACGCCGTTGGGTTTCAGCTGTGGTACGATCAGCCTCAATGAGGTATTTGTGGGCCGCTATCACAGGCACGAGTGCTCTCGCCGCCTGACCGCAGATCGCGAGCTTCATCCGGACCTTCCCAGGATCCCAAGAGATGTGTTGTGTACGCGAGGGCACGCTCTCGTTTTCTTGCTAACCGTTGTCGCCACCGCCATAGTCTGCCTCGCGGCGAACGCGTTGGCGCAGACGCCCATCGACGACGTACACGTTACCCCGCGGGTTGAGACCTCCAAAGCCAACCCTGCTGACCTGATAGATCCGTCTCTGAAGACTCACACCAAGCCCCTGAAAGCTGAGGTCAATCTGGTTCTGGTACCGGTCACAATCACGGACCCCATGAACCGTCTGGTCACGGGTTTGGACAAAGAGAATTTCCAGCTCTTTGAAGGCAAGGACGCGCAGGAGATACGCCACTTCTCCAGCGAAGATGCTCCCGTATCGATTGGTGTCATTTTCGATATGAGCGGAAGTATGGTCAGCAAAATCGAGCGGGCCCGCGAGGCCGTGATCGAGTTCTTCAAGACCGCCAACCCGCAGGACGAGTTCTTTATGATCGCGTTCTCGGACAAGCCCCAGGAAGTTTCTGACTTTACCTCTTCGGTCGAGGATATTCAGGGCAAGCTGGTGTATACGGTTCCCAAGGGCAGGACGGCGCTGCTGGACGCGATCTATCTGGGCGTCAGCAAAATGCGGCAGGCCAAGTATCAAAAAAAAGCGCTGCTGATTATCTCGGACGGAGGCGACAACCATAGCCGCTACACCGAAGGCGAAATCAAATCCACGGTCAAAGAGGCGGATGTACTGATCTATGCGATCGGGATTTACGATCACTACATGGCCACCCCGGAAGAAGCCCTGGGACCAGCTTTGCTAGGCGAAATTTCGGAACTCACCGGAGGACGTTCTTTTACCATCGACAATCCCAACGACTTGGCCGATGTGGCGACGAAAATAGGGATTGAACTGCGCAACCAATATGTACTCGGATACCGTCCTAAAAACCCCGGGCACGACGGCAAATGGCGTAAAATAAAAGTGAAATTAATTCCGCCCAAAGGATTGCCGCCGCTAAAGGTGTACGCCAAGACGGGGTACTATGCTCCTTCGGAATAGCCGGGTTCCGGGTCTACTGATTGTTTTTCTTCTCGGCGCTATAGCCTGCCGGCACCAGGCAGTCGCAGCTCAAGCACCCAGCCCCCAGCAAACGCAACCCCCGCAGGCATCAAGTCAACCGCCGCAAGCCGCCCAGCCCGCGACCCCACAATCCAAAGATCAGAAGAGTCAAGATCCGCAAACTCAAGATCAGAAAACTCAGAGTCAACCAAGCCAAGGTCAACCAGGCTCCGGTCAACAGACTCAGGATCAGGGTCAGACCTCCAGCGACAGCGGAGTTTTCGTCATTACCAAGGAAGTCGAAGAAGTCATGCTGCAGGCTACTGTCATGGACGACAAAAATCGGTTAGTTACGACCCTCGACAGGAGCGCTTTCAGCGTCTTTGAGAACAACCAGCCGCAGACCATTATTTCGTTCAGGCATGAGGATGTCCCTGTAGCGATGGGCATCGTCATCGACAACTCAGGCTCCATGCGGGAAAAGCGCGACAAGGTGAATAAGGCCGCGCTGAATCTGATACGCTCCAGCAATCCTCAAGACCAGGTCTTCGTGGTCAACTTTAATGACGAATACTACCTCGACCAGGCATTTACCAACAACATCAACAAATTGCGCGAGGCGCTGGAAAAGGTCGAAGCCCGAGGAGGGACGGCGCTGTACGACGCGATCGTGGCCTCATCCGACTACATGAAGAAGAACGCCAAGCTACAAAAGAAAGTCCTGTTCGTGGTGACCGATGGAGAAGACAACGCCAGCCGGGAATCGCTGGAGGAAGCAGTTCGCCGCCTGCAAGAAGAGAATGGTCCCACGGTGTACGCAATCGGCTTGCTGGGCGAAGAAAAAGCACGCCGCGCTCGCCGCGCTCTCGAAACCATTGCTCAGCGCACGGGAGGAATCGCATTTCTTCCCCGCACTTTGGATGAAGTGGATCAGATCAGCAGCAGCGTGGCCCACGATATCCGGAACCAATACACGCTGGGTTACAAGCCGACGACCCCGAAGAGCGCCGGTGGCTATCGCGCCATCCGCGTCGAAGCGAAGGCCAAGGGCTATGGCAAACTGGTAGTCAGGACGCGCAGCGGGTACTATCCCGGGCAGGAGCACGCGCCCCAGTAGGTCTCGTTTCTTTCCCTTAATGAGTCACCAAGCCGCTCATCCTGAGCGGAGTTGTCCTCGTCCTAGAATGAGTCATCCTGAGCGGAGTTGTCGTCGCGAAGCGGCGGCAACGCAGTCGAAGGACCCCGGGTAAGCCCGTTCCGGTAATGCCGTTGCGGGGAATTCTTCCACCCGATCGAGAGCGCGCTGCCAGAACGCTTAACCGTCTCCTCGTGGCCGCGGCGTCGGAGGGATCCCTCGACTCCTCGATTGCTGCTTCGCGCAGCAGACGCTGCCTTTGTGCTTTCGCGGGTGTGACACAGGCACTCTTGCCCGCAAACGGCACTCCAGTGCGATTGACGCCTTCGCGCGGCTTCCGTAACCTGTAGTGTGCAGAAGACGACGATTGAACGTGCCCGCCTGCAGGTCACTGACGATATTACGCAACTCGTTGGCGAGACTCCCATCCTCAAGCTGAAACGAATTGTGCCCGGGGGTTCGGCCGAGGTTTACGCCAAGCTGGAGTATCTGAATCCCGGTGGAAGCGTGAAGGATCGGGCTGCCATCGGAATCATTCGTCGAGCCGAGGCCCAGGGTCTGCTCAAGCCGGCCGGAACGATCGTCGAAGCCACGGCGGGAAATACTGGAATTGGGCTGGCGCTGATTGGCGTGAATCGCGGCTACAAGGTTGCGCTGTTTGTCCCGGAAACTTTTTCGGAAGAAAAAGTAATGATCATGCGCGCCCTCGGCGCCGAAGTCACACGCACTCCGGACGCCGAGGGCATGCAGGGAGCGATTGATCGAGCCAAAGAGCTGGCCTCCCACGATCCCAAGGCTTTCATGGCCGCGCAGTTCGAAAATCCCGCCAATCCCGACTATCACTACGAAACCACCGCCCACGAATTCTTCGAGCAAATGGAAGGTCAGATCGATGCCGTCGTAATTGGTGCCGGAACCGCCGGGACATTTACCGGAGTTGCGCGTTACTTGAAGGAGCGTCTGCCCAAGGTACTGGCAGTCGCGGTCACCACCGAAGGCTCGGTTCTCGGAGGCGGTACAGCCGGCCCCCACAAAGTCGAAGGCATCGGATCAAGTTTTATTCCCAAGACGTTTGACCCGTCTGTCTGCGACGAAGTCATAGTCGCAACCGACCTCGAAGCCTTTGGGATGGTGAAGCAACTGGCGGCGCGCGAGGGCGTGCTGGCGGGATCGAGCGGCGGAGCGAATGTGTTTGCGTCCGTGACTGTGGCCCGGCGCTTGGGTCCGGGAAAGCGCGTAGTCACCATGATTCCGGATTCAGCCGAGCGCTATCTGTCCAAGAAGATTTTTGAGGGTGGAATTTGAAAAGCACTCAGCGTTCAGCACTCGGCCTTCGGCCCACTGCCACTAGCCAATGTAGGCGCGGGCGTCCTCGCCCGTGCAATTGTGATCGATGAAATTCGCGGTCGATTCGATTTCCAGAGCTACTTTTTGCTGAATGCTGACTGCCGAATGCTCAATTAATCATGAATAAGAACAAGCTCCCCGGTTTTGCTACTCGCGCCATCCATGTCGGGCAAGAGCCTGACCTTGAAACCGGCGCGGTCTCCGCGCCCATTCATCCAACCTCTACCTACGTCCAGCAGGAGATCGGCAAGAACAAAGGTTACGAGTATGCCCGCGTTTCTAATCCGACGCGCACGCGTCTGGAGGAGAATCTCGCGGCCCTTGAGGGCGGAATCACTTCGCGCGTTTTCGCCAGCGGCATGGCTGCGATCAACGCCATTTGCACGATGTACAAGTCTGGCGACCATGTGGTTTGCGGCCACAATCTGTATGGCGGCGTGCCCCGTCTGTTCAACCAGGTGCTGACCGGATACGGAATCGAGTTCACTTACGTCGACACCTCCGAGGTTAGAAATGTGGAGCGCGCGATTCGCAAGAAGACGCGCATGGTCTACGTGGAAACCCCGACCAATCCACTCATGGCGCTGGCTGACATCGAGGCCATCAGCAAGCTTTGCCGCAGCGAGAAACTAGAACTGGTGGTGGACAACACTTTCATGTCCCCATACTTCCAGCAGCCAATTGCGCTGGGCGCGGACATGGTCGTGCATTCAACGACGAAATTTCTCAACGGGCACAGTGATGGTCTCGGTGGAGTCGTGGTATGCACCCAGCCAGAGCAGGCCGAAGAACTTGCGTTCGTACAGAAGACGGCGGGAGCGATTCTTTCTCCGTTCGAGTGCTGGCTGGTACTGCGCGGAGTGAAAACGCTGGCGGTGCGAATGGAGCAGCATGACCGCAGTGGCCGGGTCATCGCGGAATTCCTGGCTCAACACAAGAAAGTGAAGAAAGGTTTTCTATCCCGGATTACCCGATCACCCGCAGTACGAACTCGCGCAGAAACAGATGACTGGATTCGGTTCCATGATCTCGTTTGAGACCGGCTCACTCTCGAATGCCAATAAGATGCTGAGAAAAGTCCGCGTCTGCTCACTGGCGGAATCGCTGGGCGGAGTGGAAACGTTAATCTCGCACCCCGCGACCATGACGCACGCCGGCTTGGGCGAAAAGGGAAGAAAACAAATCGGAATCACCGACGGCATGGTCAGAATTTCCGTAGGCATCGAAAACGTCGAAGACATCATCGCCGATCTTGACCAGGCGCTGTCCGCCATCTAACGCTGACTATTGCCGATTAAAGTGCACACCGCACAACGGTAGGTGGTGATCTCTTTGCTGAGCGTCATCGTTTCCTGAGCGGCAGCCATGTCCCCTCCCTCCAAAACGCGCGAGTGGAACGCCGCTGACTACCATCGTGTTTCCACGCCGCAAGTCAGCTGGGGTAAGAAAGTCCTGGCTAGACTGCATCTGCGCGGTGACGAGGTGCTAATGGACGCCGGTTGCGGCACCGGGCGCCTGACAGCTGATCTCTTGCAGAGCCTGCCGCGAGGCCGGGTTGTGGGAGTGGATCTTTCGCAAAACATGCTGGCCGGTGCGCGCGACTACTTAGCGCGTGATTTCGAAGGCAAGTTCTCGCTGGTAGTTGCCGATCTGCAGGATCTTCCTTTCGAAAGGGTCTTTGACGGCATCTTCAGCACCGCTGCCTTTCACTGGGTCCTTGACCATGACCGTCTTTTTCGTAGTCTCTTCCGCGCCTTGCGGCCAGGGGGATGGTTGCGGGCTCAATGCGGCGGTGGCCCGAATCTGGCTCGCCTACGCAAACGAACCGAGGAACTCGCAGCCACAACGAAGTATGCGAGCTACTTTGTCGGCTTTCGCGAGCCTTGGACTTTCAATGATGCTGAAACCGCCGCGGCGATTCTGCGGCGCGCCGGATTCGTAGAAGTTAATACCAGCCTGGAACCTGCGCCGACCATTCTGGAAGACTCATCGCAGTATTCAGAGTTTGTTCGCACGGCTATCGTACGTCAACATTTGGAACGGATTCCCGACGCCGAACTGCGCACCTCGTTCGTCGTCGCGCTGGAGCGCCAAGCCGCAGCCGACGATCCTCCGTTCTCGCTGGATTACTGGCGGCTCAACTTGAACGCGAAGATTCCGGAATGAGCGTTTCGCTGCCGCGCCGGAACGCAAACCACGATTCAGCGCCGAATCCTATTGCACCGATTCCTCAAGCCAATTGAGATACTCCGGGCTGCCGTTTTCAATCGAGATCGACAGACATTCCGGTAACTCGTACGAATGCATTTCAAGGATGGCGTCGCGTACCTTCTCAAAAGGAGCCGCGGTTTTAATCCACAGCAACCATTCTTCCGCCTCCTCCACTTTCCCCTTCCAGCGGTAAATCGATACGATCTTGGGGACGATATTGACGCAGGCCGCAAGCTTGCGGTCGACCAAGGTCTCGGCAATCCGGCGCGCCTCATCGACGGATCCGGCGGTAGTCATCACGATTCTCTTGTCGGTCATATCAAATCAGCCTTCAGCAGTTTGATTATGCGCATCAAAGGGAACTATTTGTCAAAGTTGGTTCCTTTTATCCCCAGCGAGAAAACTTTCGCTTGACGCCGGAAGTCAAAGCGAAGTTCACTGAGAAGCTGAAGCAGAATCCCCGGGACTTCTTCGGCCGCAAAGTGAACGAAGTGCGCACGGATGGGCTCAAGCTGGTCTGTGAAGACGGTTGATGGGTACGCCACCGCCTTTCTGGCACCGAGCCGGTTGTGCGGGTGTATTGTGAGGCTGGTAGTGCTGAAGAACTGGTGAAACTGGGCGCGGCGGCCAAACAATGGATCTTCGACTAGGACGTCTTTCCAAAATTCGAATCTTGCCACGGTCAGAAGATAGGCTGCGGACGCTGGTGGAGCGAGCTCCGCGAGCTGAAGCTTGGGCTGATCGAAGAATGGCAAAGCTTCGTCCCCTGCTGACGTTGCTTTATGGCCTTCGCCGTAGGTTGGCAACGACTGCAGTGGCCCTGCTCACCATATGGCTCTTCGCGCACGTGATGTTTGGCGCCAATGGCATGGTGATTTACCGGCAGAAGAAGGCCGAATACCAAAGTCTGCGCAAGCAGATTGACGATTTGCAAAAAGAAAATGACCGCTACACCCAACGCGTGAAGTCGTTGCAGACCCCCGATCCCAATACGATTGAAAAAGAAGCTCGGGAACAATTGCACTATGCGCGTCCGGGCGAAGTCGTATATGTCGCGCCACCTCCAGTGCGCCCGCTAGCGCCCGAAACAAATGCCGCGCGGAAGTGATTCGGTTCCTCCGGCAGTTTCGTCACTTTTGGTTTGTGATATAGTTCTGATCGATTTCTCTTTGACAACGGCAAGGCAAGTCTGTGCCGGTTTCCTGCCTGGCGTGACTTGCATATACGCAGCGGAGAGGGGTGCGAGGCGAGATTTGTTCCACAAATCGGCGGTTTAACCGCTAAAAGAGGTGTGCTATGAAAAAAGTAATGATGAGTTGTGCTGCTGTCCTGGTGTTGTTCTTCATGGTCGCAGTAGCCTCCGCGGCAGATAAGTCCACCACCATAAATGGATACGTGAGCGATTCCATGTGCGGTGCGAAAGGCGCCAATGCCAGCCACTCCGCCTGCATGACCAAGTGCTTGGGCAAGGGTGCGAAGGCTGTGATTGTCACCGACAGTGATCAGAAGGTAGTGAACGTCGACAACCCCGACGTGCTCAAGGGGCATGAAGGGCATCACGTGGCCGTCACCGGCGAAATGACCGGCGATTCCCTGCATATAGAAAACGTAAAGATGCTTTGATTTTGGAAACAGAATGGGAAAGGGCGGCTTAATGCCGCCCTTGTTTTTTTTCAGCAGAGGCTAGCGCACTACGCCTTCCAAGGGCGAACTGGCTGTCGCATACAGTTTCTTGGCCATGCGTCCGGCCAGATGGGCTTGGCGCCCCGCAAGAACAGCGTGTTTCATGGCTTCGGCCATCAACACCGCGTCCTGAGCACCGGCGATACCGGTGTTCATCAACACCGCGTCGGCCCCCAGTTCCATCGCAATCACCGCATCCGACGCCGTGCCCACGCCCGCATCGAGAATCAACGGGACGCCTGTAATCATCTCTCGCAGGATTCGGATGTGGGCCGCGTTCTGTATCCCCAGGCCGCTGCCGATGGGCGCCCCCAACGGCATAATCGCACTGGCCCCGGCATCAAGCAGACGCTTGGCGAACACGATGTCGTCCGAGGTGTAGGGCAGAACCGTGAAACCCTCCTTTACCAACACGCGAGTCGCTTCCAGCGTGGCCTGCACATCCGGATAGAGCGTGGCCTGGTCGCCGATGACTTCGAGTTTGACCCAATCGGAGAGCCCGACCTCGCGTCCCAGCCGCGCCGCGCGAATCGCCTCGTCGGCGGTGTAACAGCCAGCCGTATTGGGCAGCAGAAAGTATTTACGGGCGTCGATGTAGTCGAGCAGCGATTCCTTGCTGCGATCAAGGTTCACGCGACGCACCGCCACCGTCACCATTTCCGCTCCGCTGGCTTCCAGTGCCCGCGCAGTTTCCTGAAACGATTTATATTTTCCCGTTCCTACTATTAGGCGAGAGCGAAACTCGCGGCCTGCAATGATCAATGTGTCCATCATGCTCCTTATTGTAACTAAACGGAGCAAAGAAAATTGGTTTCATCCGTGGCCCTGCTATAGAATTTCCGGCACACTCGGACATTCGAGGGACAACCCGTGAAATTTGCGAAGATTGTGTTTTGGATCGCCGCCATCTGGGGCGTGCTCATCATCACCCCGCTTTACTTCATGTTTGATGTCATCAGCCGCAATGATCCGCCGGCAATCACGCACCCGGGATTTTTCTACGGATTCGCGTGCGCGGCGCTAGCATGGCAGCTCGCGTTTTTCTTCATTGCGAAAGACCCGGCACGCTATCGACCGCTAATGATTCCTTCCATGTTCGAAAAATTCAGTTACGGTACAGCTGTCGTGGTTCTGGTTCTGCAAGGGCGCATGCACCGGTCAGACCTGGTCTTTGGCATGGTCGACTTGCTGCTCGGCATTCTGTTTTTGGTCGCTTATTTCAAAACCCGAGTTCGCATTGCTCCTTGAGCCGCACAATATATTTCCCTGGTCGGGCGCAGGGTACGCCGAAATGTCCGGCAGAGAACAGACTGAACCAGCCCGGCTTTCATACCATTTTGTAAAACAAATCCCAAAATGAGGGCCGCAAGATGACCCAAACAGAAGTCGATCGAATAATGAAGCTGTGTGAACTCATTTGTCACGAACACGATACCAGCAAATTCCAGAAACTAGTCACGGAACTGAATGAGCTTCTCACACAGAAAGAACAAAACCTAAAGAGATCACCCGACCCTTCCAGTTAATTCGAGCGCCCTACCATCACCGCCTGTGAAGAGGCGATTTTTTCTTAGGGAGACGTCCGCGCAGCCAGCGTTTCTCCCACACGCTCCATTTCGATAACGCCAATCCACTGTCCATCGCGAATCTCATCGTAGACCAAACGGCCTCCCAGCAACTGGGCCGCTGCGGCTGGGGGGACGTCGCGGTGGAAGCCAAAGAATTGCGTTTTCCATCGCTGCCATGTGTGCCAGCGGTCGAACCAGGGATGCGGTGGTACGTACTTGGTAGAGAAGATCAGGGCCACATCGAAATTCGAGCGCAGGTCGGACGCCGCCATCACTTGCTCGACGGTGAAATCTTCAATACGAAAAACGCGCATGGGGCGCGTCACGTATCCCAGGTAAGGGCGCGCCAGTTCGTCACTGGCCGGCCAAGCCGTCAGCACGCAGGCCGTCGGATACCGTGCCTCTACGAAGTCCTCGGCACGTTGATGCAGCAGGATGTAATCGCGGTAGGCAAGATTATCTTCGATGGAAAATCCATAAGGAGGATTGATAAACAGCGCAGCCACAAATGCCAGAGCCACAAGCGCAACCACGCCACGCCACAGCCTCACCCGCCGCCTCAGCGTGGAAACGAAAAGGATGATCACCAGTGGAACCACGGGAAGCATGTAGCGGGCCAGTACAGCTCCGCCCACCACGGCCATCGTGATCACATAAGCTGCGATTACGGCGAGAAAGGAAAACTGCACATCGAGCGAAATTTTTTGGCGCTCCTCGCCGTTGTCGTGCACGGGGGGAAGCCACATGGCAAGCATCGCCGCAATGGTGAGGAAGTGAAGGTTGAGATATCCCACGACCTGCCATAGCCGCAACCCAAGCGCGAACAGCACTCGGAGCGGCTGCAGAGTGGCTTTCACGTTGTACCGGAAGAACTCGGGATTGCCGAAGACAAATCCAGTACGCGCGTAGTGAAATGTGTACCAGAGCGTGAGTGAACCGAGGGGAACGAAGAGGAGACTTAAGTAGCCCCTTTTAATCTTGTCATTCCCAGGGGCAAAAGCCGGGCCCTCCCGCAAGCGAATCAAATCCCAGACGAACAGAGCCAGCGGAGCCAGGATGGCGGTTTCCTTGGAAAGCACTGCTAGCGAGAACCACAAGGCTGCGGTCCATCGCCGCTCGCTCACATAAGCGAACAAGCCCCAGAAGGTCAATCCGGCCGCCGCAAGATCCAGGTGAGCCAGGGAGCTTTGCGCGAAAAAAACCGGATAAACAGCAGTGCAGATGCACGACGCGACGGCGACTTCCGTGTTCGCAACCCGCTGGGCGAGTCGAAATACGCCCAGCAGAGAAAATGCCGCAACCGCTAACATAGCCGCGCGGGTCACCAACGGTGAATAACCAAGAACTTTCCACGCGAGGGCCAGATATGAAACGACCAGAGGTGGATGGGCGTTCGAGGGAGTGGAATGCGGAATGAACATCCCATGCTGCAGCAGATCCCGGGCTGCGGGCACGTAGTATCCGGCCTCGTCCCAGAAGTATGGGAGGCGCAGCAGAGGAATATGCAATGCCAGCAGCGACGAAAAGAACACCGCAAAAAGCAGCGCGGAAGAATACCTGCGCCGCTGATCGATGTCTCCCGCCACCTCAGCAGTCTAGTGGACCGGGCCCGCAGCCGTCATTCGCGGATCCAGTTTGATCTCGCCAAATGTGCTTTCATAGCCCGAAACGTTTTGTTGCAGAATCGACATCAGCGCTTTCGCTTGCTGCGGGCTCAAATAAATGCCCTGAAAGTTCCTGACTTCTACCTGAGCTTCGCTCTGCTGTTGCAAAGTACCGAAAACCAGAAAGAAATCCCAAACATTCACGCGCACCTGCACGCTGTTGGCATAGTTCTCGCGATAGTCAGGAGCGTTGAGCAGCCGGATGTTGGGTTGAGATGGATTATTCATAAGACATTCAGTTTAGCGGCAGAGGACAGAAAAGGAAATTGGTCTGGCAGCGCGAAACAACAATCCGTATCGCAAAGGAATTGGCTGGTAAGCCGCGGTAGCCACGAGCTAAGAAGCCGGCAAATCAGCAGCCTCGCAAATCCCACGAATTGTCAGCCTACTGTGCAAATTCCGCCAAGTTACTGATATCGAGCCAGATTCAATCATGGCGAACAAAAAGCGAATACGATACACTCATGATCGTGGATGAAGGCAGAAAGCGCGTGCTCTTGATCGCCGCCTGCATTCTGGCAGCCCGCAAGTTGACACACTGGGACGGGAGGCACACTCCGGCATCAGAGTCTGCGATTTCCGACGCGATTGCGCTTGCCGAAAGAATCCTGACGAAGATTGATTCTCACTGGCCGGTAAGGTAACTAAGTTAAAGGTGCAACCATGCGATGGCAGCAGTTCATAGACGGTTACGACTGGAAGGCTCGGCTCATTCCCACCGCGATCCTGCTCTTGCCGTTCTTCTGCACCGTCTCTAGTTTCCTTCCGGGCTTTCTCGGTAGTCCACTTCAGTTGGCCGGTACCAGTATTCTGGCTTTCGCTTTTGTCTACCTGGCCTCAATGTTCTTCAGGGATAGGGGGGTTCGTTTCGCGCGGACATTCTGGGAAGAACGAGGTGGCCTGCCGTCCACTCGCTTAGGTCGCTTTGGAGACTCATATCTGAGCAAGCATCAGAAAGAAAGAATCCGCCTCGCTGTACTAAACAAATTTGGAATCCGGCTCTTGTCGTCGGAAGAGGAATGCGAATATCCCAGGCTCGCAGACCGGAAGATTATGGACGCATTCCGCGAGATCAAGGAACTCTTGCGTCGATGCGATGGTTGCGGCTTAGTCGATAAACACGGGGCGGAGTATGGCTTTGTGCGAAATCTCTGTGGCTCCAGAATAATTTTTGTCGTCGAAGCCGTCAGCGGAATCATCGTATGCGGACTCAAGGGCGATTGGCCCCACTGGAGTTTGAGGCCCGGCTGCGTGACGAATCTGGTCCTGCTTATCGTCTGGGTACCTTTTGCGTGGCTCGTTCTTCCCAGAATGCTAATGCTGAACGCGGATACGTATGCAGGACGTGCATGGATGACCTTCTTAGCCTTGGCGAATGCAAGCCCTAAGAAGCCAAACGATTCTGCATACCGCGTAGGAAACTATCCACGAGCATCAGGCGAATAATACTGTTAGAGCGTCAAGGACAAATCGAGCCGCCGATGCGATCGGACCAGGCATTCACGCTAGCAAAAAACCAAACGTCCCAAAAACTCATGCGAGTCTTGGGACGTTAGGTCGAACAGCCCTCCCCCGAAGTCTGCTCATCCACAATCTACCAAGAACCACTGCGGACGTGAATGGCCCAATCGGGCTAGTGACTTTAGGAACAAAGTGCTGGTTACCGACTTGTCACGCTTGGTGACGCAGGTCCGCCTTCCACCGGCTGCGAAACCCGATTTCGCGTGGAGCACGGCTCCCAACCGCAGTGGCAAGCCCCCAGATCAACTTCGCGCCCGGCGTGCCCTTGCTGTGCAATAGGCCAAATAGGCGATAGGAGTAACACTGAGGTGCCATTCCCCGCCGCACAGGGCGAGTGTAACTTCGTTACATTTGCGAAGGAACGGTGAATATGAGTTCAACGGTAATTGAAAGTCCAAATTTGATGGATCGTGTCGTCAGCGTGACCTACTCCGCGCTCTCGGAGTTGAACCTCCAACTACCCCAGAATGAGCGCGTCGAGAAATCCACGAGTACGGTTTTGTTTGGGGATGGCGGCAGACTCGACTCGCTTGCCCTGGCCAACTTGATTGTAATCCTCGAAGCGAAACTGGAAACCGCGTTCGGGTTCCAGTTCGATCTTACCCAGGACGACCCTTTTTCGTCGGGAACCGGCCACTTTCAGACCGTGCAATCCTTGGCGAACTATGTTTCCCGCCTCGTACAAAAGAGGTCGTCCACAACTACCTGACACCGCTTCAATCTGGCTTGCGCCAGCCCCGCCGCATCCTTCTGCCGCCTCACCTGCAAACTATTGCACTGGAAGTTTTTGGAAGAACCGGGAAAATCTGCGCTAGAGCAGATCCGCTGCCTCTCGCACATCGAGTACAGGATTGACCTGAAGAAAAGAAGGTGAAAGACCCGACTCCGCCCGGCACTATCTATGAGGGAAAACTGCGAAACCCAATCACGCACCGGCGAGGGTATCACCCTTAACTCAAAGAACCACCAGCCGATTGCGTATCGGCAAAGCAGAAGAGTCGGCGGCCCACTCGACCGCAGGAAGCCTGAATTCGAGAACAGTGACTTGTTTTGGTACGCCGCGTGCACACTAACCGAAACGACGGCTGAGCCGAACGGAGAGCCAACATTATGACCTACGTGATGACCAAACCTTGCCCGGTCTGCAAACTACAACTAACTAAGCGTCGGCCTACCGAGACCGTCCCTTGCGGCTGCGGTAAACATGTTTGGCAGGGCTGAAGTCAGATGATGGCATTCAAGCACTAAACAAGATTCACCACTCTCATCAGACTCATGCAGGACGGTGTCGCCAAACGACAGCGCCTGTGCGATTGAAAGTCGTGGGGGATGAGCCTATCGATTCAGTAGCAACTGCCTATCGCCATGGGCGATGCAGCTTGAGGGTACGATCAGTGGCTATGCAGATCGTTGTCATCGCCGCCTGGTGTATCGTCGTCAGCGCGATCGTATTATTCGTTCACGCGGTGGTAAGGATCAGTCAATCATTCGCGCAAATCAGCCGCAGCCTGGAAGACATCGCAGTTACGCTCCGGCACCGGAATTTAAACTGAACAGCTTTCGCTGTTGTAACGGCGATAATCACGCCGTCACGCGATCTCACGAAAAACAAATCTTGTCAAGATTTATTCTCGGCCGACTCATTCGATCAGCCCAGCGTTTGCCAAAGCCCAAGACGCGCCCCATATTCAAGCGCTACAATATCGCCAGTGAAGCTGACATCACAGAAGTGCCGCAGAAACTTCCGTACGATGCAGTTCTAGCGAATGGCCGGGATGGCGGAATTGGCAGACGCGCTGGACTTAGGATCCAGTGCCGCAAGGCGTGCAGGTTCGAGTCCTGTTCCCGGCACCAAAAAATTCAGGGCGAGACTATAGTCTCGCCCTTTAACCTTTCCGACGCGCACAGCGATCAGGTCGTGAGGCTCCTATTGAATCCGCCGGCCGGCACCAGAAAGGCATCCCAAAATTACTGCACTTGTTGCAACCCCTGGTAGACTGCCATGCCGGCGATGACCAGAAGCAACACCCCCGAGGCAGCGCCCATCCACTTTACCAAGGGAGTGATCTTGTTCACCTTGGCCATGATCTCGATCTGTTCCTTTTCCATGTGCGACTCCGATTCGCCAAGGAACAGCTGATCATCCTCTTGCATGGTTAGCGTACTACGGTAGATGAGGAGGATGACTAGGATAGCGGTGAGAACTCCCCACACAACTAGCGGCCACATCAGCATTTCCATCATAAGCCACCTCGGTACTGATCTTGAGCAGACCCCGAAGCTTTGCCGATGTTGGTGGTCGGCCACAACCAACACAAGTGACGGGGCCCCACGCGCCGATTATATCCCCAGAAGGCAATCCCCGGCAGGTTTTGTTTTGGGCTCGCGACTACGCGGGGTTTTCGCTCATCTAATCAATTGGATGTGCTGGGTCTCGAAGACCAGGATTTTTGCCTCGACCCCGAGCCTGGCTTTGCTATAATAATTAAGTAGTAATTTCAAGGAGATGCCAATGGCCACAACCACTGTCCCGACCAGCGTTCCCGAAGTGACACCCAAAAAGCCGCCGGTTAGCCTGACTCCGAACGCGATTGCCAAAGTGAAGGAAATTATGGCGCAACAGAATCCCGTCCCTGCCGGCCTGCGCGTGGGAGTTGTGGGCGGCGGCTGCTCTGGTTTCTCCTACTCCATGTCCTTTGAAAACGGCGCGGGGATGATGGACAAGGTGTTCGACATGGAAGGGCTCAAAGTCTACGTCGACGCCACCTCGCTGATGTACCTCAATAACTGCATCGTCGATTACGTCGAAACCCTCGAAGGCGCCGGCTTCAAGTTCGAGAACCCAAACGTGAAAAGCACCTGCGGCTGCGGATCTTCGTTCAGCGTGTAAACTGCTCGAGCCTTGGAATGCGAAAAAAGCCTCATCGCACTGAGGCTTTTTGCTTGTGTGGAACCGGGTCTATGACCCGGTTCAGGCGAGGGTCGTGCCGCCGGGCAACCCGGGATCGTTTGGCTTCGTTTCGGCGCAACATCAGTACGTCGCCACGAAACCTCCCTGGTAGTTGTTATCGGGCACGTAGAATCCAACAACAACGTTTTTGTCATTGATTCCCATGCCGTAGGTCCCCATGCTCTTGGGGTAATCAACGGTGTAGTATTTCCCGCCATGCAAAAGCGCCCCGTGAGGATGGTAGTTCTCGTCGAACCATTGGAAGACAACATCGTCCGCATTATCGAGGTCCATGGCGAAGCTGTTGGTGGCGCCGGGAACGTCGATCGTTTTATAGGTCTTTCCGTTGTAAATCGAAGACTCGCTATTTTGCGCTGAGTCCTGCCAATACAGGACGATGTCCCCCTTGTTGTTGATGCCGGTAGCGAACGTAGCGGTGGAGCCGGGCACGTCCAGAGTTTTATATTTCTTTCCACTCAGCAGAAATCCGTGTATGCGGCCGTTGGAATGGTAGTAGTAGCCGACAATCTGACCATCGTCGTTGATCCCGCTGGCTACCGAGGTAGTAGCTCCCGCGGGTCCGGGGATGTCTGTAAACTTACCATTCTGATAAACAAACCCCATCGTCGTGGTCTTGGAATTCTGATAGTTGCCCACGATCGCACCGCTGGAATTGATGTTTTTGCAAATCGTTGACGAGCCCTTGGGGTGATCAATGTGGGTCCACTTACCGCCAACTACCAGAAAGCCGTGTGGATTCCCTCCGGGTTTGGCCAGGTACTGTCCGACCATCGCCCCCGCGTTGTTAATGCCTCCCACGGTCGTGAGCAGCGCTCCCGGCACCCTGATTGTCTTAAACTTGAAAGTCAACGTCGGCGCAGCGGCCGCAGTCGCCCCAATCATAAACAGCACGAATCCCGCTAGCAGCAATGATTTGCAGATTTTCATCATTCTCTCCCTAGGATCGGATTGTATTGGCACACGTCCACCAATAATTTTCTCAGACTGAAAAGCGGGAGCGATTGTACACCGGCTACGCACTTCACAACATCGTGAAGTGGTTCGGCTCAGCAGGTTGTCTTGAAACCAGCGTTGCTACGGTTGCTCGGGTGGCATTTGCGGCGTTTGCATACCGGGTTGCCCAGGCGGACCCGGCTGAAAGCCAGTCCCAGGCTGTCCCGGGATGCCCCCAGGCGCACCCGGCGCGCCAGGAGTGCCGGGCGCGCCCTGGATCGCCGTGGTTGCCCCCTGCAGCGAAGGTTGGTTCGGCGTAGTGAGCAGTCCGCCTCGATCCGTCGACGGATCGTAGATGAACTGCCATTCGTTGTAGTGATCTTTCTTATTAAATATGCGGATGGTTTTATCTTTGCTTGTGCTGGCTACTCCGACAACCGGGCCGCCGCCGAAAACTTGCGCCCCGGGAGCCCCGTTACCCGGATTACCCGCGCCGAACGTCCAGGAGCGCCCGGACCCGCTGCCGCCACGCCTGCGCCCTGATTAGGCGCGCTACCCGCGGCACCACTGGCACCCTCTTCATCCGAGTTCTGTCCACTCGGTACTACGGTTGTGCCAGCCGACGCGCCTACACCCTGAGCAGCGTTGAAGCCAGCGGCGCCTAGACCCCCAGCGGCGGCGATCGTGTTGAGGCCGCCCGGAGCCAGCCCCGCTTGACCGCCGGGGCCGCCCGCGAACCCAGGCGCACCCGGATTCAAACCGTTCACTGGCGTCGCTCCTGCGATCCCTCCACCGAACGCCATTTGCACATCGCCCATGTGCAGCAGCTTGAAATCCTTTCCCGTGATCGGGTCTTTATAGCGTTTGCGCAGAAAGCGCACCTGGTTGGTATTTTCCAGTTCCTCAATGCGGGTGGGATATCTTCCGAATTTCTTGACAAAATGCTTCATCGCTCGCGAGTACTGCACTCCGCGATGAATCAACTCTTCCTCCCGATCCCGTTTCACCTGGAAGGCGATCAACGGAGCCGTAACCACGGCAGCGATGGCAATCAGTGCCACAAACAGTATGAGCGTGATCAAAATATATCCGCGCTCAGAGCGACGGCGGGATTTCGGTATGGGGCAGCGCGATGTCATTCTTGTAGGTTTTGCTGTCATTCCGAGGAGCGAAGCGACGAGGAATCTAGGTTTCGCCGGCGTCGGGAAGAATTTCGCAAGACCGACGCGTTCTCACCCCGCGGTCAGCGGAATACTCTGTCGATTGTTGTTAAGCACATCTTCAATCTCCACCGATGTCGGCGAGATGCGCACGACTTTGTAATGGCGATTGACCACATCTCCTTCCGCCGCGATGAAAACGTCTTCCCCCTCCGACAGAAAAATCTTCTTGGACTCGCCCGGCTTGCTGGCAAATCCGAAAAACTTAAGGTTAATCGGCGGCGGAGGCGGCGGTGGTGGTGGGCCTTGTGCTTTCAGCTTCTCCTCTTCCGTCTGTCCCGGCGCCACCGGCTGTGGAATCTCCGCCTGCGCCAAAAAAATATTCCGTCCCGTGCCCTCGTACTTCGTATCCTCACTCGCCTTGAGCCAGTCATATCGCAGCGTAGGATCAAGCGAACGCGGCGCACTAACTTTCTTACCGCGACCCTTCGGGCGCGGCGCCGCTCGAGCTGGCGCAGCAGGCTGGGACAAAGCAATCGAATTTTCTGTCGATGCCGGCGCCGCCGCCGAAGGGCTCGAGCCCCCGTAGTTGAGCAGAAATACCACGACGGCTACCGCCATCAGCGCGATCGCGACAATCAGCTTCGTCCGATTTTCCGTTCCAACCTTCACTTACGCAGCACCCGTCTTCAGATAAGTTTCCAGCTTAAGCTGCAGCTTGACCACGCCTGTGGTTTGTCCGCCGAGTCCGACGCTGTCCACCAGAAAAAACAACTGGTCGCGCTCCAGCGCATTAACGAATCGCACCAACTGCAGATAATCCCCGGCCAGGTCAGCGTCGATTTCCACCCGCCGTAGTCCCACCGCCTCCGGATCCTTCATCGAGTACTTAATGCTCTCGATTCTCGCTCCGCTCTGTGCCGCTACCTTCCCGAGATCCGCGGAAATAGCCGAGTCCTGCGAGGGCAGCCGTTGCGCGTAAAACTGATCAATCTGCTTGCGCGCAATCGGAATCTTCTTGTCCAGACCGCGCAGCGGTTCGACCTCTCGCGTCTTCTGCTGCAACTCCCTCCACGCTTGATCCAGTTGTTGGCGTCTCGACCCTTCCGAGCCGATCAGTGGAGAAAAAAACACTGCAATCATGATTACATCTGCCGCCGCCATGGCTGCCAGCGCAATCTTCACCTTGCGCCGCGTGTCTCGAAGATCAGGCATTAGTGCGCACCTCCTGCGCTGGTCCCGATCTCAGGCACATAAAGCGCCGTGATCTGGAACTGCACCGTATCTCCGGTCGATCCAGTGTTGCCCAGATTGGAGTTTTCCTCTTCAATGTAGGTATCGTGAAAATGTTGCGAGGCCTCCATTTTGCTCACCAGATCGAGCGCATGTTCGCGCGTATCTCCGGCCACGATCAGCTTGATCTCTAACTCATTATCCGGGCTCAGTTCGGGATGAATCGAAACCACGTGCAGCCGCGGCGGCATCACCCGCTCCAAATCCTCAAAGGCCTTGGTCCACGAAAAAGCCTTGCGCTGGAAAAGATCATTCAGAAACTGGGAACCGGTCCCGGGTGCTGGTATTCTGCGGCAAGTTCAACAGCGCTTGCGCATCGGCCTTTTCCTTGTCCCGAGCTGCGCTCTGCGCTTCGTATTCGCGGATCAATTGTTGGTCTTTGCGCGCGCCGATCCACCCATTCACCGTGATCAGGAGCAGCAGCAAAGTCAGAATGCCAAGCGCAACCAGCCCTCCGCCCCAGCGCATCCAATAACGCCGCGCGTCTTCGTACGGATGAGTCGCGAGATTGATGTCGACGCGCATCTACGAAAGCAACGCCCCCACAACGCCGGCCATTCTCCACTTCGGAATCGAACCCACCCCTGCACCCAATTGCGAACTGGCAACCAGTTCCGTTACTTCAGCCCCAGTCTGCGCCCGTAGCGCAGGGACAGCCCCACCCGCGTCCGAAAGACCAGCGACAAAAATGTGCTCAATATTCAAATGATAAGTATCCTGGAAAAATACCACCGACGGATAAACCTCTTCCGCCAACTGCTCTCCCGTAATGCCCACCCCCCGCGGGTTTTCCAAAGTTCGGAACAGCAGCAACTGATTTTTATCAAGAATCGCAATACTGGTCGTGCGCGCATCCACTTTCACCACCAGCGTCGGCCGCTCCGCGTTCGCCGCACCCAACGCCGCCAGCATGGAAGGCAATACAATCCCCGGGCTGTACCCCGCTTCGCGAAACACCGACTCATAATCCTCAATCACGCTGCTCAGCGCCACCGCCGCCACCACCTTGAGCCCGCTGGCAGCGGGCTGCGCATGGTAGGAAATCTTGGCCTTCTCCAGATCAAAGGGAAGCGATTTTTTCAACCGGAACCGGACGACACTCTCGGCTTCCGTGCGGTTGGCCGGCAGAGTCTCAAAATCCAGCAGCACCACCCGAACGGCGGCATCCGGTAACACCGCAATCACGTCGCGCGACCGGCTGTTCAGGCTACCCAGCGTCTCCCGAACCGTCTCGAAAACCCGCTGGCGCTCGCGCAGATTCGCCTCAAGCAAGTCAGGCACCACGCTGCCCGCCGCCAACTCATTAGCCGCGCACGTCTCGACCATGCCCCCGCGTTCCGAAACCCGCCCCGCGAGCACCCGATCAGCCGCAATCTCGCAGGCTAGCTTAGGCTTGGAACTCGAATTGAAATTAGAACGCATCTAGCGACACTACTCCCAGCCGCGATACTACAAGTAAAACCCTCAGCCGCTAATAAATGCAATAGCTGGAAGAGCACCAGAGTCACTGACCGAAAGATCAGCCGCACGCGACCAGGAAAAACCCACCGCCCTGTCATCCTGAGCGAAGTTGGTATCGCGAAGCGATGCCAACGGAGTCGAAGGATCCCGAGCGTTGGTCCCAGCAATTAGGACGCAGGGAATTCTCCCGTAAAGTCGCTCGACGCGGCCCTATCGCATGCTCTCAATGAAGGTAACCTTGTTAATCTCTTTCAAAGTAGTCAGCCCAATCCGAACTTTATCCAGCGCCGACTCCCGCAGAAACCGCATACCCTCATCCCGCGCCGCGCGCCGGATCTCCGACGTCGGCTTCTTCAGCAGAATCATCTCGCGAATGCGGTCGCTCAAATCCAGCAATTCATGAATGGCAGTTCGCCCCCGGAATCCCGTCCCAGCGCATTCAATGCAGCCTTGACCTTCGTAGAAATTGACCTCCGACCAAACCTTCGGATCAAGACCGCTGGCCTCCAGCACTTCAGGCGGATAATGCATCTCCGTCCGGCAGGATTCGCAAATCAACCGCACCAGCCGTTGCGCCAGAATGCAATTCAACGCCGAAACAAAGTTGTAAGGCTCAACTCCCATGTTCAAAAAACGCCCAATCACATCGACCACGTTATTAGCGTGGACGGTGGTAAAAACCAGGTGCCCGGTAAGCGCAGACTGAATCGCAATCTGCGCCGTCTCGGTATCGCGAATTTCGCCCACCATGATCTTGTCAGGATCATGACGCAAAATCGACCGCAGTCCGCGCGCAAACGTCAGACCTTTTTTCTCGTTAACCGGAATCTGCGTAATGCCCGCGAATCTGGTATTCCACCGGGTCTTCAATGGTGATGATCTTATCTTCGTCCGTCTTGATCTCGCTCACCGCCGCGTAAAGGGTCGTTGTCTTACCGCTTCCAGTTGGACCCGTGACCAGTACCATGCCGTAGGGCTCTTTAATATAGCGCCGAAATTTCCGCAAATCGTCTTCATCAAAACCCACAACATCCAGCGTGAGCTTGTGGAACTTCTCGCTCATCGATTCTTTATCGAGCACGCGCAGCACAGCATCCTCGCCATGAATCGAAGGCATCACCGAGACGCGGAAATCGATCGGCCGCTCCGGGCTGCCGTAGCGCACGCGGAAACGCCCATCCTGCGGAACCCGGCGCTCGGAAATATCCAACTCGCTCATCACTTTGATACGCGAAATGATCGTCGAGTGGTGCTCCTTGGCAATGGGCGGCATAGCCTGCGTAAGCACGCCGTCAATGCGGAACTTGATGCACACCGAATCATCGCGGGTTTCGATGTGAATATCACTAGCCCGCCGCTGCAGCGCCGTGAAAATCGTAGTATCGACCAGCCGAATAATCGGGCTGATATCACCCTGCTGCGTCGCCAACCGGTCGATCGAAATGCTCTCTTCGGTCCCGCTCTCATCTTCCCGGATCACATCCAGAGCAAAGCCTTCGCTCGCATCTTCCAGAACCCGCTTCGACTGCTCCGTCTTCTTGAGGATTTCCGTAATCTGCGCCAGCGTCGATACCTTGGTGACGATGCGCTTGCCCAACAGCAAGCTGATCTCATCAATCATCATCAACTGGCTGGGATCGGCGATAGCAATGGCGAGCCGCCCATCCTCGGTCTCCTCCAGCGGCACGAAGTTGTAGCGGAACATCAGGTGAACCGGAATTGTCTTGAACAGATCGTGGTGCAGCTGAAAATTATGCAGGTCGACAAACTGGCAGCGATACCGCCGCGCAATATCCTGCGCCTTCTCCAGTTCTTCGGCGTGGGTGCCCGGCGCCGCGTTCCCATTCCCACCCACGAATACCGCTTTGTTTTCTGTTGTTGATGCCATTTCTAAAACCTACCTAACACAGGCCAGAGCCATATTTCTCGTCTAATGAATCGTAGATCCTAAAGTGAAAATGGGTAAATACAGCGAGATTAGTATTCCCCCAACAATCACCGCCATGAAAATGAGGATGACCGGCTCGATCAAAGCCATGGCCGCGCCGAGCGCATTCTGCACGTCCTCCTCATAAAACTCCGCCACCGAGTTCAGCATCGCCGGCAATGCCCCGGTCGATTCTCCCACCTCAATCATCTCCACCGACAACTCGGGAAACATTTTCTGCTCTTCCAAACTCTTCGCCAGCGGCTGCCCTTCGCGCACCCGCACGGCCGCCACGGAAATGCCGTTGAGGATGCGCCGGCTGCTCATCGAAGCTCCCGCAGTTTGCAGCGACGGCACCAGCGGCATCCCGCCCGCCAGCAGCGTCGAAAGCATGCGCGAAAAATTTGCCACCTGATACTTCAACCATATCTGCCCCAGCAGCGGCAGCGCCAAAATTGCCCGGTCCATGCGTTCCGCCCCGCGATCGGTCTTCTTCCACTGCCAGAAAGCCAAAATCGCAACCACCAGCGCAATCGCAAACAGCGGAAAATATCTCTGCGCATGGTTCCCAATATTCAGCATGATCAGCGTGATCACCGGCAGCTGCGCCCCCATATCCTGATAAAGCTTGGCAAACTGCGGCACCACGTAAGTCACCAGGAACACCAGCATCAACGAAACCACCGTCACCAGCAACGCCGGATACACCAGCGACACCGCCAACTTCTTCTTGAAGGTCAGCGCCATTTTCTGAAAGGCGATGTAGCGGGTGAGCACCTCTTCCATGTTGCCGCTCTTCTCGCCCGCCATCAAAGTGCTGGTATAAATCTTCGGAAACGCACCCTGCCCCGAAAAAGCGTCCGACAGCAACTCCCCAGCCTTGACCCGATCCCGCACATTCTGCAGCAGGCTCTGCAGATACGGATCGCGCTGCCGCTTGATCAGCAAATCCAAGGAATTCAAAATCGGCAACCCAGCCTTGATCAAAGTCAGGAACTGCGAATTGAAAATAAGAAACTGCCCTTGCTTGACCTTGCCCCGCCGCCGCAATCCGCCCGAGAAAACTCCCCGCGGCTTCACCCAATAAACCAGAAACCCCTGCTGCACAAAGCGGTCGCGAACCTCTGCTTCCGAGTACCCGTTCTCCACCTGCTCCAACAGGTGCCCGCGCTCGTCCGCAATTTTAATTACAAATTCCGCCATGCCGCCGTCCGTCTACCGCCGCCCATCCCAGTCTAGCATCCCCACCAACCACCCATTTGTTAATTGCCTGTCAACTCATTCCCGCAGTAATGCCGCCGCTCGATGCGGGGTCCGCCCTGACGCGATCACCTGCAACCAACTGATAACAAATATGTAATAAGCGTTGTCATCCCGAGCAACGCGAGGGATCTGCAGTCCTCCGATTCGGAACTCCCGGCCCTACTGCCCCCACTCCCCCTCAATCACCTCCACCCCATCCGGCACCACAAACTGAAACTGCCGATCCGCCACAGCCACATTCTCCTTCTGATTACTAAAGCGATATTCCGTGACCGAACCGTCCACTTCTTCGATAATTATTCTGCTAATCCAGTGCTCCGGCGTGATCTCGAACAAAACCTGCCCAACCCGCTCCCCCAAACCCTTCGGAACCCCCCGCAGAACCACGTCCCCAGCCGCCAAGGGAGCCACATCAGGAGCCGGATCTCGAACCAA
The DNA here is from genome assembly GCA_963838765.1 of uncultured Acidobacteriota bacterium. Taxonomy (GTDB): domain Bacteria; phylum Acidobacteriota; class Terriglobia; order Terriglobales; family Acidobacteriaceae; genus JABDBE01. The sequence goes on along the minus strand of CAWISU010000026.1, from coordinate 8,436 downwards.
AGACAAACCCTGCAGTTCCTTCTCCAACTTGGTCTTACCTAAAAGAAACGCCAGCGGAGACCGCAAATCCTCCAACTTCTTAACCGCCGTCCGCCGCACCTGCCGCTCACCCAGCACGTAAAACCAGGCATCCTTCCCGTCGCTCAAAAACAGCTTCTCCCTCGGAGAACGGTACTCCCACCGCATCTTGCCCGGTTTTTTTAACCAAACTGTTCCCGATTCAGTACGTTCCGTCCCCGCACCCCGATAAACCTCCGTAAACTCAGCCTGGAGCGTGCGCAAATGGTTGTACCGCTCGTCCACAGCCTGGGCGACGGCATGGACGTCGGGCGCAGGGCTGGCGGCTGCGAGGGCCGTGGCCAGCCAGAAAACACCAAAGTTGCGCAGCAGGGAATTCAGGTCCACAGGAGTAGTTTACGGGATTGCCGCTTAGCGGTGGGCGGGCACGACCATTGGCGGCACGATCTGTGGTGCGGCACCAGATGAAACACATGAAGATGAAGATAAGGAGCGGCGCCAGTTTCCAACAGAACCGGCGCCGCTCTAACCGCTTGCTTCAATGCCCTGACCGACCCAAAGTTACGTGTTCTGGGCGCGGTCCGACCGTGTTGACGGTAATGGGCGGGTTTTCGTCATCGCCACCGCCCAGGAAGACAAAGCGGTCTGGATTGCTCGTGTAACAGGCAAAAGCTGCCCCGATTCTTGCATCGGAACCTACACCGATAGGTTGCAAGCTCCGCTCCTTCGAGATCAACGATCTTTATGACGGGATCCCCTTCTTGCGGCTGGAAAAACTCCAGCGCGATCCGATTTCCTGCGATGTGCATGCCCGATGGAACGTAGTTGGGGTCGCCTGGGTCTACCGTAAAGCGCCGCAGGACTTTACCCTCAGGCGAGATGGCGTAGACAATCGCTGGGGACAGGTCCCGCATCAAGTAGATGTTTCCATCGCTGGCTGCATCCATCTCTCCGAGTTGCACAGCAAAATTATCGCCTGGCGCCTCAGGATGGGTGACGCGGGAGTCGCCGACCGCTGCCATATCGTGGATCATGTCATCATCTTCCAGCTTCACCTCTTTCACGAGGGACCCGTCGAGAGCGAACACCCCCGTGAACGGCCATTTCACCCAATTCTTACGATCATGGTCATATTCCAGTCCCGTCACCAAGAGACTGCCAGAAGGAAACGCTGCCACCAGGGAGGGTAGCCACGGAAAACCTGCCTCCAGCACCATGTCGGACTTCAGGCTCCCGTCCGGCTGATAAACGAATACATGGCGCTTCTTGTCTGCCCAGGACGAGACCAGTTGATAGACATACCCTTCCTTCCCCACCGAGAAGTGCCCGCTTACACTAGGTCTTACACTGGGCTTCGCCGAGTCCGGCTGCAGCAGAGCGATCTGTTTTCCTTCGGCATTCAACTTGTGAACCGCGCCCACACCCTCGACCACGTTCCGAAGATACAGATCCCCTTTGGTGTCGCATTTCATGGGAAAAAGCCACGTGGAGGCCACCACTGTGCCCTTCACGGAATTCAAAACCACCAGATCGCCTGACTGGGTGCCCGCCCTGTGAACACTGGGCGTGCTCGGCGAGACAGCCGCAGAAGAGGCGGGTGAAGGCGCCTGCCCCAAGGCAGCGAGGGAGACTCTAGCGACCCAAGGACCATCAAAGCCAAAGCGTAGCGCATGGGTCACATACCTCCTGTTGGCTGTTTTGGGGAAGCTTTGGGGGATGAACATCACATAGGTGTGGCTGCAACTGCTCAAGACGAACATGCGTGCTTCAGGCAAGGTCGGGAACGATGCCGAATTGTCCTCCGCTAAGGGGTTTCTCGCGTTCTGCGCCCGTGCGCTCAGCGCCGCCTGACTGGGATTTCTCGATGCATGGACCCTACGTGGCCCGCAAAATTGCCCATTACAGTCGCCGAACTCCGGAATAATCCCGTAGCTCTCGTACTTGTAGTATTTGTTGTCTAAGTAACAGTGACACTCGCCATAGCCAATGCTTCTGCACCACCCGCATGTGCACCCGAGGATACATTGGTCAGCCGACTGTAAATATTCCCACAGACTGGACCGCAGGAGACGCGCACGAGTTCGGTGTCCGTGCACGCGCCGTTGCAGTCGTCGGCTGCAGCACCGGTGGGAAAAAGCAAAACAGGAACGGATAACAGCAGGACAAACACGAAATTCCGCAGGCTTACATTCACGGGGGTAGTCCTCCTTCAGGCGTAAACACGCCCTCATTCGGTTCCCCCTCAAGACCGTCGTCGAAGTCTGCCCCCACCCGGAACATTTGTCAACCATTTCTTACAGCTTTCCGCGTTGAAGAATTGAATCAAGCAGTTTTTGACCTGAGGCGCGGAACGTCTTACGATGGGTTGAAGGAAACCGAGGCCAGCCATGGACATGATCCCACTCAAGCCGGAGCGCAAGGCGCAATTGGAAGAGTACGCCAAACGGCGTGGCCAAGACCCTGCCACCGCTCTCGATGATGCCCTGGCGACCTATCTGGAATGGGAGCGGCAGGACTTCGCGGAAGCGGTCGAGGGAGTCCGCCAAGGCTACGAAGATGTAAAAGCCGGGCGCACCAGGCCCGCCACCGAATTTCTCGCGGACCTGCGCCGCAAGCATGACCTTCCGCGTTGAGACGACGGCCGCAGCCGAGCAAGAAGCGGACGCAATTCTTGACTGGCTGCTATCGCAGCATGCCGGAGACACCGGCATCCGGTGGTTTCTGGCCCTGCAGGATGCTATCGCATCCCTTGCTGAATTTCCGAGGCGGTGCCCGCTAGCTCCCGAAAGCACGGCCTTCCCCTTTGAAGTGCGCCACCTGCTCTACGGCCACACACCCCATGTGTATCGGATTCTGTTCACGATCGAGAACCAAACTGTATACGTCCTGCACATCCGCCACGGTCGCCGTCAACCGCTCAAGCAATAACGAAAACCGCGGGTGCCCCATTTCTCGCGCGCCCTTTGCGCGAGAAGTGGGAGGATCGTCAACCCGACCCATGCGCCTTCATATACGCGCGCCCTTTGCGCGAGAAGTGGGGGAGACTGCGCCACAATTCGCCCTGTACTTCCCCTTCCTTATAAGATATCATCTCTAAGTATACATTAGCTCTTTGACAATCAGCGATCCGAGGACGATGTCCTGATTCGGGAACCGAGGCGGCTAACTCCTTATTCTGGAATATTTTGCATATAAGTCCTTATTCCTCAAAGATTTTGAAGGTAGTCCAGCCGTAACTCCATGATTCCAAAAGATCACAGGGGGGAGGGGGATACCCCTCAAAGGGGCACAAACCGGGAGTATCCCTGACGCTGCAAAAGAAGGCGAGCGCGGGTTGTCGTAACCCGAAGGGCCTGCCCTGCTGCTCAGACTCGCTGCAGTTCGTGGAGGGTGCGCTCGTTCACCACGTTGCCGGTGTTTAGCGTGGACGCTGGCTCAAAGAGCACGACCCAGCACTCCTCCTCGGCCACGGGACGATGCTCGACGCCACGGGGGACTACGATGAACTCGCCTTCTTCGATCCAGACGTGGCGGTCACGGAATTCCATCCGGAAGCGGCCTTTCGCCACCAGAAACATCTCATCCTCCTTCTCGTGATGATGCCAGACGAACTCGCCCGTAAATTTGCCGAGCTTCACCATCTGGCCGTTCAGTTCAGCCGCGATGTGGGGTTTCCAGGACTCCTTGATGTGCGCGAACTTCTGAGCAATGTTTACCTTTTCCATGGTGTTCCCTCAAAGGAATTTAGTTCCGCTGCCACTCACAGATCCCTAATTTAGATGCTCGGCTTCTGGCGAAATGTCTCTATCACGCTCAAAACCTCAAGCCCCGGCGAACAGACGGCGCAAACTTGCGCTCTCGTGTTTACATCACTTGAGAAACCACGCGTCGAACTCTCGATCCGCACCCGCTCACGGGACGACCGCCAACGGGATCCACTCCCTAGGCTCCATGTGCTCTCGTTTTTGGCTTCGCAGGAACCCTGTCCGAATCATGTCTCTTGGCCCCGGCCAGTTCGGCTGTGGAGTGCGCCCCGAGCGCATCGTCCCAAAAAGAACTGTTGGAGTTGACCGCGGAAACCCCGATCTCACTTGCGTTACCGCCATTTCCTTCGTTTGCCCACTGGACCTCGAATTCTTCCTGCTTGTTTTGGTGCGTCAAAGAGACTTTGCTGCCCGGCCGAAGTTTTCCCCGGATGCCTTTCAACAAAGCCCCGTGCCGGCTGACATTGCCGGTGATCACTTCCTGGTCGATAGGCTGTCCGGCGATGTCGGCTGCGGTCAGCCGGACGGGCAACGCTACCCCGATCCGCGGATCGCGGCGCTCGATTTTGAACTGCGCCATGAGTTTGCTGAGTTCGGCCGCTATCGACGACAAGTCCTGCGCTGCCTTCTCTGACTCTTGCGCGCGCGTCGAAGTGCCACTGGCGGCCTGCGCCACCCCGCCGATGCTGGTCGAGATTTCACCCGCTCCCGTGGCCGCTTCGCTGGCGTTGCGCGTCATCTCATTGGTCGTCGCGCTTTGCTCTTCGACCGCGGCTGCGATGGTCGCCGAAATGTCGTTGATCTGGTGAATGACGTCGCTAACCGTCCCGATCGCCGCCTCCGCACCCTTGGTGTCGGTCTGAATGGCCGTGATTTTATGGCTGATGTCTTCGGTGGCTTTGGCGGTTTGCTTGGCCAGTTCCTTTACTTCGTTGGCGACTACGGCAAAGCCCTTGCCGGCTTCTCCGGCACGGGCGGCTTCGATGGTTGCATTCAGGGCCAGCAAATTGGTCTGCTGCGCGATCGAAGTAATGACCTTGATGACTAAGCCGATCTCCGCGCTGGACTGGCCCAGCTTGGTGACAGTGACGTTGGCGGCCTGCGCCGCGTTCACGGCAGTGGACGCCACTTTTGACGCCTCATGGGTGTTGGCCGCGATACTCTGAATCGTCGACGTCATTTCCCCGGCGCCAGCAGAAAGACTCTGCAGATTCTGGCTGACCTGCTGCGTGACCCGCGAAACCGCGTTGGCCTGGGCCGCGGTTTCCCCGGAATTGGTAATAATCTGCTGGCTGGCCGCGAGCAACTGATCGCTGGCCGCTGTCAGTCGATGGGTATGAGCCGCAACCCCCCGCAGGAGTTCCTGCAGCTTGTCCATGAACAGGTTGAACAGGTGGCTGACTTCGCCCAGTTCGTCGTTGGCAAAACCGGTGGCGACCTCCAGGCGCTTGCTGACATCACCCTCGCCCTCGGCGATGTCCTGAATCATTTGGGTCAAGTGCTGGAGTGACCGCGAGATCCGCCGCACCAGAAAAAATGCAACCGTTACCCCGAGTCCGAGACCCACAATTCCGAGACTCACGACCACGTTCTGTAATCGAGCTTCGACAGTCCGCGATTCCTGCAGCGCCTTCGCGTGCTGCTCCTCTTGAAACGATGCTTGCCTTCCGATTGCTTCACGAAGCTGGCTTCTTAGTTGGACCACCTCCGGGCTGAAATACAGATCCACCGCCTCTTTCTGATGGTTGGCCCCGCGCAGTTCGGCGACCCGATCCGTTGCAGTCGTATAGACATTCGACGCTTGTTGTGCGTTGGCCAACAGCCGCTTTCCTTCCTCCAATAGGAGCAGATTTCGAAGTTCCTCCATCTCATCGGAGAAAAATTGCTTGCCTCCCTCGTAGGAAGCTAGTTCCTTATCCTCGCCCGTCAGCAGGTATCCCCTAATGGCGGAGATTCTCTGGTCGAGGGCATCCTCCATCTTCGCGGCCAGAATGGTTTTCTTCGACGTCCACTCGACGGCGGCAGAAATTTTTCGAAGCTGCACCACCGAGTAATAAGTCGCTCCGCTGGAAATCATCAAGATCAAAAGGACTATTCCGAAGCCCGAGAACACTTTCGTGCCTATTCGCATCCCGCTTAGCATGATTCTTCTCCTCGAGCGCCTATTCCAGCCGCCGTGTGGTTCTGATTTACTTGCCTGCCTCGGCGCAGGTGTGCGCGCCGATCCCGTGCCGTGAAGCAGTTGGCGGAACGGAGATCGCCAAGATAAACTCTTCATCGGCATGGAAAGTGCCGACTTTAAAGCTGAAGTAAGGTGTTCGACAACGAGCAGACAACTGGGGTCGTCAGATGCGTCCTAAAGGATGATCGCCGAAACGATCGAGGTGGATGCATGCGCCGGCTAATAGCCCGCGCGGGCTGCCTTACTTTGCGCGTGAGCCGCCGCCGGGCCGCTCCCATTGGTGTTGATCTTGAATTGCTCGACCAGCCGGCGAAGTTGTGCAGACGTCTCCACCAATTGCTGCGACGCCTTCTGCGTGTCGGTCGCGCCATGCGTCGTGCCCTGCGCCGCCTCCGCCACCCCCGCAATGTTGCTGGTGATCTCCCCGCTCCCATTTGCCGCTTCGCTCACGTTGCGCGACATCTCGTTGGTGGTCGCATTCTGCTCTTCCACCGCCGTTGCAATTGTGCTCGAAATATCGTTGATCTGGTGAATCACCCCGCTGATCGATGCGATCGCGTCCACCGCCGCCTTGGTGTCAGTCTGGATGGCTTCGATCTTGCGGCTGATGTCTTCCGTCGCTTTGGCAGTTTCCTTGGCCAATTCCTTGACTTCGTTGGCGACCACGGCAAAACCCTTGCCTGCCTCGCCCGCACGCGCCGCTTCAATAGTCGCATTCAAAGCCAGCAAGTTGGTCTGCTGCGCAATCGAAGTGATGACTTTAATGACCTGCCCAATCTCAGTCGAAGAATCGCCCAGCTTGGAAACGGTAACCGTAGTCTCTTCGGCTACCTTTACGGCGGAAGTTGCGACCTTCGCCGCCTCAGTCGCATTCTTCGCGATCTCCTTAATGCTGGCGCCCATCTCTTCCGCCCCAGTGGCGACGGTCTGGAGATTCTGGCTGACCGACTGTGCCGCCTTCGAAACCACGTCGGCCTGAGCCGAAGTTTCCGCTGAGTTGGCGCTGATCTGCTGGCTGGTAACATTCAATTCTTCGCTCGCAGAGGCCACCTGCACGGCGTTACCGGCGATCGACCGGATGACCTCGTGAAGATTGTTTTTCATCTCATTGAGCGCCAGGCTGGCCTTCCCCAGTTCGTCCTGCGGCACAGTCGCGAGATCGTCGATCGTCAGATTGTTCGCCGCCATTTCCTGGATCATCGCCACGATGTGGCGCAGGCGCAGCAATATGGACCGGGAGGTGGTAATCGATACCACCAGGGTAGGAATCAGGCAAGCCAGGGCAAGTCTACCTGCCTTGAGCGCGCTTACCCGCCAAGCCGCGTCCACGTCGTCAATTTAGATTCCCGTCCCCAGAACCCAACCCCACGGCCCGAAACGCTTGACGAAGGAAAGCTTCGGAACCGGCTTTTCTGCCCCCGGCCGCGGCCAAAGATAGAACACGTACTCCCCGCTCGGAGCCTGCGCCGCCCGGACGAATTCGACGAACACCGCCTTTCCCGAAGGATCCTTGAGAGCCGTGAGATCCTTGCCCTCCAGTTCTGGCTTCAGAGGGTGCATGATCATGGTGGGATGCTCATCGTTGATCCAGAAATAATTGCCGCCCTCATAGCGCATGGGGCGGATGATTTCCAGTGCTCGGCGCTGCGCCTCCTCGTGGCTGATCTTTCCTGCCAGCTCCAGTTGATGTTGCTGCTCGATCACTGAATAGGGCACTTCAACCAGGTTCTTGGTCTTCTGCATCTTCTGCGATAGCAACGTCGATCTCTGGTTGTCGATCCAGAATCCAGCCACAATCATTAGCCCCGCTGCGGCAGCGACGACCATAATAGTGAATTTTGCCTTTAGCCCCACGGTCACTCCCACTTCATATACTCCCCGGGCGCAGAGCGTGTCTGCGGCCACCTCTACCTGCCGCCGCGCGCTGCCATGCTCTTGGCCGGCTCGTCTCCGAATGCGGCTTGGCCGCTACCGGTCTTGATCTTGAATTGTTCCACCAAGCGGCGAAGCTCAGCCGAGGTTTCCACCAAATCCTGCGCCGCCTTTTGGGTGTCCGCGGCGCCACGCGACGTGCTCTCCGCCGCTTCCGCCACCCCGGCTACGTTGCTGGTAAACTCCCCGCTGCCACGTGCGGCTTCGCTGACATTGCGTGCCATCTCGTTGGTGGTGGCATTCTGCTCTTCCACCGCCGTGGCAATGGTGTTCGAAATGTCGTTGATTTGGTTGATCACTCTGCTGATGGTGCCAATGGCATCTACCGCCGCCTTAGTATCGGTCTGAATCGCCTCGATCTTGCGGCTGATGTCCTCGGTGGCGTTCGCGGTTTCCTTCGACAGTTCCTTGACTTCATTGGCGACCACGGCAAAGCCTTTGCCCGCTTCGCCCGCCCGCGCGGCTTCGATGGTCGCATTCAAAGCCAGCAGATTCGTTTGTTGGGCGATGGAAGTGATCACTTTGATGACCTGCCCGATC
>CAWISU010000025.1:0-91714 GCA_963838765.1 uncultured Acidobacteriota bacterium | reverse complement strand
GCAGGACAATCGCCATTCGTCCTCCTGGCTTTAGGAAGTTCAGGCACCGCTCAACGAACAACTGTTCGGGTGGCATGGAGGAGCGTGGAGACTTTGCCTCAAATCGCGAGAGCTCAAATTGATCAAGAACCTGCGGGTCGTCGATTGGCAAACGTGAGCCGAAGGGAGGATTTGTAAAAACCACGTCAAAGGTTCCCGGCCTTATTTTCGCACGGGCCTCGTCGGGCCATCCACCGAAGGACTGAAGACTGTTTGCGTGGAAGACATTCGTCGACCCATCCCCGTGCATCGCAAGATTCATCTGCGCCGCGCGTACAAGTTCCGGCAATTTGTCGATGCCAAAGATGTTTGAATCGCAAGTTGAGCGAAGTCTGCTCGTGACGGCAGCGTCGGCTTTGTCCTTGTTGTCGCCCCACTTGCGGTATTCCTGCTCTGCGATAATTTCCTTCAACGCCAGAAGGGCCGCACGAAGGAATCCCCCGGTCCCACAGGCGGGATCCAGGATCTTGAGCTTTAGGAGTTTTTCATGCCCGTGCGTCGCAAGAACAATCTTGGCGGCCATGTCGCAGACGTTCCTTGGCGTAAAGAACGCCCCATGGTCACGGCGGCTTGTGACCCCAACTATCTCCTCATATGCCTCCCCCTTGATATCGCTAGCGGTCTGCAGCAGCGAGAACTTTTGCAGTTCGGCTACGCAATAAGCGAGCGACCGATTGTCGAGCTGGATCGCTTCACCTTTCGTCGGAATATTACGGGTAATCCTCCTTGACCGTCTCAAAGAGCTTCGAGATGCGCGCCTTCAGCTTGCGCTGCCCTAGTTCACTGCGGCGCTCAGTCGTCACGCAAAACTCCAGCGCCCCCGAGGATTCGCGCTCATCATGAATCTTGCAAAAGATGAGCTTGAGGAGCTCGAAGAAGGCCTTCTCCTTTCCGAGATTCCCATTCGAGTGCAAGTAGTTGTGACACCGCTTGAAAACGGTACGCAGCCCCTCGGTCGCGGGGACGAGCTCAGCGAACTCCAGTCGCTTTGGCTCATCCATCCCCTTCAGGGGGATATCAGTCGCGTCGGGAAACGGATTGGACTTCGCCCGTTGCGCATCCATTTCCTTTCGATCGCTATCATCTCGGACCCGACCCAAGGCCCCAACGCGCATTGATGCATGCCGCAAGGTACGACTTGAGCTGGTCGATGCCGTCCTTGCGGTCGGTGGGCTTCATGTCCTCCCGCTTGGCTTCGACGACTATAAAAACATTTTCCTGCTGGTGTGGCTGCCCTGGCGGAAAAATAGCGATATCCACGCGCTTGGGCGTTCCGGCGCCCATCTTAACGGGGAACTCGAGATGAAGGTCGCACTTTTCGTAGCCGTACTCTTCCACTAAGCTACGGGCGACGCGCTGCCTAACGTGCTCTTCCGGGGTATCATCGCGGAATACGTCGGCATGGACGTAGCACCTGATCTTCCCAGCAGGGAACGATGATCGTGGGTCGATAACGTTGTTCGGCACACGGCATCATAGCAGGCCCAAGAAGTCCTCGGAGTGCTCGGCGTGATACGCCCGCGCGGTAAAGGCTTTCGGACAAGATTCACGCCCCGCGTCGGCGCCGGCGCTGAGGTCGAGAATGGGAGTTCTGTGCAAACTGTCGACCCGGCTAAGCGCGTTTCGCATTCTGCCGGGCCTGCGCCATTCCCGCCCGAAGTCCCTGCCGGACGCTGCGCTCGTAGCCGGATGAGTCCATTGCGTTCATTGCCGCCGCTGCGATGCCGCCTGGGGTGGTGGCTTCGTGGAGCAGTTGAGCGAGCGGAATCTTGCCGTCACGCCAGGACAGAATGCCGTCGGCAAGGGCGTGGGCCGCGGCAATCAAAGCGGTTTTTCGGCTTAGCCCCAGTCTCTGGGCCGAGGCGGCTAGCGTGGCCAGGGCGTGGTAGCCGTGGCTGCTGGAATAGGTGACGGTGAAAGCGTCGAACTGGCTTTCGGGAATTTCGAGCACGGTTCCGACTTGCTCGAACAGGCCTCTTACTTCGCGTCTTGCGCTTCGAGAGAAAGTTCGATCGAAAATCAACGCCGTCAGGCCGCGGCCATAGCGGCACACCGGACTCGGCATGGCGCGTGCCCATCGTAATGGTGATCCCAAGCGCGCTCGCAGTTTGGAGAGTGGGATGCCAGCAGCCAGACTGATCGCGGCGAGAGGGCGATTGATTTTAATTTGCTGTAGGAGTTCGCTCACCGAATCGGGGCGCACCGCGATGATGAGAAGTCCAGCTTGTGCGACGGCTTGATGCAGGCTGGGCTCGATCGTTATTCCGTATTGTTTTTTCAGTTGCCGCAGTTTTTGTGGATTGCGGTCATGCACGACGATCGGCTTGTCGTATTTCGCAAGCCGCAATCCGGCGACGAGAGCGCTGGTGATGCGTCCGCCGCCGAGAAAGACGGTCGCCTTCACGCCAGTTTCCGTTTTCAAGTCAGATCCGCGCAGGCCTGGTCAGCCGCTTCCAAGAGCGCTGCGACATCCGCTTCCGTATGCGCTGTAGAGATGATCCAGTGCAGGCCGTTCGAAGGAGTCATGTAGATGCCACGTTCGAGCAGCAGGTGGACGAAGCGGGAATAGCGCGCGCTGTCGACGTAGGTGCAGTAGTCGCGGTAATCGTGGATGGCCTCGCGTTCGGTGAAATAGATCTGGAACATGGGCCCGAATCCCTGAACGATGGCTTGCACGTTGCGGCGGCGGAACACTTCGCGCAAGCCGTGAATGGCCGCGTCTCCAATGGCGTGCAGGTTGCGGTAGGTGTCGTTGCGCGCGAGCAGATCGAGGTTGGCGGCGACAACTTTCATCGTGAGCCGGTGTCCGTTGAAGGTGCCGTAATGCAGCACCATGTTTTCGCTCCAGCGCATTTGATCGAGAATCGATCGCGGACCAGCGACGGCGCCGACGGGGAATCCGGCTCCGAGCGCTTTGCCGAATGTGCTCAGGTCGGGTTGGATTCCATAATATTCCTGGCATCCGCCGGGCGCGTAGCGAAAGCCGGTGACTACTTCGTCGAGGATCAGCAGCGCGCCGTGGTTCTTAGTTAGTTCGCGTAATCGTTGTAGATAGCCCTCGCGCGGCGGGATGCAGCCCATGTTGGCCATGATGGGCTCGGTGATGACGGCGGCCAATTCGCGTCCGTGCTTTCGCATGACGCGCTCGAGAACAGCGACATTATTCCAGGGGGCGAGCAGGACGTCGTCGAAGGTTGCGGGCGGAATCCCTTGCGAGTCGGGGATTCTGCGCGGGATCTTCCGGCGAGCCCAATTGTTCCGGCGGATGCCCGTGGGCGTTCAAGAGGAAGGGATCGTACCAGCCGTGATAGTGGCCTTCGAACTTCAGAAATTTGGTTCGGCCGGTGTGGGCGCGAGCCAGGCGGAGCGCAAGCATGGTGGCTTCGCTGCCGGTGTTGGTAAAGCGCACGACTTCCGCGGACAGCACCATGTGGCGGAAACGTTCTGCGGCTTCGACCTCGGCGGATGTTGCGGCGGCGAAGTGGGAGCCTTCCGACATAGCTTCCGAAACGACCGAAACTAACTTGGGATGAGCGTGGCCGTGGATGAGTGCGCCGAACGACATCATGAAATCCACGTACTGATTGTTGTCAGCATCCCAGACATGCGAACCGCTGCCACGTTCTAGAAAGAGCGGGCCAGGTGAGTATGTGGCTTTCCCACGCGACGGCGAGTTCACGCCCTCGACCAAGGATTGTTGGGCGCGCTCAAACCATTGCTGGGAGCGGGTTCGCGTTTTGGTCATCTGTGCCATTTCGCTTAGTTGTTACTTGAGTATAAGGGAAACGACGCTCGATCTTGATTAGTCTGCGATGCCGCCGCCGTCGACGACGAGCGCGGCGCCGGTCATGAATGAGGAGTCGTCGGAAGCTAGAAATAATACTGCTTTGGCGATCTCGTCTGGCGTGCCGATTCTTCCCAGCGGACGGTTGGCGCAACCGGCGAGGTAGTCCTCCCATTTCAAACCGCGCATGCGCGCGTCTTCGGGAAGCATGGGCGTGTCGACGTCGCCGGGGCAAATGCAGTTTACGCGAATGCCTTGCCGTCCGTGGTCGATCGCCATGGCTTTGGTTAACAGAACCACGCCGCCTTTGGAGGCGCAATAGGCGACGGCTTTATCGCCGCCGACCATGCCCCACCCGGAACTGTTGTTGATAATGACGCCGCTGCCCTGCTGAATCATGGGAGGCAGAGCGAATTTCGACATCAGGAAAGTGCCTTTCAAGTTGATATCGAGCTGCAGGTCCCACTCTTCCTCGGTGCAGTCCACGGTGGTGTGAAAATAAAAAACGCCAGCGTTATTGAACAGGATATCGAGTTTGCCGAAGGCGCTTAACGTTTCGTCGACGGCGCGATGACATTCGACGGACTTGCGGACGTCGGTGCGGATGAAAATGGCTTTCCCGCCGTTTTGCAGAATTTGTTCTGTGACGGCGTGGCCTCGCTTTTCGTTGCGTCCGGTGATGGCGATGCTGGCGCCTTCTTTGGCGAAGAGGATGGCGGTGGCTTCGCCGATGCCGGAGGTTCCGCCGGTGATGAGGGCGACTTTGTTTTGTAAGCGCATGTGTTGGTCCCAGGAATGCCTCAGTCTTGCGGCAAGCTATGATATGCCTCGAAGGCATACCCTGATACAAATCCTGCCGAGCTTTGCTCGGCTGCCCGGACGAGGGCGTCCGGGCCTACGTGTCTAGCCGCTACGATCCTGCTAGACCGCCGCCGTCTACGACCAAGGCTGTTCCAGTCACGAATGACGCGGCGTCTCTTGCCAGGTATAGCACGGCTTGCGCGATTTCTTCGGGCTTGCCGATTCGACCTAACGGGCGGCGGGCCGATTCTGCGAGGAAGCGGTCTTCCTGTTCTCCCAGTTGCTTAGCTTCATTGCGCAGCATACCGGTGTCGGTGTCGCCGGGACAAATGCAGTTTACGCGAATCTTTTGTGGGCCGTGATCGATGGCCATAGCTTTAGTGAGGAGCACCACTGCGCCCTTTGAGGCGCAATAGGCCGCGGCGCGGGGACCTCCCACCAGGCCCCAGCCGGATGCTGTATTGATGATGGAACCCCCGCCGGCCTTGGCCATGATCGGAATGACTTGCCGCGACAGCAGGAAAATCGACTTTACATTCACTGCCATCACTTGATCCCAATCTTCCTCGCGGAGTTCGAGCACGCTCGCACGGCGCATGATTCCGGCGTTGTTGAAGAGGATATGAATGCCACCTAATTCGTGGATGGTTCTTTCGACTACGCGCTGGCAGTCGTCGGCTTGGGTGACATCGGCGTACTCGACAAAAGCATGGCCCCCGCTTCGAATAATCTCGCGGGCTACGGCTTCTCCGGCCTGGTGGTTGACGTCGACGATAGCGACGGTAGCGCCTTCCCGGCCAAACAGCAGGGCTGTCGCACGCCCGATGCCGGATGCGGCCCCGGTGACCAGAGCGATCTTGCCGGTTAGAGCCTTGGCCTCTTGTTTATCAGTGAAGGTCATTAGGGACGACTACCGGCTGGCCAGGCCGCCTGCGGTTTCGGCGCCGTCAATCGTGTACACCTGTCCGGTCATGTAGGCTGCGTCGTCCGATGCCAGGAATGCAAATAGGGCTGCAATCTCTTCCGGCTTGGCGTGCCTTCGCAGCGGAATTTTGCGATTAACTTCGTCGAGCATTTCATCGGTGTATTCGGCGCGTTGCATGGGAGTGAGCACGTATCCCGGCGCGACTGCGCAAACTCTTACTTTGGGTGCGAGTTCCAGAGCCATAGTTCGAGTGAGTTCGATGACTCCCGCTTTGGTCGCGTTATAGTCAGCGTAATAGGGTTGGCCCACGATTCCGTTGGTCGACGTAGTTTGCAGAATTACGCCGCCGCCGTGTTCCCACATGTGGCGAGCAGCGGCCTGAGCCATGTAGAAGACGCCGGTCAGGTTTACCGCGATGACTTTGTCCCATTCTTCGGGAGTGATTTTAAGAAACTCGTGGCGAATGCTTATGCCAGCGTTGTTGATCAATACGTCCACGCCGCCCATGATGCGAACCGCGTCGTCGAGGGCGGATTGCACTTGTGCGAGGTTGGAGACGTCCGCGTCGACGGTTCCGGCGAGATCAGGCAAATGCTTGCGGACTTGTTCTCGGCCTTTGGGGTCGCGGTCGAGGACGCATACGGCTGAACCTTCTTCCAGGAAACGGGCGGCGGTGGCTGCGCCGATTCCGCTGGCTCCGCCGGTTATGAGCACACGTTTCCCTTCGAGACCGCGCATTCGTTCTCCTAAATCGGTTTTCCGCGGAAGAAGTAGACCAGTTCGATGATCAGAATTATGACGACCATGAGTTCGAGCACGAAGGCGCGGCTCTGATTGAACTGGTCGACCATGAAGCGATAGAGTTCTTCGGCGGTTTGCACCTTTTGTGTGACCAGATCCTTGTAATCCGGAACGCCGACCTTCGAGGCTGCCAGCTTGTACAGGCGGGCGGAGAACATGTCGCTGAGAAATTTGATGGCGTTGTCGGCGTGCTCGGTGAGTTCGTTAACGTCGAGCAGGACGGTGTGCAGCTTGGTGGCGGCGCGGGCCAGGCGCCAGCGGGCGAGCATTCCGGTGCCTTCGTCAAACGAGGCGTATACGCTCTCCAGTTCGCGGGTGAGGAATTCGTCGTAGTGACGGAACTCGAGTAGCTGCGAGTTGGCATACTCCAGGAGCTGAATGGCGGTTTCCGCGCCAGTTGCGCTGTCATAGAGAAAGGCCGCGTTCCAACTGATGACCGTCAGATCATTGGGATAGTACGAGATTCGCGACTGCAGGATTTCGTTTTGTTCGCCTTCGGAGAGTTGTGCGGTTTCTCCGCGAACGATCTGCGCGATTCGCGCGCCATGAGAAGAAACCAGCTCATTGGCTGAGGGACAGCCGCTAATATCACGGACATGGAAAATAAAGTAGTCTTCGCTTAGCCAATCGGCATACGGCTTCACCAACGCCGGAGCGGCGCGTTCCAGTTTCTGGTGGGCGATGCGGGAAGCGTGGCCGGCGAAATCTACATCCCACACCCAGCGGCTGCCGAGGCGGACTAATGTGTCCCAGTCGCCTGCGAAGGGCAGTTCGAGCACCACGCTGACCACGCCGTAGTCGTAAAACTTGATCTGGCCTTCGAGATGCTCGCCGCTTTCGAGAATCAGGGGATCGATGGGCTCGACCACCGGGGGGCGCTGGTAGCGGACGTATCCTGGAGCCGGATGTTTCAGGCTCGGCTGTTCCAGCGTGCGTGCTCCGAAAATTCCACGCAACTGGTCGAGGCGGATCTCTTCACAGACATCGAATTGAATAAGCACCAGAACCGAGCCGCGGAGGGATACGTCGACCGTCGGAGCGATCTTGCTCTGCCCCGCGGTGTCTGCGATTGTCAGTGATGATTCACTTTCCCGGATCATGGTTTCGAACCTGCGCGCCAATCGATGTGGAGACTAGGCGGGTTCCCGCCGTTACTGAATATTCTCCCAGAATCCACGCGGTCTGGCGAGGCGCTCAAGAGAGACCTTTGCTATCAATGACTTAGGGGTTTTGGCCTCGTCGACGGAGCGCCCATAAAAGGGCAGACCCGGCAGCAATTCCGGCTACTCCCAGGCCTGCGTTCGTTATGGATCGCCTCACCTGCAGTTGTCTGGCTTCGACTTGTGCGCGCTCTGGGTAGAGTTCGTCAATCGCTGTCGACCCCGCTCGTGTTGCCATTGAAATAATCTCTGCCAGATGCAGGGCGTGCCGGTTGGTGCACTGCGCGATCTGCTCGCGGCAACTGAAGCCGTCGGCGATGATCAGACAATCGGGCGAGGCTTTCCGAACCGCGGGCAGGAGTTCCAGTTCGCCGATCGCGACTGAGACTTCGTATTTATCGGATTCAAAGCCGAATGCTCCGGCCATGCCGCAGCAGCCCGGCGCGGGAGCTTTGAAAATCGATTCCCATTTTTCGAAGGACCGCTTCTTCGTCGGTCATTCTCATCACCGACTTGTGATGACAGTGCCCGTGGACCAGGGCCTTACGCGTGCAATTTCGGCAACTGGAAGTGCTTCGCTTTTTTCTCCAGAAACTCGCTTAGCAGAAATGTTTGCTGAGAGAGCCGGTGAGCTCGCTCGTCTTTGGGAAACAGATTCAGGAGTTCGTCGCGAAATACGGTGGCACAGCTCGGTTCCAAAACGACTATCGGAATTTCATTTTCAATTTCGGCCTCGAGGGCGTCGAGGATCTGGAGCAGAAGATGCTTGGCGCGATCTAACATGCCCCAGTCGTAGAGCGGGCGGCCGCAACACAGGGTCGCTTTGGGCAGGAGCACGCGGTAACCAGCGGATTCCAGCACTTCGACGGCAGCCTTAGCGGTGTCAGGAAGAAAGTAGTTGTTGAATGTGTCTGGCCAAAGAAGCACGGGCGCGCCCTCGCGATTTCTTGGCCGCCGCCGTTTGAACCATTGGCGGAAAGTTTGTGGGGCAAAGGCGGGGATGCTGCGCTCCTGCGGAATGCCGGCTACGACTTTCGCGATGTCGCGCAGGAACGGCAGCTGCGTGGTCAGATTGATCAGCCCCGGCGCTTGCGAGGCGAGGCGCGCCCAGATGTCGATGTTGCCGAAGGCGTAGGCGCCGCGCGGCCGGCGCCGTCCTTCGTAGTAGTGCGAGAGGAACTCGGATTTGTAGGTGGCTACATCGACCCCAACCGGGCAGTCGCTCTTGCAGCCTTTGCAGGCGAGGCACAAATCGAGTGAGTCCTTTACGTGCTGGTCGCGCCATCCGTCGTGGATTACGTCGCCTTGGGTCATTTCCCAAAGCAAATGGGCTCGGCCTCGGGTCGAGTGCAGTTCTTCACGAGTGGCGCGGAAGCTGGGGCACATGACTCCGCCTTCATCGTGGCGGCATTTGCCGACTCCCACGCAACGCAATGCGGCATGGGCCAGGCTGCCATGGTCCTCGGGAAACTTGAAGTGCGTCTGCGGCTCCCATGGCTTGTAGTCAGCACCCAGACGCAGATTCTCATCCAGCTTGTACGGTTCTATGACCTTGCCGGGATTCATCTTCCAATCTGGATCCCACAGCGCTTTGAACTCGCGGAAAGCCTGCATCAGCTCGGGACCAAACATTTTCGGCAACAACTCGGCGCGCGATTGTCCGTCGCCGTGTTCGCCGGAGAGCGAGCCGCC
Source organism: uncultured Acidobacteriota bacterium (assembly GCA_963838765.1). GTDB lineage: Bacteria > Acidobacteriota > Terriglobia > Terriglobales > Acidobacteriaceae > JABDBE01. The sequence goes on along the minus strand of CAWISU010000025.1, from coordinate 82,512 downwards.
ATAGCTGACGACCAGATCGGCAGCTTCTTCGACAAACTTGCGATAGTTGGCGATGCCGGGCTTGGATTGCAAATCGAAATTGATGCGCATGTGCACGCAGGCGTGCCCGAAGTGTCCGTAGAGGGCGCTGCGGTAGCCGTAGCCCTTCATCATTTTGAACAGATCGCGAAGATAGTGGCCGAGTTTTTCGGGAGTGACAGCGGCGTCTTCCCAACCCTCCCAGCCCGGCGGTTCGTCGGGCACGTGAGAAGTGGCTCCCAGAGCGGATTCACGCACGTCCCAAGCTCGCTTCATCTGGAGTCTGTCGGTAAATAAACGCATGTTCGGCGGGCTTCCGCTTTGAGAGAGCGACTGCATGAGTTGGCGCGCCTGGGACTCGGCCTCAGCAGCTGTGTTTGCGCCGAACTCCACGAAAAGCCAACCGCCGCCCGGAGGCAGCAGAGCGATGCCTTCCGCGTTTATGCCTTTGCGGCGAGAGAATTCGACCAGCAGTTCGTCGATTCCTTCGAGGCCAATGGGATGATGAGACATTATCTCGGGCACGCGATCGGCACACTCAAAGATGTCGGGATATGCGACGAGTAGCAGCACACGTTCGGGCGGGCTTTCGACTAAGCGGCACGAGGCTTCGAGTACGGTGACGCACGTGCCTTCCGATCCAACTAACGCACGGGCTACGTGGAAGCCGTTTTCTGGCAGCAGGTTATTCAGGTTATAGCCCGAAACCCGTCGCGGGATATTGGGATAGCGTTGTTTAATAAGATCGGAATATGTGTCGCGCAGTTTTCGCAGGCCGGCGTAAATCTGGCCGCGAAGGCCGCCCTCGCCCATAATCTTTTCCAGCTCGGTATCGCGGGTGTGGCCCACCCTTAAGCGCAAGCCATCGTAGGTGAGGACCTCCAGTTCTTCGATGTTGTCATCCGTCTTGCCCGCCATAACGGAGTGCGCGCCGCAGGAGTTGTTGCCGATCATGCCGCCGAGGGTGCAGCGGTCGTGGGTTGCGGGATCTGGGCCGAAGGTCAGATGGTGTTTTTCGGCGGCATTGCGCAGATTGTCGAGCACGACTCCGGGCTGTACTCGGGCAATTCGCCGCGTGGGATCGATCTCAAGGATCTTGTTCATGTACTTGCTGAAATCGAGAACGACGGCGACGTTGCAGCATTGCCCGGCGAGCGACGTGCCACCGCCGCGGCAGAGGATGGGCGCGCCAGAATTCACGAGCCAGTGCAATGGTCGCAATAACATCGTCGACATCGTGAGGAAGAACCACGCCGATGGGAACCTGGCGGTAGTTGGAGCCGTCGGTGGCGTAGAGAGCGCGGCTGCCATTGTCGAAGCGCACTTCACCACGCACATGGCGGGTCAGGGTGGATGCAAGTGCGTTGGCATCGACTACGGAAGACTTGGCAGCGCGGGCGAGTTCAGCAAAGTTTTGCATGCAAGGGGGAAACGCTAGTTTGAGGAATTGCCACCGGCCGTGTTCTTGGTAGTGACATTTGCAATCTTAATCAGGGTTTTGCCGTCTTCCGGCTCGATCTTGATCGTGACCAGGTTATTGTTATCGTTGGACACGATGGCATAGTGGTCCTGATCCTTCGTGCTAACGCGGGCGTTGGGGAATTTCGCCGAGTAAAACGCCATGACTTTTTCTGCTGAATCATCGCTTTCGAATTCGGCTTCGACGGTATGCATTCCTCCGATGGTTGCGGTATTGCCCTTGAGGATACGCGCACCGGGATACGGGTCGACGCCGAGATTACGCGCGGCTTCATCGGGATTATTTGTGCTCTGAACCGTGCCGAAGGGGGTTTCCACGCGTACGTTGCCGTCTTTATTTTGGACGTGGCTGTGTTGGGCTACGCGGCGGACGACGAACACCAGCGTGCCAATTCCCAGAACGCCCAGCACAAAGATCACGGCGACGACGATCAAGATGATCTTGAGCGCACCGCTTCCCTGAGTTGACGTAGCCGGAGCGGAGCGGGAGGGATAGCTGCGGCCATGGGTACCGCGGCACCGCACTTGGGACAAAACTTTGCGCCGGGTTCCAGAGTTGCTCCGCAAGAATTGCAGAAGGCCATAGATCACCTCGCCGATTCACGCTCCGGCAAAACAAATCGTGTCGACAGCGGAGTATATCTCAAGTTCCGGCCATCGCGCAGTGCGAGTGCCAGATCTAAGTCAACAAACGGGTAGCGTAGTCGGCCATGCTGAGCGCCAGCAAAAGGAAGAGCCAGAAAATCGCGGAGACAATAACGATCTTGGTCAACTTTTCGCTGGTGTATTTGACATGCATGAAGAAGAGAACCACCAGCAGAGCTTTGATGGTGGCGATAACCAGCGCTACGATCGTGTTGAACGGGCCGAGGTCCACGAAGGAAACAGCGGCGGTGATCACGGTGAGACACAGCAGCGCGATCCAGATGGTGTAGTAAAACTTGGTCGACATTATGTGCTCAGACATGTTGGCTCACCTTAGCGGCTTGCGATCGATTAAATACAGCAACGGGAACAGATAAATCCAGACGATGTCTACGAAATGCCAGTACAGGCCGCCGATTTCGACCGGGGTGTAATATTTCGGGCTGTAGCGTCCCTTCCACGCGTAGTAGGTCAGGAAAATAAAAATGCCGACCCCGATGATCATGTGCAGCGCGTGCAATCCCGTCATCGCGAAGTAGAGGGAGAAGTAAATTTGTTCGTGCCGCTGATCGATTTCTCCATGTGAGTACGGAGGCTTCTCAAGATCACTGGCGTTGAAGGAGTTGCCTGGGACGTGATGCTCCTCGAATTTCTGATACCACTCGACACCCTTGATTCCGAGGAATGCGAGCCCGAAGACGATCGTAATCAACAAAAGAGTGACCAATAATTTGCGTTTGCCCATCTGGGCCGCGCGCACTCCGAGCGCGACCGTCAAGCTGCTGCAAATCAGGACAGCGGTATTGATCGTGCCCAGGTAGATGTCAATGCTGCGGCTGCCGGCGGCGAATTCGTTGTAGTACCAGTAACGATAGATGAGATAGGCGCAAAACATGCCGCCGAAGAACATGATCTCGGTCGCGAGGAACAGCCACATGCCTAGCGATGCGGCATCGCGCTGCTGCTCGGCGTCGACGAAGTGGTGCCGCAGTTCCGGGCCGTGCTGCTCGACCGCGATTGGGCTATCGCTCAACGGGCACCTCCGGGGGAGCAGGGATCTCTTCGTAGTTGTAAGCCTCCCACGTTACTTCCGGCGCTTCTTCGAAATTGAAAGTGGGCGGAGGCGAAGTGGTTTTCCATTCCAGGCCGGCCGCACCCCACGGGTTGTCGTTGGCGATTTTTCCGTAACGCATGGACCACAGAAAATAAACCATAGGCAGAACATATCCGACGGCCAGAATGGTCGAGCCTGCGGTCGAGAGCACATTCAGCACCTGAAATTCCGGGGGATATTGCCAGTAGCGGCGCGGCATTCCCATGTAGCCGAGAATAAATTGCGGAAAGAAAGTCAGGTTGAATCCGGCGAAGACGAGTAACGCTGCAAGCCTGCCCCACCCTTCGGGATACATGCGGCCGGAAATCTTGGGCCACCAGAAGTGCAGGCCGCCGAGGTATCCCATGACCGCGCCTCCGACCATGATGTAGTGGAAGTGGGCGATCACGAAATAAGTGTCATGCACGTGCACATCGATTCCCAGGCAGGCCAGGAACAGGCCGGTCAGACCGCCCATGGTGAATAGGCCGATGAAGCCAAAAGCATACAGCATGGGCGTGGTGAACGAGATCGAACCTTTGTACATGGTCGCGGTCCAGTTAAATACTTTGATGGCTGAAGGCACCGCAACCAGGTAGCTCAAAATGGAAAAGACCAACGCGGAATAAAGCGAAATGCCGGCGGTGAACATGTGGTGCGCCCAGACCAGGAACCCGAACACTGCAATCGCAATGCTCGACATGGCTACGAAGTTGTAGCCGAAGATGCGTTTGCGGGTGAAGCATGCGACTACTTCGCTCTCCACGGCCATCGCGGGCAGGATCATGATGTACACCGCGGGATGCGAGTAGAACCAGAACAAATGTTGAAACAATAATGGATCGCCACCGCGCGTGGGATCAAAGATGCCCAAGATTGAAGGCGCGTTCGAACACTACCAGCAGCAGCGTGATTGCCAGCACCGGTGTTCCCAGCAACTGAATGATGCTGGTGGCATACATAGCCCAGATGAACAGCGGCAGCCGCGACCACGTCATCCCCGGCGCCCGCATGCGGTGAATGGTCACGACAAAGTTGAGGCCGGTCAAGATCGACGAAAATCCGGCGATGAAGATTGCGATTCCCGCCTCAATCACCCTGGTATTGCTGAAGGCGGTGCTGAATGGTGTGTAGAAAGTCCAGCCTGTGTCCACGCCGCCGGTAACGATGCAGTGGATATAAATCACGCCGGCAATCATGTAGAGATACCAGCTCAGCAGATTGATGCGCGGAAAGGCCAGGTCTCTCGCGCCGATCATCAGCGGAACGAGAAAATTTCCCAGCACGGCAGGGATGGAAGGAATCAGAAAGAAGAAAATCATCACCTGGCCGTGCATGGAGAAAAGTTTGTTGTAGGTATCCGCCTGTACCAGATCGCCCGCCGGGGTCAACAGTTCGAGGCGGATCAGCAGCGCAAAGAATCCTCCGACGAAGAAAAAGAACGTAATGGACGCGAGGTACAGAAGCGCGATGCGCTTATGGTCCGTGGTCAGGAGCCACGAGCGGATGCCGTATTCCTGATTCAGATAATTTTCGCGTTCGGCAGTAACTGCTACGGTAGCCATTGCTATTCCTTAGGATATTGCGGTTTTGGAGCCAGGCTGACGCCGCCTTGCGCTCCCGCGGGAGGCGGGCTCAACGACTTGATGTATGCGACTAAAGCAGTTAACTGTTCTTCGCTCACGAGCCCCTGAAAAACCGGCATGATGGGTTTGAATCCGCTCGGAATGTTCGTGTGCGGACTCAAGATGCATTGGCGGATATAGTTCTCGTCGGCGGTAACGGTCCGCCCATCCTCCAGATGCACGGGATGGCCAAAGAGTCCGACCAGATTGGGCCCGCGGCCTTGAGTATCGAAGCGGTGGCAGGTGGAACAGCCCAACTGCTGAAAAAGGCTCTCGCCGCTGGCTGCGAGCGAGCCCGTGGTTCCTCCGCCGGAAAGCCACGCTTCGTATTGCGCTGGCTCCATTACCGTAACTTGCCCGATCATGCCGGAGTGCATGGTTCCGCAATATTGCGAGCAGAACAGGTGATAGACGCCGGGCCTCGTGGCGCGGAACCACGCGGTTGTATAGCGGCCGGGCAGCACGTCCTGCTTGATGCGGAAGGCGGGAACGTAGAAGCTATGGATCACGTCCTGCGAGGTCATAATCAATTTGACGTCGCGGCCTACCGGTACATGCAGTTCGTTGATCTCGCGCGCGCCCTCCTGATGCTGGAGTTTCCACATCCACTGCTTGGCTACGACATAAACTTCGGATGCGGCCCGGGGTGGCGTGCGCTCGTGGAAGTAAATGACCGCGCCCCAAGCGAAAATGACCATGAAAATTCCCAGCGGAATTATCGACCAGGTTATTTCCAACGCGGATGAGCCTTCGATCTGCTCCGCTTCGACTCCGCCGCGGCGACGATACTTGGTCGCAAACACCAGGATCATGGTGAAAATGGCCAGGCACATGAACGCAGACAGGGCCAGCAGGAAAATGAAGAGCGCGTCTACATTGCCGGCGCCGGTCGAGGCGCGTATGGGCCAAAGTGGAAAGTTATCGAACATAATTAGTCGTTGGTCGTTCGTCGTTGGCTGTTGGGCGCGTTCGTGTTGTTGAGCCCATACGGAACATCACTACCAAGAATGTCCCGAGGATCAATACCGTTGCGCCGGCAGCCAGTTGCAGAACTCTGCTGATGATGGCTCCGTATTTGCCGGTGTCCGGATCGTAGTGGTAGCAGTAGAGCAGCACTTGATCCACTACCGTGCCGATTTTATTTTCGGAGGCCTGAATCAATCCCAGACGCAAATCCTTGGGTGCGAACTCGACGCCGTAATAGTACTGCGCGATTTTTCCTTCGGGCGTCAGCACCATGATTGCGGTTGCATGGGCGAACTGTCCGCTTTTCGGATCGTATTGATATTGGAAGCCAGCCGCTTTGGTGAGCGCATCGATCGAAGCGGCTGGTCCGGTCAAGAAATGCCAGCCTGCGGCCGCGCCGGGGCGTCCGTAACGTTTCAAGTATTCTGCCTTTTTCGCGGCGGCCATTTCTGGCGTTTCTTTGGGATCAAAACTTACGGTTAGAACGTCGAACTCTTTTCCTACATCGAACTTCAACACCCGGAGTGCGCTCTCCAATCCGGTCAGGACTTCGCCGCATAGCATCGGACACTGGTAATAAACCAGATTCAAAATCATCGGCTTCTTGCCGAAGTAGTCACCCAACCGGACCGCCTTCCCGGTTTCGTCTTGAAAGGTGAGATCAGGCGGAATCTGTTGGTTCAAATGCTGCTCGATGCCGACGTTCTTCAATCCCGGAGGACGCACATTCGCAGGCGGCGACATGATGCCTTGGGTTATTCCCTGGCCCCACGCAGGCAGCGCGAGAACAAACACCGCCAGCGCCGCTGACGCGATGAGCTTCGAAATTTTCGATCTTAATGCGCTACGCACTTGCTGACATTCCTTCCATTACTTCGGCGGTTGCGCCTTGGTCTTAGCCGGTTCGTTGCTGGTGTCCGAGCGCTCCGCGGCCTCGGTGGCCACATTCACCGCGGACGGTGGAGCTGTTCCGGCCTTCGGCGTGGTCGGCAGTCCGCGTTGCGCCACCAACTGCATGGCGCGTTCAATCGGAATACGAACCACTCCTGCTTTTTCGTCGACCCAGCCATAGCTATTTAATGTTTGCTCTTCCTTCAGACGGAAATCGTTAATCTCAGTTCGCTCGTTGCGCTCCAAACGTGGTTGGGGGAACTTGTTGATCTCGTCGGGCGAGACAATTCGCGTATCGGTCTCCACTTGCTTCACCAGCGGGCTCTGCTGCCCCTGGCGCGATCTCTGACGTGCGTCCAGGAAGTGGTACAGGCCCCAGATAACGAAATAAACAATCACTCCACCTAAGATCAGACTGAGTAAAAACGCGAATACCGCGTGTGCGGTCATATCCTGCCGCTCAAAGCGCTCTTCCGCGCGTTCGTGTTTTGTCTCTTCAGTCATGCGCCGGTTCCAGTACTTCGTTTGCGGCTACGTCATACGCGGGCAGAAGCGGCAGCGAACTCAGATTGCGGAAGAAGTAGGCAAGCCAAATTCCGCCGATGGCAACGGGGACCACCACATCCGCCAGCGTCAGACTGAATGTTGGTGAAAAATTGGGCTCTATAATCCAGAAAAGATCCAGGTAGCGCATCAACATAATCCAAGTGGCGAGCCAGACTAAGCGCCGTATGTCCCGTTTGAATGGACGCGAGAGCAACAGAACGAAAGGCACAGCGAACTGAAACAGCACGAGAAACAAGCCGACGAATCCCCAGCCACCGTTCAACCGTCGCATGTACCAGGTAATTTCGTCCGGTAAATTGCCCGCCCAGATGATCAGCCACTGCGAGAACGAGAAATAGGCCCACACCATAATGAACGTGAGCATCCATTTGCCGTGGTCGTGCACGAAATCTGGCTTGAGCAGCTCTGACATGGGCTTGTAGTTGACCAGAATGCGTTCTACGACGACGGCGAAACACATGGCCGAAAGCAACTCGCCGATCAGGATCAACAATCCGTAAATCGTAGAAATCCAACTGGGGTCGATGGACATGATCCAGTCGATGGCGGCAAACGAAATGGTGAAAGCGTAAAGAATCAATCCCGGCCCGCTGACCGCCTTGAAGCGAGAGGTGTTATCCCGCGACGCAGGGCTGTCCTGCTCCTTTGACCATTTGGTGAGCAAGAACGACAACAGATTCCAGATCGCCAGGTAAATCGCGGCGCGGATGATGAATCCGTGAACATTGAGGTAGGACTTGGTGAGTTCCTGCAAATGCTCGCGAAGATGCTTGTCGGCAATGGAGTCGAGAGGCCGCGCCCACACGTACAGCTTGGGAAGTCCGAACAGGATTGGAATAAACAACAGTGCCATCAGGGGCAAGCAGCGCATGGCCGCGCCCAGAATCCTGCGGATAACCATGCCCCACCCCCCGCCGGTCAAATGCCGGATCATGAGAATGGCCATGGATCCGAGAGCCACTCCCAGCCAAGCCATGTAGCCAAGCAGGTAAGCGCGGAAGAATTCGTCGGGGCGAAAGAACGCGAGCACCAGCGAGATCACGGCGAAAATCAGGCCGATGATCAACGAGCGCTTTTCGATGGTCTTGACCACCGGCGGCGCCATCAAATCCAGGTTGTTCGCATGCGCCGGGCTCATTTCGGCTCTTCTCCTTTTTCGTCGGGCGACGCGGACTGAAGTTCGGGCAGAGTTGCGCCGGACCCGGGATCGCCGCGGAACGCAGGGGCTTCTGACGGCACTTTTTGTCCTGAGGGAACGTCGCTGGTCGTGGCCTGCTGGCTCAACTGCAAGGCGCGGATATAAGCCACAATGGTCCAGCGATCGCGTGGCGGAATTTGCGAGGCATACTCCGGCATGGCGCCGAATCCGTTGGTCATGACGTCAAAGAAATATCCCAGACGGCGCTTTCCGCAGACGCTCCGTGTGATACGACGGCGGAGCGCGAAAGCCGCGCTGCACGATCATCCCGTTGCCATCGCCGAGGCGCGAGTGGCAGGGAGAGCAGTAAATATTGAAGCGCTCCCGGCCGCGCGCCAGCACATCCTCGGTCACCGGGAACGGCATATAGTCGCCGGGATTGTTGCCGAACTTGCCGGTGTAGAAATACGAATCTTCATGCAACTGGCCACGGGCGACGGTTCCATCGACTGGAGGACGTGCGGAGCGCAGGTCCGCGTAAAAGTCGCTCTTAGCGAGGGGCTTGAATCGGGGTTGATCGTGCATGTCCTGGCGGCACCCTGCCAGCACCAGCACGGCCAGCAATCCCAAGAGCGACATTTTGCCCAGACGCCGCATGGCTTTAGCTGGGCACCTCCGAAATCGAACGCGGTCCCAGGCTTTCGAGAAAGCGGCGGGTTTCGCTGGGGCTGTACTTCGGGATCAGTAGAGAACACGATCAGGAAGAACCGATCTTTGGTGGCGAAGGCGAAGCGCGGCACATTGAACACCGGATGGTACGGCATGGGAAGGCCATTCAACGCCAGCATGCCAAACACGGCAAAAATTCCGCCAAAAAGAATGGTCATCTCGAAAGTCACAACGATGAATGCGGGCCACGAATGATAGGGTTTGCCCCCGACATTGATGGGATAACTTATCGCGGAAATCCAGTACTGCAGGGCGTAGGCGGACAATCCTCCCAGCAAACCGCCTATCAACACCACGAGCGGGACGCTGTTCTTATGAAAGCCGATGGCCTCCGCCAATCCTTCCACCGGAAACGGGCTGTAGGCGTCGATTCTTAGATAACCGGCGGCGTGGGTGCGATGAGCCGCTTCCACCAGTTGGGTGGGGGAATCAAATTCGGCCATCATTCCGTAAATCGGAGTGCGCTTCATTCCTTCACCTCCGCCTCGGGCAGCAGGGTGCGCATTTCAAAGATCGAAATCATAGGCAGGATGCGCACGAACAGGAACATGGCGGCCAGGAACATGCCGATGGTGCCGATGAAAGTCATCCAGTCCCAGCGGGTCGGGTAATACATGCCCCAGGACGAGGTCAGGAAATCACGATGCAGGCTGACCACTACGATGATGAAGCGTTCCAGCCACATGCCGGTCAGAATGACTCCGGACAAAAGAAACAAGGCGACAGGACTGGTTCGCAATTTACGAATCCACAGCAACTGCGGGATAAAGATGTTGCAAGCCAGCAGCGCGTAGTAACAGGGGGCATAGGGCCCGTGCAGGCGGTTCCAAAGAGTGAACGTGTCGTAGCGGTTGCCGCTATACCATCCCATGAACCCTTCAATGGCGTAGCCGTAGGCCACGATCAGGCCGGTCGCGAGCATGACTTTCGCCGAGTTTTGCAGATGGCGCTCGGTGATGAAATCCTCGAGGCCATAGAATTTGCGGATCGGTATCGCCAGCATCAGCACCATGGCGAAGCCGGAATAGATCGCACCCGCAACGAAATAGGGCGGGAAAATCGTGGTATGCCAGCCGGGAACGATGGCGATGGCAAAGTCGAAGCTAACCACAGTGTGAACAGATAACACTAACGGAGTCGCGAGCCCGGCGAGCAGCAAATAGGCAGTCTCATAGCGATGCCAGTGCCGCGCGGAACCGCGCCAGCCCAGCGCCAGCATTCCGTAGATAATCTGGGCAGCGCGATTGGTGGAGCGATCACGCAGGGTGGCGAGATCGGGAACCAGGCCGATGAACCAGAACAACAAGGAGATTGTCGCGTAAGTAGAAACAGCGAAAACGTCCCACACCAGTGGGCTGCGAAACTGCGGCCAGTAATTCATGGTGTTGGGATAAGGGAACAGCCAATAGGCCAGCCAAGGGCGGCCCATGTGAACCAGCGGAAAGAGACCTGCGGCCGACACTGCGAACAGGGTCATGGCTTCGGCAAACCGGTTAATCGAATTGCGCCAGGATTGCCGCAGCAATAACAGGATGGCTGAGATCAGTGTGCCTGCGTGCCCGATTCCGATCCACCACACGAAGTTCACGATGGCGAAGCCCCAGCCGATCGGGATGGTTACGCCCCAGATACCCACACCGCGGACAAACAAATATCCGATGGCGAACAACATCATCATGGTAAGCAGAAAAGCAATGCCAAAACCCAGGAACCAACCGTTGGAAGTGGGCCGCGTGAGGACGATCGCGCTGATCTTGTCGGTGACCGTGCCGAAGGTGTATCCGGGCTCGATCACGGGAGCTGCGGGTTGTCTTTGTTCGTCCATCTCTTGATCGTGTGGCGCTTAACCTTCCAGGTCTGGATTTGGGTTGCGAATTTCGGCCAAGTAGGTGGTTCGAGGCCGGGTATTCAGATCAGCCAGCAAACTGTAGTTGCGTGCGATTGCCTTAAGTTTCGAAACCCGGCTGTTGGGGTCGTTGATATTGCCAAAGGTGATTGCATCAGCCGGGCAAGATTGCTGACAGGCTGTCACTAGCTCGCCGTCCTGGATCTTCCGGTTTTCCCTCTCGGAATCGATACGATGCTGGGTGATGCGCTGGATGCAATACGTACATTTTTCCATAACGCCCCGGCTGCGCACGGTCACATCCGGATTGCGCATCATCTTGTACTGCGGCGTCTCCCAATCCTGAAACAGCAGGAAATTAAAACGCCGCACTTTGTAGGGACAATTGTTGGAACAGTAGCGCGTGCCCACGCAACGGTTGTAGACCATGTCATTCAGGCCTTCGGTGCTGTGTACGGTCGCGCCCACGGGACAGACGACCTCGCAGGGCGCGTTCTCACATTGCTGACAGGGGACGGGCTGGAAGTATGCTTTCGGATTATCGCGGTCGCCCTGATAATACGCATCGACGCGCAGCCAGTGCATGTGCCGACCGATCACGACTTGCTCCTTGCCAACCACCGCGATGTTGTTTTCCGACTGGCATGCGAGGATGCAATTGTTGCAGCCGACGCAGGCATTTAAGTCAATCGCCATGCCCCATACGTAAGGTTCTTTTTCGTAGGGATACGGCTTGTACAACGTCAGCTCTGCTGGAGGCTCTTCGTCTTTGGCGAAGTCTGGTTCCTTGCGATACTCTTCGAGACTCGCCGTGCGCACCTGCGGCCTCGCGCCCTCAGGCGTGTCCATAGTCTGGTAGCCCTGCGTTGACGCCAGCTTGTAAGTCCCGCCAGCCTTGGTGATATTCACGCCGGTCGTGAACCACGGCGTCGCACTCGAACGAAGCGGGTACATGTCGAAACCTGCGCCGGTGCCGGCTCGGCCAGCGCGTCTGCGCCCGTAACCCAGGAACACAGTGATGGAATTATCCGGATGACCCGCCTGAATCCAGATCGGCGCGGCCACCTTCTTTCCATTTAGCTCCAGCGTGACCAGATCTTCGGTCTTCAACCCCATCCGCGCTGCCATGGCTGGGCCAATGAGCACGGGATTGTCCCAAGTCATCTTGGACATCGGTTTGGGCAACTCCTGCAACCAGCCGTTGTTGGAGAAGCAGCCGTCGTAAACACAAGGATCGCGGCGGAAATTAATCTCAATAGATTTTCCGTCGCTGACGGCGGATGGCGGGAAGGCGGTGGATTTCAGGCTGATGGATTTCGGAGTAAAGGTTGTTCCTTCAATCCATCCGTCGTGCAGCGACTTCCGCCAGAAGGCGTCAAAGTCTGCGCCCGGATGCTGTTTCTTCCAATAGCCCTGCACGACCTCGTGTCCCGTGGCCTCGGCTTGCCCGGCAAGCAGCGCGGCGAGTTCATAGGCGCTCTTTGCCGCCATAGAGCGGGGCAATCAGCGGTTGCACAATGCTGACGGTGCCGTCGTACGCACGAGCATCGCCCCACGATTCAAGATAATGCGCCTCGTTCACATGCCAGTGACAGAGTTCGGCGGTTTCGTCCTGATAAAGGCCGAGGTGTACACGAAGTGGAATGTTCGTGTTTTTCAGCGCGTCGGGGAAATTGAGGTCCGGGGGTGCATCGTAGGCGGGATTTCCGCCCATGATGAACAGCATGTCGACTTTCCCGGCGCGCATGTCGGCCACGAGATCCTTGATCGAGTCGGTTTGATTCACGGGGTTTGCGTCAACTGGAGCGGTGTAGACAACAGTTCTGCCGACATTGCCGAGCGTCTGATTAATGGCATGGGCCAAAGCGTGAACGGCCGGTGGCTGGTGATCCCCAACAATCACCACGCCTGAACCGCGATGGTTCTGCAGTTCCCGAGAAATCGCAGCGACGGATTTCGCCTGCTCGCTGTCCGGCGTTCCATCGCCGCCCGTATTCATTCCGAGCAGCGAGCCAAGAGCTCTCGCAAACGCCTCAACCTTGATCGCTGGCAGCGGCAGCCGATGGTCCGCCTTCGCGCCCGTCGAACTCGGCGTGCTCTCGACCACGTACAAGCGGCTCATAGCGCCTGCATCGGGATTGCGGCGCTTCGCGAAATCGCGGATGTATCGTGTGCTTCCCGGAAATCCCGCGTAAAGAAAATCAGCGTCGAGCGAAAGAATTACGTCCGCGTTTTCCAGCTTGTACTGCGTCTCGACCGGTTGGCCGAAGGCCATCTTCGCGCCCTCGAGCACATTGTCGCAATTCACCGGTTCATATACATGCCATTTCGCTTGCGGATACCGCTTAAGCACCGACCGCAACTGATCGGCCAGCGCTGGAGACGAAACCGTGCGCGTCAGAATGCGAATGCCCGCGCCCTGCACTGCCTTCTGGGCGCTGAGCGGTCCGCGAATCGCCTCTAGAAAATTTCCCCAGGTGCGCACGTCGCCCAAATTCGCGATGGTCTGCGAGCGGTCAGGGTCATACATGCCGAGGATTGAAGCCTGCGCGAACACATCGGTTCCACCCAGGCTCGCGGGATGCTGCTCGTTGCCTTCAATCTTGGTCGGGCGATAAAGATGGCTTTCGACCAGAATCGGACTGGCGTATCCGCTCAGAGTGAAGGCAGTAGCGAAGAACATCGGACGCCCCGGAATCACTTCTTCCGGCTGGCGCACATACGGAACAATCGGCTCCAGGGGCTGTTTCGTGCAGGCAGTCATGCCTGCCATCGCCAGCGATGCGCCCATCAGCTTCAGGAATCCGCGACGAGAAACCGCATCCAGCCACTCCGACGCGCCTTTGGGAAACTCGCGATGCATCATCTCCCGAAACTCGGAGCTACCTGCGAGTTCTTCCAGGCTGCGCCAATACTCGGGGCCTTTCGTCTGCGGCGATCTGAGCTCGAGCTGTTTTCAGGTCGAGCTTGTCCTTCTTCCCCGGGCAAACGTCTTCGCGGTGCGGCTTCTTTTCTTCCATCTTGTTATTCGACCTTCGCTGCTTTACAGACGTAGCTAGCTACGTCTCTACCGTCATCGATGACACGTTGAACAACTCGTAATGTCCGTTACGGTGCGCAAGTTGTATTTCCTTACTAGATCCGTACCCAGCGAAAGCTGATCCGTGTAGACCTTGCCATCCAGCAACACGGGCTTGTCGCTGGAGGGTTGTTCGTAACGCATGTTGAATACCTGATCGCGAGGCCGCAGATTTTTCTCCGGCGCGCGATGACAATCCAGGCACCACTCCATTTGCAAAGATGCGTAGTTGAACATAAGCGGCATACGATCGACCGGGCCATGGCAGGTGTTGCAGCCCACGCCCTTGTTGATGTGAATGCTGTGATCGAAATAAACGAAATCAGGCAAATCGTTGACCCGAGTCCACACCAGTGACTTGCCGGTGCGAAAACTTTCCCGCACCGGTTCGAGCAGCAGGCGCTCCCGTCCAAATCTGGGAGTGGCAGTTGATACAAGTTTTGGTTGGAGGAATGCCCGCGAATTTTGAATTCTCAACCGAGGTGTGGCAATAGCGGCAGTCGATACCTAACCCGCCGACATGGTGCTGGTGGCTGAAGGGCACCGGTTGCGGGCGCACGACTTTGGCGTACGTTATATAGGGCGAGCGCTGCAGTTCGAGCACCGCCCACAGCAGCGCCGCCACCAGGAATACCGCCCCGTAAATCGTGGCGCGCGAGATTGTGTTGGTACTGCGGTGAAAAATCTGCATCGACGTTCAGTGCAGCAGGGACCCGAACTTCGTCCCCAGTTCAGTGCGGCCCTCTTTGAACAGCAGTCACAGGCATCTGTGATGTCAGTTACGAAAACTTGTGATTATAACAGTTTGCGCCGCCTTGTGATTGCCCGTCGCAAATTCTTAGCGAATGATGAGGACGGGCCCGCCCAGCCGGGAGAGACGCCCGGCCTCCACTACCGCAGGTTCATCACCAGCAACTTCGGTTCCGTCATCTCCTCAATCGCAGAACGCAAGCCTTCGCGTCCTAATCCCGAGTCTTTAATGCCGCCATATGGCATATGGTCAATGCGAAACGTCGGCACATCCCCGGCCATTAAGGCCCCCACCTCGAGTTCTTCGTACGCGTCAAACAACAGCTTGGCGTCTCGGGTAAATATTCCCGCCTGCAAGCCGAACGGCGAATTGTTGATTTGCCTCAATGCAGCGTAAGAGTCGTCGTAGGACTCAATGGTTACAACCGGGGCAAAAATTTCCTGGCAATTTACCTTCATCTCCGGACGCGTGCCGGTCAATACCGTGGGCTCAAGAACCGATCCCGTGCGCCGGCCGCCGCACAGCAATCGAGCTCCGCCGCGTACTGCTTCCTGAATCCAGTCGCTGGCGCGAATGGCGTCGCTTTCACGAATCAGCGGGCCTATATCGGTGGATTCATCAAGCGGATCGCCGGTTTTCAGTTTCTTCACTTTTGCCACAAACAGGTCCCTGAAACTTTCCATCACCGAACGCTCCACCAGGATGCGCTGGACCGAAATGCAAGACTGTCCAGCATAGGAAAAACCTCCGGTCACGCAGCGCTCCGCAGCGTAGGTCAGGTCAGCATCGCTGTGAATCATGACTCCCGCGTTGCCTCCCAGTTCCAGCGCGACTTTCTTTTTGCCCGCTCTGCGTTTGATCTCCCAGCCGACCTTGGCGCTGCCCGTGAAACTGATCAGCTTCAGGCGCTCATCGGTGACCAGCAAATCAGCGTCGTCATTGGCGAGAGGAAGAACGTTCAGAGCACCGTCCGGCCAGCCCGCCTGTTGCACCGCCTCCGCAATCAGCAATGCAGTCAGCGGCGTCTGCGGGGCGGGCTTCAGCACCATGGTGCAGCCGCAGGCAATGGCCGGGGCCACTTTGTGCGCCACCAGATTGAGCGGAAAATTGAACGGCGTAATCCCAGCAATCGCTCCCAGAGGAAAACGACGCACGATGCCCCAGCGTCCGGCAGTGAATTCCTGCCAATCCAGCGGCAGAAACTCACCGTTGATGCGCGTACTCTCCTCGGCGGCCACTGTGAAGATGAAGATCGATCGCTCCACTTCACTTCGCGCCGCCTTAATCGGCTTGCCCGCTTCCTGCGACAAAATGTGGGCAAACTCTTCCTTGCGCTTGGCGATGCTCTCCGCCACCCGCCGCAGCACGCGTTGCCGCTCAAACGCCGGCAAGCGCCGCGTGGTACCGAAAGCCTTCACAGCGGCCGCGATAGCCGCGTCCGCATGTTCGCGTCTTCCCTGAAAAATGCGGCCGACAACGCTACCATCAAAAGGCGATCGAATTTCTACCTGCTCGCCTTCCTCTATCCATTTCCCGTCGAGCAGAAACGCGCGGGTCGCGACCGGAGTTGCAGTCATCTGGGCCATGGCGTTGTCCTTTGTACCTCCCCAGAAGCAGAGTAAAGATTATAGACTTTTCCCGCGAAGCAAAGCATACACCTCAACGAAATTGATTCGAGCGAGAGTCGCCCCGCATCAAGAACAAAGAAAATGTTCGCATCCATTTTGGAAACCAGCGAGTTGTTGCGCGAACGGAAACTGTCTCCGGTGGAGGTGACGAAGAACTGCCTGGCGCAGATCGAACGGCTCAACCCTACGTTGAACGCCTTCATCACGGTAACCGCAGAATCGGCCATGACCCAGGCGCGTACCGCTGAGGCTGAAATCATGCAGGGAAATTGGCGCGGTCCGCTGCACGGAATTCCGCTGGCATTGAAAGACCTCATCGATACCGCCGGAATCCGTACTACGGCCGCTAGCGCTTTGTTCAAGAATCGGGTGCCGGAAGAAGATGCGGAAGTCGTTCGCCGTCTAAAAAATGCTGGAGCCGTTCTCCTCGGGAAACAGAACCTGCATGAATTTGCCTATGGCGGCAGTTCGATGGTCAGCTACTACGGCGAAGTTCACAATCCGTGGAACCCGGCACACATCGCCGGCGGATCCTCTGGAGGTTCCGCTGCTGCTGTGGCCGCGGGCCTTGGTTATGCCGCCATCGGCACGGACACCGCTGGCTCCATTCGCGAACCTGCCGCATTGTGCGGAATCGTGGGCCTGAAGCCCACCTACGGACGCGTAAGCGCTCGTGGCGTAATCCCACTCTCGGGCTCACTCGATCACGTCGGCCCGATCACGCGCACGGTTGCCGACGCGGCCATGGTGCTGCAGGCGATCGCGGGCTATGATGCAAGAGATACGAACAGCGCCGACGTGCCAATCCCTGCCTACCTCGCAGGTCTTCGCGCCGGATTGAAGCCAGCCAAGATCGGCGTGCCGCGAAAATTTTTTTACGAAGATCTCGACCCTGAAATTGTTCCCGCCTTGGAACAGGCGCTCGGCGTACTAAGAACCCTCGCGGGCAATCCATCCGAGATCGAGCTTACTGCCCCTACGGATCGCAAGCTGCAAAGCGCGGAGTCGTATGCTTTCCATGCAGAGTTCGTCTCCCGGAATCCCCAACTGTACCAGCCCGAAACGCTACGCCGCATCCGCAAAGGCGTGGAAGTCAGCAGCGCCGAACTTGAGCAACAGCGTCGCGAACTGAAACAAATTCGCAGCCAGGTCCGCAAGCTGTTCGACGACGTAGACGTACTTGTAACTCCAACCACACCGGTTCCCGCACCCACGATTGCCGGACTGAAGCACAACCCAGATCTCCTCCGCCCCTGTGAAATCCTGCTACTCCGCAACACCCGCCCGGCAAATGTGTGGGGACTACCAGCGATCTCGGTTCCCTGCGGATTTACCGGCGCCGGCCTTCCCATCGGCCTGCAGATCATCGGGCCGCCGTGGGGAGAGGAGCGCGTTCTACAACTCGCGTATGCCTATGAGCAGGCCACGGACTGGCACAAGCGCACTCCGAAACTGCTCGATCACTGACCCGCTTGCTGTCCGGCGTGGAAAAGCGTCCACGGGCCCGCCTTCATGTCATGAAGCAAGGGCGCTTCCCAAGAGTAGTCTGGGTGTGCGTTCAAGAAATCCTTCGCGATGAAATCCTGCCCACAAGGATGCCCCGCGCGTGCCTGAAAACTCATGCGCTCGGCCAGGTTGCTGTCTGTCGCCTTACCCTGGACCGCGCCTCCGGGATAATAAGGCGCCCAGTCCCAAAGCTTCACGCCCCGGGGCGACGCATCCGTATGGCCACACAAGCTGCGCTCGTTCGCTTGCTCCTTCTTTTCGAAGCTGTCCACATGGTCGGCCATAAAACTTTCCGCCATGCCCACGTCGATTTTTCCTTTGGACTGCTTGATGAGCTGCTCCCAGCGCACATGGCGCGCGTTGGGCGAAGTAGAGGTGTCCTTCGGATCGAAGCCAGAAGTTTCGTCGCGGATCACCGCTGGATCGCGGGCAAAATTTGCGCTTACAAAATATCCATCCTTCGTCCGCCACATCGGCGTGTGTTTCAAACCCAGCTCAAGGTATGCAATCTCGCCCGTCTTGCGATCCCCAATCAGCCAGTCGTTGGCATAGCCGCCATTGTTCCCGTCCTTAATAATGCGAGCGTAATCGTCAATCGAATTGGCATATTGCAGCGCCTTGCGTGAGCGCACAAATTCCGGCTTGCCTTGCGGATCCCAGCCGAGAAATTGGGCGATGGTAGTCTCGGCTACCATGATTCCGGCAGAATTCACCCCGAAGTCATCGTCGCTGGTGATGACTCCGGGAAATCCATCCATCAATATGCGGTTGCCGTGCTCAGGAACAATGTCGAAAACCATCACCCAGCGCGACCCGACCATGTAGCTCGTCCAGTTGTTGTGCGCAATTACGATCTGGTGGTCGCGAGTGTAACTGCCGGTAGCGATAAACGCGCTGCAATTGCCCGGGCTCGACAACTTCGGCGCGCCCGCGACGTGTTGCTGCTGGTCCACCCACGGTACGTAGTAACCCGGAAGTTCTTCGAAAGCATTGAGCGCAACCACATCATCCACATCCATGGCGACGCCCTGGGCCTTCAGTCCCTCCACAATCCCCGTGAGTTCCTGCTGATATTCCGCATCAATTTTCGGCCAAAGCATTTCATGCGCGGCTTTCCTGAAAAATTCCCAGTCGCGCTTGGTGACGTGCGTGTCTTCCAGTTTGACCGTGTCGAAAGCATCCGCAATCTCGCGAGCGAGTAAATAGCCGTGCTGAAAACCGATGCGCTCGGGAGAACCCTCTAGGTGCACATAAGTCCATCCCCCCTGCTGAAACTTGTAAGCATTCTGCAAACGCGGATCCGATGAAGCCTGCGCCGCTGCGCTCGGCTGCGGCGAAGCCGCCGACCGATCCAGAAATAACAGGAAGGCCCCCAGGCAAAAAGCGATAAGAGCAAAAACGATCCCACTCCTGTTTTGCACAATGCGACTCATGTCTTCCTCCGCGTTCCCTGCGCGATCTCATTTTTAATTGCACGCGGATTATACGCGCCGAAGCGGCTGCCGGTCATGGAGCCATGACCAGGATTGTTAGTATGTTCTGGTGCCAACCAAGAGTGCAATCAAGATTCGACCCACTATTCTCCAATCTGAAATCCTTACCCGCATTCCCTGGCTGGTTCATGGCTTCAGCACGCGAATTGGCGGATGTTCGAGCGTTTACGGGGGCAACACTCTGAACCTTGGGTTTACCAATCAAGACTCACGCAGCCTGGTCGAACGCAACCGCACAACTTTCTTATCGCAACTCGGCGCCATTTCCGCCAACAAGCCATGGCCCCTCGTCACCCTGCGCCAGATTCACTCCGATCTCATTCACTGCGTGACAGAGTTGCCGAAAGAACCTTTAGTCGGCGACGGCCTCATCACCCGCACACCCGGCATTCTGCTCGCCATCCAAACCGCCGATTGCCTGCCGATCATTTTGGTGGATACAAAGCAGAAGGCCGTCGGAGTCTTCCATGCAGGATGGCGCGGCACGATCAAGCGCATCATCGAAAAGGGAGTGGGAGAAATGCGCCGCTATTTTGGGTCGCTTCCCAAGAATATAAAAGCCGCAATCGGCCCTGGAATCCACGCCTGCTGCTACGAAGTTGGACCCGAAGTCCGCCAGCAGTTCGAAGCGCAGTTCGCCTATGCTAACAATTTATTTCATGAGATCAAAGAATCAGATCCAGTCCGCGAAAAGTATCCGCTGCTATTTCTCACGGCGCGGGCTCCCGGGCATGGTGAGCTTCCTCCGAAGATTTTCCTCGATCTAGTCGAAGCCAACCGCCGCCAGCTAATCAGTGCCGGCGTTGTACCGAAAAACATCAGTGCCTCGACGTTGTGCACAGCTTGCCGTCCCGACCTGCTCTTTTCCTATCGCGCCGAAAAAGGAGTGACCGGACGAATGATGGGCGTAGCAGGAATCCGCAGATCGCCCACGGAGAAAGGAAAGTTACTACCCGACCGGTTGTGAATCAACCTTCTCTCCCACCGCTGCATCCAGGTGCTGGAGAGTCTGTTCGATGGTGAGCGAGTACATTTCCCGATCCATGCCTTCGCCGGATTCAAGCGCATCTTTGAGATAGTGCCCGGCAATCTCTACGGCAAGCGGATCGGTAATCAACTTTCCGGTGCGCCTCTGATACTCCACCCATGCGGGATGCGGCAGCGCGATCCAGACCGGACGACCGTCCACCAAAAACTTGATGTCCACCGCATCCGCGTGCCGGGTCGCAATCGCAACGATCAGCGCCTGATAAATGCAGTGCACTTCCCGCTTGGTCCAACGGTCCACAGCATGAAAGTCTTTGTACATTCAATCTAGAACTATATCCAACTGGAAGGAAAAGGGGCAAACTGGTTGCTCCGGCATCCCACTCGTCCGGTTGACAGCCGCCTCGGCGCGACCCATAATTTCTGCGTTTCGCTGCTCCCGCGCACAGACACTTCTAAGAACCTGACAGAGATCGTCGCGCCTTCGAGTAGTCGCCCGTCCCGCTAGTCCAGTTACTCGCCAACGTTCCCAGGGCCCAGAACAAAGCAAACAAAGAAAACCACCCGCTCCAGGGAACCCCGCTGTGCCAGGCCCAGAACGCAGCTAAGGTGGGAACAATGGCCGACGATGTTACTCCGGCAGACCACATGAGCGCTCGTGCAGCGGGCCTAGCTTCTTGCATCGAGATCTTCTCGGTTTGCACGCCAAGGAACGGAAGATGTTCAAAAATCCACCGCAATCCGGGCGGCCAGCCTGCGGGATTCCCCGTCCCCCCGACGGTGTAAAACCGGAAACGAATGCCCAGCGCCCGTCCCACGATCCAGTGCGCAATCGCGTGCGAGAAAAAGTAAAGAAGAACCCATGCCACAACCATCAGGGTGACGGCAATCGTCGTCGAGTGCGACGACCGCGACGCCGCCAACGCTAAACACGCAACCAGAATTCCACCCATCTGCAAGGTGTTACCGGCAGCAATCGAGAGCCGCGCAAACACCCTGCGTTTCGTGGCCACAGCAGGATTCACCGATTGCTCCTTTAATTCCAGCCTCTTAGCGGCAAAAGAACGGGTGGACAATTGTACTCGTCGAAACCAAGCCAGAAGCACATTTTTTGGTCGCGCCGCTTCGTCCCTATCGGTCGTCGTTCCGCGGAAAAATACCGCTGGCACCCCCGCCGAAGCGGGCACCTCCGCAAGGGTTGCCTGCATCCTACAATTTGTTCAGAGCGTGCAGGCGAGCCTTGCCTTCGCGTACCCGAAGACATAGAATGATATCCACGAGCGCGTGTGCGAGGAGTGCCCCTTCTATGTTCCAGGTAGATCTACGACGCTACCTTCTTTCATCGTCTTTGATGCTGTTCCTTTTTGGGCTTAGTTTGTCCGCGATGGCGCAGCAAGATGCCAAGCCAGCGGGCACCGATCAGACCAGTAGTGGCCAAGCCGCCACTTCCCCAGCTCAAACCGATCCCCTAAAGCGCCCGCTGACTGAAAAGCAAAAGAAAGAAAACGCCAAAGCTCTGAAGCAGGAACTCAGCAAAACTTACAAAAAGTGGCTCGACGAAGACGTGGTTTACATTATCTCGGACGAAGAACGCAAGGCCTTCAAACAGCTCTCCAACGATGAAGAGCGCGACCAGTTCATCGAAGCCTTCTGGCAGCGCCGCGATCCCACCCCTGATACCGAGGAGAACGAGTTTAAAGAAGAGCACTACCGCCGCATCGAGTATGCCAACGAGCATTTCGCCGCCGGAATCCCCGGCTGGAAATCCGACCGCGGCCGAATCTACATCATGTATGGCCCGGCGGACGAGATCGATTCGCATCCCAGCGGCGGGACTTATGATCGTCCCATGGAAGAAGGCGGCGGCACGACTTCGACCTTCCCCTTTGAAGATTGGCGCTATCGCTACCTCGAGGGCATTGGCCAGGAAGTCATCATCGAATTTGTCGACACTTGCATGTGCGGCGACTATCACATGACCCTCGACCGGTCGGAGAAGGATGCACTGTTGCACACGCCGAATGGGGGACAAACCCTTTACGAATCGATGGGGATGGCCTCCAAGGCACAACGGTTTAATGGCGGCCTCGAGAACCTGGGGCCCGGACCGGATAGTGCGTCTCAGGCGAGCAAAGAATTCGACCGCTTAGAACAGTTTGCCAAGCTGCAGGCTCCTCCGCCGGTAAAGTTTAAGGATTTGGAGGAAGTCGTCAGCCACAAAATCAGCGTCAATCTAATGCCGTTTGATGTGCGCGCAGACTTCGTCAAGGTGACTGGCGACACCGTGCTTGTTCCCTTCACCATCCAGATGAAGAACCGCGACATCACTTTCGTCAACAAGGACGGCGTGCAACGCGGCACAGTCAACATCTTCGGTCGAGTTACGACTCTAACCGGGCACATCGCGCAAACCTTTGAAGACACGGTGCAGGCAGACATCCCAGCCGAGTTGCTAGCCAGGGCAGCGGAAAACTCTCAAGTTTATTGGAAGGCAATTCCATTGCGTCCCGGCCGTTATCGCGTCGACATTGTAGTAAAAGATGTAAATGGCGACCGCGTCGGAACCTGGAGCAAAGGCGTCCAGGTGCCGGATTTCGCCGATGACCGCCTGGAAGCTTCTTCGCTGATCGTGGCCGATCTCATGGAACCAGTGGCAGCCAAGAACGTAGGCACGGGAATGTTTGTGATTGGCGCGACCAAGGTCCGCCCGCGCGTTCCCCCTGCCGACGGCAAGCCCATGATCTTCAAACGCAATCAGAAGATGAGCTTCTGGATGCAGGTTTACAATCTTGGTATGGACGATAAAACGCACAAAGCGTCCGCCACAGTTGAGTACAATGTGGTCAGTGCGACAACCAATAAGCCCGTGATTCATACCGTCGAATCCACGGACCAGATGGGCAACATCGGCGACCAAGTGACCCTGCAGAAAACGCTCTCGGCCGCCAACCTTGATCCGGGCGTTTATCGCATTCAGATCAAGGTGAACGACAACATCTCCAAACAGACGGTGGATCCTTCGGTGACTTTCGCCGTAGAGTAAAGTTGGTCGTCCTCAGAGGTGGTGGGTTGCTGATACTCCGCAAGCTTGGGTTCTCGATGCTGTTGCTGGGCCTCGCGCTTCCGGCGTGGAGTGCAGACATGCCGGGCACAATTTCCGGATACGTGCGCGGCGCCAGTGGCATCCCCCAAATGGGAGCCGTCGTCGAAGTCTTGGGAGCGGCCGCCCAAAGCGTCAAAGTTTTCACCGATGAGAACGGCTTCTACTCCGCTGCGGGACTCTTGCCCGGAATCTACAACCTCAAAGTTTCTGCCCCTGCTTTTCTCCCTGCCTTGCGTGAGCACGTAGGACTGCATGCCGGCGGCAACGCCATAGTGAATGTGACCTTAAGCACGCTCTTTCAAGCCATTCAAATGGCTCCTGCCCGCACTCCTGCCCAGGATGACGACTGGAAGTGGGTCTTGCGCTCCGTATCCAACCGTCCCATTCTGCGCCTGGTCGACGATCCTTCTGCAAACCAACAATCCGCGGCCACAATCGGCGATTCCCCAAAGTCTGATCGCGACTTGCGGGGAACGCTCTCTTTTCTAGCCGGATCGCCGTCCGAGGGCTTTGGCAGCGCATCCGACATGAGCACCGGTTTCTCCATGGAGAAGTCCATCTTCTCTTCAGACACGGTCGGCTTGCGTGGCAACGTCGGATATGGCAGCAACGCTCCCTCCTCCGTTGTGCGGGCGTCTTTCCAGCACAAGATGGAGAACGGTTCCGAACCGTCGTTCGCTGTGACCATGTGGAACCTGCCCGCGCCGGACCTCGCGCTGCACGGTCTTCAATCACTCGCTCTGACTACCTCTGACAATCTTGCCGTAGGCGACGTTCTGGAGCTCAAGTTTGGCAGCGAACTGCAGACCATCCAGTTCATGGGCAAGGTAACGACCTTCCGTCCCTTTGGAACAGCCGACCTGCATCTCACCCCGAACACCGTGCTCGCCTATGGATACGCCACCTCCGAACCAGGCAACCGCATGGATAAAGGCTTCGAATCGGAGCCCGGAGATGTGAGCGAATCCGCCCCTCACGTCACCATGACCTCGTACTCGACCACGGTCGAGCACGCGCATCATCAGGAGCTTTCGCTCTCGCACCGCATCGGCAAGAACAACCTGCAGGTTGCCGCCTACACCGATCGCATCTCTGATCCCGCGCTGATCGGCGTTGGAGAATACACCACCGACAACGGCAATGTGCTGCCTGACTTAAACTCCGGAACCTTCACCTATCAGGGAAATGATTTCCACACCCAGGGCGTGCGACTCGTGCTGCAGCGCCAGTTCAGCCCCGGGTTGACCGGCACATTTGACTACGAATACGGCGGCGTACTCGATTTAGCCAGCCCGAACGTCCATCTGGAGAATGTGTCCCAGTCAAGCGTCTCGCGCAAACGGCAAAGCATCGCAGGCAAACTCACCGGCACCGTCCCCAAGTCCAAGACTCACTGGATGGCATCCTATCGCCTGATCAATGGCGAAGCTTTAACTCCGATCGACATGTTCAACGCCTCTGCCGGCCGAGCCGACCCCTACTTGAATCTCTTTTTCCGCCAACCCATCCCCGGCACCGGATTCTTCCCCGGCCACATCGAAGCCATCATCGATCTGCGCAACCTCCTCGCCCAGGGCTACGTCCCTGTCCTGGGCCACGACGGCCACACAGTCTACCTGGTCCAAGCCGCCAAAACCGTAAGCGGCGGCGTGGCGTTTACGTTCTAGCATCTGACTCCAGTTACCTGCAGGGCGCGCCGATTTCATCAACCATCGGTTCAGATCAATCGAAATATTGCCCCGCTGCGGAATTGGTGGCAGTGACGGTGCTGTCCCCATGGCGAGCTTGATCATAGACAAATCGGGACGCCCCTACGGCACTGCATCGGCGGGCGGCGATCGTTCCGGCGGCGACCCCCCTTTCGGAGGTCGCAGCGTGGTCTTCAAGCTGACCCCTGATCACGATGACAACCGCGGCAGCCAACTTGCGTAGAGCCACCTGCCGAGTGGTAAGTCGATGCTCCATGGAGTGAGCAAATCTCCGTCTCCCCCAGTCCCGATTTCCAAAATGCGTGAAACCTTCGAATCGGGGTGGAAATGGTGTCGTGTGAGTCAACTTCTGATACGCTCTTGGTGTGAAAAGCGGGCTGCCGCAGAGCAACGACGTTGAACACAATTTCTGCGAAAAGAGGGAGCCTTCCATGTTCGTCCGACGACTCATGATGATTTCGTTGTTGCTGCTAATTGGCAGCACGTTCTGCTGGGCAGGTACCATTGACTCCGGCTTGTTCACGACCTACACGACGTACACCGCAAAGACCACATTGTATTGGGTCGTATGCGGTTCGATTGGGACCAGTGAAGGTTGCTATAGTGCGGGACAGCTAGGACCGTTCGGGCAGATCGGTTCCATCGTTGAGAGCGCCAAGGTTATCGACATTAGAGAGGGTACGGTCACACGATTTCTTTACGTAGTTGACCAGGCTTATGGATCAGGTCAAAACGGCGTAGCGCTTTATGTCTATCAGAGAATAGATACTATAGCGTCCGGAAACGATCACACCACGTTTACGCTAAAAAAAACGATTTCGCTCCCCTTGGTTGGTGGGAGTCAAGCTATCGTATTCCTGGCCGCCAACAAAGTGTACCTTGTGATTGGAACCAGCAACAGCACCGTCCCGGTCGAAATTAATAAGCGTACCTACGTCATCACTCAGCTTACGATCATCTCGCAGACCCCAATTTCAATCACGGCTGACAACTACGGTTACGTGACCGTGACGTCGGCGAATAGCTTCGTCGTCGTCGGTCCCGATGGCGCGCTTCGAGAGGATGGAGGAGGATCACCCTTCACGATCAATGATCTTCTAGGGACTCAACCCTAAGCCTTTTTATCTCGGAGCTCTCCTTATCGTGCGAAGCCGGATATGCCGGGACTTCCTATTCGAAGCTTTCGTGCCCGAGACTTTTTGATTCTCGTAAGCGCCCATGTCGATACGCCCGTCCACAATTCGAGGCTTGCCGGCAAAGTCTCTCTTAGGCAGATCGGGTGCTGAAATCGTGCCCGCACCTATGGCCGGGGAACCGTTCTTCAACTCGAAATCGGTCGGGCTCACGAAATCCGGGTTCGCCGAAATGTTGCCCTTGATGCCCCCATCCTCCGCGCACATTCCCCCGTACCAAATCCCTTTCGGGCTCCAGGCATCATTGAATTTCACGATCGGCGGGCCATCCTAATAGAATCGGATTGCAAATCAGCGCCCCTGACGTTCCCGGTGCGACGATCACGTTGTTGATGATCTTAGCATTCGTGTTGAATCCGTCAGCAATCACGGCCGCGTCCGCATTTAGATTCGTGCTGACAATCGTGTTGTTAATCAGGCGATACCCGGTGGTGCTCTGTGGAATCAAACTGTAAAACTCCGTCCCCGACGACGCGACATCGTTGTACATCAGGTTCTGCACGATGATCTCGTCCGCCTCGTTCACCATCCAGATCGCCCCACCTTGGCCGCCTCCGTTGTTCTTTGTGATTCGGTTGTTTTCGATGCGAACGCTTCCCGCGGCGAACAGCCCAATGGCTCCCCCTCCCGCGGAAGCAACATTGCCAATGAACGCATTGCGTAAGACCTGCGCCGTCGAAGCGCCGACGATGTACATCCCGGCGCCCAAACTCCGCTGTGTTGTTCGCGATTATGTTGTTCTTGACCACCGGGGACGCGGAGTTCATGTTCACACCGCTGTTGCTCCCATGCTGAAGGGTGAATCCACTTAGCACCGACCCATTCGTCTCTCCGCTCGAAAACGTGACCACCGCTCCCAGACTTCCTCCGTCAATAATGGTTACCTTCGGCCCATCTGAACTCGTTACCACGATCGCTTTTCCGTTGAAATTGATGTTCTCGTTGTAAGTCCCCGGCGCTACCAGCACCGTGTCGCCATTCACTGCGGCATTGATCCCATCTTGAATCGTGGGCTGATCGGCCGGAACGTTAATTATGGATGCCACCGCTGAACCACAAATCAACAGTGCAGCGAACGCCGAGAGAATACCGAATGGCGATTTCATCAATTTTCTCCTGACCCGCAGCCAGTCTCGGTTCCAGCACTTGCTGCCAAGCCGGAAAGTATTGCCTGACGCGCTGTTACTGTCAAGAGTGCATTCGCCTCCCGTAGTGTGCGCAGGCTGACTTCGGTTTTTGAACGTTCTCAAAGAGCACTGCCCCTGAGCATGAATCTAAGACGAATCGCACACGCCTCAAGCGCATGTCGGTGCGTCACCCAGAATCGCCAGTTCCGCAATGCGCATTTTACCGTTGACCACTCGCTTCAAAATCGGATAACCTACTACAACATACATTATCTACAAGATAACCTCTCTGTTCTTTGACAATCTGACCAGGCGACCGCGTGGGCAGGCCCATGCTTCAAAAGCTTGCTCCGGCTCCCAAAACGGAACAGCCGCCGCCCGCGTAACTCCAATGTTCTCTAGATTTTGCGTGTAACTCCTTTGAACTCAAAGATCTAGCACATAGTCGCAAAATTAGTCCCTTGTTTTCTAGATTTTGCAATCCAACGGGGGAGGGGGGTACCAGTACTAACTGGTAACATTCCCAAATCGGCACCGAGGGCCGCGCTGCGAATTCAAGAATCTGAACCGCACCAGAGTCAACGTTCGGTTTGCGCGCTTCTTCCATCCATCGCTCGGTTATCAATCTCCGGCCAGGCTGAAAGGCGCACCAAAAGAGATACGCTCATTCTCGCCGGCAATCGGCCTATCATGCCTAAGAATCAGTCGGGGGTGCGCGCATGGCAGCGAATCAGGTCGTGCTGTATTTCGACAAGCAAGAGGATGCTTTGCTTTTCACCCTGGCTGCCAGCTCAGTTATGTCCGCAGAAGGGCCTATCCATGCCAGCGACGCAGTGGCCAAGGTTGCGGAGAAGATTTGCAAAGCCAGTCGAATCACGACTGAGGGGGCTCTGAACATCACGTGAGGGATGGCACAATGAAGATGATTCGAAAAGCCGCGCTGCAAGTCGGCGCCGCCGCGCTACTAGCTTTGATGGCATGGAATGCGTATCTCGCAGTCAACCATTTCAAACAGACGCAGAAAATTGCCGCGCTCACACTCGAGAGCTCCACGATCCAGGCCGACATCTCCGGCCTGCTGAAAGATTTAACCGATATGGAAACCGGTCAGCGCGGATACCTGCTAACCGGGAACCCAGCATACTTGCAGCCCTACACCGACGCGAAGGGCAGAATGGAAACCGATTTTTCCGGCCTCCGCGCAGGGCTAGCAAATCGGGGAGAGCGCGAACGATCCCTGGAATCGCAGCTGGAATCTTTGGCTGACTCAAAGCAGGCTGAGATGGAGCGTTCCATTAGTTTTCGCCAACGCGGGTATCGCCGCCGCGCCTTCATGCTTGTGGATTCAAACGAAGGCATGGAGTACATGGATAAAGCTCGCGAGGTTCTATCCGCGCTAGCCGCGGCCGAGACCAGCAGCTTCGCGAAATTCGACGGCGAGAGAAATGCAAACCTAAGCAAAGCTTTGAAAGACACGATTGTTGCCAATTCATCTCTGCTGATATTGACCGTGTGTCTGTTTGTACTCATCCGCTATCACGGGCAAGCACTTGAACAAGGAGCTGTACAAAGCAGGCAAGAATTAGCCGTGCGTGATTTGCAGCTGGGAAAACTGACGTCCGCTCTCTCCAACCAGGCCCGCTTCAAGACCTCCGCCATCGAGGCCAATGCCCGCCTGCTGCTGCAAAACTACGGAGGATTTCTGCCACGACAGGGCCACGAATATGCGGAACAGATCAGGGAAGCATCTGCGCAAATGGAGCGGCTCCGCCAAGATTTAGTCGGCGGCCCAAACTCGCACGCCGATGAAATGGCAGCATAGCCACCTATGCCACGCTGAACAACCGCCATTACCAGCGACCAAGCTGTGAGCAAGGAGTGAATCGTCGGTTTCGGAACGGAAATCCTATTCATGCTGATGCTCGGGCTCGTGGTCCTGGGACCAAGGCGGCTGCACGCCATGCTGGGACACGAGGCCCGGGCTAAAGCTGAACTAGAGAATGCCACGCGCGGCATAAAGTCCCAGCTCGCGGCAGAGCTTGATGCCGTGCCTCGAGACGATATTGCTTACGCGGCGAGGCCATCGGCTTTGGAGTGAGGAGAAAAAACGCAAGGCCGAATCGCTGATTCGCGCTCGGCCTCGCGGTCCCTCCGCTCTTGGCTACCGCATCGGACCCTATTGCTCTTGTCTCCCGTCCAGAGGCCCGGCGCAAAGCAGAAGACCTCTGTCGGAGCATATCCAGCTATTCGTAGATATGCCCTGTCGTGTTTACGATCCATGGAACTCCCAAGTCAGGTGACACCGAGATCTGGGCTGCGATGCCAGGTATCTCCACCCAAGTTTCACCAAAATACAATTGGTAAATTCTGTACCCATTACCATCCTGATGGCACCCGGTGATCCACGTGTCTCCATACGTCCCTGCAAACGGAGCCGTGAGCGGGCCTACTCCAATGCTGGATGCGCACGCGGCAGGAGCTTGTTGAAAGCCGCTGCCATTCCAGTAATAAACGGCGCCGTTGTTGTCGATTGCCCAGGGGCCGCGCGGACCTACCGCCAGCTTCGTGAACTGGCCCGGCTGGTGCACCCAATTGGAGCCTTGCAATTGATATACGTTATAGCCGTTGGTCTGCCAATTGCAGCCGAGGATCCACGGATCTCCGTAAGTGGAGCCGAATGCGTTGGGACCTACGCCGATCCAACTCGCGCAGGCGTTGCCGGGGGCGGGTTCAAAGGCGCTCCCGTTCCAGTAGTAGATTTGCCCCGCATGGTTGACGACCCAAGGATAGCCCTCCGGTGACACCGCGATGTGACTTGCGGCGCCAGGCTCTTTCAACCAACTCGAGGTTTTCCATTGCCATTGGTAGATGTTGTAGTCACCGTCGGAATTTGCGTTGTATCCGAGTGTCCAAGCAATTCCGCTAGGGGATCCGTTCGCGTTCGGACCCACGCCAATCGACTGAACATTCCGTGCGGTATTATTACTCGCCAAGCCGCTGACCTCCGCGAATTGAGAAGAAGTGAAATAGGTTTCATCCGTAGTTCCGAGAGAAATCTGCATGTGCGAAGTAGTGTTGGTGAAGTCTTCCAGCAGATAAACGAGCGGATCGCTGGTGACGGTTTGGGAATACTTGCCGGTCGTGGATGAATAGGCCGAGCCAGACATATTCACTTGAGGAGTGAAGTCAGTAAATGCAGTGTCCGAATTGCCGCAGCATTGAGGACTTTGATCCTCAATCACAAAGTCTGCGTCGGTCCCAATGGAAGTCCAGTTTGGAAGTGCCTTAACCGACGGGCACGGCAGCTTGAGTATATTGGCCGACCTGGATAAGGTCGGAATACCAGGTGAAAAGGGCGCTCGATGGTCGAGCGCTTTAAAAGGTGACCTTGCATCCCTTCGCAACCTTAGGCACAGAGTCAGGAGCTGTCGGTCATCGCCCCCGGTGAATTGCAGGATCTGACCGCCGACAGCCTGATGCGAGAAAATGTGACCTCCAGAAAGCGGGGTCGTCCCGCACAGAGATTCGAAAGCGATGACGGAGGGCGCCCGGGCATCCCACATCGGTGATAGCCATCAGATGGTCACCACGATTCCTAATCCCCGGCGACAACAATAGAAGGATCGCCCTTGCCATTTCAATGTCGATTTATGGATATTCTTGAGTCGGGCTTAAAATTCGAGGCCAGGAGGTTCCCTTGAGGCTCAGTTACAAACGCCGTTGCGTTTTCCTGCTCTCAGGAGTCTTGATTTGTGGAGCAGCAATATCCCTCGCACAGACCGAGACCACATCCAGTTCGAGCACCCCCGGTCAAGCCATCCCCGGCACGGGAGGAGTGAGCCCGTTCGCAGGCAGTGTACCGGTAAAGCTCGTTCCGGGGATCCTGTCGCTCTCATTGCGAGATGCCATCGACCGTGGATTGAAACAAAATCTCGGAGTGCTGCTTTCGAGTGCGGACATCCGCTCGGCCCGCGGACAGCGCTGGGAGCAATTGAGCTCTCTCTTACCGCACGTGACGGCGGCGCCTTATGTGGCGGCCTCGGAGATCAATCTGGCCGAACTCGGCTTTGCCAGTGTTCCAGGAATTAAGATTCCGACATCTGTAGGCCCTTTTTCTTATTTTGACGCGCGTGCCGCTGTGACGCAAACCGTGTTCGATTGGAAGTCAATCAACGCCACCCGCGCGGCCAGTCAGAATCTGAAATCAGCCAGCTACACCTTCAAGGACGCCCGCGACTTGGTTGTGCTAGCCGTGGGTTACACCTATCTGCAGGCCATTGCCGACGAAGCGCGGGTTGAAACGGCGGAAGCGCAGGTCAAGACGGCACAGGCGCTCTACGATCAGGCATCGGACCAGATCAATGCCGGCACTTCGCCGGACATCGACGGCCTGCGTACCAAGGTCGAGCTCCAGACCCGGCAACAACAGTTGATCCAAGCGAAGAACAACCTCGCCATCCAGAAGCTGACCGTGGCGCGCGTCATTGGCCTGGCTCCCGGGCAGGAGTTTGAATTCGCGGACAAGTCGCCTTATCAGTCGCTCGAAATCATCCCCGTGGATGAGGCTCTGAGGCGTGCGTACGCATCGCGCTCCGATTACCAGGCTGCCATGACGGACGTACGCGCAGCGGAATTCTCTCGCAAGGCTGCGGTGGCTGGTTATTTTCCGTCGCTTTCCTTTGACGCGGATTATGGCACGGCGGGTGCGCATCCCTCCAACGCAACGCAAGTGTTCGACGTACGCGGAACCCTGTCGATTCCGATCTTTCAGGGGGGTAGCGTTCACGGTGACATCTTGCAGGCGGATGCGAAACTGGAGCAGAGCCGCGAGCGCCTGGAGAATCTGCGCGCACAGATCGACTCCGACGTGCGCACCGCGCTGTTCAATCTGCAGTCGGCGGCGGATCAGGTCAACGTGGCGCGCAGCAACATTGATTTGGCGGAAACGACGCTGACCCAGTCGAGCGACCGATTCAGCGCCGGTGTCACCGATACCGTGGAGGTCGTGCAATCGCAAGAAGCCGTCGCGAGCGCGCATGAGCAATACATCTCGAGCCTCTACAGCTATAATTACGCAAAAATTTCCCTGGCTCGCGCTTTGGGCATGGCCGAGCAGGGCGTCAAGGAATATTTCAGAGGAAAATGAACATGGCGGAACAAAACCCACCCCGGTCAGCGCCGGAGACAGGCAGAGAATCCACGGTCGATTCGTCCCCAGTCGATCCATCTCCTTTGACGAACAGGGACTATACGCCGCCGGTCCGCCGCAATCCCAGGCGCCGCAGAAACGTCGTGATTCTGGCCGTCAGCCTTGTGGCGCTGGTTGCCGCGGTGTTTCTGTGGCGCTACTTGAGCAGCTATGAATCGACCGATGACGCGCAAGCAGATGTTCACCTCTATCCCGTGAGCGCACGGGTTTCCGGCTATGTGATACGGGTCAACGTTGACGACAATCAGTGGGTGGAGAAAGGTACGGTGCTGGTGGAGATCGACCCGAAAGACTATGAAGTTTCGGTCGCCCAGGCGCAAGCCAATCTCGCCAATGCCGAAGAAACCGCCAAATCGCTGAATATCACAGTTCCGATTACTTCTGTGAATAGTTCCAGCCAACTGAGGTTCACTGCCTCCGGCATCGAAGACGCGAAAGCCGGTGTCGAGGCCGCCGAGAAACAACTGAGCGCGGCGCATGCCCAACTGGAGGCGGACGAGGCCAACGACGTGAAAGCGCAAGACGACCTCCAGCGCTACAAGTTATTGGTCGATAAGCGGGAGGTATCGGCGCAAATTTATGATCAAGCATTAGCCGCGGCCCGAGCCAGCACAGCGACGGTTGCGTCAGCCCGTGCCAGCGAGTCCGCAGCCGAACAATTCGTCCAACAGGCCAAGAGCCGCCTGGCGCAAGCCCAGGCGAACTACCAATATGCGCAGACCGGGCCGCAGCAAGTGTCGTCGACCCGGTCTCGCGTGCAGGCGGCAATCGCGGACGTCGAGCAGAAGCGTGCTCTACTGGAGCAGGCCAAACTGAATCTCTCATACACCAAGATCTATGCTCCGGTTACCGGCGAAGTAAATAAGACCGTGGTAGTTGGACTGAATGTGCAGGACGGACAGCAACTGCTCACCGTGGTCCCTCTCGATGAAGTTTGGGTTACAGCCAATTTTAAGGAAACCCAGCTTAGGCACATGCGGGTCGGACAGAAAGCGGAAATCCACGTGGATTCGAGCGGCCGGACTCTAAAGGGCCATGTGGACAGCATCGCGGGAGCAACGGGACCGCTATTCAGTTTACTTCCGCCGGAGAACGCCACCGGAAACTACGTGAAAATTGTCCAGAGGGTTCCGGTAAAGATTGTTCTCGAGCCCGGAGAGAACCGGGATCGTCGGCTTCGACCTGGCATGAACGTGGTGCCGGACGTTTACCTCCAATGAGTTTTGTTTCCTGAGTTCCAGAAAATGAGTACCGCTGCACTCACACTCGACCAGGATGTTTGGCGGCCCAAGTACAACCCTTGGCTGATTGCGGTGGTCGTGGCGTTGGCAGCCTTCATGGAGGTCCTGGACACAAGCATCGCTAACGTTGCCTTGCCGTATATCGCCGGGAATCTGGCCGCGAGCAACGACCAGAGTACGTGGGTGCTGACTTCTTATTTGGTCTCGAATGCGATCATCCTGCCGATCAGCGGCTGGCTCGCAGGCGCCTTGGGACGAAAGCGCTTTTTCATGTCCTGTTTGGGTATTTTTACTGTAAGTTCCTTGCTTTGCGGCGTCGCGCCCAGTCTCGGGCTTCTTCTTTTCTTCCGGGTGTTGCAGGGCGCGGGCGGCGGCGGCCTGCAGCCGATGGCGCAGGCCATTCTGGCCGACACTTTCCCACCGGAACAGCGTGGCTTGGCGTTTGCGTTGTACGGGATTACGGCAGTTACAGCTCCCACCATCGGGCCTACCTTGGGCGGGTGGATCACCTTCAACTATTCCTGGCGGTGGATTTTCTTTATCAATCTGCCAGTCGGAATCATGACCTGGTTCCTGGTGCGGCGCTTTGTCGAAGATCCTCCCTATTTAGCCCGGATCAAGGCGGCCGGGGTCAAGTTGGATTACATCGGCATCGCTCTGCTTGCACTCGGCATCGGAGCGTTACAAGTGATGCTGGACAGGGGCCAGGAGGATGATTGGTTCGGGTCGCATTTCATAACGACTTTGGTTG
The DNA here is from genome assembly GCA_963838765.1 of uncultured Acidobacteriota bacterium. GTDB lineage: Bacteria > Acidobacteriota > Terriglobia > Terriglobales > Acidobacteriaceae > JABDBE01. The sequence goes on along the minus strand of CAWISU010000025.1, from coordinate 47,738 downwards.
TGGTTGCGACCGTATGCCTGATCTCGCTGGTGATCTGGGAGTGGTATCAAAAGACGCCGATCATTGACGTCCACATGTTCGAGAACTTTAACTTCGCGGGCTCGAGCCTGATGATGTTCATGCTCGGAATCATGCTTTTCAGCAGCCTGGTTCTGATGCCGCAGTTCCTGCAAACGCTCGTCGGCTACACCTCGCAACTGGCTGGGCTCGCCCTTTCCGCGGGAGGCCTTGTCTTGCTGATCGAAATGCCAATCATGGGCCAATTGACCAGGAAGATTCAGGCACGATACCTGATAGCCTTCGGTTGGCTGTCCCTCTCCGTCGCCATGTACTATTCCACCCAGCGAATTGATTTGCAGATCAGCTTCAGTGCCGCGACTTGGCTGCGCATCTTCCAGGTGATTGGTTTGGGATTTCTGTTCGTGCCGATTACGCTCGCGGCGTACGTCGGAATTGCGCCGGAGAAGAACAACGCGGTCGCCGGAATCATAAATTTCATGCGCAACATGGGAAGCAGCGTGGGAACGTCCATGGTCACTACGTTGATTGCACGCCGCTCGCAATTTCATCAGGCAAGGCTGGTGCAGAATGTCCGTGTCGACAATCCCAATTTTGTGAAGTCGGCGAACGGTTTGGCCCAGCATCTGGCCAATGCTGGCGTCGGCAAGCATGAGTCGCAAATCACGGCCTACGCCAGGATTTACCAAGCCCTGCAAGGGCAGGCGGCCAGCCTGGCATACATAGATACGTTTATGGTTCTTTCCGTGGGAGCGGGGATCATGTTCTTTCTGGCTTTTCTTTTGAAGAGGAATGATCCGGGAGCCGGTGGGGTGGTAGCGGAGTAATTAACAAATCTGGTGTAATGCGGGCAATAGTGAATCCGAGACGTTGTGATGCTGGAAATTAAACTCATTGTTTGTCCCATTGATTTCTCTGAGTTCTCCATAAGGGCGTATCAATATGCGCTATCACTGGCCGAGCATTATCGAGCCAAGTTGGTGGCACAGCATATCGTCGAGCTATGGCGATACCCTTACGCCGAATACGTTGCCGCTCAGGGAAATTATGCGGAGTTTTGCCGGGCGCTGCGCGAAGGTGGCAAGGAGAAACTGCGGGAATTCGTAAAGAACCACACTCACGATGAAATTCATCCGGAGCCCGTGGTGCATGAGGGAATAGCCGCGGACTGTATTTTGTCGTTTGCACAAGTACAGAAAATGGACCTGATTGTCATGGGAACTCACGGCCGGCGAGGGTATGACCGCATGGTGCTAGGGTCGGTGACCAATCGGGTGATGCGCACGGCTCCCTGCCCGGTGGTGGCAATATCTAAGCCGCCGCACGAGCCTGCGGTCGAAGGGGAAGAGCCACACCACGTCCACCGCTTGCATCGAATTCTTTTCTGTACGGATTTCTCCGAGAATTCAGAGCGGGCATTGAACTATGCCATCTCTGCGACTGCGGAGTACAACTCCGAACTCACCCTTATGCACGTTTTGGAGGGGGCCGCAACTTCGTCCAAGATGGAAGAAGCAATAGCGACAACCACGCAGCAACTCGATAAACTGATTCCCGAGGAAGTACGCAAGACGCTCAAGATTAAAACGGCGGTACGTATCGGTAAACCGTACCAGGAAATCATTCAGTTCGCGCTGGAAGCGCAAATCGACCTGGTGGTTATGGGAGTGCATGGGCGTGGGGCGCTGGATCTGGCGGTATTTGGCTCGACCACCAATCGGGTGGTGCAGTTGGGACCTTGTCCCGTTCTCGCCGTTCCCGTTTGAATCGTCGGGCGCAGAGGCATTTGACGCAAATGATAAAAATTATCACCATCGAACGCGAATACGGATGCGGCGGCGGCGAAATCGCGCAACTGCTGGCGCAGCAGCTTGGCTGGAAACTCTGGGATCAGATGCTGACCGAGGAGATCGCAAGGCGTGCGGAATGTCCCAAGGCAGTCGTCGAGGTTCGAGAGGAACGAACCGATCCCCTTTACTACCGTCTCTTCAAATCGTTCTTACGCGGGAGTTATGAAGGAAGCCTCAATGCGCACAAGCTCAAGCTGGTCGACAGCGAGTGCATTTTGAAGTTTACCGAACTTGTCGTTCAGGACGCCGCGAAAACCGGAAACTCGGTCATCGTCGGAAGGGGATCGCAGCATTTTCTCAGGAGCCGCCAGGACACGTTGCGTCTATTTCTTTACGCCCCGAGAGAAGATAAAGTGCGGCGCCTGTTGGCACGAGGCAAGAGCGAGAAGGAAGCCGAAGAGTTGGTAGATACCGTTGATCGGGAACGCATCGATTTCATTGAGAAGTATTTTCACGTCGAATGGCCTGACCGCGCCATTTACCACACCATGATCAATACCGCGATCGGCGATGAGGCGGTCATTCACATGATTCTGGAGGTGATGAAAACCTTCGACGCCAGAGTCACTGCGTAAAGAAACGAAGAGCGCAACCCTTGGCAGCCGATTGAAGTCGGAGAGCTTCATCTCGTCGGAGCTACGGGCACATCAAAAACGGCCGACGCGATGCACGGGACCCGAAAGCTGTGACGTGGCATCGCGGGCCTTGGCGAAAATGGAGGCATAGCGAATCCTCCCTTAGAGAGAGCTAATTTCCGCCGGTCATTGGTGGCGCGGTACCCGGCATCAAACGCATGTGAACGACGAGGGTCAGTTGTTCTCCGACTCGAGCGTTGAAATTCTGCGGGCCGGGGTAATCCTCTCCGATGTGCGTACCGGGATCCTCGGGAAGAATGGGGCCTTGCAGGACTGTTCCCGTGCACCTGGCTCCGTTATAGGCTTCACCTGGTGCAGGCCCTTGACAGCTTTCATCTTGCACCACCGGAGGCCAGTAGGTGTTGAGTACAGCTTTCAACATCTGGGGAAAATCCTCGCGAAACACCTTGGTAGATGCCGTCGCCTGAATTCCTCCGTCTTTCTGCCCGTTCCCATCAGCCGGGAGGTCGAAAACCAGAGTGGCTTGGCGTGTAGCGCGGTGGGTAATTGGAGGCCCATAGACTGGACCGGCATATGCTTCCGTGGCGTCGGGCACCTCTACGTTACGGTCCACGCGAACCAGGATCAAATCGCCGGTAGTTTGCAGCCGGCCATCAGGCGTCCGGGCAACATTCTTGGAGTGGAAGCACAGCATCGTCTGGTTGGCGCGGTTTGCCATCCAACGGCTCTTGAATTTGCCATCCTCTTCGATGGGCTCGGCCATGGACGTAGCGGGATAGATGTGCAAATCGACGCTGGACTTTGCAGGGTCGTCGATTCTCAATGCTCCCATGACCCTGGCGAAGCCGAGCGTAACGTCGATTTTTGTCTTGCCGTAATCCGATGTACCGTCGGTGATAAGTTGCGCATCGGAATGGCGTGCGTCGACCAGCCAAGATCCGGTAAGGGAAGCAGGTGTTTTGGCGCCAAGGGTGAGAATACCGAGAGCGAACAATACCGCTATTGCGAATACAGCCATGTGCTTTGACATTTCCTTCTCCTTCTTACAATCTGCTTGCACGTAGAGAAATCCGAATCCCAGCGCATCCACTGGGAGGATATACAAGTGTCGAACTTAAAGCGACGATGGAAACGATCCATAACCATCCCCCTCAAGCGGGCTGAGGAATGCATTAAAGTCGCGGTCGGACTGGAGAGTCAAAATCATACACGAAGTCGCAAAGGGCTGCCAAAGCCGTCGCCTTCAATTGTTGCTCTGGGCTACGTGGCTGCAAGCCCGCCCGCTGCTGAGCAGCTACACTGTCTTGCGTTGGGAGATGAATCTCGGGCTTCTACAATCGCCTGAGTACACTTATTCTGTTGATTTACGCCCTGGTTCTCGCGAGCGATTGGATTGGGGAACGACTTCGCCTGAGGGTTGCATGAAGATGACCGCCAATGCCGACAGCGAACGCTTCCATAAAGGCGCGACCGATTATGCTGCCTACCTGGAGACGCCCGAGGGCCGGTTACGCTCCGATTTGACCTTTGACAATCTGCAGGAGTTTCTTCCTCTGCAGGCCAAGGCTTCGTTGCGTGCGCTAGATGTGGGTTGCGGCACAGGAGCGACGGCAGTTCGGCTGGCGCGGCTTGGCATTCACGTCACGCTGCTGGATTCTTCTCCGGCGATGTTGGATATCGCGCAGCGTGCCGCACGGGAGGGACGAGTTACGGAGAAGATCGCACTGCAACACGGCGACGCCGGCCAACTGGCAAATTTATTTGGCGTTGCCTCGTTCGATGTAATTCTGTGCCATAACGTACTGGAATTTCTCGACGATCCGATTGCGGTGTTATGCGCCGCGGCTCGCGCCTTGCGGGATTCATCGGCGATACTGTCAATCCTCGTGCGGAACCGGGCCGGCGAAGTATTCAAGGCCGCGATCCAAACCGGCGACTTGGCGAATGCGGAAAATAACCTCACCGCCGAGTGGGGACAAGAGTCTTTGTACGGAGGCCCGGTGCGACTATTTACGCCGGAGAGCCTGCAAGCCATGCTGAGAGCGGCGTCGCTGGCGGTGATTGCCGAGCGGGGTGTACGCGTCCTGGCGGATTACTTACCGTCGCGGATTTCTCGCAGCGCTGAGTATGAGCGGATTCTTGAGCTGGAGCGCAAACTAGGGAGCCGGCCAGAGTATGCCGCAGTCGCGCGCTATACACAATGCTTCGCACGCTTGCCTTGATGGAGAATGTCCATGAATAACGTCGCCGGCAAATCTTCATCGATCCCATCCGGCGTGAAGGCGCCTGAAGCCGCGATTTCGCTCGGGATTGGACTCACCAACGAGTGCAACCTCGCCTGTGCTTTCTGCTACCGGGATCCAACCCGAACTGATCGCCTGTCTCTGGATCAGGTGAAGTCTGTCGTGGAACGGCTGCCGATTCGCTCGGTGAATCTCGGCACCGGCGAGAACGGCATGCATCCGGAGTTTCGGGCGATTCTGGCGTACCTGCGCAAGAAACCCATCAAGCTTACGATCACTTCCAACGGCCATAGTGTTGCTGTGTTGGAAGACGACGAGTTGCGCGCCTTTCACGACATCGAGTTTTCCCTCGATTATCCGACGCAAGCGGAACAGGATGCACAGCGCGGAAACGGCAACTGGGAACTGATCCACCAGCAAGCAGAACGTTGCGTGAGGCTCGGCGTGCCCGTAACCATCATCGCGGTGATGATGAAGGCGAACTATTTGCGTCTGGCGGAGGTCGCGCGGGTAGCCAAACAGTTTAACGCTCCGCTGCGTGTGAACGTGTACCAGGCGGTGCGATCCGACATCTATGCGTTGTCCTACGAAGAATATTGGGAAGGATTCCGCTGTCTCTTTGCGGAGACCGATGTCATCGCTATCGGCGAGCCGCTGGTGCGAGCCATGGCCGGGCTTCCGCCGCTGCAAGGAGGATGCGGCGTAAGTACCGTACGAGTTACGCCGCGCGCCACCACACAGCCCTGCGTTTATTGGCCAGGATCGGGGAAACCGCTGTCGGATTTGATCTCGATGGGGCTCGACATTCTGGAGTCCGCGCCGTTTGAACAAGTCCGCACGGTTCCCGACGCCTGCCAGCCCTGCGAGTTCCGCGATTCGTGCCACGGCGGATGCGCTGGACGACGACGCTTGCAGGGCGCGCTGCTGCAGCCTGACTGCTATTGTCCGATCATTCGCGGGGAACGCCCGACGATGCAGATCCGCATGGCCGCCACCCGTGATCTGCCCAAGCTGAGCAGTTCCTGCACTACCGTCGTGATCGCCAGATAGTCCGATTCGTGTCGAACGGCATCGGTGATTGCGGAAAAACTCACGGCGTTGGAGTTTTGAAAGGGCAGCCGTGCCGTAAGTCTTTGGAAACGATGTAGAGTGCGACTTTGAAGCCGCCCTTTCAAGGCTGCAGTCGCCGATTTCGACGCTTTTCCGCAACCTCAACCGGTTCGCATAAACCCGCCTTTCAGTTATTGCGCGGGCATCCACTTGTCCGAGCCCGTCACCTTGACCGCCACATCCGTAATGAAGATGTGCAGGGGCTTGCCATCGGCGGTGCCGCGGTGCTCGGTTGAGACGAGCAGAGGACCTGCCTTTTTGTAGCCGGCCCAGGTTGCGTTGACCAGGCTCGGCTTCCTGGTCCCGCCGTGGTGGAAGACAAGGTACTCGACGCGGTTGTCTTTGCCAACGTAGAGATCCCAGGTGTCGCCGGGCGTATAACCGCCGGCTTCCGCGGGATACTTCACCGAGACCAGCGTGGCCGAGCCGGCGCCCACCGGCAGTTTCTTCATACCTTCATCGGTCACGGTGGCGCTGGTGTCCCAGTAAGCATGGAAGGGGAAGAGAAGCCAGTAATTATCGTTGACAAATGCTGGTTCGACTTCATTCTTCACCTGGTCGGATTGACTGCTGAGCTGCGAACTGTCGTACGAAACCTTGACCGGCTTACCTTCTTTATCCGTTCCTTCGTAGCTGATTTTTCCGGTCTTAGGCTCCCACTCCCACTTGTGAGCAGCTTTGAAGAGTCCGGTAATCTCCCCATTCCAGGTGTAGCGAATGGCTTCAATTTGCCCATACGAATCGATACCGTAGGTTTTGGCAATCTGTTCGAGAATTGGCGGGCGATTCTGCGCCCAGGAGTTTGCAGCAAGGACCAGCACTCCGCAAAACAGAAGACCCATCATGGTTAAACGGCGGGCATTTCTCATAGAGTTCGCTCCTCGGTGAATTGGACAGATGAAATCTTGGATGACGGGCAAAAGCTTTGGGATACAGGAATCGTACGTCGGCACAGTATCCACGCCAGCCATTCACAGCGCTTCCTCGGCTGGCCGCGAAATTATACAGCAGAGCTCGGGTGATTGTGTTCTCGCATGCTCATGCGGCAGGTTTGATGAGATAGGCGGAAAAGGAACCGACTTCACAATCTTTATACATGAGTTGTTTTGGTATTAGGCTCTTGCTCCCTTGGCCCTCTTTGGGATGAAAACATCAGCCGGAAGTTTGAACCGAGCGCTTAATTTCCGCACCTGTTCAATGGTGAGATTCCGATGTCCCGCCAGAAACATCGAAACCGCACTCTCCGAACCAAATTGAGGAATCAGGTCGCGTTGCGTGAGATTCTGCTGTTCAATGAGAAACCGCACAACTGAAGCCGGGTCAGCCGCAGGAATAGGATAATGCTCTTGCTCGTAACGTTCCACGAGCAAGGTTAGGAGTTCGATTGCTTCCAATTCAGAGCGAGAGGGGTTTTCTAGCGCCGTTAGTTGGAAGAGAGCGTTGGTATACGCCTCAAGTTCCGCGTCATTGTGTATGACGTGGGGAGCGCCGTGCGCGATCATTTCTGCCGGGTTCGCGAGAACTCTGCTCATTTTGTCCCAAATCTTCTATCCCAGTTACTACGGTTGTTGTATTCCTTATGCGTCAAGAAAGATCGGACGTAAACATGTCCTCTGGTCTGCATTTCTTTCGTCGTCTTTGCATAGTGGATCACGGTGATAAGCCTATAGCGGTTCCGTCTGATGTCAAAAATCACGTAGCCATCGACGTTATCGGCATCCTTAAACATGCCGCGAACTTCGTCAAAATTGTGCCAGCGGACCCCCTCGACGATACCCACCCACGCTTCGATTTCGTTCGCCGCATCCGGATAGCGTTCCATCGCCTCGCTCAGATGCTTTCGCGTAACGATGACCACTTATCGAGAATACTTCACAATATGTGAAGTTGTCAAGACTACAGAGGACTCACATCTAAATGGCTGTATTTTAATGGTTTACGGGCGTGATCGCAGGTCGTGTGAAGCCGGCGAAACGCAATAATTGCACCGGTCATCTGCCACGCATCCGTATTCCAGCAGCATGACCCAACCAGGAAGCGCTCCCCACGGATGGCCAAGTGTGCGCAAATGCCACATGACGTAAGTCGGGATAATGCTGACAGTCCAGATAATGATCAGCAGCGTCGAGGCCGACGTCAGAAATGGCAGCAGCCAGAGAAGATACCACGGGAATACGGCGGGTGCACACAAAAGAGATGCAGCCATAGGCCAGGCGAATTGTTCCAGAGACAACTCGCGCTTTGCCCGTCTCAGCCAGGTTGCCGTCACTAATCCGACGAGCACTGCCAGCCCAGCCAGCAACTGCGGAGGCGCCACTCGATCGAGTGCCGCAAACACGGGACCATTAAAGCGGAAACTCTGCACATACGTACCCAGCGAGCCGATTGGAATGCGGCCATGATTCAGAAATGGTAGGTACAGGAGTCCGACCACGGCTGCCGCCAGCGCCGCGTCGCGAATGCGAACCCGCTTCCAGTAGAGGGGCAACAGTACGACCGGCAGAAATTTCACTGCGATCGCCAGCCCAAGTGCGACGGCCGCAGTCGCCCGCCATCGGCGCACCAGCGCAGCGGCGGACACCACCAGCAATAGCGCGCCAACAATGTCAATGTGACCGCTTCCCGCCACCTCAACGGCCAACAACGGGTTCCAGGCGAATGCCAGAACCAAGTGCGCTCCCTGCCGCGTACAACGCAAAACATCGAGCAACAAGAAAACAATTGCGAACTCGCAAATTACAAATGCTACTTTCATCGCAAAAGTAGATTCGTGAATCGCGGTTACTGCGCGGAAGAAAAGCTGCGCTCCGGGCGGATACGGGCTCGGCAGATCCGGGTTGTTCAAATTGCGGGTTTCCGCAGTGTGCAGCCCCTGCACGGCAGGAGCGCTGGGAACGACAAGATAGGGGTTGTAGCCGAGCCTCTGCAGGCGTCCATCCCAAACGTAGCGATGGATATCATCATCGCCGCCCGAGGGCAGCCGAAGAAATGCAACATTCCACGCAGCGGCAAGGACCAACCCAATGACGACAACGCGTCGGGGAAATATTGGTGTGGTGAAAAACTCACGGATCGCCAAGAGGTACGCGATGCCCGCAACCGTCAAAGATGCCATGAAGTACGGCCCACCCCGATCGCCGGAGTTGCGTGAGCAGATGGTCAGCGCCACGCACAACGTGGCGCCGAGAATGTACACTCTCCACGTCGGGGGTGATCTTCACACTTCTCCTGTGCCCGTACCGGAACAGTGAAATGGCGATAATACGCCAGGTATCACGAGGGTGCGTGTAAAATGCTTACTTTCGCGGGACTAGGGCGCAAATTGAATCGCTTGACAATCATGCGGTTGGCCGCAGGATTCCTGCTTTGAAGGATCATGTTCCTTGGTGCATGCCGAAAGAACGCCCTTGTCACTGCCACCTCCACTCGCACCGTCCGCCGCCGATGACTTCATTGGTGCATGGAAACTAAACACGGACAGAGTTCTCGCTCCGGCATCGAGAGGGAGTTGATAACTATTGATACTCAAGGGAACGGCTACAAGTTCGTCTACGATTGGTTGGGAGAAAATGGTACCGAACTAAATTTTTGGTTTGTTACAGATATGAAAGGAGCCTGCGTCAAGGAGACCCAAGTAAATGGCCGACCCATGACCAGCAAGTCGTGTATTACACGCCTCGATTCCCGCGCGTTCGTAAACGATACGTGGGTTCTCAAGGACGAATACAAAGTGAGTTCTGACGGTCAGACCTTGACCGTTCATAGAACTTTAAGATAGCCGCTCCTGTCGGCAAGACGGGACCTACAAAAGTAGAACTGGTGTTTGATCGAGCTCCCACCCCGTGACTGCGTAGACCCCGAGCAACAACGTCCCTTCGACAAATTCGTCTTGCCTTATCGTAAGGGCGTCACAGCGCTCATTGAGAATTGGCCGTCCGCCCGGGTCAATGAGCGGTTGAATCCCACTCTTTCAGCCACGCCGCCGTGCGTGGCGCCCTTGCCGGAGCCAGTCGCAACTCCTCTGCCAACCGAGTCAAGTCGTCTGCTACGTCGATATCGTAAAAAGGATCTGCGAAACCTACGGATAGCTCAAGCGCTCGTGCCCGCGCCAGGAGTCTCTCCAGCGCGCTGCTGGTGCCCATTCCGTCGCCTGCGAAAAGCGTAGGATGAGAAGCCTTTGCCCCGACGAGATAGTAGCCTCCGTCGTGCGTCGGTCCAACGACTACGTCATGTGCGGCCAGCGTTTCGAACGCGTCTTCGAGAACAGAACGCGGCAGGTGTGGGCTGTCGCTGTTGAAGGCAATGATGCGTCGCTGAGGTGCGTTCGTTCGATGACCTTCCGCGAAGTGCGCAAACACCGAATCGAGGCCTGCAGCAAGGCCTTCACCTTTCTGCGCAACTACGCTCGCTGATTTGCCTGGTAACGGCATGCCTGCTAACTGCGTGCCTGCGAACCGCGACAGTTCGTCGACGTCCGAGTCCGGGCACATGATCGCAATTTCCACACCGGCCACTTCTAATGACCGCGCCAGAGCCAGCGTGTCGTCTAGAAGACAACAATAGAAAGCAGTGACAGCCTCAGGAGAAAGGCTGGGAGCCAGGCGGGTCTTGACCGCGCCCGGCCTCGGCGCTTTCGCCATGATTACCAGCACACGGTCACTGCGTGACGAGCGCACCACCGTTTCGCTTGAAGTGTTCATAGATTGTTGGGGCAATAATATACGACGGTGGCCCACTCAAACTTCCGCCAAAAAATAGTGAATGGATGGCCTATCCACGAACGTCCCGTCTAGCCGCGCAGCAGGCTCTTTGACTTGATGTATCACAATTGGTACACTATCTAGTGAACGGACGCGCTCTAAAGCGATTGCAGGTACGGTTTTATCGCTCCGATAACGGGCGGGAGCCGGTGCGGGAATGGCTGAAGAGCCTGGACGCAGAGGATCGAAGGATCATCGGGGAAGACATCAAGGATGTCGAGTTTTCTTGGCCTATTGGTATGCCGCTGGTACGCTCGCTCGGCCGCGAACTGTGGGAAGTCCGAAGCAGGTTGCCGCAGGGTCGTATCGCCCGCGTGATTTTCTGCGTTGAGAAAGATTGTATGGTGCTGCTGCATGGCTTCATGAAGAAAACGCAAAAAACGCCTAAACAGGAGATCGATCTGGCGCTGAGACGCAAGAGGGGGACGGAATCATGAAAAAGAAGAATATCGGATCGACCTTCGACAGCTGGCTTCGCGAGGAAGGCCTCTATGAGAAAGTTAGCGCCACCGCGATCAAACGGGTGGTTGCCCGCCAAGTTGCGGCTGCCATGCAGCAAAAAGGCCTGACCAAGGTCGAGATGGCGCGCCGGATGCGCACGAGCCGAGCCGCGCTCGACCGGCTGCTTGATCCCGAGAACGATGCCGTGACCTTGGGCACTCTTCAAAAGGCTGCGGCCGTTGTCGGTCGTCAGGTTCGGCTAGAACTCGTCTAAGCCACTCTCAAGCGATCACACGATCGAAGATCACACGTTTTGACGAGAACCTGCGCCGCCCGCCGATTTCTTCGAAATAAGTCGTCGAAGGACATAGCCTTTCCACATCCAATATCCCGAAACGACCATTACAGAAACGACGACAAACCGGCTCTTCGCCGCCGGAAATAATAGCGCACTATCAAGCTGAGAATGAACCAGGCGGCGCCGAGCGTGCCCTTCAGCGTACCGCTGATCTTTGATTTTCCGATACGCGGGTGGTAGCTCACCGGAACTTCAACCACGCGGAATCCGGCGAGGGCGCCTTTGAGGATCATCTCAACCGCCCAGCCATAGGTGGTCTCTTCGAGGGCGAGCGCGCGCAGTACATCGGCGCGGCTGGCGCGAAAGGGGCCGAGATCACTAATCTTTAAACCATAAAGCACGTTAATCAGGCGGGCGGCGAGACGATTCCCAAACGCCTGATGCCAAGGCAACGCCCCAGCCGAATGTCGCCCCTGCAGGCGGGAACCGAGCGTGATGTCCGCACGGCCGTCAATGATTGGCGCTAAGAGAATCGGCAGTTCGGAGGGCCGATCGCTGTAGTCGCCGTCAAGAAACACAACCACGTCAGGCGAATTTGCCGCGGCCAGGCCGGTGAGGCACGCTTGCCCGTAGCCGCGGCGCGGCTCCTGAACCACGCGGGCTCCCATTCTTGCGGCGATCTCGGGAGTCCCGTCATCCGAGTTGCTGTCGACAACGATGACCTCCGTCACGAGGTCCGACGGAATATCCGCTAAAACGCGCTCAATCGCTTGCGCTTCATTATGGGTAGGGATGATGACGGACACTCGCACTTGAACTTAGTCCGATCACCACCACGGCGAAGATGGCCAGCGTTGCGCGAGCCACGCGTCCACGCCCCATTTCCGGCCGGCGCTTCCGACAGCGAGCCCGAGCGATGCCACCACTGGAACTAGCAGTTCCCAAATCCACGAGGTGCCCCACTCCGAAATCCAAAGGCTGCCGAGATACAGAAAGGCCACGAATGCGGCCGGCCGGGTAAGCAGACCGATGACAAGCAGGGTACCCAGACCGATTTCGGTCACGGCCTGCATGGGAGCCGCCATCGCGGCGTGGCTTGCCGCCAGTGCCATGACCGACTTCCATATGGCCGGCGAATGACTGTTCTTGACGTAGTAACCGATCAGACCTGCGTAACCCGCCGGGGTGTAGAGGCCTTTCCCCAGATTTTCGAAGAAGACCGACACCAACATTGCACCGATCGTGACCCGAACTATTGCCAGCCCATTTCCCGCGGGCAGTTCGTTGGCAACAATTTGGGTTGGCCTTGCATTCGTCACCATCGTAATCTCTCCCCTCGCGAACGCTCAACTCGCTCGTGGGCCAGAACCGCTGGGCTCTGTCTCCAGAACAAGATCAGACATCTTAAGCTGTTCTTCGCGCACTTTCTAGTGGATGCAAAAAGATCGATGTTAGGTCCGTTAGCTCATGCCATACTCGACCTCGACATAGCTCACGGCGGCCCGAAGTCCGACAAAAACATAATTCTGAAATTTCAGCTTGACATTTTCTTCGCAATGGAATAAAAAGCATCCTCACTTTTTTTTGGCGATCTGCCGTCCAGGGCCATTAATTCCCACGGGTGAGTTACCAACCGAAGGAGGATGTCGTCATGGCCGCCTACACCTACCCCGGCGTTTATATCGAGGAAGTACCGAGCGCGGTTCACACCATCACGGGCGTAGCTACGTCCATCGCGGCGTTTGTGGGCTGGGCTCCGCGAGGCTCCACCACTAAGGCGGTTCTGGTGCAGAGCTTTATGGATTATCAGCGCCAGTTCGGGGGACTGGATGCCCGAAGCCTTTTGGGTTATTCGGTGTCCCAGTTCTTCAACAACGGAGGGCAGCAAGCCTATATTGTCCGACTGGTTCAAGACGCCATCACGTCTGGCACCAGCACCGCGATGGAGGGCGCCGCCACGATCGCCATCACCGCTACCGCCTCGGTGACTTTTACGGCTAAGAGTCCGGGCGTCTGGTCGAGTGCGTATGGGGTTCAAATCTCCGCCAGTTCGGGAGGCACCTTCACGGCGTCGGTGGTTTACGCGCCGGGAGGAACGCCCCTGCTCACGTTGGAGACTTTTTCGGGCCTGTCAGTTTCTTCCTTAGGAACGATCGACTCAGCTTATGTAGTCCTGACATCGACTGGCTCGCCCACCACGGCTCCTGCCAACGGCCTCTATATGCTAATCGGAGGAAACGATGGCAATGGAATCGAAGTTCCCGGAGCGCACGCAGCATCGGTAACAATCAACGCCCCCGGCAGCACGACGACTGGGTTCACCTTTTCGGCGCAAAATCCGGGCGCATGGGGAAATCTTCTGGCGATTGGAGCGACGCCGCAACCCGGCGACACCACTAATACGCGGTTCAGCGTGAACGTCGTAGCTTTGAACGCGAGCGGTGCGTTGTCGGTGGTGGAGAATTTCAATAACCTTTCGGTAAATGCCTCCGACCCATCTTATGTTGTGACCGTCCTCAATTCGGACTCCAATTACGTGTCGGTCGCGGCGATGGGAACACCGACGGTGGCACTTAATAGTCCGTTTCCTCCGTCAGGCGCTGCCTCGGCCCCGTTCAATTCGCCACCCTTCCTAACCGGAGGCTTTGACGGAGTGGTGTTGGACGCGACCCAGGATAGTGCGAGTGGGGGACTGTTCATGACCGCGCTGAACGCGGACGGTTCGGGAACTGGCGGCGTACACCTTCTGGATACTGTTTCCATCTTCAACCTGCTTTGCGTACCGGGCGAAGCCGACCCGACAACCATTAGTAACCTGCAGGGCTATTGCCACACTGAGCGGGCCTTCTATATCGTGGACTGCACTCAGATCCCCACCTCTTCTTTTCTGCAGAACGGACCGGACAGCCACATTACCGGAGTCAATTCCATTAACTCTGCCCTCTACTTTCCCTGGGTCAATGCGCCGGATCCGCTTCTGCAAGGCCGCACACGCGCGTTTCCGCCCTGCGGCTTTGTCGCAGGTCTGTATGCCACCACGGATGCAACCCGGGGCGTATGGAAGGCGCCGGCCGGTATCGACGCCAGTCTGACCGGTGACTCGGGGCTAACCACAATTCTAACGGACGCGCAAAACGGTACTTTGAATCCCTTGGCGGTGAACTGCTTGAGAAACTTTCCGGTGTATGGAGATGTTATCTGGGGCGCGCGCACTCTTCAGGGCAACGACCAGGCGGGTTCGCAGTGGAAGTATGTTCCGATCCGTCGGCTAGCGCTGTTTCTCGAATCCAGTTTGTATGATGGCACGCAGTGGGTGGTATTTGAACCGAACGACGAGACCCTGTGGGGCCAGATCAGACTCAATATTGGATCCTTCATGCAGGGATTATTTCTGCAAGGAGCCTTCCAGGGGAGTACGCCGCAACAGGCGTATTTTGTGAAGTGCGATTCGGACAACAATCCCCAGTCCAGCATTGACCTGGGGATTGTGAATATCCTGGTGGGTTTCGCTCCACTCTATCCTGCTGAATTCGTAGTCATTCAGATCGAACAGATGGCCGGTCAACTCCAATCGTAAGGAGGCATCCTGTGCTACCGTTTCCAGCAAATACGAAACGTTTAGATCCGTATAAGAATTTCAAGTTCCGGCTGAAGTGGGATGGCAAGTATGTCTACGGTGGCAGTAAGCTGACCGGCCTGAAGCGCACGACGGAAGTAGTGGAGCACCGGGCGGGCGGCGACCCCTCCACATCGCACAAATCGCCCGGGCGGAACAAGTATGAGGCGATCACGTTAGAGCGTGGGCTTACTCAGGACCTTGCTTTCCACGACTGGGCTGGTTTGGTGTGGAACTTCGGGGCGGCACTGGGCTCGGAAGTGTCGCTGGCGAACTTCCGCAAGGACATCTACCTGGAATTTTACAATGAAGCGGGACAGTTAGTGATCGCGTACAAGATATTCCGCTGCTGGGTTTCAGAGTACCAAGCCATGCCGGACCTGGATGCCAACGCCAACGCCATAGCCATCGAGCACATTAAGTTGGAGAACGAAGGTTTTGAGCGGGACACCAGTGTCACCGAACCTGCAGAACCCACGTTAAGCACCGTGAGTACATAGACAAAGTGCTGGGTATCTATCTTCCCTTGCGCCACGCAAGGCGGAATCAAGTGTAAGTGAGTGTCCGCAGCGTCAAGGCGCGTGCATCCACCGCATGGGCATAGGAATGTTACATGAGGTCTCTTTCCAGTTCCGATTTCCTCGATCTATGGGAACGTGGGTTTCGCATGCACCCGCTGGATCAGGGGCTTCTTGTCCTGAGTACAGCTCTTCCTGAGACATCGCATGAGAGTCTGGCGGACTGGCCGTTGGGTCGTCGCAACAGGGCCTTGGCCGAATTGCGTCACAGCTGTTTTGGATCCCATCTCCAAGGTTGGACTTCATGCCCGCGATGCGAGGAAAAACTGGAAATTGAAGTCGACGGTCGAACTTTGGCAGCCGAAGCCGGTGCTGAAGGGAACTCGAGCGATCCGATTGTCGTCAACGGGCGTTCCTTTCGCCTTCCCACCAGCCGGGATTTGGCCCGGGCTGCGCAAGAAACGGATCCGCGCTTAGCAGCCATTCGCCTCCTGGAAGGCTGTGCCGTGGGCGCGGACGAGTCTGCCGCATGGTCCGATGAAGATTTGGAGAACGTGGGCGAAAGAATGGCTCTGGCCGATCCCATGGCCGAAATCCTCCTGACGCTCCATTGTCCTGCATGCGACCACGAGTGGATTGCGAACTTTGACATCGCCAGCTTTCTCTGGGAGGAAATTGCGGCTCGGGCGAGGAGGATTCTTTTTGAAGTCCATACCCTGGCTTCAGAGTATGGCTGGACGGAGCAGGAAATCCTTTCTTTGAGTGAGCACCGTCGAGGCCTTTACATGGGGATGGTGCATGAATGAGCGGGTATCTACACAGAATGGTCTCGAGTGCCCTGCGCCCCAGCGGGTCCATTCACCCAATCTTGGGATCGGTCTTTTCAGCTTCGACCTACCAGAGGATGCGTGATGAGATTCGGGGAGAAGATGGTATCTCTTTCGGTGATGCGGCCTGAATCCCCAGTCAAGCTGCAGAAGGAAGAAAGCGATTCATCCCGGATTCGGCCTGTACTTGTGACACCGACTCCGGCGACGATTCCAGTCGCCGGACCGGAACCAGGTTTGTCAGGATCTGCTGAAGAACCGGTTCCGGAAGAGACTACTGCCCTCCATCCGCTGGTGAACTCGGGCCCGCAAGAGAAAGTTGAAAAGCCGGTCGTTCGCCCTCGCGGAATAACTTACGGAGGTAGCAGATCGGACAAACCAGAAAAATTGGCTTCGAGAAACGAGCATGAAATTGTGACAGTTCATCGGCACGTGCCAGAGCCGAAGCCGGGATTGTCGCCGTCCAATGTCCCGCCCTTGCGTAGCGGGGCTCCGATGTCCGGCAATGCGAAGCAGAACGGGAGTACAGAACTTGCTTCCGAGCCGGTCCATGCCTTGGTGACCAAGGCTCAGAAAAATGATCGCGAAAAGCCCACAGGTCACAAGGGTCTCTACCAGCCATTAATGCCAGAAAGCTCTTCGCGCACGGACGGTCCGCGAGCTTTTCGGACGGTAACGAGTTCGCCTACTCCGAATGTCCGGAAAGATGTTCGGAAGGAGGAGAGGGCGCGCCTGTCAAGTAGCTCGGGCTCGCCCCGGCAAGAAGCGGATGAGATTCAGATTCACATCGGACGCATCGAGGTCACGGCTGTTCCCCCTCCGGCGCCCCCTCCGGTGCGCGCGCCGGCTCGCAAGTCGATTAGCCTGGATGAATATTTGAAGCGCAAGCATGGAAGTTAGAGATGAGCACCGCGTTGGCTATCTCCGGAGTGACGGCGACGTTGCAGTATTACCTGGGCAACGTCTACAGCGGCCTAAGTACGCTCTTCGGGGGCACTGTAACAATTTCGTCGCAGGCGCCGGATCTTGTGCAGACTGCCTTGGGCGACGGTTCCACATTGCAGAATCAAGTCAATATTTTTTTGCACCAGGTGACTCATAATGCTGGCTGGCGCAACGTAGGCCTGCCATCGCTCGGGGCCGACGGAAAGACCCAGTTGAAGCACCCGCCTCTGGCGCTTGACCTTCACTATTTGCTGACTGCCTATGGCTCAAGCGACTGGCAAGCCGAAGCCCTTCTTGGTTACGCCGTTTTGATGCTGCATGAGAATCCGGTTCTGGCACGGGACGATATCAGCACAGCGTTGAACGCGCTGCCGAAGAGCAATCCGGGGAACCCGCTGTCGACGACGCTGGGAGCGTCGGGGTTGGCCGATCAGTTCGAAATGATCAAGATTACGCCGTCGAGTCTGGGTCGCGAAGAAATGGCGTGGCTCTGGACGGCATTGAAGGCAGATTACAGGCCCACTTTTCCATTTCAAGTGTCGGTCGTATTGATTCAGCCACAATTGCCGTCCACCGTGGCCTTGCCGGTTCTCTCCCGAAGCATTGCTGCTCAGCCGGGACCTCCGGCGCAATTACTGCAGGTACAGCCGCCCACGGGTCAAGCCGCCGCCGCACCGGGAAATGCGGTCACTGTAATTGGAGTATCGCTCGCTGGAGCGAGCCAAGTATCGCTCTCGAACCCGCGCCTGGGAATCCAGTATCCTCTCTTCGCACCGTCGGCGGTAACCGACAACTCAATTTCATTCACCGTGCCCAACGATCCCGCAAACCTGCCTGCGGGTGTATATAACCTCTCGGTGCTGTTCACGAACAGCGGTGGCACGGTGCTGCAAAGTAGCAATATCATCGCCATGGCCATCGCTCCCACGATTCTTGCGACGCCCGCGCCCACCGCTGTGGCGAACTCTGCCGGGACGCTGGTCACACTCAGTTGCAATCCGCAGGCGCTTTCGAACCAAAGCGTCTCCCTGATCATGGGCGCGAACGCGGTTCCGGCGCAGCCGTTTGCGGCCGCCACCGCCACGCTCAGTTTTCAGTTCACTCCCGCTCTCGCCACGGGATCTTATCTCGCCCGCCTACAGGTAGACGGGGTGGTGAGTCCGGTAGCGGTAGACTGGTCCGCCACGCCTCCCACTTTCACCGGGCCGATGGTGACTGTATGAAAAGGAAGGAAAGCAAAGTCCCATGGCTTGAAGCCAACCAAGCCTATCTGGTGGCGGAATTCGCCTGGATTAAGGATCGTTTGGGCGCCAAGCCCGATGAACAATCAGAAAAGGCAATCCAAGAGGCCCGGGCACGGCTGCAAGTGCCGCCGGCAATTGACCAGCTTTCTGAACTTTTTGGCTTAAACGCCTTCGAGAGTCAAATTCTTCTACTCTGTGCCGGCGTGGAAATGGACTCGAAACTGGCCACCCTGTGCGCCGAGGCGCAAGGGCATCCGCAGCGGCAGTACGCCACCTTGGGACTGGCGATGGCGACTTTTCCGGAGCCGCAATGGAGCGCGTTAACGCCTTCGCGGCCGCTGCGGCGGTTCCGCTTGGTGGAAGTGGAAGCAGGCCACGGTCTCACATCTGCGCCACTTCGAATCGACGAGCGTATCCTGCACTATCTGGCCGGGGTGAACATGCTGGATATGCGACTCGATACGCTTATCCAAGCCCGGCCCTTGCCCGGCTGGATTGCAGCGGACCATAAGCTGACAGCAACCGAAGCGGCGCGAGCTTTTGAAGCTTACGCGCAATATTCTCCGGTCCTCCACCTTTGCGGCGACGACCCCGGCGGGCAGGAAGACGCGGCCACGGTTGCGGCGCAGAATACGGGACGGCAGTTGTTTGTGGTGCTGGCTGCAGACCTGCCGGCCATCGGTGGCGATTTGGATCAGTTCGCCATTTTGTGGCAGAGAGAAGCGCTGTTGGTACCAGGCGCGCTGCTGATTCAGTGCGAGCCTGGGGGACTCACTGCTCCCGCGCGCCACCTCGCAGAGCGGTTGCAAGGCCTCGTGTTCCTCGCCAGCCGGGAACCGGTCCGGCTCAATCGGGCTTTCCTTCGTTTCGAAGTGAACAAGCCGCAACCGACGGAACAGAAGCGGCTCTGGCAGCAAGCACTAGGTCCGATGGCCGCGACTTTCAACGGCACGCTCGATGATTTATCCGAACAATTCCGGCTCAGCGCCAAGATGATTTCCTCGACCGGCACAATCATGGCTTTGAGCAAAGATCCGGTTCGTCCTGAGGACTTGTGGAATGCGTGCCGCTCCCTGGCCCGTCCGAAGCTGGAGGATCTTGCCCAACGGATTGTTCCTGCCGCAGGGTGGGATGACCTGGTGTTGCCGGAATCGCAGAAACAAATTCTGCGGCAACTGGCGGCGCAGGTTCGTCACCGCATGAAGGTTTACGAAACCTGGGGCTTTTCGGCCAAGGGCCGCCGCGGCTTGGGAGTGACTGCACTCTTTACCGGGGAAAGCGGCACGGGCAAAACGCTGGCCGCCGAAGTACTGGCCCACGAGTTGAGGTTGGATCTGTATCGCATCGATCTCTCGGCAGTCGTCAGCAAGTACATCGGCGAGACCGAGAAAAACCTGAAGCAGGTTTTCGATGCGGCGGAGGAGGGCGGAGTGCTTCTGCTGTTCGACGAGGCGGACGCGCTCTTCGGCAAACGCAGCGACGTGAAGGATAGTCATGATCGTTACGCCAACATTGAAGTCGGCTACCTGCTGCAACGCATGGAAGCTTATGAGGGACTGGCGATCCTGACCACAAATCTAAAGTCGTCGCTGGATAAGGCCTTCCAGCGCCGCCTGCGGTTCACGGTAAATTTTCCATTTCCCGATGCCAACCAGCGGGAAGCGATCTGGAGCCGCGTATTCCCACCTAACACTCCCACTGCAGGTTTAGATTCGAGGAAACTGGCCCAGCTCAATGTTACGGGCGGCAGCATCCGCAATATCGCTCTGAATGCCGCCTTTCTGGCGGCGCAATCGACAAAATCCGTTGCCATGGAACATCTGCTTGAGGCGGCCAGGCTGGAGGCGCAAAAAATCGAGCGTCCGCTCTCTGACGCTGAAACGCGGGGCTGGGTATGAGCCAAGTGCGAGTGACCATCGACCGGCTTGTTTTGAGAGGGCTGGAACCGACTGAGCGAAAGGCGTTGGTGGAGGGGCTGCAACGGGAATTGTCCCAAGTCTTATCCGATCCTGCAACACGTGATGAGTGGGCTCACTCTCACCGCACTCCGGTGTTAAGGCTGGGCCGATTGCCACTCGAACCCGGAACTTCGGGAGGCAGGAAGTTCGGAAAGCAAATGGCCCGCGCGCTGGGCAGAGGTTTGAAACCATGAGCGTAGCGATGCTAGCGAGGAAACGCGAGACGGCTCCGGCACCGAAAACAAAGGCGCCCGGCAAATCCTCGTCCAGCGGGTTGCGAATCAATGAGCCAAATGATTCCTTCGAGCGAGAAGCGGATCGTGTTGCGGATGAGGTGATGGCGGGCGGAGGTACAAAGCGGGATTGGTCGCTTTCTACAGTGAACGTAGGCGCGGCTCTGCAGCGCAACTGCGCTAGGGTCACGACGGCGGACTCTCCTGGTGCAGGTGAATTACGACAGGAGAATAACGTTCAACGGGAATCTGCGGATGCAACCCGAACCGGCCGAGTCCCACTTATCGTCAGCCAGGTCTTGAGTTCCACTGGCAGACCGCTCAAACCAAACATTCGAGATTTTTTTGAAAGTAGTTTCGGTCGCGACTTCAGCCGGGTAAGAGTTCATACTGACGCACACGCGGCAGCATCGAGTCGGGCGATGGATGCCCGAGCTTATGCGACGGGTGAGCAAATTGTCTTCGCTGCCGACCAATACAGGCCTGAATCTAGAGGCGGATTGCATCTTCTGGCCCATGAACTTTCACACGTGGCCCAACAATCGGAGACAAGACAGCCGGGAGTGGGAAGTAACCGTCAAGGCCTGATACAGCGCCAACCACTCGCCGCTCAGCAGCAGCCCGACGCCGACGCGCAATCAACTGACACGCCTTCGCTGGCGCAGGCGGCAACGCAGGCGACGCAGAAGGTCGGCGCGCCAAGTTCCTTAAAGCACCTCATGTTCGAGGGGACCCTCGTCGCTGGGCAGACCCTTCCAGGGTCCGATTCCGACAAGACAATCCACACGCTCGCGGACACTCGCGTCAGTATCTTTGTCACCGCTAGCGAACTTCGCATCGACTTTACTCCGGGACTCGTTATCACGTCCGGAACATGGCCCCACCCAGACATGGAGCTAACTGAAGCCTCTTTTGATTTCACCAAAGGCACGTTCGGATTTGCCGCCGAAGGCCCTAATTACGCTTGGTGGCTTGGGCACGCCAAAGACAAACTTACCGCTGGACTGGCTAGCCTGTTTGGCGCTATGCCAGCCGCCATGCGCAAACCGGGTTACAACCCACTCTCGGATACCAGCATTCTGAACAACTTGTCAGCATTTGTCTCTAACTTGTCCACCCCCAGTAGCTCTCCCTCCAAAGACATGCCCGCCGCGAAAGGCGTAAAGACGTCGGGCAGCGTCACCTTAGATGGAGAGATATCATACCCACCCTCTGGTCGATTCAAGTTAGTGGTCCCGAAGGGAACGAATGTTACGGTGACCTTCAACCTAAGCGGCGGCATCCCGAGCAAGTTGCGGGACATTCGTATTTCATCTGTGGGCATTGAGCTTTGGAGTCCCAGCCATGTATCCAGCAATGTTGAATTTCGAATTGCCGATGCGGGTTTTCCCCTCGTCCTGGTAACCGGCGCCACTTTCTTCTCAGGCGGTCATTTGCAGTTTAGCTACAAGATCGTCTCCGAGGTATTCGGAGGCTTTGTGAGAAGCGTTCTCGGAGCGGGCCTCGTCCAGGCGGGGCTGGGGGGGCTCGCTGGAGACACTGCGCTGAATTCCGACCAGCCGCAGGTGCATGCCTTTGTGGACGCTGCCCTCCATTCGAACTTAGAACCGCTGCTTAAAGACTTGATTCTTGCCCACCGCCATGCGATCCCTGGAATAGATCTCGGCGAGGCTCTGGGCTTTGGACCTGAAGTGGGAGACTTTCCCCCGCCGCAGCCGGGAGCTGCGACTGGTTAACTGCCTCGGGTTGCTGCAATCGATTGGCAGGACGCAAGGTCCATGGATGCATGTGAGATTGAGTTGATGCGCTAAATGAGGAGGGTGGGAGAGTCAGAGTGAATCTGGCCTTGCCTTTAAAGTAAGTGATGCTTGCGAATAAAGCGATGCTGCAACGTGAGAGCGCCACGCGTAGCCGGGAAAGCTCTGAACGTCAAGGCCGAACCAAGGCATCCCCGGCCGGTCGCGAGCTGTCTGTCACCCATCGAGTTTTGAATTCACCGGGAGAATCTTTGGATCCAAGAACGCGGGATTTCTTTGAACCACGTTTTGGTTACGACTTCAGCCGGGTGCGAGTGCACGCAGGTTCAGAGGCCGCGGCCTCGGCTCGGGAGGTCGAAGCCTCGGCCTATGCGGTGGGCGGGCATATGGTCTTTGCGTCTGGACAATATGAGCCACACAGCCGGCAAGGACGAAAGCTCATCGCCCATGAATTGACGCATACGATTCAACAGAACCACGCTATCGCTGTCAACGGCCAACTCGCGCTCGGACATCCCTCGGACGAGAGTGAAAGCGAAGCCAGTCGGGCGGCCTCAGTAACCGTCAACGGCGGGCGCGTTGCCATCCAATCTCACCGGCCGCTTAGCGTGCAAAGGCAGCCCAGTCAAGCTGCCGGCCCCAACCTTGATCTGGCGGAGTCGGCATCTCCGTTCATGGCAGCGGCGATCGGTTCTTTCTCCATTGACGCCTTCCAAACCGGCAAGGCCGATCTTTCCGGCGCCAACCAGTCCCAGGTAGTTAAGACCGCCAAGAACATGCAAACGCTGTTGAGGCAATATCCCGGTTCAAACATTCTTGTGATTGGGCACACTGATGCCGTGGGACAAGAGAATGACAACCAGACCCTGGGACAGGCCCGCGCGGATTCGGTCCGGGACGCCCTTCTTGGTGCGGACATCCCGCCAGAAATTGTCCACACGGAAAGTCACGGCGCTACGGATCTGTTGGTGAAAACAAAGAGGGCCGAACCGCGCAACCGGCGAGTCGAGGTCCGCTTCGAGCCATCCCGACCCTTTAAGGGAGTGATGTCTTCGGGGCTGACTATGGCTCCAGCGCCAACGACGGATTTGCGCAGGCTGGGCCCCGCGGCTACGGCTGACATTTGTACGCAGTCCCCGAACCTGTGCCTGGGCAAACCGGGCGGTCCTCCGACCGTATCCCAATTGGCTCTGCAGCCTGCGCCGTCACTGATACCTTTTCACCTCATGGACGTTCAAGCTCTCAACGAGCCCTTTACGAGCCATGGTAATAGGCCGGAAGTTGGCGGTGATCTGCGCGAGACGTGGGCTCGCCTGTATTCGAAATACCGGTGGACGTGGAGGCTTTCCGAAGAACTCGCTGCAAAAGCAGCCAACTCGGAACTGGAAAGCACAGCATCGACTTCTGAGAGCCGCGATTATCCTAACGTCCAAGACCGTTTCAATACTGAGATAAAGGAGGCATATCCAAATGCCACGACCGTGGGTCCTTTCAATCTTCCGTTGAAGTGGAGATTTTGATGATTTGTGTGCTTGTTTCGGTGGTTACACCAGAGGAGAGACACGGAGCATGAGGAACGATTGGTCGGGCACCCGAAGTGTTGAGTAATAAGGAGCCACTGCATGAGCGGCTTTCCCAATTCGCCGCGCCTGGTTAAGGGCGGCATTGTGACCATGGACCCGGACACGTCCGCGGTGAAGAGCATCATTGCGCTGCAGTACAACCCAGATTCGCTTTCTCGCACATTGCAGATCCAGGCGATGCCGGGCGGGCAGGATGGGGTGCGCGTGGACGCTCTGCGCCTGCGTGGGCCGGCGGTGGAGACCATCAAGCTGGAGGCAGAGCTCGATGCCACCGACCAGTTGGAATTTCCGAAGACGAATTCCACGGCGGTGCGGTACGGTCTGCATCCGCAATTGGCGCAGTTGGAGATGCTGGTGAATCCGACCGTCGAGACGCTCATGTCCGACGACAACATCGCCAACAACGGTACGCTGGAAATCATCCGGATGGAGCAGCCGCTCACGCTTTTTGTGTGGAGCATCAGTCGCGTGGTCCCGGTGCGGTTGACCGACTTTTCCATTACCGAGGAGGCTTTCGATCCTAACTTGAATCCGATCCGGGCAAAAGTCAGCCTGGGTTTGAGGGTTCTGAACATCGATGACTTGGGTTTTGACTCTCCTGGCGGCCACATGTTCATGGCCTACCTTAGCAACAAGGAACAACTGGCGTCGAAGGTAGCCAACGTGGCCATTTCGGTTTTGGGATTGGGAGGCTTGCCATGAAGAGTCCACTTCAGGCCTTGCTCCAAATGGGGGTGGTGCCTCCGGTCACATTCCCGACCGACAGCCGTTATTACGGTTCGAGCACGGTTTCGTACACCGCCCCCAATGGTCAAACGGTCACCTATCTGGCGCGGCGGTTCGTGCCGCAGCCGGGTGCACCTAATTTTTCTACTGTGGCCACGCACACGGTCAGACAAGGCGACCGGCTCGATTTGCTGGCGGCGAAGTATCTGGGTGATCCGCTAATTTTCTGGCTGCTTTGCGACGCCAATGGCGCCATCCGCCCCAACCAGTTAGTGGAAACGCCCGGAACGGTGTTGAACATCACCATGCCTCAAGGTGTGCCGGGGGTATCGAATGCTTAGGAGCGCTCAGTTGAGCCTGATGATGGGGCCGATCTTCCCTCAGACCGTACCGCGGGCCGTGCTAGATGCGCTGGCCGAGGTAGAGGTGAGTGTGAAAGATGTCGGCCAGAGCGGGTTCAAGCTTACGTTCAGCATCGACAAGCAATCGCCGTTGCAGATTCTGTTCCTGCTGACAGGAGGCATTCCGCTGTTGTTTATGCGGACCGTAATCGTAGCTACGGTTAACGGCGTGTCGAACGTGCTCATCGATGGTGTGATCACGGAGAACCACATTGCGCCCGGCGATAAAGGATCCAATTCCACATTGACGCTAATGGGAAAAGACCTGACCGTTCTTATGGACCAGTCAAAATTCAGCGGATTCCCATTTCCCGCCTGCCCGGCGGAGGCGCGAGTGGCGCTGATGCTGCTCAAGTATTCGCCGTTTGGCGTTATACCGCTGGTGATTCCCAGCGTCCTGCTTTTCGTTCCTTTGCCAATCGACCAGATCCCCAGTCAGCAAGGCACGGATCTGCAATACATCAAGAGTTTGGCGGAACAGGCAGGGTACGTTTTCTACATCGACCCCGGCCCCAAACCGGGGGTAAGCACGGCCTATTGGGGGCCACAGATCAAAGTTGGTCCGGTGCAGCCCGCTTTAAGTTCAGACATGGACGCTTATACCAATGTGGAGAGCCTGCATTTCACTTTCGATCAGGAGCGCAATAAGATTCCGCTGGTCTACATCTACATACAGGAAACTGGCCTGAGCATTCCAATCCCTATGCCGCCGATTACACCACTGAATCCACCTCTCGGCGTGATTCCGCCGCTGCCCACTAATCTTCTGCCGCCCGATCTATCGCCCTTTCGTGAGGACTTGGCAAAAAGACCCATCCCCCAGGCAATCATGCAGGGCCTGGCAGCAGCGGCGTCGAACGCGGAAGCGGTCTCGTGCGAGGGTAGCCTGGATGTCACTCGCTATGGCGGTGTTTTGAAGGCCCGGCAACTCGTGGGAGTGCGAGGATCAGGCCCAGCTTTCGACGGGCTTTACTACGTCAAGAGCGTAACCCACAAGATTAAGCGAGGAGAATACAAGCAGGACTTTACCTTAACCCGAAACGGATTAGTCTCCACAGTACCCACGGTGAACGTATGAACTCAGAGGATTCTTCTCAAGGAAGTGGCCCCAAGCGCTACTACGGAAAGTATCGCGGCCTGGTCATCGAAAACATTGACCCCGAGCAGATCGGTCGAGTCTTGCTGCAGGTACCTGATGTCTTAGGAGAAATTCCCTCCAGTTGGGCCATGCCCTGCGTTCCTGCGGCGGGCATTCAAGCCGGATGCTTCATTGTGCCGCCGATTGGGTCGCAGGTCTGGGTCGAATTCGAGCAGGGAGATCCCGACTACCCGATCTGGACCGGAGGTTTTTGGGGCTTAGTCGCCGATGTTCCGATCTTTGCCACCGCTCCACCGGCTATCCCGCCAGGGCAAAACATTGTGCTTCAGACCACCGGGCAAAACATGGTGATGGTGAGCGACGCACCGCCGACTCCGGTCACCGGCGGAATCGTGCTCAAGAGTACGAGTGGAGCCATGATCGTGGTAAATGACACCGGCATTTATCTCAGCGCCGGACCGGGCCTAGCCAGCATTAACTTGATTGGTCCGGTGGTGAACATCAATCTGGGAGCTCTTACGGTTCTAGGGCCGTGATCACGGTCGATGGCAGAGTTTTTGTTACTTAGTCGATTAACACGTTGAAAAGATCGTTCGAGGCAAGGCTTTGAAGGAAACCTTGGGCGGGACGGAAGCGAATTAACTATGCCGGCACCGATCTTACATGTGGGAGCGATCGTTCTGTGCGCGCATGGCGGACAAGCTATACCAACCGTTCCCAGCCCGGTGGTGATGGTTTCGGGTATGCCCATCGCAACCATCGCCGCGCCGTGGACAGTGGCGGGTTGCGCATTTGTGCCGCCCGCAGGCAATGGGCCGTGCGTCACCGCGCAGTGGGTGGTGGGAGCGGTCCAGGTTATGTCGCAGGGTCAGCCAGTGGTCATCATGACAGGAGTGGCGTCGTGTGTGCCGACGGGGACGCCGCTCATGCCGGTGATGGCGCAGACCATGGTTCTGGCAACGTAAAACACTTGCGCCGGGTGAAACGATTTCGGCTTTTGGATTCATTGGGAGACCAACACGGTGAATCTGAATTTTCCATACCAATTCGACGGGCGCGGACGCACTCAGGAAGCTGCGCCGCAAGATTACTTGAACCAACTCGTCGAGCAGGTGCTTTTTACATCGCCTGGCGAACGAGTAAACATGCCGGACTTCGGCAGCGGCCTGCTGCAGTTGGCTTTCGCTCCTAACAGTATGGAGATGGCCGCGGCCACTCAGTTCGCCGTGCAGGCCGCACTGCAAAAATGGCTGGCCGCTTACGTGACGATTCAATCGGTGGTCGCATCGGCCGAGGAGGCGGTACTTACAGTTACCGTGACTTACTCTCCGCTTAATACTGACGTGACTCAGGTGCAGACCTTCACCTTCGAGGCCACTTCATGATCTACAGTTGCTGTAACCTCAACCGGAAAAGCGCGATTCTGAACAATCCCGCGGTCGCGGTGAACGGCATCGATTATCTGGAAGTGGCGGATCAGGGATCCGGCCCTCCGCAGCAAACCCTGAATGTCTATTGCCTCAAGGCCGCGCCTGCCAAATTGACGCCCGGCAACGTGATGATTGTGGGTGGGGAAAGCATCACCGATATCACAGTGGTGTCGGCGTCGCCGCTCGCGCCCGAGTCAAATGTTTTGGTGGTGCAAACCAATAAGGCGGGAGATTTTTCCACTTACACTTTGCGATTGGTAAACTCGACAACCCAGGCGGCCGAAGATCCTCTCGATATCAGAGAGGTGTTCACAGGCTTCGATCCTCAACTGGCCGAGGTGCAATTCTCCTTTAAAGTTGAATGCGCACCGAATTTTGATTGCAAGCCGCAGCCTCCTGCTTGTTCTCCGATTCCGCCGACTCCGCCCCCGATCAATTATCTGGCCAAGGACTATGGTAGTTTTCGCACTCTGATTCTCGACCGATTGAACCAGCTTTTACCCAGTTGGGGAGGTACGAACGAAGCGGATTTGGGCGTGGCTCTCGCTGAACTCATCGCCTATCGCGGCGATTATCTGAGCTACCAGCAGGACGCGATCGCAACCGAGGCTTACCTGGAGACCGCGCGCAGCCGAGTGTCCCTGCGGCGTCATGCGCGTCTGGTGGATTACCAGGTACACGATGGCTGTAATGCGCGGGCATGGATTCACCTGACAGTCGCGGCGAATCCAGGCGTGGCAGTTTTTCTGGACCGCACTCAAACCAGCTTTTATACCTATGCGCCCGGCATGCCTTCTACCCTGACGGGTAACGAAGAGGCGGCGTTGCTGAGCGGTGTGCAGGTTTTTCAACCCATGCAAAACGCTCTTTTGTATTCCGAACACAATGAGATGCCTTTTTACGCCTGGGGCGACACGGAGTGCTGCCTGCCGCAGGGAGCTGTGGAGGCGACACTCAGCGGATCCTACCCAAATCTGCAACCGGGCGACGTGCTGATTTTCGAGGAGGTTGTGGGGCCGCAAACCGCGAATGCAGCGGATGCCGATCTCCGCCATCGCTGCGCTGTCAGGCTGACCCAGGTGGCCACCGTGAACGCCAATGGCCAGCCACTGGTTGACCCGGTCTTCGACCAGAATGGCAACCCCATCTCCAATCCCACCACCCAGACTCCCGCTCCGGTGACCGAGATCCAGTGGTCGGAGGATGACGCTCTTCCTTTTCCGATTTGCATTTCGTCCGCATATGTGGATGCGAACGGAGGGCAAATTCAGACGGTGGCGCCCCACGCAGGTGCGGCGGGAACAGGCTATGTTGTCGGCGACATTGTTACCGTCACCCAATCCGGTGCGAGCGGCGGCGAATGCGAAGTCACCACTATCGGCGGCGGAGGGGTGGTCACGGGATTGAGCGTGGTCACGCTGAATCCCGGAGCAGGGTATTCCATTGCTACGGCTCTTGCCACGACGGGCGGCAGCGGCTCGAATTTAGAAGTAGACATTACTGCTGTGAGTGCGACGAATGTTAGCGTGGCCTTGGGCAATGTTGTATTAGCCGACCACGGAGTGTTTATTTCGGGCAAGGAGCTCGGGACAGTGCCAGCACCGCAGCTCTACCTGCCGCCCGATCCAGCTGCGGATCGCTGCCAGTCACCAGTCTCGCCTATTCCGCTTCCAGTGCGTTTTCGACCGCAGGTTCCGGACGCCCCGCTCACCCAGCAAGTTCCCCTGCCCTTGGCTGGAAGCCCGGCACCCGGAGTCGTCCTTCTGGGAGGAACCGGTCCAGTCAACTTGCTCGACTCAAACGGCCTCGTCTGTTTGATGGTTCAAGCCACCAATCCCGCCGACTGGCCGCAACTTTTCGGTGTGATGGTGAAACAGAACCAGACGACGCCGGCGAATTTCGATCTTTCGGTGATTTACAACCCGCCGAACGGCGCGTTCGGTATGACCACGCAAGTTACACTGGAACGCTTCACGAATCTTTCGCTTACCCAAACCGATGCGAACTATGTTGCCACCCAAATTAACTCTTTGTCGAAATTGATCCAGGTTCCTCCGAGCTATGTTCCTCCCACGACCGCTCCTTCGGGTTTTCCAGGTACCGCTACCAGGCTCCCGAACACTGGGACCGTGAATCTGCAGGATCTGAGCAATCCGGCGGTGACATATTTGACTTTGGAAGCAGCCAACCCGACCGGGGATGCCACCAATCTGCTCGGCTGGCCTCAGTATTTCGGAGTCGAGGGGCTGGAACCAACCACGGCGAGCCAGCCAGCCGCATATAATCTTGCGGTTGTTTACTACCCCCCGTCGGGTGGAGTGGGTGTCACACTACCGGTCACTTTAGAGAATTTCACCGGCCTTTCACTGGCCGCCATAAACCAAGTCAACGCGAATTCCCAACTGGTTACAGCGAAGAGTTTTGGCGAAGCCCCCGACATCAGCATTGCCGCCTATGACCTCATGAATTTCGATCCTAGCGAGGCCGTTCCTGTGATCACTCTGAACGGGACTCTGGATGGAGAACTGTCCTCGTGGAATCCGGAACAAGATCTGTTGGGAAGCAGCGCTTCGGATCAAGTCTTCGTAGTGGAGATTGAATCGGATGGCGCGGCGAGCTTGCGGTTTGCCACGCCTGCCGATCCGAATTCGTCGGAAACCACCAACGGCATGGTTCCGGAATCGGGGACGTCGTTTGTCGCCAACTACCGTATCGGCAACGGAGCCGCCGGCAACGTGGGGGCGGAGAGTCTGATTTACCTGTCGGCGGTTGACGCGCGAATTCAATCCTGCACCAATCCGCTCCCTGCCAGTGGAGGCACGGATCCGGAGACCAATGACCAGATTCGCCGGCGGGCGCCGCAAGCTTTTCTTTCCCAGGATCCAAGCGCAATACAAAGGTCCGTGACCATGTCGGATTACGAAGCGGTGGCAGAAAACAATCCCCAGGTGGATCAGGCCGTGGCTTCGCTGCGCTGGACGGGGAGCTGGTACTCGGTATTCATCGCGGTGGAACCGACTGGGGGCGGCAATCTGACCCCATCCCTGCAAAAGACCCTCAAGAAAACCGTGGAACGCTA
Organism: uncultured Acidobacteriota bacterium; assembly: GCA_963838765.1. Taxonomy (GTDB): domain Bacteria; phylum Acidobacteriota; class Terriglobia; order Terriglobales; family Acidobacteriaceae; genus JABDBE01. The sequence continues at coordinate 17,006 of CAWISU010000025.1, read as the reverse complement.
CCGCTTGGCCGGCCAGGATTTGCAACTGGAATCTCCTCAATACGTTTCTCTGCAGATCACGCTGGAAGTGTTAGTGGACCCGAATTATTTCCAAAGCGACGTGGAGCAGTCGCTGCTGCAGGTCTTGGGCAACCAGGTTTTGCCGAATGGTCAAAAGGGCCTTTTCTATCCTGACAACTTCACCTTCGGACAAACCGTTTACTTAAGTCCGGTGTACAAGGCGGCCCGGTCTGTGGCGGGTGTGATTTCAGTTACGGCCACCCAGTTTCAACCGCAGGGAGTGGACTCCACCCAGTACCTTGCTGCGGGACAAATCAAGCTGGGATCTCTGCAGGTGGCGCGACTAGACAACGACCCTAGTTATCCCGACCACGGTCAGTTGATTTTGAACATGCAGGGCGGGAAGTGAAGCGAACTTTATGAGCTGCACCGGGACATCCAATTGTGACTGCGGCTGCTGCAGCGGAACCAGCGTTCAAACGCCGCAGCCTCGCAGCAATCTGCCCGGTCAGCCTTCAGTGTCCTACCGGGTGGGCACTTGGGCCAGCTTCAAGGAGTCCATGCTGGCCCGGCTTTCGAGTTCCGATTATCCCGCGCTTGCCGCTCTGAAGACTCGGGATGACGACGATTTCACTATCGCCCTGCTGGACGCTAGCGCCATGGTGCTCGACGTCCTGACGTTTTATCAGGAACGCCTGGCCAATGAGAGCTACCTGCGTACCGCCGGACAGTTGCGGTCGTTGACCGAACTGTCGCGACTGATCGGATATCAGCCTTCGCCGGGCGTATCGGCCTCTGCCTACGTTGCATTCAGTTTGCGGGCGGCGCCGGGTCAGGCGCCAGATCCGTCTGCTCCAGCGATCACGATTCCGCAGGGAACGCAGTTGCAGAGCGTCCCCGCGCAGGGACAGACGCCACAAGTTTTTGAGACCTCCGCGGACATCCAAGCGAAGCCCGACTGGAACGCTCTGCCGGTGCAAAGCGGCGTGCCATGGGTGCCACAAATCGGAGATTTGAGCATTTATCTGGCGGGAACAGCTACTCAACTGAAGCCAGGCGATCTGTTCCTGATTGTGGGTGATGAACGGGCAGCATCCAGCACCAATAACAATTGGGACGTAAGACTCGTCACGAAAGTCACGCCAGATACTGAGAACAATCGCACCTATGTCACCTGGGATGAGCCACTGGGAGACGCGGGTGAATGGGTCAGGCCTGCGCAGAAGCACCCGAAGTTCTACGCCTTCAGGCAACGCGCTGCATTGTTCGGGTACAACGCGATAAGCCCGCTGATGCTCCCTTCAACCACCGTTAAAACCCTTACCTCCACCGGTGCACTTGAACCGAATCCAGTCCCTCACAGCGGTAATGCCGGAACAGGATATAGAGCCGGAGACCAAGTAAGCGTCACTGGAGGGGGTGGCAGCAATGGAGTCTTGCAGGTTCAGACGGTTAACAGTACCGGCGCTGTAACTGGAACGCTATTGGTTGTTCAAGCTGGCACCGCCTATGCCACAACTGTTGCCGCTACAACCAGCGGAGGAAGCGGCACTGGACTAGAAGTGGATATTACGACGAGTCTTTTGAACAGTGCCAACACTGATTGGAACTTTGTGCAACCTGCGGATAAATTGGTTGACCTGGATGCGACCTACTCCCAGCTTGTATCAGGGGGCTGGATAGCTCTGAACATGCCGGACATGTACACTTCCAGGTCTCCTTCTGGTTTGCTCTCGCTCTACGAAATAACATCGGTTACAGTAATTTCCCGATCGGGATACGGGCTAAGCGGCAAGATCAGCCGACTGTCGACAGACTCCGACAACAACCTGAGCGGTTATTACGCTAATGCGCGCCAAACCTCAGTGCTTGCCCAAGCTGAGGCACTCGCAGTCGCTGAGCAACCGTTAGACCATCCCCTCTACGGCACGCTCCTCGATCTCGAAGACTTGCGCCCGGACCTCCAGGGAGCCACCGTCGTCTCCCTGTCCGGCGTACGCCAGAAAATTTCCGTCAACGATGGAGTTGTAGGCCTCCAATTCATTCCCGACGATCAGCCCGCTCATCCGGTGAACCTGAACCCTGGAGACATCTACACACTTACTGACCCAACGCCCCTGCCGCTAAACGCCAAAGGAGACATCCCCGGCTGGAGATTTTTTACGGCCCCGATCACGCTCAAAGCGCAAGACACAAGCGGACGCACAGGTACACTTCAGGGGGCAAGCGGCTCTCCGCTTAAGCTGAACCAGTTCTCATTAGCGCCTTCCAGCAACGACCCTGTCGTGGGCGAATACGCCCTGGTCTCGTCGGTGGTCGAAAGTACGGAGCCTTATCCTCACACCCAGATTCAATTGCAGTCGCCTCTTACCAATTGTTACGACCGCACCGTCACCACGGTGAATGTCAACGTGGCTCTGGCCACGAATGGCCAGTCAGTGACTGAGATCATGGGCAGCGGCGACGCTTCCACACCCAATCAAAGCTTCACCCTGAAACAGTCTCCGCTCACGTATGTGCAGGCCCCAACTCCTACGGGAAGACAAAGTACATTGCAGGCGAAGGTTAATGGAGTGACTTGGAGCGAAGTACCCAGCCTCTACGGGGAAGGCTCGTCGGATCAAGTTTTCGCGACGCTGAATCAGTCGGACGGCACTGCCGACGTTTTTTTTGGCGACGGCGTGGAAGGCGCGGTTCTCCCCACGGGACAAAACAATATTCATGCGAATTATCGAATTGGCTTGGGATCCTCGGGAAATGTCGGAGCCAACACGCTGACAACCTTAATCGATCAGGCCGCTGGGCGTGAGCGGCGTTACCAACCCCGAATCGGCCACTGGTGGACAGGACGCACAGTCGGTGGACGACATTCGTTCCAACGCCCCCTTGACGGTTCTTACTTTAGGACGGGCGGTATCGCTGACGGATTATCAAAACTATGCCGGCACCTTCGCCGGTATTGCCAAAGCCTACGCTATCTGGATTCCGAGCGGGCACGGTCAAGGTGTGTTCCTGACCGTGGCGGGAGTGGACGGAGTCGCTCTGCCGCCTGGAAATCCGACCCTCAACAACCTGGTCGCATCCCTCCGGAATTACGGCAATCCACTCATTGCCATTACGGTCCAATCTTTCGTGGAAACACTCTTCGGCCTATCGGCCGATCTGCAGTATGATCCGGCCTACGACCAGCCCACGGTTCAAGCCCAAGTGTTGCAAACGCTGTCGCAGGCGTACGGCTTCGCGCAGCGAAGCTTCGGCCAGGGAGTTTCTGCGGATGAGGTATCGACCGTCATTCAGAATGTTCCCGGCGTCGTTGCGGTCAACGTCACCCAGATCAACATCGTGGCCAGCAGCACCGGAGGAGATTTGGCGGGATTGTCCAATGGCTTTACTCTCTCGAACTGGAATAACTGGATGGCGCAGCAAGTCATCGTTCCACGGCCGAATTCGAGTTCGGCGAATCTGATCTGTCCCTATCTTCCGTCGGCGAATACCCAGTCTTTGCCCCTGCCGGCGGAGATTCTGGTTCTGGATCCAGATCCCAGTTCGGTGATTTTGGGGGTGATGTCATGAGCGCTCAGGGTCAGAAGCTCTTTGACCTGCTGCCCGCGCTCTATCGACTGAAGGACGCGCAGTTGAATTTGTTGAGTCCCGAGGAATCTGCCCAACTGCAGATCCTTCAGAACACGCCTCCGCCGCTGACGGTGGAACAACAGCAGCAATTGGATCAGCTCCTGCCCAAATCGCGAGGTCCTCTACAGTCGTTGCTGATGCTGATCGAAGAGCAGTTTGCGGTGATGGCGGATGACCTGAACCAGCTTTACGACGACCAATTCATCGAGACCTGCGCTCCATGGGTCATCCCTTATATCGGAGACCTGATTGGTTACCAGTTGGTTCACGGCATAGCTCCAGCGGTGGCCAGCCCGCGCGCCGAGGTAGCCAACACCATTTCTTTACGGCGCCGCAAGGGCACCGTCCTGGTGCTGGAACAACTGGCGCGGGATGTTACCGGATGGGGCGCACACGCGGTCGAGTTCTTTAAGGTGCTGGCAGTGGCGCAATACATGAAACACATCCGGCCTCACAACCACTACGCGCCTGATTTGCGGCGCTGGCAGATTGCCGAATACATGGATACGGCTTTCGATACCACGGCCCATACCGTCGACGTCCACCGCATCGCGGTAAAACGGGGTCGCTACAACATCCAGAACATTGGAATCTTTCTGTGGTCGCTGAACGCTTACAGTCTTACGAACCTGCCACTAACCGCAGTTGACAGCAGTGGCAAATTTTTTCGCTTCAGCCCATTGGGGAGGGATGCGCCTCTCTTTAATAACCCTGTCTCCCAAGGTCCTGAGATAACGGCGGGTGCCCAACCGGCGAACGTGCCAGCGGTGTTGCGGCGCCGCGTTTTCTGCCAGGACATTCAAAGCGGTGTCGGGGCGGTCTATTACGGCCTCGGAAAGAGCTTGGCTCTGTATCTCAACGGCACACTCTTGAACCCGTTCCAAATCCAGGTTTGCGACCTTTCCGGCAATGACGGCGATTGGGCCAACATACCGGCTAGCGGAAGCCCTTATGCGGTTTGCGTGGATCCGGAATTGGGCCGGATCGCCCTCGCAAATGCCGTTGAACCACTTCCGTCCGCCGGGTCGGCGACGACTCAACTCCAGGCTTCCTTTTACTACGGCTTCAATGCCGATATGGGAGGAGGAGAATACTCCCGGTCTGACAGTTTCGCGGTGCCACAGGAAATCCCAGTCGTACCTTTTCCAGACAGTTCGCAACCACCCGGTTATAGCCTTCAGGACGCTTTGAATCTCGCCGCCAGCACCGTCGGTCAAAACCAACAGATAGCGGTTGAGATCGCCGACAGCGGGGTTTACCCGCTGAATGGTTCTCCGGCGTTGCAAATCAACGTTCCGCCCGGAGCAACCATCGAGTTGCGCGGGAAAGACGGGCAACGTCCGACGATAATTCTAGGCGGTGAAATCTCGGTGACCGGAGGAGCGGAGAGCGCTTTCAACCTGAATGGACTCGTGATCGCCTATGCGTCTTCTTTACTGGGTGCAGGTCTTCCCCCAGCCTTGGTTCATGTCCCCAACGGCGGGACTAATCAGCTCAGTCAGCTCGGATTGACACATTGCACACTGGTTCCCGGGTGGGCGCTGACGTCAGCAGGTGAGCCCCAGCAGGCTGCTTCCGGACTGCCCACTCTGCTGGCGCAATCGTCGGGCTTGGAGATCACGATCGAGAAATCCATCGTGGGCGGATTGTGGGTTAGCCCACAGTCCTCAGCCAATCTTTCGGACAGCATCGTGGACGCGTGCGACCCAACTGGTGTCGCCTACGCAAACACTGACGGGAGCAGCGGAGGGGGTAGCTTGACGCTGCAATATTGCACGGTAATAGGGAAAATTCACGCCACTCTGTTTGCTTTGGTTTCCGACAGCATCGTGTGGGCGGGATTGGCTGCCAGCGATAGTTGGACCGCACCCGTTTTAGCCGACCGCAAACAGCAAGGCTGCGTGCGCTTCAGCTATCTCCCAGCCGGCTCGGTGGTGCCGCGGCAGTTCGAATGCGTCGGCATCGATCCTGGCGCAGGAACTGCCCAGCCGCTGTTCTACTCGCTGCGCTACGGCGACCCGGGATACGGGAAGCTTTGGCCGTCCACCGACAACTCGATACGCCAAGGAGCGGAGGACGGCGGGGAAATGGGAGCGTTCCACTTTGTGCTGGCGCCACTGCGTGAAAACGACCTGGGCGTGAGGCTGCAGGAATATCTTCCGGTGGGTTTGGAGTTCGGAATCTTTTATCAAAATTGAAGGAAGTTCAACATGAGCTTCGATAACAGCCGTTTCACTTTCAATCCTTGGAATGACTACCTGGGCGTGGTGATGCAGCAGGGACGAGTCCAGCTGGATTCGGACTGGAACGAATGGCTGGCCGAATTCGCCCGCCGCATGCAAGCCGGAACGCTGGATATTCTTGGGCTGTCTGGCGTGCCGTCCAGTACTCCCAACGGATTCAAGATCAATGCCTTCCTGGACGCATCCGGAACTCCACACATCACCATCGGCGCGGGACGAATCTATGTGGATGGGCTCCTGGCAGAAAATCACGGCCCTGCATTGTTGGCGCAATGGGACCCCTCCCTTGGTGAGTGGTCGGGAGCTCCGCAGACTCCGGGTGCTACCGAGATCGACTTGGATTTCACCAACCAGCCGTATCTGCCGGGGGCCACCGTACCGCCGTCGGCAAACGGCCCCTACTTGATTTACTTGGACGTGTGGCAAAGAGAGGTGACATATCTCGAAGACTCGAAGTTGGTTGACCAGGCCGTCGGTGTTGACACCACTGGCCGACTGCAAACGGTCTGGCAGGTCAAGTGGCTGGCCGTGACTAGCGGCGTGGCCTGCTCCAGTTTCGCCCCAAGCTCAGCGACCGGCCAGACTTGGGAAAATCTGATCCAGCCCTCGGCGAGCCTGCTCACCACTGGCGTGGTGCCATCGCCTTCCTCGGGACCGTGCGCTCTCAGTCCGGCTGGTGGCTACACTGGTCTAGAAAACCAGCTTTACCGGGTGGAGATTCATCAGGCTGGCCCGGTGGGGACAGCCACTTTCAAATGGTCACGCGAAGACGCTTCGGTCGCCACCGCAGTCACTGCCATCTCTTCCGCCACCAGTTCGACCCTTACGGTCCAAAGCCTGGGCCGCGACCAGGTGCTCGGATTCAACCCTGGGGACTGGATAGAAATTATCGACGACTACATCGAATTGTCTGGTCAACCTGGAGAGTTACAGCAAATCGACACCATAAATTCCGCAGCCAAAACCATTACGCTGAATTCAGTCCTCTCCGGCGATTTCCCGGTGAACAGTGCGCGGCCAAACCGATCCTACGCGGCATACCCGCATCCGACGTTGGGACCAGTCCGGCACGATATACGAAAGCGACGGCCAAACTGTCTGGGTGGATTTGGGCGCTGCCGGTGCTACGGGTGACATTCCGGTTCCGCCATCGGGCACTGCCCTCATCCTGGAGAATGGGATTACGGTCGCTTTCGATCTGGCGTCGTCCGGAAACTCGTTCCAGACCGGCGATTACTGGACCTTTGCCGCCCGGACGACCGACGGCTCGGTAGAGATGCTCACCCAGCCCGCTACGGCCCAGTCCCAACCCGCAACCGTCTGGAACGCGACCACCGCGTACGTCCAAGGGCAGGTGGTGATCAGCTCTGGAAATTACTACATCTGCCAAGCGCCTAATACCAATCAGACGCCTCCGAATACGTCTTACTGGGCTCCTCCACAAACTCCCCCGCAGGGCATCCATCACCACTACTGTCGTCTGGCTATCATCAACTTCACGGGACCTTCAAGTGACTGTCGCCAGATCTTCCCGCCCTTGGCGAATTCCTGCATGCATGTCACCAGCGTTTTCCTCGGCGCACCTGCGAGTACCGCACTGCTAAACGACAGTACGGTCGCGCTTCAACAAGGTTTGGCCTACGGCATCAATGTGAACTGCGATCTGCCCGTGGACCCCGCCATCATTACTCAGCCTGCGTCCCAGAGTAATTGCCCGATTTGCTCTGTCACCGTCGATCTTCCCACCCCCGCGACCCCCACCGCCCCGGCAGGAGCAGGGTTCAGTGCCGTCATCCTCCCCGCGACCGTCAGCGTTTCCTCACAAACTATCACCTGGACGCCGAGCAGCGCCGCTGTGCAGGCGCTGTCAAGCCAAATCACCCCGGCCGGCGCACCCTTATTGGCCCATCTTATGCTCAAGGGCAACTCTATCTGGGCGCAAGGGAACCCGGACGTGTACTTGAATGGCGGGATGGTGGGCATACCCACCGTGGGCGGCCAGCCGACCCAGAATGTGAACGCCTGGAATGCAACCACGGAATATACCGCGGGCCAGGTCGTGGAGAACGCCGGAAGTTACTACACCTGTGTGGCGTTCAACAGTAACCAAGCCCCGCCAAATGCTTTCTGGACCGTTGCACAACCGGCCACAATTTTGCAGTTGCCGAGCGGCGACGGCCGCCGCTCCGCCGACTTCAATATGTGGTTCTGGGTGATCTCGCAACCAGTGGTTTCCTTATCGGCGGGCGCCGTTAATTTCAGCAGCGGTCAGCCGGTTGGTTCGACCAGCCCGCCGCAATCCATCACTCTGACTAATAGCGGCGGTAGTACGCTAACCATTCCCGGCGCGGGGGGTATCGTCGTTTCCGGTGCGAACCCTGGCGATTTTACCGTGTCGAACACATGCGGCGGATCGGTAACAAGTGGGGCAAACTGCGCGATTAGTGTCACGTTCACTCCGTCAGCTGCTGGCACACGTACGGCTCAAATCAACGTTAACTGGTCTGAGGGCACACAAAGTGGTTCGCTCGTGATCACGTTGACGGGCACCGGGGTTCAACCCCAAGTGAGTGCCTCGACTACAAGCCTGACCTTCCTACAACAGATCGTGGGCACCACCAGTGCGCCGCAAACCGTGACACTGTCTAACCCAGGTACATCGCAACTGACAATCTCTGGGATTACCATCTCGACATCCGACTTTTCACAAACCAGCAACTGCATCACTTCGGGCAGCGGGATCTTAGCACCGGGCGGGACCTGCAGCATCTCGGTTTTGTTCACGCCAACCACTTCTGGGCCCCGAAGTGCCTCGCTGGTTGTCGCTACAAACGCGGGCAATGTCACGATCTCCTTGAACGGCACTGGCAGCGCGGCTGTTCCTGGGCTGAGTGTTTCCCCCAACCCAGTGGAGTTCGGGACGGTACTCATCGGAAGCAGTCTAGCGAAAAGTGTGACTCTGACAAGCACCGGAACGGCGCCGGTTACGATCACTACTGTGACCATCGCCGGGGCCGACCCAGGTAGCTATAGGATAACGAGCAACACCTGCGGCACCTTAAGCCCAAGCCAAACATGCACTATCACGATTCAGTTCAACCCCGCCACAGCGGGAACGCTAACTGCCCAATTGCAAATTACCAATACGTCGGGCGTCAGTCCACTTACGGTTACGCTAACGGGGATTGGATCGAAAACAAAGGACACAAAGGACACAAAGGACACAAAGGACACAAAGGACAAAAAGGAACATGGGATTGACAAGGTCCCCGATAAGCACCTTCCAGTGGTGGAGCAGATTGCAACGCGTATGTCACCTTTGAAACCCTCGTCCTCCACGGATGCTTCGGCCGAGGTGGAAGGTGCCGCGACCCGAAGAGCGTTCATTCGCCCCCAAGAACGTCCGCCTGTTGGTCAGCAGGGGTCAGGCAAGTCCGATGAGGAGCCACCCAAGGTAGAACAGAAAAAGGAGTGAAGGGAGGAGGTCGGTTTGGATGATTGTCATTCTAGCCCACTGCTGGGATCAGATTCCTAAAGCTCTCGCATCGCGCTGGGGAGCTGATGACGTCGGGATTTTGACCGCACAGGATCTTTCCGTGGCGGGCTGGCGTCAGCATCTGAACGAGACGAGCGGCCGTACCGCAGTCGTGGGGCAGAAGCTGGTGCCACAAAACGAGATTGACGCTGTACTGACGCTTTTGCCATGTGTCTTCGAGCAAGAACTCAGTTGAAATTGCACCTGAGGACCGCCGTTACGTCGCGGCTGAAATGACCGCCTTTCTGTTGTTTTGGCTCTCGCGTCTCGAATGTCCCGTGCTCAACCGGCCGACCACAACCTGCCTTTCGGGGCCTTACTGGCGTAGGGAGAAATGGGTCCATGTAGCGGCTCAGGCTGGAATTCCAGTGCAGCCGGTGCGTCGGCATGCCGTTTCTCCTGGTTCCGTCACGGAAGAATTAGCCGTTCCAGAATTCCGCCACGGTGACCGTAATTGGTGAATGCGTTTTCGGCGCGACCGAACCTGGTCTGCGACGACAGGCTCGATCTCTCGCTGACCTGGCTGGAGTCGAGTTGCTCACGGTTCGTTTTTCCAGCCCCGAGCGGGGTGCGTGTTTTGTCGGTGCCGACATCTTCCCCGATCTTTCAGATAACGAGCTTGCGGACGCAACGCTTGAATATCTGCGGGGCGGACTGGTAAGGTGCGCGTGACCGGCGCTGACACGATTCTGCTCTGGGGTCTTCCCGCGGATCCTCCAATTGCCGCGGTGCGAGACGCGCTTCAGCGAGCAGGCTGTCAAGTAACACTGCTCGACGAACGGGCGGTGGCCAACACAGAAGTGGAGTTGGTCGTAGGTTCTACCGTCGGGGGTCTGCTGCGCGTGAAGGACGAAACTCTCGATCTGGCCGCGGTGAAGGCGTTCTATCTTCGTCCTTATGGTTTAACTGAATTGCCCAACATCGCCGGCGCTGATCAGAACAGCGAATTATGGCAACACGCCGTTGCGGTTCAAGACATCTTGCTTTCGTGGGCCGAACTGACCCCCGCCCTGGTGCTGAACCGGCCGAGCAGCATGGCCTCGAATGATTCCAAACCGTATCAGGCTGAGTGGATCGAGTCGCTTGGCTTTTGCATACCGGATACCCTGATCACTACTGATCCTGAAGTTGCCTTCGAGTTCTGGCGGCAACACGATCGGGTTATCTACAAATCGCTGAGCGGGACTCGCAGCATCGTGTCGAGCTTGACGTCGGAACATGTGCGCAGGTTTGACGATATCGCCTCCTGTCCGACTCAATTCCAGGAATATATTCCGGGTACGGAGCATCGGGTCCACGTCGTCGGAGAAGAGGTCTTTGCCTGCGCCGTCATCTCGGAAGCGGACGACTATCGCTACTCCACCGAACGGGTTGACATGCAGCCTTGCGATCTCCCGAACGATGTTGCGGCTGTGTGCAGAACGATCGCGGCATCGATGAACCTTTTACTGGCTGGCTTCGACCTGCGTCGCACACCGGAGGGTAGGTGGTATTGTTTTGAAGTCAACCCCTCGCCGGCGTTTACGTGTTTCCAGCAAGTGACTCAGCAGCCTATTGCAGAAGCCGTGGCTCGCCTGCTGGCGTCCGGTCCGGACCAAAAAGCCAGGTCAGAGCCGGCGTGTGGAAAAGAGCCTGCATTACTTTCTGGTGCCGTAACCTTGCGGAATTGATCCTCGTCTGAGACTCTCCAGAAAAACTACACGCCAGCGCGACCATCTCAAGCCAATCCCAGCACCAAGACTTCGGCGTCGTACGTGGGAAGGAACACGCGACCGTTCCAGACGACGGGACGGTTAAACTTGTTGTGCCTGAACTGCCAATTCCACTGCTGGCTGTCCCACAGTGGCGGGATCGATCCACTCCCGTCCGAATACTTGCCAAAGTTGGCTGCGTCATAGGCCAGAAAGCGTCCAGCGCTAAGCTCCATATTGGCGTCCGTGTAGGGGATCGATGCCCAGACGACACCATCTTGATTTCCATTGGCGGAGAGTGAAATCATGCCGCCGGGCATTCCGCCCTGGCAGGGCACCGGTGACTCGGCCGACGCTACCTCGGCGCTACATGCCAGATAGGTAGATACTCCGGTGTTCGTCAATGCCCAAGCGCGCAGATTGCCGTTTTCGCCCCAGCAGAAATGGGTCAATCCATTCGCCGCACTGTGCCAGAGGACCGGGGTTCCGTGCAAATGGTGGGTGCGGTTGGCTCCCCAGAAATTCAGATCGGTAACCTTCGTGGGCGCAGGGACTCGGCTGCGGACCGGGTAGTAGGTGTAAAAAATTGGCGGCGTCTTCAATCTGGAGTAATTCTGCGTACCGTGTGTGCGGGAGCGAGGTCTGTCGGCTGAGTCTTGCCCAGGTTTTGCAGGTTGGCGGTGTATAGAATGCCGTCCTTGCTGGAAGCCAGGATGGCGCCGATGGTCGGCGCTAAGACCGGACCCGCCGCGCCAAAGTCCTGATCGCCCCAGGCCTCATTCATATTCATCGCAGCTGCGCCGAACAACCGGGCGAGGTAACACGTCCCTTCGGAAGTTGGTCGGCCGTGGCTTTCTCATGCGGTTGTTTGGCGGCTTCGCCGTCGGGGTTCCCGCCAGTACGCCCATCGTCGGTCCAGGGTGTCCACCAGTCCACCACCGCCAAAGAGCCGGCGCTGTTGGGGTGAGGCGGCGTGTATCGCAGCTTGACGATGCTCTCGCCGAAGTCGGTGACGGCGTCGAAGTCGCCGTTGCCAGTCACCACGTAGATGTTCCCTGCGGCATCAGCGGCAGGACCACCACCGGAATGCCAGATGCCGCCGCCGCTTCCACGCGAGGTTGAGGTCCAGGTGGCCGAAATCTGAAACTTTGCAGTGTCGACCGCAATCAGCCAGCCGCGCGCGGTTGCGGCGCTTTCCGCGATCGTGCCGAACGCGACAAAGACAGTGCCGTTGAGCAGCAACAAAGCGGCGCGCTGCTTCCGCTCCGCCGATCGAAACTTCTGCACCGGCCGTCCGTGGCCGGGATCGTAGGAAACGCCTTCCAGGTTCAGAGGCGGATGGACATCCTTGCCGTTTCGCAAACTGATGGCATGCAGGTAATGCTGCCCCCTCGCGGGCGAGCCGTCCGCGCTGGTCCAAGCGCAGGCATACATCACCCCCGCCTGTGTATCGATGACCGGGGTGGACAGTATGCCCCAATGATCGTTGATCAGGTGCGCATCAATGCTGGTGTCACCTTTGATCGGCGTACCCAACTGCACCATCCACAGTCTGGCTCCGTTGTTGGCGTCGAAAGCAAAGACCTGGTTGGCCATGGTTGCGATATAGACCACGTCATGCGTGCTGCCGTCGGCCAGTTTCACGCCCGGAACGATGAGCGGTTGCGCTTCACAGCCTCGCGCATCTCCGGGCAGCGCCAGCGAGAACAGGCGTTGGATACCTCGGGTTCGAATCGCCGCCGGCGTGAGAATTGTCTCCTGCGTGTTGGCGCCGGAGCGAGTGTTGTCGTAGGAGCGGGTGGTAACTGCGATGCTCATGGCGTAAGCTCCTGAGTTCCGATGTAAGTTACCGTCAGTTGGTAGGGCGCGCTCGCGGCCGGCAGTCCGCGGCCGGTCACGCGAAAGCTGAACCATCCAGAGTTGGTTGCTTTGGTTTTGATAGGCTGATTCGCCGATTTCGCGTTGTACGTCTGGCTGGCCAGCACTTTGTCTTGCCCATCCAGAATGTCCACGACAATTTCTGCGGCTGCACTCCAACCCGCCGTATCGGGCATAAATTCGGCCTCGATGCCAGTGCCGCCCTGGCACCAGACGCGCCCGGCCTGCACTGGCCCATCATTTTGTGCAGGACGTGTATCCAGGTCCGCCGCACCGAAGAAGGTTTGCGTGGTCGACCTTTGTTGCAGTGAGAACGCTTGTCCATAGCCGGCACGCGAAAAGCACAAATAGCTTTGGCCGTTGTTGTTTGGGGGGACGGTGAATGTGGCCATACCCTGGCTATTGGTCCAGATGTCACCGTGCTTTCCCGTGTAGTCGTGAAGCTGGACATTAGCTCCGAAACTGGTCTGCACCGTCCGCGTGTAGCTGTTTCCCTGATCGTTATTAAGCGCGACTAGGAGTCCCGGATAGCCTTGCCGCTCGAACACATAAACTTGCGGGTCATTGCCCCAGCGGGTCAACGTGGGACCAAATGCCAGGTTCTCGTGGATCCAAATCAGATTATCGATAAACGGTTTGAGGCCATAACAACCAGCATCGGTGCTGTAATCCTTGTAATAGACAGCGGGGTAGCCCTCGGCGGTGAGTATCAGCGCATAGCCCAGGAGTTTGTTCCAAATCACGTTTTCCCCGAAGGACAAGTCCGTGTCTGGATTGTCCACAAACGTGACTGCATTCATCGGATCGATTGCGATGTAGCCGGCGCCCTGAAGCCCGCCCATCCACCAGCGCGAATTGTTATTGCACATGGCCTGGATCGTCCAATGCAGCGTGAAGTCGAAGACGTTGCATCGGCCACCCATGCCGCTGTTCCAGACCCACCAATGGAGCGCGGAAGGATTGCCGTCGAAATACTCTCCCACCGCGAACCTGCCGGCCATCGATTTGGAATTGAGAGTCCGATCTACCGCCTGCACCGCCATGCCCTTGACGTCATCGATGCGGTAACCCTCCACATCGAGCGTGCGCGTCAACCAATCGGTGCTATCGATGGCGCCGTTGAGCATGTAGCCCCTCGGGGTCGAGTTGATATAGGACGCCATATCGCCAAAGCCAAAGTTGCCCTGGGGATTCGCCACCGGGTCCACCGGCACGCGCGGCGGCGCGCCCACAAAGCAGGATGGATGTTTGGCAAAACGGCCATTCAGAGTCTTGCCGTCTGCTCCGAGATAGTTGTATGTGCCGTTGTTGCCGCCATCATACTGATGCATGACGACGTCGGCATAAACATCGAGCCCGCAGGCGTGCATGATGCCGATCATGCGTCGCAGGCGATCGTGGTCACCGAAGCGCGTCGGAACGTTGAAGAACTGGTTCTTCGAACCGATGTCATAGGTGTCGTAGAGACCGTAGCCATCCGCGTCCGGCGCGGCACCCGAAGCCGTCTTGGTGACGGGAGGTAATAAAACCGCAGTAAATCCGCAGCGCCGGAAATCCGCCGCCTGGCTCGCGAGGTGGTCCCACCACCAGGGGGCGTGTGGCGTGTCTTTGTCTACCGGCGCGGGCATGACGATCTTCTGACCGTCCGGCCCCATAAGACGGTAATGCGCATGTAACAGGACGCCCACTAGACCTCCGCATCTGACACGACGAACAGTTCCCTGCCCAGAGCCGCGAGGGTCAACCCAAGCAGCGCCATTAACGCACTGCTCCCGCCAAGCGCCGGCGCCATGCTGGCGGGAACTCCGCCGAACAAATTGTCGACACTCAGCAACGCGGGCAGACAGTAGAGCAGGGCACGCATGGCTCGCGTGGACGAGGCGAGCAACAACACACAAATAAGATAGACGGCAAGCGCGGGCGGCTCCGCTGATCGGTGCAGCCACAATGACCCCACCAGCGTTGCCGCCGCGTCGCACGCCCCAAACATTATGGCTATGCGAAACCGATCGCGCGACGACAGCGCATAGGATCCGATTACCAGACCGGCCAGGAAGCTATCGAAGCCGAGGCCGACTACGGAGAAAAGTATGTGCATAGGGACCTCCGGAAGTCCGACATTAGCACCCAAAATAAACCATGCCGCTCGCCCGTCGCTACAACCCAGAGTAATTCGATCAATGAAAAGTGGGGCACCCTTCAGCGCGTACCGCTATCCGTCGTTGGGTTATCTGCCTGACTTCATCTCACAGGTTATTCAGAATGGCAGTACCGTCCGGTGTCCCCAGGCCCGAGCAGGCGTCCCACCCGCGGCCTGCATTGTAGCCCTTAACTGTGTTCGTTATTGCGTTCGTGCCCACGGTGACATCGTGAACGACCCCCTTAGCAACGTTGGCATAAAGAAACGGATTCAAAAAACCGACATTCTTTTTCTTCGCTTGGTTCAACAGCACAACCAGCGCCGACATGAGAGGAGCAACCGCGCTGGTGCCGCCGGAAGCTCCTTCCGAGGAATCCACGCGAGTGAAATAGTTCGTCGCACTCATGGCAATGTCTGGCACCCCGCGGCCTGATTTCCCTGAGTCGATGGATACCGGAAGATTCGCAGTGGTTTGATACGAGGGCACCGCAAATACCTCACTGATGCCGCCCCCACTGGCCCAGCCACCACCACCGGGAACGTTGACATCGAAAGGTGTCCCATCGTTCCATACCACATCCGCTCCCTGGGCAGTAATCTGGGTGCCACCACAGCCGAGAACGAGATCGTCAACCGCCGGATGGTCGACGTGAATCTTGTTATCCCAATCCTGCGCATCCAAATCTGCGGTGCCGTGGTCCCCAGAGGCGACGCAGACTGTAACACCTGCCGCGGCTGCGGCAACGAAGATCTCATGGAATGCATTAATCCCCTGCTGATCGCTCGTCGATTCGGGCCCACCCCAGCTAATCGAGATTACATCGGGTTTGCGCTGTGCGTCATGGACCGCCGCACTGATCGCATCGATGAACCCTTTGTCGCCATTGTTGGGAGCAAAATAGATGGCAAATTTAGCTTTGTGCGCCACCGCACCGGCAACTTCTATATCAAGCATTACCTCGCCATCGGCCGAATCGGGCGTGGTTGGCTTACTTCCTGCATGGTCGACCGAGATCGAGGAAACGTTTGGCAGCGGTACATCAATTTCTTTGAAGAAGACCTTAAGGTCGGAGGTGCGAAAACCTCCACCAAGTTCTATGATCGCGATCGTCTGCCCCGTGCCATCCAGCTTCGTGCCCTGAAACGCGGTGGGAAAGTTATAACGCTTGGCAAACTCAGTGGCAGCCACACCATTCCCGCCGCCCGGACCGGCCATAGCCATGAGCTGCCGGCGGTGGGATAACCTGTGTCTGGGACGCGTGTCGAAACCAAAAACGCCCGTAACCACGTTCTCGAGATTCTTGGGAATACTGATCTCGCCCTGTCTGCCGCGATAAGTCCCACTGGAGTGGTGATACAACTGGACGTCGGCGGGAAACGCGTTCAGAAGATCGCCCAACTTCCCCCTGAGAACAATAGAACGTTCTGCCGCGCTGCGATGGACCACGACCAGGTTGTGCTGCTGCGCCAACTGCTCCACAAGATCAAGATCCGCAGCGCTGGCGCCGAGTTTCTGAGCAAGCTCCTCACGAGTGAGATAGGTCCTATCTTTCGGCGGTAATTTGCTTTGCTCATTTACTGTTTTTTCGAGCGCGGCAGGATCTCCCGCAGATCGTACGCGGACCGTAATCGTTTCGATTTGCGATGGGTCAATGGGACCCGCGGGCCGCGAATTCGGCAACAGCAGGCGCTTGCTACCAGGAAGCGTAACGAAACCTGACATGGCTGTTTCCTTTCAGGACATTCAAGGGATTGTGATGCTCGACCTCCCGCCGTTTCATTCGACGTTTCCCGAAAAAATTGCCGAAAATCTGGCCAGGAAGAAGTATGCCGCGTGCAAAATCGGAGGTTGAATATCTTCGCAACCGCAAATCAATTGGTTGCGG
>CAWISU010000024.1:0-19916 GCA_963838765.1 uncultured Acidobacteriota bacterium | reverse complement strand
TGGGCTGTATCTCACCGGGCAGGATGTCGTCACACCCGGCGTGCCCGGAGCGATGATCGGCGGTCTCGCGGGCTGTGACAGGAGTGTTCGGCCCGGCTCTGAGATGATCTCCCAAGAGAACGATGCCGTCGGGATCCCTGAATGGGAGCGGGCGCAGAAGAACGCCTTCAACCAGCGAGAAAATCGCGGTCGTAGCGCCAATGCCCAGAGCCAGGACGAAAACGACCGTTAGAGCGAAGCTGGGAGTTTTCCGCAGTTGGCGAAATGCGAAGCGAAGATCCTGCGTAAGTGTGTACATGCGTCCTCCCCTGCTCTTGCGTTTCGTGAGCAGATGCGTAGCCAACATTAGAGAACGCTGAGATATATCTTTTCAATAGGCAAAGCTGGATTTTTCCGGATACAGTGCCCGGCAGCGGCAGAAAGTGTCCGCTTTTGGACGCACCCGCCACATACTGAATCAATTCATTCAAAATCGCCATTTTCTCCAACAACTGCCGAATAGCACATTTGCGAAATCAGTTTTAGACTAATTAGGTTTGAAACTGGGAGACGACATGGCCACTGCTACTACGCGCGCGAACCCGCTCTCTTATCTCACCGACCAACTGGACGAACTCAAAGCCAAAGGCACGCACTTCCGTCTCCGCGTCCTCGACGACGAACAAGCCCCGGTGTGCACCTTCGACGGCAAGAAGGTGATCAACATCGCCTCCAATAATTATCTCGGCCTGACCACGCATCCCAAACTGCGCGAGGCCGCCCTCGAAGCCACGCGCAAGTACGGAGTCGGCTCGGGCGCAGTGCGAACCGTCGCCGGCACCATGAAGATCCACATGGAGCTCGAAGAAAGGATCGCCCGCTTCAAGAACGTCGAAGCCTGCGTAGTCTTCCAGTCCGGGTTCGCCGCCAATGCCGGCACGGTCTCGGCCGTGCTGGGCAAGGACGATTTCATCATCTCCGACCAACTGAACCACGCCTCCATCATCGACGGCGCCCGTTTGTCACGCGCCAAAATCCTCGTCTTCGAACATAAGAATATGGCCGAGGCCGAAGAAAGATTGGCCAGCATCAAAGATCAACCGGGAAAAAAGTTGCTGATCACCGACGGCGTTTTTTCCATGGACGGCGATATCGGCCCGCTGCCCGCGCTGTGCGAGCTAGCCGAAAAATACGGCGCCATCATGATGGTCGACGATGCCCACGCCTCCGGCGTTCTCGGCCGCAATGGCCGTGGCACCATCGATCATTTCAAAATGCACGGCCGCGTGGACATTCAAGTCGGAACGCTATCGAAAGCCATCGGCGCGCTGGGCGGATACGTCTGCGGCACTCGCGACCTGATCGACTTCCTGTATCATCGCGCCCGGCCATTTCTGTTCTCCACGTCGCACCCACCCTCAGTCGCGGCCACCTGCATCGCCGCTTTCGATGTCTTGGAAAACGAACCCGAACGCATCGAAAGGCTCTGGGAGAACACCCGCTTCTGGAAAAAAGAACTAGCCCTGCTCGGCTTCAACATCGGAGGCCAGACCACGCCCGCCAGTGAAACCCCAATCACCCCCATCATCATCGGCGACGGCAAACTCACCATGGACTTCTCCCGCGAACTCTTCAAAGAAGGCGTGATGGGCACCGGCATCGCCTTCCCCACAGTCCCCGAAGGCAAAGCCCGCATCCGCACCATCATGACCGCTACGCATACGAAGGGAGAACTGCAGCAAGCGTTAGAGGTGCTGAAGCGAGTGGGGAAAAGAATGGGAATTGTGTAGTGGGTCAATGCTCGTGTGGGGACGGGCGCCTCGCCCGTCCAGGCCGAGCAAAGCTCGGCAGGTCCAGCGTCATGCTGCCACCCCGAGAGGCCGAACTTCGACCCGAAGCCTAATCGGCGCGATACACAATCGTCCCGCTCACGATCGTCGCCACAACTTTTCCCGTGAGGTGCCAGCCATCGAATGGACTGTTGTGCGACTTCGAGCGCGACTTCGCTGCTTCAAAGGTCCAGCGCTTCTTGGGATCGAAAATAGTCACGTCGGCGTGGGCACCGCGAGCGAGCGTGCCCCGGCCTCTCAAGTCAACCACGCGCCCCGGGCCTGCGGTGAAGAGTTCGACAATTCTTGTCAAAGGAATCTTGTGGTCGCGATGCAAGCGAGTGATGGCCAGGCCGAGCGCAGTTTCGAGCCCCGTGACTCCAAACAGGGCGCGCTCGAATTCGATGATCTTTTCATGCGTCGCATGGGGGGCGTGATCGGTGGCGATGGCATCAATCGTGCCATCGGCGAGCGCGACCAGGATGGCTTCGCGGTCGGCACTCGACCGTAGCGGCGGATTCATCTTGAAGTTGGCATTGTAATCGCCGACATCGGCATCGATCAGGCTGAAGTGGTGCGGGGTGACTTCACAAGTAACGCGAGCTTTGCCGCGCTTCCCACGGCGTACAGCCTTGAGCGTATCGGCGGTCGAAAGGTGGGCCACGTGCAGGCGCGCTCCGGTGAATTGCTGGGCCAGTTGAATGTCGCGCTCGACCACGGACGCTTCCGCGGCCGTCTTCATGCCACGCAGTCCCAGCCGGAATGAGGTTGGGCCCTCATTCATCGAACAGTTTTCGGTCATGCGCGTGTCTTCCGCGTGCTGAATTACTGGAAGATTGATTCCCGCCGCCGCGCGTAGCGTATCGCGCATAATAATGTCGTTGAGAATGGGACGGCCGTCGTCGCTCACCGCTACCGCGCCCGCGCGTTGCAACGCCCCGAAGTCGGTAAGCACCGCGCCTTTGCTGGCATGGGTCGCGGCGGCGATCGGAAAGACGTTGACTACCGCGGCCCGATCGGGTTGCTGGATCCATGCGACCCATTCTGGCGAATCCACAACAGGAGATGTGTTCGGCATACAGCAAACGGAAGTGAATCCACCGGCAGCCGCGGCTGCGGTCCCCGTAGCGATGCTTTCCTTGTAACTCTGCCCCGGCTCGCGCAAGTGGACGTGCAGATCAATGAAGCCGGGGGCGACGATGAGTCCGCGCGCGTCGAAAGTTTTGTCAGCGCTGCTGCGGATTTTGTTTGGAGGCGCGACCTCGGCCACGCGCCCATCGCGCAGCAGTACATCCATGGGCGCGTCCAGCTTTGCGGCTGGATCAATGACGCGACCGCCTTTGATCAATAGAGATCCGGACTTTGATTTATCGTGTGCCATTACCATGCATCGTATGACGCTAGATTACGAACACAGCCTTCAACTCCAGCCTATCTCGCTTTGCCCAGCGCCTTGGCCAAAATCGCCATTCGCACCGGCACTCCGTTATGCACTTCTTCGACGATCACCGACTGGGGGCAATCCGCAACTTCCCAGGTGAGCTCTAGACCACGGATAATCGGCCCAGGGTGCATTACGATTGCATCGGGCTTGGCCAGTTTCAAACGGGCGATCGTCATCTGGTATCTGGAAATGTAATCCTGCAGACGGAGTTTCGTTCCCGCGAGGCGTTCTTTCTGCACACGCAAGACCATAACCGCGTCGGCGCCACGCACCGCTTCTTCGACCGTTCGACTGATGTGGAGTCCTGGCGCCAGGCTGGCCGCCACTTCGGGCAAAAACTCGGGCGGCCCACAGAGCGTGACGCGTGCGCCGAATTTGCTGAGCAGGTGAATCGCCGAGCGGGCCACGCGGCTGTGATAAATGTCGCCCACAATGGCCATCTGCAAACCTTTCAGGGTTTTCTTATGGCGCAGGATGGTGTAAGCATCCAGCAGCGCCTGCGTAGGATGCTCGTGCATGCCGTCGCCGGCATTGATGACCGGAATATCGAGGTGCGTCGCCATCAACAGCGGCGCGCCTGCATTCGGGTGGCGAATCACGAGGACATCGGCTCCCACGGCTTGCAAGGTGTATCCCGTGTCCAGCAAGGATTCGCCTTTTTCGATACTCGATCCGCTGGAGAGCACAAGCGTGGTCATCGCTCCCATCGATTTGGCTGCGATTTCGAAAGAACTGCGGGTGCGCGTCGACGCTTCGTAGAAGAGAAGCAGGACCCGCTTGCCGCGAAGCAAAGGACGCGGCTTCAGCGGATTCATGCGCCGTGCCAGCGTGAGCAGGCTCAGAATCTCCTTTGCTTCGAGATGTTCAATGCCGAGCAGTGAACCGCGTGCGGCTTTGTTCATGCTGGTCTGGGAACCTCAGGGGCTAAAGCCCAACGTAGTTGGCAGCAGACGGCACGATTGAAGTCGTACCCTTCCCTTCTCCGCTTGAAGATCGCTCTTAGCCCTGCTTTTCTACGATCAAAACTTTTTCCGCGTCATCGATTTCGCGCAGCTGAACCTCAATGATCTCCTGCCGCGTGGTTTGCACTTTGCGGCCCACGAAAGTTGCTTCAATGGGCAGCTCGCGATGGCCCCGGTCGATCAGCACGCAGAGTTGGACCTGCCGGGGGCGTCCTTGCTTGAACAGCGCATCCATGGCGGCACGCACCGTGCGTCCGGTGTAGAGGACGTCATCGACCAGCACGATATTCTTGCCGGTGATGGGAAATTCCGCTTCGGTTTTCTGCACGACCGGCACGGTTCCGACGGTCGAAAGATCGTCCCGATACAAAGTAATATCGAGCGTGCCCACCGGCACTTGAGTCTTTTCGATCCGCCCGATCATCTGCCCCAACCGCTGCGCGAGAAATACTCCGCGGCGGCGGATTCCGACTAAACCAAGATCGGTGGCGCCGTTATTTTTCTCAATGATTTCGTGCACCAAACGCACCAGCGTGCGTTCGATTTCCGATGCCGACATCAACTGCGCCTTCTCTTGCAGGTTGGACTGGCGGGGTGACGGTCGCGGAGTCATGAACGCTGCATCATACGCGGACAGGGCACGCCGGAGCAAGATGGGGAAGAAAGATTGCGAACTTGCCGGCGTTGGTTGCGCATCCCTATGGGGCCGCGACGCCTAACTGGGCGAACGTGATGATGTGCCCGGCTGGGTCCCTGATCCCGATTTCTTTGGCGCCATAGAACGTGGTGCGAACGGGGATGACGACCTCCGCTCCTTTCATGGCCGGGATGATCTCGTCGAGATTTTCCACCTCGACGTACAGGAATGTTGGGCCTTTGCGAACCTCCGGCGAAAGCGTAGAGACATCTTTCTCGGCGCTGGCGTAGGTTTGATACATCAACTCGACTCCGCCTTTCTGCAGGATTGCGAATGCGAGTCTATTGCCATCGGGCACCTCGATAGTTTTTTCAAACCCCAGTCGTTCCACCCAGAACTTCAGGCAGGGCTCGATTTGTTCCGCGAACAATACTGGTGTGAGTTTTTTTACGATCATAAGTTTTCCTCTTTCCTCTGCCTTAAATTGCCCGAAGGGCGCGCTGACGAACAATGCGAGAAGCAATAGCGTGAAAGTTGTGACCCGCATTTTCAATTTCCCTCTTGTATATCTTACTAGTCTCGTTTAGACTAGTACAGTCTACAAAGTTGCCAAAAGGATGTCAAGGAGAATTTTTATGCCCACCGAAGAACGTAAACTAAGAGACCTGATTTCCATTGGTCCGGCCATGCTGCGCGATTTCGAGCTGCTCGGAATTGCCGGCGTGGCACAGCTTTCCAGGAGAAACCCAGAGAAACTGTACGAGAAGCTGTGCCGACTTACCGGGCAGCCGCAGGACATTTGCTGCCTGGATACATTTCGCGCGGCCGTGGCGCAGGCGCGAAATCCCCGTTTGCCATTGCAGCAATGCCAGTGGTGGTATTGGAGCCGCAAACGAAAGGCGCACGATGGCAGCCGCTGAGAAGCGTGAACTGACGACCCCGGACCTGGTCCTGCTAAGCCTGCTCGCCGAACGGCCGATGCACGGATACGAAGCCAATCTCGAATTGGAGCGCCGTCAAGTGCGGGATTGGGCGGGCATCTCGCGCCCGCAAGTTTATTACTCGCTCGAAAAGCTCGCTCGATTGAGATTGATCCGTGGCGCCGAAAGCGAGGAACCACAGGCGGGTCCAGAGCGGCGGGTTTTCGTGACCTCGGCGAACGGTCAAGCGGCGCTGGCGGACGCTTTGGAACGCAAAGACTGGACCACTCAACGCGAGCGGCCACCGTTTCTCACCTGGATTGCGCTGTCGTGGCAGGCGCGACCCGGTGTTTTTCAGCGCCAACTGCAGCGGCGGCGGGATTTTCTACAGAAGGAATTAGCTCGCGAAGAGCTCACGCTGCGCGCCATTCGAAAAGAGGTGGGCCACCGTTTCCACGAAGCCGTCTGGATGGTCGGCCTGACCATTCAGCAGTTCCGGGCGGAGCTGAAGTGGCTGGGCAAACTTTCTCGGGAGATTCATCGCCGGGCTGGCGCGCAGCATGCCGCGTATGTGGAGAGAGACGGCGAGTGAGCCGGTTTCTTGCATCCCAAAGTGAATTCTGCGGAGCTTCGCTCGGCTGGACCGCGAACGCCCGTAGTCCACGAGCACCTACATGCGTTCTTTACGGTGCAATAGAAATGCGCCGATGGCGCCGCCCAGGCAGGCGAAAATAGTAAAGGCGATGAGAGTCATGATCAGGCTGAAGATCATGATGAAGGTAAAGCCTTCCGGCGTGTTGAACAGCTCAACCACCTGTTGCAAGCGAGGGTCCGAGCTGGTCGCGGGGTTTTGTTGAATGTAGTTCAGGAAGGCATCATGGATTTCTTTTCCCGACCGAAAGGCGGTCCACAGCGCCAGAGCCAGGGCGAGAGCAGCAAATCCTAAAGCTCCCGCGAATGCCCCCAGGCGCGCTCCCATGCCGGGGGTGACATGAGCGGCAGGACAGCGCCGGCGGTAAAACACCACAACGAGAAATCCGGCCGCAAGCATTGCCAGCCCCGTGGACTTGCTGACCACGATTATGAAAATCGCTATCACCAGCGCGATTCCGGCCGAAAACCATGCTTGCGGCCATTCGAGAGCGGAGGGCGACGGCGCGATGTGGGATGTGTACTGCTCGATTGCAGCTTCCGGCGTGGATGCAGGCGGCGCGAGCGGCTCGGGCCCAGCGACTCGTATCTGAGGAGCGTTGCATCGCGCACAGAACGGAGTGCCGTCTTCGACACTGGCCCCACATTTATAACAAGGATGTTCCACTGAATTTCAAGGTACAGCAGGGACGCACGCTGCGCAACAAAAGCAACCGTGGGGCATGATTCCCGCCGCGCTTACCGCAGCGAACCCTTCAGATATCGCCTTGCTTGCCACGCGTGTACACGAACATCAGCGCGAACTTTGTTCCCTTGCCGTTTCCGTTGGATTCGACCGCGACCAGGTGCTGGTTGTCTTCAGTACCTGCTTTCAGTTCGGTGACCGGACCGCTGTTGTCGCCTTCGCATTTGAGTTCCTTTGAGCGCTGTTCCTTGTCGTCATGCACGTCCATGTGGACGCTGCCACTGTGTTCGCTGGTATGGCATTCGAGCACCTTGCCGTATTTCTTGAGTTTCTCACGATAGAAATCGACGACTTTCCCGGGCGCATCGTCAGAATCGTACTTCGCAACCACCAGCTTCATGCCGAACGCTTCGGTCAGGATGCCAAAATTCAGGCTGTCGCTGTCCTGCTCGTCGTGCCTCCGGCGGGCGCCGGGGTAGAGCGGCAATCCCGCGCCACGGGCGTCGGCGTCTTTACCCACGTGCAAATCTCCGGCTGAGCTGCGGACGTCGAGATTCTTGTCCTGATTTCCTTTATCAGTTTCCTGACCCTCCGCGTTCAGAACGGACAAACTCACGCAGATGACGAACGCAGCCGCCCAAATCAGTCGCGAATAGAAAGTCGCTTTTGCGCATGGAAACATTATTCCCTCCTAAATCTCGCCTTCCTTGCCGCGTATTCGCAACCAGACGATGGCAAAGTTGGAACCCTTGCCGTCGGGTTCAACCGCCACGATGTGCTGATTGTCACTGGTGCCGGCCTTGAGTTCTACCTTATTGCCTCCGTCGTCTGAGTCGCACTTCAGCTGTTCTCCAACGACGTAACCTTTTTTGCCCCCGACCATGGGGACGTCATCGTCTATCTTGTAACCGCCGCCGTGGCATTGCAGCACGTTGCCATATTTTTTCAGTTGGTCCCGATAATAAGCCACGATTTTGTCAGGCGGGTCGTCGGACTCGTATTCAAGCGCGACCACCTTCAGGCCAAAGCCGAAGGTGGAAATGTTGACGTTGGCGCTCTTTGTGTCACTGTCATTGCTTTTTGCTTTCGGCCGGGCGCCAGGATAAACGGGCAGGCCGGTATCGCGTGCGTCCGCCTTCTCATCCACGTGGATTCCGCCGACCGGGGTGCTGATGTCGACTTTACTGTGGCCGTCCGTGCCGTGGTCTTTCACGTTGACGCTGCAGGCGGGCAAAAGCGCGAAGGCAGCCAGAGTCATCGTGATCAAAAGGCTCCGGTTAATTCGCTTGAGAATACGCATGTCGAGAACCTCCTTTCGCGACTTGCGCAGGACGCTCGATCCCGGCGCCGCGCTGCGCGATGTTGGGGATGCTGACTGGTAGATGTCCGCGAATCGCAATTTCGCCGAACAAAGCTTTTACCGCGCTGACTTCCGAAACCGTCGCGTTGGAAAACGTACAAATATAGTTTTGCACAGCAGAAAAATCCTGCGCCAGATATGGATTTCCCATGGCAAGTACGACAGTTTTCTCCGCGGCATGATCCAGTGTCTTCTGTAATAGGGCGCCACTCGCGTCCGACAAGCCCACCGAATTCGTCACACCGTTTGCCCCTTGCATCACTTTTCCTGGCACCGGAACCTCGTACACCGCCGCAATCACCGCGCGCGCATTGTCCACGGCCTTGAGCACCTCGTCTGTCATCTCACTTGCGACGCGGGGATCCACATAAATCACATTGGCATCGGACACGCGCTGTCGCAACTGGCGCTCCAGCCTGCGTCCAGCTTCGGTGCGCATGTCGTCAGAGAAAATTATGGCGACCGTGCTGTCGCGCACTTCTTCCACTCTCTGATACGGAAGACCGGCCGCGGTAGTTCCCGATGATTTCAAAGGTAGAAGCTTGCCATTGTCGCGGACCAGGGTGACGGAGTCGTCAGCAATCTGCTGGCCAAGGGCGACGTTTTCGGGCTTGCCAACCAGCGTAGCGAGCGCCTCGATATTCACCAAACGCGTCTTGTGAAGCGCCAGCGAAGCTTTTGCTTTCAATATTTTGAGTACGGACGCATCGAGCTGGGCAGGCGGAATCTCGCCACTGCGGACGGCTTCCAGCATCGCCCGGTAAGACGCGTCGAGGTCGGCGGGGATTAGCAACACGTCGTTGCCCGCCTTGAATGCGTCCACCGCGGCGCGGCCAATGTGTGCGCTATACAGGCGAGTCAGGCCGGCCATATCGAGCGCATCGGTTACGACGATTCCCTTGAACCCGAGTTGGTTCTTGAGCAGGCCAGTAACGATTGCCGGCGAAGTCGTGGCGACGTGATTGGGATCGGCGTCGAGCGCGGGGACCGAAACATGGGCCACCATTACAGAATCCACGCCAGCATCGATCGCCTTTTCGAAGGGCGGAAGTTCAACGGATTTCAGCCGCGTCATGTCGCCGGTCACTTGCGCCACGCCTAAATGCGAGTCGGTCGCAGTGTCGCCGTGTCCGGGAAAATGCTTGACCGTAGTCATCATTCCATTAGCGTGGGCCCCACGGATGTACGCGGCTGACCAGATCGCCGACCTGCTGCGGATCTTCGCCGAACGAACGCGTGTTGATGATAGGGTTCGCCGGATTCGAGTTGACGTCGGCGTCGGGAAAAAAGTTCCAGTGCACGCCGATGGCGCGAGCCTCCTGCGCCGTGATCCGGCCGAAGGCTTCGGCATACTCGGTTTTGCCCGCGGCTCCGAATGCCATGGCATGCGGAAATTCGGTGGCGCCATGCAGACGCATAGTGACGCCGCGCTCGAAATCAGCCGCAATCAGCAGCGGCAGCTTGGAATCCTGCTGCAACCGGTTGAGCAGTTCCGCAGCTTCATAGGGCTGATTGCGGTAGAGAAAAGGCGGGTCCCAGCGCACGGTCATGGTGAATCCGCCAAGATGGTATTTACGGATGCTGTCGCGAAGCTGCAGATACTCAGGCGCATCGACATTCAGAAACTCGGCGCGCACAAAGACATTAAAGAGTTGACCGACTTTTTCTTCGGTCGATAGCTTGTGCAGGGTTTTCTCCGCCCATTTTTCTCCATCGCGGTCGAGGTGAACGGGGCCGGGTTGCTGATATTTTTCCTTCGCGAAAGAAGAACAAGCAAGCAAGCTGAAAACTGCAAAGACTAATCCAACCTGTCGGAGCATGAGCAGACGATAGCATGTCAGCGACCGCCTGACCTCACATTTCCGTTACAAATACAGCGCCCCTTTGTGCTACATTTACCTGCCATGAGAGCTCTGTCGCGACGCGCCGAGCTGGCCATTCGCCGCGACCCTCGGCTTTTCGACGCCACAACCTTCACCCGCCTCTGCCGCGCCCGCGATTATCTTGGCGCCTGCTATCGCGACCGGGTCACGCTGCAGAATTCTGCCCGCCAGGCGTGCCTGTCGCCATTTCATTTCAACCGCTTGTTCACACGCGCGTTCGGAGAAACACCTCACGAGTTTGTGACTCGCATCCGAATCGACGAGGCCAAGAAGCTCCTCTTGGCTGAGAATCATAGCGTGACCGATATCTGCTTTGACGTCGGCTACGAGAGCCTGGGATCGTTTAGCATGCGCTTTCGCTCGCTTACCGGCCTTTCCCCAGCCGCCTTTCGCCGTGAGGCTCGTAGCACTTTCGGCGGACTCGCCGCCCATTGGCTTCTTTATTACATTCCTTCCTGCTATCAACATTTCTTCGTGGGACCGCTCTAGACTTATCCCATCCTTCGAGAATCGCAAGAATCGAGAAGCAATGACACCGCAGTTTCGGATAATCTCACTAACGAAGAATTCACCACACCAAATTTCGCAACACTGGAAATTGATCCCATCAGGAGGATAATTCGATGATTCAACGACTTTCTCACACCACCGTCTACGTTCTGGACCAGGATGCCGCCAAGGATTTCTACGTCAACAAGCTCGGTTTCGAAGTCCGCATGGATGCGAGCATGGACAACGGTTTTCGCTGGCTCACGGTTAGCCCGAAAGGTCAGCCCGATCTGCAGATCATTCTGATGAAGGTGGATGGTCCGAACATGCAACCGGATGTGGCCGCCACGCTGCGCGATCTGCTCACCCGCGGCAAGCTCGGCGGAGGTGTGCTGCAGACCGGCGATTGCCGCAAAACTTACGAAGAGCTCAAAGCCAAAGGCGTAGAATTCGCCTCCCCGCCCAAGGACCAATTCTACGGCGTAGAGGCGGTCATGAAAGACAACTCAGGCAACTGGTTCAGCATGACCGAGCCCAAAGGAGCTTGATTCGTCAGGTCCCGGTTGCCCCGCTCCGTGCGGTTTTTTCGCGAGGGGCGGGTGTTTGGGTCACGCGGGTCGGTCTCACGAGCCCGCATGATATTGCAATCCGGGTGGCCCACCTTCACGTTTCTTGAGGCTGTTACGAAACTCGATGGAAGGCCGTGATGGTGGAAAAACTCTGCTCCAGCCGCGTAGCGGCGGCATCGGAAAACCCGGCACGGCAGTGCCGGGAAAGCGAAAGCGGAACAACCGAGTCCGCAGGTTGCGAAAACTCCGTGGGCGCTGTGGTTTGAAGGGGCACGGCTTCAGCCGCGCCATAAGTCGTTCAAAGCGTAGTCACGGCGCGGCCTAAAGCCACGCCCCTTCAAACCCTGAACGCCAATTTGAGAGTTTTTTCGCAGCCTCCTAGGCCGGTTGGGAAGACAATCCGCGCGAGATACATCGCCCGAAAGAAATGCACACCCTGCGCTTAGCCAGGCCAGCGAGCAGACAGGCGCATTAGGGGAACCCAGACTCTTGCGCCACGATCCTTTCTTATTGACTCCATCTTTCCAATTAGATAACCTATGTGTACATTCATTATCTATGGGTAATGAGCGTGATCTTTGACAATCTGACCCAGGCCCGGCCCCAAAGCCACAGTCGCGCATCCCAAAACGGAACCACGACGGCCCTCCGAGGCCGCCGTAACTCCAATGTTCTCTAGATTTTGCGTGTAACTCCTTTTAACTCAAAGATCTAGCACATAGTGGTCAAATAAAGCTCTTGTTTTCTATATTTTGCGCAAAAGCAGGGGGAGGGGGGATACCCGTACTGAACGGCAAACTCCCAATTTGGAAAGCGCAAAGAGTGGAGTTGGCCCCAGCCAACGGGATTGTCATCCCGACCAGAGCTTCTCATACCCGAAGGGGATGAGAAGCGGAGTGGAGGGATCTGCTGTTTCGCGCATGGACCGAAAGATGCCGGCTTTTGCTTCGTGCAAGGCCCGCTCCGGTCGGGATAACAATCTGTCGGAGATGTACCGACCTGGAGGAAATATACTGGAGCCGCTATGGCTGTGATCATCGCGATGCTTCGTGGCGTCAATGTTGCCGGCCACAACAAGATCAAAATGGAGGCGTTACGCGCGCTCTGTGAATCGCTCGAATTGCGAGATCCGCAGACTTACGTACAGAGTGGCAATGTCGTTTTCCGGACTAAAGAGAGGAACCTCGCCGCTCTGGCCAAGCGCATGGAAGACGCGATCGAACGGAGTTTCGGTTTTCGTCCCGCCGTTATCGTCCGCACGACTTCCGAACTCAAAGACGCGGTTGCCAAAAACCCGTTCGCTAGGCGGCGCGGAATCCATCCAGGCAAGCTTCTGGTTACCTTCCTCGCCAGCGATCCTACTATGGAAGCTCGGGATCAGGTTCTCAAAATGAAAACGGAACCCGAGGAATTGCGAATTGACGGACGCGAAGTCTACATCTATTTCCCCAACGGCATGGGACGCACAAAACTGTCGTGGCCCACGATTGCAAACATGCTGGGAACGTCCGGAACGGGCAGAAACTGGAATAGCGTGACCAAGTTGCTGGAAATGGCAGAAAAGCTCGAGGCTTCCGAGTAATCGATTGGTGCCGGATCCTCGAATTTCTAAATGGCTTCGATGAGCGCGGCCACGAGCGCCGCCCTCTTCGGCAACTCAGAAATCACAATCGACTCGTGAGTCGCGTGCGCGCCTTCGCCCACACCGCCCAATCCATCCAGGGTTGGAATACCGAGCCCGGCCGTGAAGTTTCCATCGGAGCCACCGCCGACCGCGGCTTCCTCCAGCTTCCAGCCGAACTGCTGGGCAATTTCAGCAGCTTTTTTGTAGAGCGCAGCCACGGCTGCGGTCCGTTCCATCGGCGGCCGATTCATTCCGCCGGTGATTTCGAGCTTGCACTTGCGATTGAACGGTTTCAGCGAACGGAGCCTGCGGTCGATGCCAGCCGCATCTTGTTTCCGCGCAACGCGGACGTCAAGCACCGCGCTGGCTTCGGCAGGGATAACGTTCACGCGCGTTCCACCTTGGATCGTCCCCACGTTGAGCGTCAGACCGCGTTTCAGGTCGACCAGCTTCGAGATCGCGATGATCTGCCTCGCTAATTCCACAATCGCGCTTTGCCCTTTCTCGAAATCGAGTCCCGAGTGTGCTGCCCTCCCCGTGACTTTCAGAACGTACTCCCCAATACCCTTGCGAGCGGTTTTCACCGCGCCTTTTGGTCCATGCGAAGGTTCGAGCACCAGCACAGCGGCGGATTTCCTCGCCAGATTCTCCGTAATCCGCCGCGAACTTTCGCTGCCCACTTCTTCGTCGGAAACCAGCAGAACAGTCAGTGGACGAGGTAGCTTGTCTTCGTGCCAAGTCCGCAGCGCCTCGATAGCGTGCAGCATAAGCGCGATTCCCGATTTCATGTCGAACGAACCCGGACCGAACAATCGTCCGTCAGCGACGCGGCAAGGCATGGTCAACAGGGTTCCAATCGGATAGACCGTATCCAGATGACCGAGCAGCAGCACTGGCTTTCCGCCGCGAGAGCCGGCGAAATCTACCTGCAAGTGATCGCCAAAGTTCGGCACGCGATGAAACTTGGCATGTCCGCCGAGACCTTCAAACCGGCCGGCAAGCAGCGCCCCAAGCCGGTCTACCGCCTGCTTGTTGTCGCTGGGCGACTCCGTCTCCACCAGTTGGCGAATTGTCTGGACCATCTGGTCTTTGCGGTCGTGGAAATAACGCAGTCGATTCGCGACCTCACTCTCGGGAACGCGCTCAATCCGATCTGTTTTCGACCCCTTCTTAGGCATGCATTCCTTCTCGAAGCTTTTGGCGGCGCGCGGTACAGTATAATCTTCGCTTCCATCTTAACGAGAAAACGAATGACCGATACTGCCCAGCCCGAGCCCGAGGCTCCCGAACCGCCCAAGACTACGCTGGACGTCAATGACATCCAGCGCATCCTGCCGCACCGGTTTCCCTTCCTGCTGATCGACCGCGTGCTTGACCTCAGGCGACGGGAGCGCATTGTAGCCATCAAGAATGTCACCATCAATGAGCCCTTTTTTGCCGGGCATTTTCCCCATCAGCCGATTATGCCAGGTGTGCTTATCGTGGAGGCCATTGCACAGGCCGGAGGCGCCTTGCTGCTCACCGAAGTCGAAGATCGCGACAACAAGTTGATGGTATTTACCGGCATCGAAAAGGCCCGCTTCCGGCGGCCCGTGGTTCCAGGCGACCAAATGCGAATCGAGGTCGATGTAAAGACCTGGCACCTCACCGGGCGAAGCATCGCCGCGCGCATGGAAGGCAATGCTTACGTGGGCGACAAGCGTGTAGCCCAAGCCACGGTGACGTGCCAGTTGGTGGACCGAGGCCGGGTGCGGGGTAGCGCGGAGGACGGCAACAATTCTGACCTTCCATGACAGTGCATCCCACCGCCATTATTGATCCGAGAGCTGAAGTCCATCCCAGTTGCCAGATCGGCCCTTACTGCGTGATCGGGCGCGACGTGGCCATGGGGGAACGGTGTCGCCTACTTTCGCACGTGGCCATCGAGGGACCCACGAAGATCGGCGCCGACAACCGCTTCTTTCCATTTTGCTCGATTGGGATGGCGCCGCAGGATCTGACTTACGCCGGAGAACCGACGCGCCTGGAAATTGGCGACCACAACGACATTCGGGAGTTCGTTACCATCAGCCGCGGCACTGTGAAAGGTGGTGGAGTGACGCGCGTGGGCAGCCATATCCTTATTATGGCTTACACGCATATCGCCCATGACTGCGTCATTGGCGACCACGTCATTCTGGCCAATGCCGCGACTCTCGGCGGCCACGTCACAGTCGAGGAATGGGCGCAGGTGGGCGCGCTCTGCCCGGTGCACCATTTTGTTCGCATCGGGGCGCATTCGTTTATTGGAGGCGGGACGACCATTACCCGCGACGTTCTTCCCTTTTCCAAAACTTCGGCGTCGCGCGATACTCGCGCCTATGGATTGAATGCAGTTGGACTGGAGCGCCGCGGTTTCAGCAAAGAACGGATTCGCAAGATTCATCACGCCTACAAAGTTCTGCTAGCCTCGAAGCTCAACACCTCACAGGCTCTGGAGAAATTGAAGAGCGAGGCGGATCGTGGGGAAGACGTGGAAATGTTGATAAAGTTCATCGAAGACTCGGAGCGGGGAGTGATTAAGTAGTTTTCAGCACTCAGCATTCCCTCAGCAGATTGTCCCCTGAGCGCAGCAGATTCTCCGCGAAGCGGAGAATCTGCGGAGTCGAAGGACCCCTACACTGCCATTCCACCGGAACCGCATCAGGGAATTTTGGCCAAGGGAGTCCGGTGAGTCATGGCTACGCGCATCGTCGGAGGACGATTTTCGTTTACACTGGCCGGGCGATGTCGGACGCCAAAGAAAAACTCGGCCTGATCGCGGGCAACGGCCGCTTTCCCTTTCTTCTGCTCGATGCCGCACGCGCTCAGGGTTACGAAGTCGTCGTCGCCGCCATCAAAGAAGAAGCCTTCCCGGAAATCGAATCCCGCGGCGCCACCGTTCATTGGCTTTCGCTGGGAGAGCTTTCCAAACTGATCGAAACTTTCAAACGCGAGGGCGTGCAGCGCGCCATCATGGCGGGACAGGTGAAGCATAAGCAGATCTTCTCCAGCATCAGGCCGGATTGGCGTCTGGCCAAAGTTCTGCTCTCGTTGGGTACTCGGAATACAGATTCTCTGCTGGGAGCGGTCGCGAAGGTCCTTGCGGACGAAGGGATTGTTCTGGAAAACTCTACATCACTTCTCGAGCCACTGCTGGCGAAGTCCGGCGTGCTCACAAAACGTGCGCCATCCGAGCAGGAAACAAAGAACATCGCTTACGGACGCGACGTGGCCCGTCATTTGGCGCAATACGACATCGGCCAGACGGTGGTCGTGGCAGAGGCTACCTGCGTCGCGGTCGAAGCCATGGAGGGCACGGATGCGACGATCGAACGCGCAGGCCAGATCATGGCTTCGCTCGAATCCGATCCTTCCACGTTGAGTCGCGCGCTGACTGTCATCAAGATTGCCAAGCCGAATCAGGATATGCGTTTTGATGTGCCGGTGATCGGACTGAAGACAATTGAAGTGATGCAGAAAGCTGGCGCAACGTGTTTGGCTCTGGATGCCGGCAAATGCCTGCTGCTTGATGGCGACGCGATCATCACTGCAGCAGATGCGGGGGACATCGCCGTTGTGGCAGACTAGACTGTCTCGACTACGCAATAAACCGTTAGGAGTGCTGCATGTCCGAAACTGCCCGTCTTTCCGACCAAATACGCCGCGCCTTTGATGGAGATGCCTGGCATGGCGACTCTGTAATCGAACTCCTACAAGGCGTCGATGCCAAGATGGCAGCGGCTCATCCGATCAAGAACGCACACAGCATCTGGGAACTGCTTCTGCACATTGCCGCCTGGGATCGAGCAGTTGTGACGCGCATGGGTGGCACCGCGGTACAACCGACCGGCGACGACAACTTTCCTCCGGTAAAGGACACGAGCGAGGCCGCCTGGGGCAAGGCGATCGAGCACGTGAAGCAGACTCATAACCAACTGGTGAACGCGGTCGCGGCCTTCCCCGATTCGCGCCTGCAGGAACAAGTTCCCGGCAAGACCCAGAGCTATTACAACTTCTTCTACCTGTTCAGTGGAATCGTGCAGCACGAACTCTACCATGCGGGTCAGATCGCCTTGCTGAAAAAGGCGGCGGCTCGATGATGCGGTTGCTAAAATCAAGATCGACTCTTCGTCTTTTGTGATTCAATCATCAGGTCCTTCGGCAACTGGCCAAGTGTGACTGACTACTGACCACTGACAACTTCATTAACGTCGCCGTGATCGGCGTGGGCACGTTTGGCCGCAACCACGCTCGCGTTTACCATCAACTTGCCCGTGAGGGCGCACCGGTGCGACTGGTCGGAGTAGTCGACCCGGATACGGCGCGGGCTGACGCTGTGGCCCGCGAATTCGGCTGCCGCAGTTTTGGTTCGATCGAGCAACTGACCACCACGCACAGCGAAGTCCAGGCTGCCTCGGTCGCAGTGCCTACGATCCACCACCTCAACACCGCCCAGCAGTTGATGGAGGCTGGCATCGACGTGCTCATCGAAAAGCCGCTGGCGACTTCCCTCGCGGAAGCCGACGAACTCATCCGTGTGGCTCAGCGGCTCGGCCGTATCGGCCAAGTCGGGCACTTGGAGCGCTTCAATCCCGCCGTGCGCGCCACTCTTCCTGTTATTACGCAGCCCATGTTTTTTGAAGTTCATCGCCTCAGCGTATTCACCCCCCGATCGCTGGACGTGGACGTCGTGCTCGACCTGATGATTCACGATCTCGACATCGTGCTCTCGTTCGTGAATTCGCCGGTCAAGGAAATTCGCGCCGTGGGGTTGCCCATCCTTTCCGGCAAGGTGGATATCGCGAACGTGCGCCTCGAATTCGAGTCGGGCTGCGTAGCCAACTTCACCGCCAGCCGAGTCTCCACCGAGCGCGTCCGCAAACTGCGTTTTTTCCAGCCGAAGCAGTACGTGTCTCTGGATTACGGGCGGCAAGATGTTATGGTCTTCACTGTGGGCACGGGTGATGCCCATGGAACTCCTTCGGTGAATCCACAAATCCAGGTGGCGAGACCTCCGACCACGGCAGAAGAGCCTCTGCACGCGGAACTGAAATCCTTTTTGGAGTCGGTGCAGCACCGTTCCCCGCCGACGGTAACTCTAGAAGACGGGCGCCGCGCTCTGGCCGTGGCCCTCGACATTGTCGCGTCGATCAGCGAGCACGGAAAAAAGATCGATCTGGAGCGCCTGCACGCCTGATTTTGCCTCCCTCAAATGTCAAGTTTTGTAAACGAAAATGGTCGATTGACCATCTGGATGCAAATCTCGGGTACTTGCACTTTCAGGCCTTCGCGGATTGGCGCGAAAGGTGCGAAAATAAGGACACTGGGCCGCGGACGCCAGCAAATTCGGGAAGCCAGACTTGCAAGCCGTCAGGCATGAGGAGGATTCTTTGTCCTTGCAACTCATGTCTTGCCGCTCGTGTCTAACCAGCAGGTAGATTGTTCGATGTCAACCACGCAAATCCCGCCAGCCAATCCGGCTTCTCCGACGCCTCCGGCGCGATCATCAGAGGGCGGCGATTTGTACGATGCGCGTTACTGGGAGTCGGCCTATCGCGAAATTGTGGAAGCGCCCGCTCTGCTCATTCAGCTTCAGGATGATCTCGCGCAGGCGCGCAGGCGCGAGGCATTCTGGATTTCCGTAGTTGTGCACTTGATTGTTGTGCTGGTCTTATGGAACTCGCAGAAATTAGCGGGATTCCTGCCCAGGCAAACCGTGGTCGCGGTGAACCCTGCGTTGAGCAACCAGAAAGACCTTACTTATCTGGAACTGCCTCCTGATGAACAGAAGGTGACTAAGCGTCCGAACACAAATATTATTTCCGACAAAGACCGTATTGCCACCTCGCACGCGCCGCAGATTGACCGTCAAGAATTGAAGAAAATTCTCGACGCCTCCCGCCCAGGCAGGCCGGGGCAGAACGGTCCGCAGGCTCCCCAAGCGCAGCCCGCGCCCCCACCCCCCGCAGCAAACCAAAACCCGGCGCCGCAGCCGTCAGCGCCACCTCCGCCTCCTCCGAATCAGGTCGCAAAACTGCAGACTCCGCCTGCCTTAAGTCCAAAGGACGTCTTTGGAGGTGGTGCCGTCTCTGCAGGATCAGCCATCGATCAGGCGGCTCGAGCCGCGGCCGCGAATCGTGGCGGATACGGCGGCGGTGACGGCGGAAATTATGGTCTCGGTCTAGGCGGGAAGCCAACCGCTGCGGTGGGACCACTCGAGGTCCTATCCGACACGATGGGGGTGGATTTCGGTCCGTATCTGCAACGCGTGCTGCACGACGTGAAAATGAATTGGTACAACCTGATTCCTGAATCAGCGCGCGCCCCGCTAATGAAGAAGGGGAAGGTCACGATCGAATTCGCCATCCTCAAGAACGGCACAGTCGCTGGAATGAGATTGGTATCGACGTCAGGCGACGTGGCACTCGACCGTGGTGCCTGGGGCGGCATTACAGGTTCTAACCCATTCCCGCCTTTGCCTAGCGAATTCGGCGGACAGTATCTCGCCTTGCGATTCGCCTTCTACTACAACCCCGACCGGGCGGATCTGCAGTAGGCAAACTCACCACACTCTGCAACGATTCTCCCTCACCATCGGCGAACCAACCTTGCAGTGAAACGCCTCCTGAAATTCCGGCATATTTGAGACGACGCCATTAGCCCGGTATTTGTCCGGAGAATGCGGGTCCACGGTAGCGCGGAGGCGTTTCGTTTCGTCGCGCGTGTTCGCACACCAACTCTGCCCGTAAGCAATGAAGAAACGTTGTGCCGGGGTGAACCCTTCGAGCGGTTCGGACCTCTCGTACTTGGTATCGTCCTGCCACGCCATGTAAGCGAGAATCACTCCACCCAGATCGGCGATG
>CAWISU010000023.1:0-77506 GCA_963838765.1 uncultured Acidobacteriota bacterium | reverse complement strand
TGGGAGGAACTCCCGCCACAAGTACGACTTACGCTGCAGCCCGAGGGCGGCAATGAATCGCAGGCTGGCCAAACCGCATCTCTATTTGGAGAAGCCGAGCTGTCGCCCCACGAAAAAAAGATTTTCGCGCTCCTCAAGGCCGACGAAGCCACGCACATCGATGAAATCGTGGAACGTCTGGAGCCAGCCCTGTCCTCTTCCGAAATATTCGCCGCGCTTTTCGAACTGGAGCTGGCAGGCAAGGTGAAGCAATTGCCGGGGAAGAATTTTGTAAAGAGCTTCTAGCTGCTGGCTGCTGGCTTCTAGCTCGAAAGGCGGTCGCCGATGGAGGACTTCAAAGATCTGAGAGTGTGGGCGAAGGCGCATGAACTTACTCTCAACGTCTATCAAAAAACTCGAAGCTTCCCGAAAGAGGAAATGTACGGTCTCACGAGTCAAATGCGTCGTTCGGCCGCTTCTGTGGGCGCCAACATTGCTGGAGGATGTGGTCGTAGGTCGGACGGAGAGATGAGACGCTTTATCCAGATCGCCCGTGGTTCAGCAAACGAATTGGAATACCATCTGCTTCTGGCGAAAGATTTGCAATTCGTTTCAGCCACCGATTTCGCAGATCTAGAAGCCAAGGTTCTAGAAATTCAGCGCATGCTGGCTTCGTTCGCGGCAGCGGTAAAGAGTGCGGCTGCAAGCTAGAAGCTAGCAGCTAGGAGCCTAGCAGCTTACTGACGAAACTTGTTGCCAGCTCATAATTCGTGCTAGTTTCAAAATCATTGAGGACACATTGGCCAAAGGTTTAGTCATCGTCGAGTCGCCCGCGAAAGCGAAGACCATCCAGAAATATCTGGGGAAGGGCTTCACCGTCGAGGCGTCGCTCGGCCACGTAAAGGATTTGCCCAAGAGCACGCTCGGAGTCGACGTCGACAACGACTTCGAAACCGAATACGTCGTCATTCCGGGCAAAGAGAAAGTTGTCGCCCGGCTAAAAAAGCTGGCGCTGGGCATGGATACCATCTACCTGGCGCCCGATCCGGATCGCGAAGGCGAAGCCATCGCCGCTCACTTGGCTGAGGAACTGGGCGATGGCGCCAAGGCCAAAAAGAAAAAGAAAAAAAGCAAGAAAGAGGCTGAACCCGAGCCAGAACGCATCCGCCGCGTCACTTTCAACGAGATCACGCAGCGCGCCGTCCGCGAAGCTTTCGAGCACCCGCGTGACATCGATCAGAACCTCGTCGACGCGCAGCAAGCCCGCCGCGTTCTCGATCGCCTCGTTGGCTATCAGGTGTCCCCGCTGCTCTGGGACAAGGTGCGCCGCGGTCTTTCTGCCGGCCGCGTGCAGACGGTTGCGTTGCGCCTCATCGTCGAACGCGAACGCGAAATCAAGGCCTTTGAGAAGAAAGAATACTGGACCATCGACGCCAATCTCGCCGGGCCGAAGCCCCCAGCTTTCGACGCACGTTTTGTAGGCAAGGGCGAAGAGAAAATCGAAGTCACCAACGGGGAAGACGCGGAAAAGATTCGCGCTGCGCTGGAGAAAGCTGACTGGCTTGTCCGCACCGTTGAGCGCAAAGAGCGCCGGCGTAACGCAACTCCGCCATTCACCACCAGCAAGCTGCAGCAGGATTCCTCTCGCAAACTTCGCTTCAGCGTGAAGCGCACCATGATGATCGCGCAGCGATTGTATGAAGGTGTTGAACTCGGCGAGGAAGGCCTGGTCGGCCTCATTACTTACATGCGTACCGACTCCGTGCGGGTTTCGAATGAAGCGCTCGCCGAAGTTCGCGAATACATCAAGTCGCAGTACGGCGATCAATATCTGCCGGAAGCGCCGAACACCTACAAAGAAAAGAAAGCGGCACAGGCGGCTCACGAAGCCATACGTCCGACGTCGGCTCTGCGCCATCCCGATCAGATCAAGCAATATTTGAAAGAAGACGAATTCAAAGTTTACAAGCTGATTTGGCAGCGCTTTGTGGCCTCGCAAATTACGCCCGCAGTGTTCGATCAGACCACAGTCGACATCGACGCCAAGTCAGGCGCAGACACATTCTGGTTCCGCGTCACCGGTTCAGTACTGAAGTTCGACGGTTTCCTCAAAGTTTACGAAGAGTCTAAAGAAGGCAAGGACGAGGAAGACGAGGAACTCAAGCACAAACTGCCTGCGCTCGAATCCGGCCAGAAACTGACGCTCAAGGCGCTGAAGCCCGAACAGCATTTCACCGAGCCTCCACCGCGCTACAACGAAGCTTCGCTGGTGAAAGAACTCGAAGAGCGCGGCATCGGCCGCCCCTCAACCTATTCTGCCATTCTCAGCACCATTCAAGAAAGGCAGTATGTACAAAAACTGGGCGGCAAGTTTACCCCTACGGAAATCGGCCTGGTCGTAACCGATCTGCTGGTCGAAAACTTTCCCGACATCTTCGATATCCAGTACACCGCTCGCCTCGAAGAAGAATTGGACGAGATCGAAGAAGGCAAGGAAACCTGGACTCAAGCCCTCGCCGACTTCTACAAGAAGTTCGAGAAGGACCTCCGCTATGCCTCCAAGCACATGGAAAACATCAAGCGTATGGAGAAGCCCACCGACGAGAAGTGTGAGCGCTGCGGTTCGCCGCTCGTGATCAAGTGGGGCAAGCACGGTTCCTTCTACGCGTGCAGTTCTTACGACAAAGAAGATCCCAACAGCTGCACCTTCACCAAAGAGAACCCAATCAACCTGCCCGACTTGGATTCAGCCGATCTGCAGGAGACCACGCAGGAAGAGTATTGCGAAAACTGTGGCCGTGTAATGGTGCTGAAGCGCGGACGCTTCGGCCAGTTCATGGCGTGCACGGGATATCCGGATTGCAAAACCACTCGGCGCCTCGATCAAGGCAAGAAAGTTCCCGACATTCCGCTGGACGAACTGTGCCCCAAGTGCGGACGCAATATGATGATCCGCCACGGCCGCTACGGCGAGTTCACCACCTGCAGCGGATATCCCGATTGCAAGTACGTGAAGCAGAACTTCATTGGAGTGAAGTGCCCACTTTGCAAGGAAGGCGAACTAGTCGAAAAGCGCGCCCGCAAAGGAAATACATTTTACGGCTGCGGAAACTATCCCAAGTGCAAGTTCACCTCCGCCCACAAGCCCATTGCGGAGAAGTGTCCCACTTGCGGCAACGAATATCTGGTAGAGAAGTTTTTGAAGTCAGGCCCGGTAATTGCGTGCCCGAACAAGGAGTGCGACTACGAACGACCGGTGCCGGTTGAAGCCGCTGTCGCCGGGACGGACTAATTAATCGCGCTGAGCGAAGCCCGGTTTTCCCTAGCCGTCAACCGTCTTTCCCGACAAGCTGAATCGTTTCCTCGGCTCCAGCATCTGCTGGAGTGGTAAAATGACCCGATTTCTGGTCAGACCATCCCAAACTCTTTCGGAGGTTTTTCATGTCCAAAAAGCCCACAGCCGCAGATGCTGAGGTAATCATCAAGCTTTATGACCTGCGCCGCGAACCCGAAATGCGCAAAGCACGTAACTGGTGGCTGGTAAATTTCTGGCCCGAAAACGTCGAAGACTTTACGAAAATCGGCATGTCCTTGGGCAGCCAGGAAAACAACTGGCTGCGCCAGGTGGGCGGATACTGGAGCATGGTGGCAGCGCTCACCCTTTCGGGAGCAGTCAATCAGGATCTCGTTCTCGATCCCAGTTTCAGCGGCGAGATGTTTTTCATTTACGCCAAGGTAAAGCCCTTCCTTGCCGACCTCCGCTCGAAGATGAAGAACCCCCGCATGTTTGCCAACATAGAAAAGTTGATTAACAGCACGAAGCAGGGGCGGGAATGGTTGAAGTACGTTGAAGGGCAAGTCGCCAACCGTCGCGACGCACAGGCGAAAACCGCGAAGGCCAGCTAAAACGTCGATTTCGTAATTGTGTAATCGGGTAATTGAGAAATTGGCTTTCCAATTACCCGATTAGCGAATTCTTCAATTATTCATTCTCCTTTCAAGAAATGTATTCCCGGATGTATTCATCCTTCGACTGCGCCAATTCGTGCACATCGCCATCGAAGATCACCTTCCCGTCGCGCAGGATGAGAAACGCCATCGGAACTTCACCGCGGGTCCCGGGTGGTAATGGCAGCATTGCGTTGGCTTTTCGGTCGAAGCAATGCGTTGCCATGACGAAGGCATCTTGCAGGCGATGAGTGACCAGCAGGGAGCTGGTTTTGTACACGTCGCGCTGTTTGATGATCAATTGGATGATAGTTGTGGAGGTGACTGGATCCAGGCCGCCGGTCGGAGAATCATAAAGCAGAATCTCGGGACGGGTGATAATGGCACGCGCAATCGCAACCCGGCGGCGCATTCCTCCTGAGAGTTCCGACGGAAACTTATCCACCGTGTCTTCCAGTTCAACGAAGCTCAAGGCCTCCCGCACCGGCTTTTCCACTTCCTCCTCGGAAACGTTGCCCTCTTCGAGTATTCGGAAGGCGACATTTTCCCGAACCGTGAGCGAATCAAAAAGCGCGCTTTCCTGAAAGACCATGCCGATTTTTCGCCGCAGGTCAAATAACGCATCTTCGCTCATCTGGGTGACGTCATCGCCGAGAACGTAAATGTGTCCGGCGTCCGGCTTGAGTAACCCGAGGGTCAGCTTGAGGATGGTGCTCTTTCCGGAACCTGCCACGCCGAAAATTGCCTTGGTCTCCCCCTTGGGAAGGCGAAAAGAGATTTCGTCGAGCACCGGCTTGTCTTCGAACGCGATGGAGACATCTTCAAAAACCACAACACAGGCTGCCGCGTCCTGCTCCGAGGGAGCCCGCTGTTCGATCGCAGTGGGAGGTGCAGCCATGTTCATCGAAAAGAAGTTTATTGATACGAAAAAACCGCCATCAGAAACTTGGTGATGAACAAATCCACCACCAGAATCAAGACCGAAGAAGCGACCACTGCCTGCGTGGTCGCGCGGCCCACCCCTTGCGTTCCACCTCGCGCCGTCATCCCGTAGTAGCACCCGACCGTGGCAATAATGAATCCGAAGAATAAGGGCTTGATCAAGCCCATAAAAACATCCTGGTATACAAGCGTCTGGTAAGCCGTAGTCCAGTACTGGTGCCAATCCAGTCCAAACAACAAGACGGAAACAACGGCGCCCCCCAACAACCCCAGCAAGTCCGAGATAATGGTCAGAAAAAAAAGCATGAACGTTGTGGAAACGACCCGCGGGGTCACCAACTTTTTCATCGGGTCCGTGCCCAGCGCACGCATGGCATCAATTTGCTCGGTCACAATCATGGAACCGAGTTCGCTGGCCATGCCGGAAGCGTTTCTGCCGGCGACCATGAGCCCGGTAATGATGGGGCCAAGTTCGCGCACCATGCCAGCCGACACCAACTGCCCGATCAAAGAGAGAGAGCCAAACCTCTCCAGCGTGTTGGCACTGTTCAAAGCCAGTTCGGCGCCGATCGACAATCCCGTCAGCACAATAATGGGGAGCGATCCAAAACCAATCAGATCCGCTTGCTCGATTATGTCGGCGAAGTAGTGAGGTGGACGGAAGAGGTTGGCGACCGATCGTCCCGCGAGCAGGGAATACTCCTCAATGGATTGCACTGTCTCTTTGGCGAACTCCGTAGGAGAAATCAGTTCCATGCGATTGAGGAATCTTGTGGCCGTGTTCTCCCCGAACTATAACAGAGGCTGGCAAAATCGCGCGATGGCGGCGAGCAATTCCCTGTCGGGAAATTCCGATCAAATAGACTTGCTAGGCGCAGTTATGGCGCCGAGCGCCGAGCTAGAAGCCAGGAGCTAGAAGCTTCTTTTAAACGAGAACACCGGATCAATATCCACCGGCACGCTGGCCGCAGATTTCAGCGAAGCCTGTAATTCTGCCGGCATGCTCCCATATTTCTTGAACCAGTTCTCAGCCCGTGGGCGGTCGCCGGTAGCTTCTGTCTCCAACAATTCTTTGGCCAGATCATTTATGGCTCCAGCCATGCGCCCATAGTCGATGGCGTAGCGCCCCGAAGATTCACGTGTGATCGCACCACGCGAGGATAGATAGTTGAACTCCATCATTTCCGCCTGTCCGTGAGCCTCGGCGATGCCAAAGCGAACCGAGCGAAAAATCCCTGCGACATACGAAGCGTTGTACTCTTCCAACTTGCTCTTGGGCAAAACGTTGTGGTCGACCAACCACTTCATACCAAACATTCCGACCACGTCCGCCTTGGCCTCTTCCAAGCTGCTATAAATTGGACCGATCGATTCACGTATATCCGCCTTGCCCGTTGCGCTTCGCGCGTAAGCCGGACCGAGTCCGTGCGCCATCTCATGCAGAATCGTTCCCAGAAGGTAGCCCTCGCCGGACGCCTTCGCCGCCTGCGCTGGCAACATTACATGCTGCGCTACCGGCAGGACCACATAACTCACGCGCGCATCCATAAAGTTCTTGAAAAAAAGTTTCTTGCTGCCCTTCTGTTCGTGCACGCGTGGATCGTTAGGCAGATTGTCGGCGACGGCTTGATATCCGTGGTTCAGATCACCCGCCCGGAATGGAGTATCCATCACCTCCATAGGAGTCTCGAGCCCGTGCTTGGATGGCCGGTCTTCCGGCGGCAGCGGCAGCGCATCCTGGATGTCGCCCACGTACTTCTGGAAGACCTCTAACTTGCGGCTCTGTTGTGGATCGCGGATCATGACCGCGGCGCCATAGGTTGCTTTCACACCTAACAAGCCGTCATCGTAAGTTTCATCGGGAGCAAAAGCGATATCGAATTTGGGGTTCTTTAAATCGAGCCACGCCAGATTACTTTTGAAATAATCGTCGGTAAGAAGCGCGTCCGCGCGCAAACGCAGGAATGTTGCAAAAGCAGGCTCATCGCTCAAGCCGGCCGCCTCGCGCAGGTCTTTCGCTGCGGGCTCCAGAAATGAACGGTAGGCAATGTGGTACGGAAGACCTTCAAGCTGATCGCCGTGCCAGCGTACCAGGGTGAACGAACTGTAAATCTCATCCTTCTTTTCGGGATGCGCTTTCACGTACTGCTCGATCTGTTCGCGCGTGAGGTTTTGCGGATAAAAACCCCGCCCAGGCG
This sequence comes from uncultured Acidobacteriota bacterium, assembly GCA_963838765.1. GTDB lineage: Bacteria > Acidobacteriota > Terriglobia > Terriglobales > Acidobacteriaceae > JABDBE01. The sequence continues at coordinate 70,439 of CAWISU010000023.1, read as the reverse complement.
ACATCGGAATTGTGCCGACGAACGGTTTGTTATCGTCGAGAAGATCGAATCGCGAAGCATTGATCCAAAGAAAGCGGCGCAGCGTTTCATCCTTCGGATTCTTGCTGCCTGCGAGCGACTCATACAGCGTCAGGCCGTCCGGATCAATCTGCCGCCAATAGATTTCTTCGAGATAACGCGAAGCATCCACGAGTTTGCCCACCATCTTTATCTCGCGAGCGCTCAAACCGCCCGTGTGGAACGGCATTTCCACGCGGCGAAACTTCGCGAGCCGCTGGTCCAGGTCGGGAACAACCTGCATCCCAGCCGACTCTGCCCCTTTGGCGGCGGAGCCAGTCATTGGCTTATGCCCTTTCTGTGCTGAAATAATAGTAGGAAGGAGAAAGAAAACAACCAGCAGTGAAAACCAGCGGCCCCGTGTCAGGAACATGAATGTTGTATTCTAACAGAGCGTTCTGCACTTAATCGTTTTACTTCCCGCGAATCAACAATGACACCACTATAACGTTATGACTGAGAGTTCCAGTTCGAACGGCCCGCAAACCTTGCTCATCGATGCCGATGACACGCTCTGGGAAAACAACATTTATTTCGAGCGAGCCATCGCAAACTTCATTTCCTTTCTGAACCATCACGAATATTCCGCCGGACAAGTGCGTGAGGTTCTAAACGATGTCGAGCGCGAGTGCATCATAAGCCACGGGTATGGGCTGCACAGCTTCAGTCACGCGCTGGTTCAAACTTTCGAACGGCTCGCGGTCGAGCCACTCACGCCCGCGCTACACGAGACCATCAGCGGATTCGCGCATACTATCGCCGAACACCCGGTCGAAATCCTGCGGGGCGTTCCCGAAACGCTCCAGTATTTATCCGAGCGCCATCATCTGATGCTGCTGACCAAAGGCGCCATTACCGAGCAGTCCGGCAAAGTCGAGCGTTCAGGCCTGAAGGATTATTTTTCCGCGGTAGAGATCGTCGCCGAAAAGGATGTGGCCACGTATCGCACAATCGTCTCGAAGTATGATCTAGCCAGCGATTCCACCTGGATGGTAGGGAACAGCCCGAAATCCGACATTAATCCCGCGCTGGCTGCGGGACTCAACGCGATTTTCGTGCCACACGGAAACACGTGGATCCTGGAACACGACGAATTGGCTGAACCGCTGCCTCCCAGCCGGTTGCTGTTAGTGGAGAGCTTTGCAGGGCTGAGGGAGCACTTCTAACTTGACAGTAAGGCAATAATGCCTTACAATCATTAGGTAGAGAACATATGACCACGCTCACGGTTACTGCCAAAGGTCAGATTACGTTGAAACAGGATTTGCTCAAACATCTTGGTGTCGGCCCTGGAGAGAAAATTGAGGCGGACAAGCTGCCTGATGGCCGGATCGTTGTTAGAGCTGCGGCACAGGATGGCACGATTTCTGATTTCATTGGCTGCCTGTCACAACGACGGGACCCGAAGCTCACGATCGAGGAAATGAATGAGATCGCAAGCCGGGGATGGGCAAAAGCAAAATGAAAATTACGGTCGATACCAACGTGCTGGCTAGAGCGGCTGTTCAAGACGACCCACAGCAGGCCGGGAAGGCGGCAAAGGCTCTGCAAGAAGCGGATTTGGTTGCTGTGCCTGTTCCGGTTCTTTGTGAATTTGTGTGGGTACTTCGCCGAGGATATAAGAAATCCGTCCCTGAGGTCTCGGATGCGATTTATCGGCTTATGAAGAGCGCTAATGTGGTGATGAATCGACCTATGGTAGAGGCGGGCCTTTCCCAGTTCGATGCCGGCGGGGATTTTGCCGACGGCGTAATCGCTCATGAAGGCAATTGGTTGGGAGGAGAAGAATTCCTGTCTTTCGACTCGAAGGCTGTCTCTGTGCTGCAATCGCAGGGGACACGCGCTCGTTTGTTGTCATAACCGAGCGGAAGTGAAGCTCGGAGCACATACATTCCCGGACAATCCCCGACCTAAGTCAGGCCTCGTGACTTTCTGGGAACCGACCAGTCGTCTCCTCTGTAGCTCTCGAAAATTATATGTGAGCCTCTTGCAAGAGGACGAAGTGTCCACTCTGCCCTAAAATCGAGAAACGCGCTAGACCGCGCTTACCGGCTTCCCGCAGCACTTCTCGAACACTTTCTTGAGTTCCGCCGCGATGTCCACCACTTCCCGATGCTCAATATCACTGCGCTGCATCATGTAAACCAGTTTCCCATCGCGAAACAGCGCAATCGAAGGGGACGACGGTGGGTACCCGGTAAAGTAGCTGCGAGCGCGTTCCGTAGCCTCCGTGTCCTGTCCCGCGAAAACCGTAAACATCTTCTCCGGGCGTGCAGAATTCTGCAGGGCGACTCGCACCGCGGGACGCATACGTCCAGCCGCGCATCCGCAGATAGAATTCACAATCACCATGGCCGTCCCCGGTTGGTTCACGATGGCGCGATCGACTTCCTCGGCCGTACGCAGTTCCTGAACTCCCATGCGGATCAACTCTTCACGCATCGGGATCACCATAATCTCTGGATACATTTCTTCTCCTTAAGAGGTTTTTAATAGCCTAACAGAAGTCTCAAGCCGCAGTGGGAAAACGACCCGAAACAGTGGCGCACCAACGTAACCCAGCACCCGAGAACCCTTTTTCTATTCGTATATAGTGGTGATAACGGCAATGCTCATCACCGAAAACGTGCTACTAGCACCACTCACGACCCTCAGAGTCGGAGGTCCAGCGCGCTATTTCATTGAGGCTCAAACCATCTCCGAAGTCTCCGAGGCCGTCGAATTCTCCCGATCGCGAAATCTTCCACTATTCGTCCTCGGCGGGGGGAGCAACCTTGTGATCTCGGATGCAGGCTGGCCTGGGCTGGTGCTCAAGATCGGAATTACTGGAATCAATCATCGGCATGGCCATGATGAAGTCGTATTCGAAGTCGGCGCCGGCGAAGACTGGGACAAATTCGTGGGCTCCGTGGTAGCCCACAATTGTGCGGGCATTGAATGTCTGAGCGGAATCCCCGGAAGTGTGGGAGGAACTCCCGTGCAGAACGTCGGCGCTTATGGGCAAGAAGTTGCGAGCACGATTGAATCCGTGCTAGCCCTCGACCTTAAGGATGGGCAACCCCACGAACTCTGCAACCAGGCTTGCGGCTTCAGCTATCGCACCAGCATCTTCAACACCACCGAGCGCGGGCGATACATCATTTTGCAAGTGAACTATGCGTTGCGGCATGGCGGCGAGGCGTACATTGCCTATGCCGATCTTAAGCGATACTTCGCCGGATGGAGCGAGAAGCCGACTTTGGCCAACACTCGTGATGCCGTGCGCAAAATCCGGGCCGGAAAAGGAATGCTCATTACAGCGGGCGACGATGACTGTCGCAGCGCAGGATCTTTTTTCAAGAACCCGATCCTCTCCGCCGAACAGTATCAAGCGCTGACCGCGCGAGCTGCTGCCAAGAATCTGCAGATCCCGAGTTACCCGGCCCTGGATGCGCAGCACAAAGTCTCCGCCGCCTGGCTGGTGGAGCACTCCGGTTTTAGCCGAGGATACGGTCACGGCGCCGTCGGCATTTCGCGTAAACACGCGCTGGCGATTGTGAATCGCGGGAACGCAACCGCGGCGGATGTGCTGGCTTTGAAGGATGATATTCAGCAACGCGTAGAAGAGATCTGGGGCATTCTCCTCGAGCCCGAACCAGTTTTTGTCGGATTCTAATAGGTCCGAGCGTCTCGCTCGTGCTCCTTTGCGCAGAAAATCGGCGGCGTCCGCCCCAGATTGCAACCCGTTTTTGGTATGTCCCCTACATTGGGGTGGGTACGCGTTCCGGCCCCGGCGGCCGCCGCCTCTATTTACTTATCGGCAATTTTTGCCGCCTCTTTAAAGATTCCCACGAACATCGGGCGGGTCAGCTTTCCGGTTTGGGTGTTCTGGTTTGAGGGGTGGTAGGAGGCCAGTAAAGTCTTTCCATCCGGTAGTTTGTACTTGGCTCCGTGCTGAAAAATGTAGGTCTTCCGGCTCACGAGTCGGCCCTGCCGCTTCAGATAATTGAGGTAGGCGTCAAAGCCAATCCGGCCCAGCGCAACCACGACTTTCACATTCTTGAGGCCGCGCAGTTCACGATCCAGATAAGGAGCGCAGTTTGCCAGCTCTTGCGGGAGCGGCTTATTGTCGGGCGGAGCGCAGCGTACTGCGGCTGTGATGTAAATATCTTTTAGCTTTAGCCCGTCCTCGCGATCGGTTGCATTGGGCTGATTGGCAAAGCCGGTCTCATACAACACCGGGAACATGAATTTGCCCGACGCGTCTCCGGTGAATGGCCGGCCGGTGCGATTGGAGCCGTGCGCTCCGGGAGCAAGACCGAGGATCAGAACCCGGGCCCCAGGATCCCCGAAGCCGGGAACGGGCTTTCCCCAATACGCGCACTCGCGGTACGCTCGCCGCTTCTCGTAAGCAATCTTCTCGCGATACTCGACCAGCCGCGGACAGCGGGTACAACCGACGATCTCTGCATTGAGTTCGACGAGCCAGTCGTTATTGATTGATTCAAAGGACATGGTTTCACTTTACAGCGAACTCGGCTACCGAGTCTGAGGCTCGACGGGGGTAGCGGAGCTGACGCCGACGCTCAAAGGATGACGGGTCAGCCAGTTGATTGCCCGATTCTGAATTGGGAATGAGGTTTACCCCCTCCCCCCGGCAAGTGTGCAAAATCCAGAAAACAAAGGACTAATTCTACGACTATGTGCTAGATCTTTGAGTTTACAGGAGTTACACGCAAAATCTTGAAAACACGGGTGTTACGGCAGAGTGCGATGTCCCAATTTGGAACGCTCCACGCATTTTAGGCGGGGTCGTAAGCCCCACCGCCTACTTTGGTCGGATTATCAAAGATCGAATGATTATCTCGTAGATAATGTATCCTTTATTAGGTTATCTGATTTTGAGGCAGCGGGTCAATGATAAAACGCGGTGTATTGCTGGAGGGCTTGGGGAAAGCGTCAAGATACGCGACGGAGATTTCCTTGACGACTCGCCGAAGTACTCGTACGCTCATTAGCGAACGATTTCGTCTGTAGGCTTGACCTTGACCACATGTCTTCCAGCGCCAAAATCGTTGAGCACGAAGTTGTGGTGGGCAATGATGTTTGCGGCGGCCAACACGCCGTAGTTTCTGGTTAGGTGAGCGTCACTTGCGAGGGTAACGTCGTACCCTAAGCTGGTCGCACGCCGGCAAGTGGTGTCCACACAGTACTCGGTCATGCCTCCCGCGACGATTAGGTGCGCAATCCCTCTTTTTTCCAGTTCCTGTTGCAGCGTGGTTTCGAAGAACGAGTCCGATTCGCGCTTTCTAATCACGCACTCGCCTTCAGCCGGTTCAAGCGAGGGATAAATTCTCCAGCCCTCCGTATGCGTCTCGAGGGGATGCCCCTGCGCGCCGTCATGCTGAATGTGAATAACCGGAATTCCCGAAGCCCGTGCTCGCTTGAGGAGTCGTTCGATTTTTGGCAGCACGCTACTTCGGACTTCAGCGGGCATTAGCGCCACCAGACCGGTTTGCACGTCAATGATGAGCAATGCGGTGTGAGGTTGTGAACCGCGTTTCCCCATAGCCGATAGTGTAAATCGTAATCGCTTACAGGGTGTTCTGCGAGGCTGGCCGGTCGCTGCCCTTTTGATGTTCTTGCGGTCGCCAAATCAGTGGCCGACGCGACTGGGGATCAGTTAAGATAATAGAGTTAAGGAAGAAGCGGCACTGCCATGACAGACGACACCATTACCATCTCGCCGGGTCCGCGGTTTCAAGCGGCGATGGTGTTGGCCATCCTTGCGGATGTGCTCCAGATTGCGGTTTTCCCAATGTTCATCGAAGGCGCTTTATCGCCCGCCGATGACATACTCGATTTCGGAGTCGGCGCCTTGCTGATTCACCTGCTGGGCTGGCACTGGGAATTTCTGCCATCGTTTTTTGCCAAACTTGTGCCCGGGGTCGATCTCGTCCCCTTCTGGACGCTTGCGGTCGTCAACGTCTATCGCAAATCGAAGCAGATCGCGGTCAGCGTAGAAGAACGCCGTGATCAGCACCCAGTGCTGACCGACCACAGCGTCAGTTAGTAATCGATCGCCGTAAGTTCGATTAATCTTCCCGCGTCCACCCTTGACCCAAGCAGCTTGACCTGGCAAACGGCACCATTGCCCGGCTAGCTGTAAGTTGCGCGACCTTAGGAATCAATTACACTTAAACTTTCCGGCAAACGCTTAGAGACATGAAGTTCGCCCCCCCTCAAAACATTGCCAAGCAGGCAAAGAAAACGGCTACTCTGCTTCGGCGGGACCTACGAAATGCCGCCATCGCTGTTCTGTTTGCGATTTTCTGCATCGGGGTGTCACTCTCACAGAACAGCGCCCCCAGCGCTCCTGATCGCTCTGACATCCTGCGGTTTGTGGATCAGACCATCAACTGGTACCGCCAGATTGATGTCGAACGGCAGATTGCGGCCGAGCCCAACGATATTATTGCGGTAACGGATGATCGTCCCCTTGCGGACCAGATTGTGCGCAGTGCGTTCGAATTTGCCAGAGCCGAAGCAGACTTAGCGCCACAGGCGTCGACGAAACCGAACCAGGCGCAGAACCCCGAAGGCGCACGCTACCAATCGCTTCTGCAATTAGCGGAAAAGCTTGACCAGCAGATCAAGCAGACGCGGGCGGAGTTGCAGTCCGATCGCCAGAAACTCGAAGCGTCTAACGGCAAGAAACGCCAGGAACTGGCAGCCACCGTTGCGGAATTGCAAAGCGAAATCGATCTTGACGATGCGCGCCGCGACACTATCCGCAACATGGCCGATTTTGTAGGAGGCGCAAGCAGCAGCGGATTGGGGACGAGCGGTCTGCGCGGACAAATCGACGCGCTCGCGCGTACGGTTTCTCCGGAAATGTCCGGTTCCACCTAGTGGTGCGCCATCCAGTTCATCGGGCAACCCATCGCGTCCTGCTGCGGTGGCGACCAGCAAGCCCGAACCCAGCGGCATTTGGGGCCTGACCGCGGATCTTTTCTCGCTTACCGGCAAAGTTCACACCATTGAAGACCGCATTAAAGCGACCGATGCTTTGGCTCGCGCCGGCACACAACTGCTCGACCCACTCGTTGCTCGCCTGAAAGACCTGACCCAGCAAAGCGACACCATTGCCCAACAGGCCGACACTGCAGATGCCAACACCCTGGCTCAGCAGAAAAAGGAGCTGGATTCTCTGACCGCCCAATTCAAGCAGGTCTCCGCGGCCGTGCTGCCGCTGAGCAAGCAATCCATATTATTGGATCTTTACAAAAGAAGTCTGATGAACTGGCAGAGTACCGTGAAGGCGCGATACAGCTCGGATCTGAGGGGGCTCATCGTCCGGCTGTTTCTGCTTGCGGTAGCCTTGGGATTTGTGCTGGGCGCCGCGGAGCTTTGGCGCAGGGCAATTTTTCGTTACGTACACGAAGCTCGCCGCCGCTACCAGTTCCTGCTAATCCGCAGGATCGTGATGTGGTTTTCAATAGCGATGGTAGTGGCCTTCGCATTTGCCAGCCAACTAGGATCCGTCGCTACCTTCGCGGGACTGATTACCGCTGGGGTTGCGGTCGCGCTGCAAAATGTCATTCTCTCGATCGCGGGTTATTTCTTTCTGATCGGCAAATTCGGGATTCGCGTGGGTGACCGGGTGCAGATCTCCGGAGTTACGGGAGAAGTCGTCGAAGTCGGGCTGGTGCGGCTGCAACTGATGGAACTGAGCAGCGGATCGGAGATTCCCACTGGCCGCGTGGTGGCGTTCTCCAACTCGATTGTCTTCCAGCCTACTTCCGGCCTCTTCAAACAAGTACCCGGAACTAACTTCATGTGGCACGAGATAACGATAACCCTGCCCGGCGACACCGAATATAACCAGGTCGAGAAAAATCTGACACAGGTAGTAGAAAGAATTTTTGCGGACTACAAGGACGACATCGAAGGCCAGCGCCGCCAGATGGAGCGCACGCTGGGGTACACATTGAGTGGAGAATTTCGTCCCAGAACGCGGCTGCATTTTACCGCGAATGGCCTCGAAGCTGTCATCCGCTATCCCGTGACTTTGCAGAACGCGACTGAGATCGATGACAGGATTACGCGGGAGCTGCTGGACGCACTCGCCAAGGATAACCAGCAAAAATCAACCGGACAGGGCACGCCGACGCTCAAGCTCCGGACGGATGTGTCCCCGCCAAGCACCTGAGGCCGCACGGTTACATCGCGGCGCACAACTCGAAGTCGCTTAAGACTTCCATGAATTCCGATTTCACCACAGAGTCACAGAGAACTTCAACCATCGGATCTTGCTGACAGTTTGAAGACCAGGTGAATCTCTCTTGTTTCAAAATTGTTTCTTCTAATCTTCTCTGTGACTCTGTGTCTCTGTGGTGATTACCTGCGGGGCCTTTCTCCAAGAATCGCCATTAGAAGATTCGTTTCTCCTCGAACCGCAAGGAAAATAGAAAGGCCCGGCCATTCGCCGCCGGGCGGCGGCTGAGCGAGAGTCCTCGCTGTTGGCATGGCCGGGCCCAATTTGCAGTATTCAGTTTTCACCTCCTCCTGGTTACTTACTACACGCTTCTGACTCCGTTTGTCGGTGAGTTTTGTCACTGATGCATGTTCAATTTGGCCGCCAGCGCGGAAATCCCCGACTCTCACGGATAGGATTATTCGGTTTGAGACAGTGGAAAATGCGCGTCGCCCAGGCGTCACAAGCGACTGTGCGCGGGGTCCTATCGCCTGGCAGCTCACAAGTGGTAAACGGGTAGTGAGAGCTGTACTCGAGCAGCAGAAGGAGGTCTTCTATGCGTTTCCCGGCTCTTCTGTTTGCACTATCTCTCGCCGCGGTGGTCGCGTTTGGCGCCGCGGTATCTTCTCAACAGGCCAGAAATTCTTTCACACCTGCGTCCCCGTCCCGCAACGATGCGGCCACTCCACGAGACGACACCTCTCGCATGTGGAGCCGTGCGGAAATTCGTGTCATACCGCAGGAGCAGGTGGAATGGAACCGAGCCGCACTTGAATCGTTGCGCAACCGCGTTGCCGAGGCGGAACGGCACAGCTCCGCCTTTTGGTTGGTGGATCCCGACGTTCGTCAGCAACTCTCATCGCAGGTTCAACTGATGAAGCAGTTGCTTGCCTTTGCCGAACTGCAGCAATCGAATCGGGGGAAGAGTGTAAATGCAATTGCGGTAGAGCGGCGCCTGAACCAACTGGAAGGTCAGACGATGTGCGAAGCGTGCCACGGCGGTATTGTGGCTCAAAATCACGGTGGCGGAACGCTCTCGGCTCAATAAGCCGAGGTGAACTCCGCTCGGACCGGCCTCGAACGACCGGGCTTGGTGCCAAGATAAGGAGATTCATATGTCGCTTCTCAGGCTCAGACAGTTCCTTGACAGCTACAACATTAAGTACGTTGTTATTTCTCACTCCGTAGCGTACACCGCGGGCGCAATCGCAATACTCACGCACATCCCCGGAAGGGAGATCGCCAAGACCGTCATCGTCAAGATCGATGATGCACTGGCGATGGCCGTAGTGTCCGCCTCCCAGCACGTGGACCTGGAGATGCTGAAAGCGGCGACCAAGGCGAAGGCGGTGCAGTTGGCCGCGGAGAGTGAATTCAGGAATCGATTCCCCGATTGCGAAACCGGTGCGATGCCTCCCTTTGGCAATCTCTACGGCATGAAAGTGTTCGCCGATGAGACTCTGTCGCGAGACACGGAGATCGCGTTCAATGCTGGTTCCCACCGCGAGCTGATGCGAGTGGCATGGGAAGATTTCGAAAGGCTGGTTGAACCCAAGGTGATAAAGCTGGCGGCGGTAAGACAGGCGGCGCAAGTAGCCTGAAGAAGCAATCAGGCATGGAACTAACGGAAAGTGTTGGCGGAAATCGCGGCGACGCTACTATGCTCGGAAACAACAACTCCTTCAGCGTCGAGCAGACCGTATGCGTCCAGGTCGGTCTGCGTTGCAATGTACACCTTGCCATTGGCAATAGTAGGGACCGAAAACTTCGTTGCTGGCCCGGGGTGATCGCGGCCCTTGGTGGCTTGGTCGCTGGCATAGAGTTCCCTGGTTAGGTCCGTGGCGTCGTAGGCCCGCAGAACTGCTGGGCTGTGGTTTCCACGAAACTGGACGACCCAGACGATCCCGTCGCTCGCTCCATTCGAAGATACGGATGGTGTGCAGCCAGGATAGAAGAACGTTCTTACGCTTTGCGAAATTGGTTTGGTCGAAAGCAGGCCATTGGTGATCAAGTACGTGCTGAGATGGCTGTTGACGCCTGCGTAATAAATCTTCTCCTGCCAATATGCCGGCGCACTCCAGTAGCCGCTTTTCGTGCCTTGTATCTGCTCCACAACATCGTTCTTGTCAGCGTGGAATTTTCCCATGTGCTGGCGGTCCACGACCCAAATTCTTCCACTCTTATCTTCCCCGATCATCTCCTCAGCATGTTGCCCGCTCTGTTGGGGAAGCAAGAGAATGCCTCCTGAGCCCAGATCCAGATCCGCTCTGGATTTTGCGGCCCAATCTAAAGGAGTGAAGTAATCTGTCACCGACAGAGCCCCGCTCTGCGCACGCATCCTGACCATCGACTGGCCATAACTGGCGCCCCCCTTGTTTGCATCGAAAGTGCCGTTGGCGATCATGAAAAAGATGTCTGTGCCGTCACTGCCGAGGCCGCCACCTGCCTGCCAGATTCCTCCCTTTGTTCCGCTGGGGGTCGTATTGAAAATTGCGGGTGGCAGTTGCAGGTTTTGCGCGTTATATCCGAACAGCCAGCCATGATATGCATGGGGATCGCAGAGAGAAGCATGCGCAAAGTAAACATTGCCGTTTAGCAGTAACAATCCTGTACGTTGGATCAAAGTGGGGTCGAACACAAGGCCGTCAACAGAGCCCTGAATGACGATCGGGCCATTGAATTTTTCAGCTCCAGTGGCGATGTCCAAAGCATGCAGATGCTGCACGATCGTGCCCTTCTCATTCGTCTCGGCGGTGACGTATAGCGTGCCGCTAGCGGCGTCGATGACGGGCGTCGCCGTAATTCCAATCTCCGGGCTTACGGCGCCGCAGCGGCTGCCCTTCGTCGAAACGGTAGTGATTCCCTTGGAGGGATCGATGAAGCTAACTTGCCATAAGGGTGGCCCACCTGCGTCCGCATCCAATGCGTAGACCTGATCATGCTCGGTCGCCACGTACACCACATTGTGCGTCCCTTGACCGGGGATTTGGACACCCGGCACGTAGAGCGGCTGAGCGTAAGCCTGCCCTGCGATAGGATCAGAGAAGACCTTGCCAAAAGTCCTGGAGTTTACGTTTGCGGTTGTGAGGATGGTCTCCTGCGAATTCTGTCCGGTGCGAGCAATGTCGTTGTGCCAGGTCGTGACCTTCACGTTTTGTCCGCTCAGCAGCGCCGGAGCGAAAGCAGCCGCCAGTAACGCCACTAGCTCCGCGAGTCTTGATCTTTTCATCGTATTTCCTCCACATCGGACGGGCGTGATGTTCCTCCCCGGTAGTTTGCAGTTCGAGCAATTGCAACTAGTGTGGTGTCCCGCAAGTTCGCGTCATAAGTCCGCGCTGTCATCCTGAGCAACGCGAAGGATCTATGTACTTTGCCCGCAGCACCAACGGATTATGCGTCACGTCGAACAAACCTGCGGACCTATGCCGCGTATTTCTGGGACACGACGCTAGGGCCGGAACGTACATTGCAGCCCTCAGCGAAGCGCAACGAATTCTGGTTCCATTTGCTTCGTCGTGTCCAAGAGGCTCGGATTCATCAGACTGTCGGCCCGAGATTAGAACGTGACGAAGCGTATAAACACTGGAGCAGAATCCTACTTCGGTGAAACGGGCAAGTCAAAATCTACTTTGATTTGTGGCGGAGCAAGCCACTGCTGGCTTAAGCCCAGGCTCATTACCGATTCCATTCCCTGAGGCGTGTTCGCGGGTGGTTGTTCATAAGTCAAGAACCAGCATTCCAAGTGATCGTCCAGCACTCCCTGCGCTGCGGGTATGAACGCGGTCAGCAGCGGTTCCGGCTCGATTTGCAGATCTTTCAATGGTTGAAGCAAAGGGTGGTCCCCTATAACCAGCCGAGCCGACTGTGCGTTTCGCACAAACACACCTGCGTGTCCCTCGAAGTGAAGATAAGATTTGAATAACATGCCTCGGAATTGGGAGTACCCGGAAACCGTCATCGCCAGCGGCACCGGAAAACTTTGTGGTTTGCGTATCTGCACCGCCATCGCCAGGCGGCCATCAGCTTCATACTGCACCGTCACCGTATCGTTGCCGATATCGAATCCCAGATTCGCCTGGTGTTTCGGCATTCCCCAAATTCCTTTTCCTCCTTTTACCGAAATCTCGCTGCTCACCGGCAGGTCATAAACGAACTGAGCAATTTCGAGTTGGCCTGTCAGTACCTTGGGCAAGAAGTCCGGAGCAGGTTCGGTCTGGTGGGTGCAGGCTATGCCGATGCTGAACTCGATATACTTTCCAATCACGGTGGCCAGGTAGTCGATCACCGTGATGACAAGCAATCCTTTTCCGAGTAGTTGCAATGGGAACACTTCATTGCCCGGAAGCAACGCTCGCGCCCTCTCAGCATTGATTGGAAACGCGGCCATCAACACGGGAGAGTTTTCGCAGGTTACCGGCATCTGGAAGGGAATCCCGTCGACCAGGGCGAATCGCCCGGTTTGTGCTTGTAGGCGCAGTGGAATGCTCATTTGCAATCCTCAATGTATCGATTGATCCAATGCCGCAATGATTACCGGAAACGTATCTTTCGCCGCATCCTTCCCCATGAATACATCCAGGTGACCATACTCTGGGAAAGAATGGAAAGAATGATAGTTAGGGTGGCACCCATCGAGAAATTCAAAGCTGCGGCGCTGGCTTTGGGGAAGAAAACAAACATTCTTCTCTCCCGTGATAAATACAAATCGCGCATCGGTTTGCGGCGGCTGAGCCACAAGGTCGTCGGGAAGTTCGCGGAAATGTCCGAGCGAAACCAAATTGCCACGACGCACACACTGCGCCATCTGCTCAAAGAAAGTCATGGGAACGTCAGCAAACTCATGCTTCAACCATTCATGAGTCGCGTCGTTCAGATTCTCGTGCCGCCATAATACGGGGAAGCCCGTGCCATAGGTGAAGCTCGAAAACTTACACACGCCGTTATGACATTCCCGATGTGTGAGTTCGACAACACCCTTCAGCAGCTTGGTACGCAAATTAGGTGCAGAGACACCCCACTGCGGATTGAGAAAAGGATAAATATACTTCATCACCGGGACGGCGCAATCTAACTTGAACTTGGAAAAGGCCGGCACAATCATGTGCAGCGATACAGCGTTGGTAACGATTGTTTTGACGGCGGGCAAAAGTCCGGCGCAGGCGGACATGACGAAACTCGTCGAGCCCTGGCAGTGTACAATCGCATTTATTTCAGAAGCGCCCGTTCTTTCCGTGATCGTGCGCACCGCCGCCGGGTGATCGTATACAGCGGCATCATCCAGCGTCCATTTGTTGGGCGGCAGATCGATGCTGGCCCGCCAATTCTCCAGCCACACATCGTATCCACTGTCGAGTAGAGCGTCGACGATGGTTCGTTCCACTGGCGCTCGAAAAATGTTGGCTCTCACTCCTGCTCCGTGGGAAAGCAAGACCGGAGCTTTGCTGGGAGGCGCACTGCCCTCCACATGAATCAGGTTGCATTGAAAACCGTCTTTCGTGGTGAAGGGAATCACGGTCTCGGAGCGAGAGGATGGGTTCGCACTCGATGACAACATCGGCCCTCCTAACTGATCAACTTCGGCTAAATCGTCTCCGTAAACATGGGCGTGTTCTCGTCCGTATCCTGATAGTACGACGCCTTCGCACTCGCCCCATTGAGATCCAGAATCATGTAACCATGCCGGTAAAACGCGGCGCCTTGAGCCAGCTTGATATCCTTATTCACTGGTACGTCGGGCCATTTAGGCGCACTCGGTATTTCGGCCGGGTCCACGGGAAACGCCCCGTGGCCCAGGCAGCGAGCCAGCACTCCCATGCACTTCTCGTACACCACAAAGTTGTGTTCATGTCCCCATATCCAAAGATCCACGTTAGGTAGCACGGGCCCAAGCTGCGACTGCAGATGTTCGTTGAAGTACTTATCGCCAATGGTTTCGTAGGCAGTAAACAGCTGGTGATGCGACAGCAATATGCTTCGGCGTCCGCTGCTGTTTTTCAGTTTGTCTTGGATCCACTCCACTTCAGTTGCCTCGAGCATAGTGGGCTCGGTTCCGAGAGGGTTGCAATCGTGCAGGCTGGTATCGATGCAAACCAGTTGCCAGTCCTTGTTCCGCACGCAGAAGTAGCTCGCCGGCTGTCCCAGCTTGCTCAGAAGACCATAGTAGGCCTGCCCGCCACTGTACATATCGTGGTTGCCGGTTAAGTTGAATGTCATCCGATTCGGATTCTGCGACAGTTGCAGAATCTGGTTCCATGGAGTCCAGAAGTAATTGTCTACTTCGAACTGAGTGCCCGCGTAGTAAGTGTCTCCTAAATGGATTACAACGTCGGGATTCTTGCGCGCGATTTGATTCAGAAGCGTAAGGGCTACGTCTTGCCCCGTTCCCCAATCTCCGACAATCGCGACTCGGGCAGTACTGCCGAACTTGGCAGGAATTACGAAATCGCCGAGATTAGTGTGCCGGATATACGGAATGCTCTTATGCTGCAGCACAAAATAGTTCGCGTATTGCTCGGCGGTTTCACGCCAGCGAGGGTCACACTCGGTGAACTGACCTAGCCTGGCCCGGCATTGTTGGACTTGTTGCTGATCACCAGTCAGCAATGCTTTGCCAAGCGCTTCCCCGAGTTTCAAGCTGGCATTTGCGCAGTACTTGGCCGTGTCAACCACGCCCAAGGTCGCCGTCGGCGGCGGTAAATCCGGCATCGGCGGCGCACCCGGTTGTGCAGCATCCAGAAAACCCGTCGCCGCGGAAAGGAAAGGATCGTCCGCGCTGGGACGGACCGCCGACGGGGGTCCGCCTGCGACGCTGAGCGTGTGAGTCCCAGCGTGTCGCGCCGCAACTTCACTGACGGCTGACTGGAACAACGACGATTTCGGGTCGCGATATTGCTTGATCTTTGACATGGCCCACCCTCTCCAGCTAAACAGAACCCAACGCCCGGAACAAATCGACCAGTCCAGCCCCTTGAAAACTTATGTCCCGGCCCAGATCGGTCGCAGACCGCTTGAATATTTCTTTCACTCTGCGCGGGCTTCCACGAAATTCTTTACGCACGGACAAAAATGCGGCAATCGCCCCCGAAACGTGCGGGGCCGCCATGCTGGTGCCGCTGTCTTCCCGGTATTGATAACCGTGCTGCAAATCGGCCGAACAGGAGATCACTTTTTCTCCGGGCGCGAGAAGATCCGGTTTCTGCCGTCCATCCCCAGTCGGCCCCTTCGAAGAAAAATAGGACGTTCCATAGGTATGTGGCGCGGTCTTGTGGACCGAGCCTACCGCGATTGCCTCCTCAGCGTTCGCCGGGTCCGCGATCGACAGGCCAATCGACACGGGCACAACCTCTCCCGTGTCCAAGGTCGCACTTCCAGATCCGGCATTGCCGCAGGAAATCACGACCACGATCCCCGACATTACAGCGCGATTTACCTCCTCACACAATGGACTGTGCCCGCATCCATACCATTTGGGATCGAACGGATATCCCAGGCTGAGGTTTGCGCCATCGACCTTGATCTCCCGGCTGTTTTCATTCACCTTGCGAAGATATTCCAAGGCGCAAATTGCCGATGAGGCAGAGCCCTGGCCGCTGTCGTCCAATACCTTTGCGCTAATTAATTTCGCTTTGGGTGCAACCCCAGATGGGCAGCCATTTAAATCGCGGACTTCCGCCTCGTCGTGGCCTTCGACTGAGGCAGCTACCTTGTAGGGTTGTCCGGAAGGCGCAATTCCAGCGACGATTCCGGCGACGTGCGTTCCATGTCCGTTAACGTCTTGCAGCGAGGCACCCACGGTTTCAGTTCCGGGAATCGCATTTTCGTCGGAATAGTCGCGACTGAGCGCTTCGTTGATATTCTTGCTGAAGTGCGGATGGCTGGCGTTAATACCGGTGTCCAGAATCGCCCACGTAATCCCATCGCCCAATGCTCCGAACGTACGCCAACACGCGCTCGCCTTCACGGTATCGACCGAATCAAGCAGATGCGCATAGCACCTCTCGTCAGACCAGATGTGATCCACCAGATCGGTTCGATGCGAGATTTCCTCAATCTTCTCTTTAGGCAATTTTGCAAAAACAAAAAACTGACTCTGCCTCGGTTTGTATTCTTTCAATAACGTAAGTATTTTTTCTTTTGAATCCTGCACTCCGCGTTCCGGTTTTTCCGTGGATTCCAAGGGGCTGACGATTACTGGAATCATCTCCTCGCCCGGCGACGCTTTCTTAATCGCGTTTAGGACTGGTGGCGAGATGATGCGATTCTTGAAGTCTGGTCTATGCCGCACTGTGAACTCCGTCCGAGAAAAGATCGAGAGAATTTCCAGCCCACGTTTTATCTGGCTTCCTGATGTATGATCTTCGCGATTCGTTCGGCGAGAGCGCCGATCGTGCGCGATGGGTTGACACCCAAGGCTTCAGGAATGATCGCCGCATCGGCTACGTAAAGGTTCTTGTAACCGAATACTTCGCCGGCATGATTCACCACGCCGTCGTTCGGAGTATCTCCCATGCAGCATCCGCCCAAAGGATGTGGCGTGATCAGGTAATTCAAAATTGACCACGTGGGAGGCACGACAGGATGGCCGCCGGTCGCGGCCGCAAGCCTCAGGTGCATGCTGACGATCGCTTCGATCACTTGTTTTGATTTGCCAATGTCCCACGCCAAATTCAGGCAAGGATTGCCCGTAAGAAGGTCATGGTGCATCGAAAGAATTCCATTTGCGGCATCAACGCCTTGCGCGAACCATGGCATCACGTTTCGGAATGGCTGGTTTTGGTCCTGCAGCATGTGCCCGAAAGCGTCAATCAGCATCTTTGCCCAGAGCCCCGAGGATGCGCCCCCCGTCTTCAGTTTCTGGAGATAGTCGCCCGCCAGGTCAGGGAATCCACCGTCTTCAATCCAAAAAGACTGGCCACCCTCGCTGCGGTCCAAAAAGTCGATCGCCGAACTGATCGTGGGTCCTCGCGTCGGCAAGATATCTCGGTTCTGATAAAAGGCCGGCGTCAAGAAGTCACCATTGCTGCTCCAATCGTGCCCTAGAAATGAGCTCAGGTTTGGCAGAGTCTTGGTCACGTCGCGGCATCGCAGCAGCAACTCCGTCGAACCCAACGAACTGGCCGCCACAATCACGATCCGCGCCGTCTCGTTACCCTCGATCCTCTGTCCACTGGCAAGGCGATCGAAGTAAACCCGATATCCGCCATCTACCGGTGCGACATTATTTACCAGGTGCAGCTCTCGCACCTCCGCCCCGTACTTCTCCGCCCACGGAATATAGTTCCGGTCCAGAGTGTTCCGGGCGTCGACGTCGCAGCCAATGTCACAATTGCCAAGGTGCACGCATGTTCCTTGCTCCACTCCCTGTTGGTTGACGACGCGCTTTGATTTCGCAGGATTATGCGGGTCTGGCTGGTCGTAGGTCCAACCCTCGTCGAAGGTCACAGCCAGCTCTAGTTTCTTGAAGCGGTCGCCCTTACCGATCTTTTCCGCGCCTTCCTTCATGAGCTTCATGCGCGCGGTCCACTGGTTATCGGGAACCTGCTTAACGTTCATGAAGTTTGCGACCGTATCGTAGTGCGGCTTCAGTTCGTTATACGTGATCTCCTTAGGCCATCCCTGCTGGAACACACTCTGCGGCGCTTCGCAGGAAATATTCGCGTAAATGAGAGAACCACCGCCTACGGCTGCACCTTGGGCAACGGCCATGTGCGGAAACACGTGAAGCTCGAGCCAGCCATTCTTCTCTTCGGCGCGATCGTTATTCCATATCCAGTTGTCTTCTGGTTTACGAGGATAGTTAGTCTTGTCCCAGCGTCGCCCTCGCTCAAGAATCAGGACTTTGTATCCCGCCTCTGCCAAGCGGCAACCCGTAATGGCTCCGCCAAAGCCGCTGCCAATCACGATGACATCAAATGTCATACTATGTACCTGTCTTCTTCACGTAAGTATCCCAAAGCTCGCCCAAAAAAAATCGCCCAAACTCTGCTTCCGCTCGTACCCGGTCCGCGACCGAGTGGGCGTTCAAGGCCTGAAAGGTCGCTATCATTTTCGCCAACTCCGACGGAGCTATAGAGATAATTCCTGCTCCCACCACCGGGCCCGTTTTGTCCTTCCCTTTATATAGATGCGTGTAGAGCGTAGTCGTGTCTTTCCACAGATCCCGCAATGGATGAACTCTTACCTCTTTGTAACCGGCAAAGTAATACGATTCCCCTGCATGTTCGAGCCCCCACTCATAAACCATCAGCTTTAGTTGCGGATCGTCGGTTGGTGAGAATAGATTGAAGACGCCATGGGGCGCAGGCAGATTCGAGCCAAATGGATTCCAATCCATCACCACGTCGAGAGCGCCCGAGTGTTTAGGATCGGCGATGAAGGTATCGAGGTCATCGATCATAATCGACCCGTGCATGGTTAACACGTCGGCCTTTCCTTTTTCAGCTCCGGCCGCCGGGTCCGTCTCGCCCAGCGCAAAGCCGCCAGACATCATCTCCTTGAAGCTGAATCCTAGTTTCGAATCGTTCATTGCAGCCTCTCGTCGTTGCCAGTGTCAGGATTCGTTCTTAAGAAAGCGCTCGGTTTGATCGCACCCTAGCCTCTTCGCGTAGATCAACCTGCGGGCACGTGATCAGAAATGTGTCTCCATGCTTTGCGCCACGTGTCCTTGTAAATGGGCCGAGGCGGCGCATGCATTTTGTGCGGTGCGTCCTGTATATGCACATGTGCGGTTGGTGCAGGAAGCTGGATTTGCCGGCGAACGTGGCGCAGAATACCATACCCGCGAAACCGCTCGAAGTAAAACAGGGATGCTGAAACACGAACTGTTGTGGACGCCGAGAAGGGTGCATCGAGCAAACTCCCGCCCCGAGACTCAATCACGGCATAAAAAGTCCCGGAATTCATCACCGGCGATGATCGGAATTCCGACTATCTCCAAGTCGAATATTCCGAGCCGAGCCCCCTCGCTATGACACCGTGGCATGAAAACGTACAGACACACACCATGAATGTCAAGCTAATTTTGGGCGATTGATTCGCGATTCGCCGTCACCTCGAATTCAGCGAATCAGTTCTGAAATCGCGTCGGAGAAAAGCTCGAAATATCGTAGTCAGGGTTCAGGCCCGTGATCACTTGCGTCATGACATGAGCTGTGACCGGCGTCAGCAAGATGCCGTCGCGAAAATGCCCGGCGGCCACAAAGTATCCCGGCGTGCTGGTTGCACCAAGGATGGGCAGATCGTCCGGAGTCCCCGGTCGGAGCCCGGCCCACGCCTCCAGAACTCGCGCCTGTGCGAGCGCAGGGACTAGCCGAATGGCCGCTTGATGCATGCGTTGAATCGTGCTCGCGTCCGTGCGCTTATCGAATCCAGCTTCTTCGAGCGTCGAGCCAATCAGAATTCGTCCATCGCTACGCGGCACCAGGTACACCTCGGGAGTGCGGGTCACGTGACGCAGCACGTCATGCCGGGCGCAGGCTACAGCCAGCATCTGTCCCTTGACCGGGCGGGTAGGGAAGCGATGGCTGGAAAAACTCCCCGCCCATGCCCCAGCGCAATTCACCACGCACGGCGCGCTGTAACGGGTTCTATCCGTACTGACTCCGGCCACTCGCCCATCCGAGAGAAGCAAGTCGCTCACCGTAGTGCCCGACGAAATATCAACGCCCCGATGCTTGGCGGCCTTGAGCGCTGCCGCGACCAGCGCACGCGGATCGACGCTGCGCTCTTTCAAATAAACGACAGGCAAATTAAATGCTGGATCTCTCAGTTCCGCCAGGGCCGGCTCGAGTTCGGCAAGAGGCGCGGGAAGCGGGTGCTGCGCCCAAAACTCCCGCTGTTCAAAAACCAGCTCAGGCCGGGAAAACAACAGAGTGCCCTCGTCGCGCAAATCCACATTCATTCCCGATTCGTCCTGCAACTCATGCACAAACTCGGGATACATTTGCGCACTCGCCGTAGCCAATACTTGTAGCGCAGCCGGAGTTTCCAACATGCAGTCGGCCAGCATCCCGGCCGCGGCGTAAGAAGCTTCGCGCCCAGGCTCTCCGCGCTCCACCACCAAAACCCGCAGACCTCGCTTACGCAAAGCAATCGAGAGTGAGAGCCCAATGATGCCGCCGCCGACAACGATCACGTCCCATGTTTTCACCCTAGCATTGTAGAGGAGCGGGTGGCGCACACGTAGCCCCGGACGCCTCGTCCGGGGCAGGCCGACTCAGCGTTGCAGGTTGGCGGTGTAAGTGATGTAGCTGAAAATTGGCGGACCCGGAGAGACTTGAACTCCCAACCCCTGCGTTCGAAGCGCAGTGCTCTATCCAGTTGAGCTACGGGTCCGCGCCCAGAAAATAAGCCTATCAGGTCGGACGGGCTGCTGTCGCGTTTGAGATCAGCCCTTCAACTTCGTGCCACCCTTGATGTTCGCAGGAGAACTCATTGACAGGTTTCCTCGTATCCATCATAGTTGCTTGCCGCTGGGGATGCGGCCTGCGCATACATGAATTCAAACCCTGCAATCTTCGCGAGAAGCATCACTCGGAAAATTTCATCTTTCTTATGAACATTCGACAGCTCGTTATCTGCGCAATCCTGTTTGCGATGCCGGCCTTTGCGCAGGATTCGTTGTCTGGCCTTGCCTCGGAATTCTGGAGCTGGCGCGCCACCACGCAGCCGTTCAGTCCTGACGACGTCCCGCGCATCGAGCGGCCAACCGGGTTGAAGCGCTCATGGTCTGTCGCGTCAGTGCAAGATCAGCGTTCAAAGTTGATCGGATTCGAAAGCCGCTGGAAAGCGATGGATTCGTCCCACTGGCCGATCGCGGAGCAAGTGGACTACAAATTGATCGGCTCAGCGCTGGCACGCGTCCGCTGGGAACTCGAAGTCAACCGGCGATGGGAACGGGATCCGGCATTCTACATTGACCAAACCCTCACCGCGGTTCACGATCTGCTTGCCATCCCACCGCCATTCAGCGAAGCCCAGAGCAACGAGATCGTTTCGCGGTTGCAGAATATTCCCTCTATCCTCGACGAAGCCCGTACCAGCCTTACAGACCCCGTCGGACCTTTTGCAAAGCTTGCCATCGATTCATTGGACAATGTTCGCGCGCGACTGGAGATAGTCAAGCGCGAAGTCACGCCTCTGCTGGTTGGCGAAAAAGGGAGAGCCGCATTTGGTCCGGCAATCGATAACGCGGCCACAGCACTCGAATCGTATCGCACCTGGCTCCAGCAACAGATGCCATCGATGAAGGGCAAACCGTCTGTCGGACGTGATGCCTACATGTTCTTCCTTAAGAACGTTGCGCTCTATCCGTTCACGCCCGAAGATTTGCTGCAAATGGCACAACAGGAGTGGGCGCGCGTGGTCGAGTTTGAGCAGATGGAGAAGAACCGCAACCGGAACATGCCCCCGCTGAAACTCGCGCCATCGGTGCAGGCGGAGATCGAGCAGGAGACGGCCGATGAACTGGCAATCCGAAAATTTCTGGTTGATCAGCGCATTCTCAGTGTGCCGGCGAACTTCCCTCATTACACCGCAAAGCCCCTTCCTCGCTACCTCGACGCGATGGACGGTTGGGGAGAAATGGACGACTTTACCGGTCCCTCGCGCTTGCAGGACAACTGCACCCGTTGGACGCCGCTGCCTTCCGAAAAACTTGGCTACTTCTCGCTGGCAAATGCGTACGACTACCGGCCGGGGATCATCCATGAAGGCGTGCCCGGACATTACTTCCAACTCTGGCTCGGATGGAATCATCCCGACCCGATCCGCCGTCACTATTACGACTCTGGCGCGAACGAAGGCATTGGTTTCTATGCAGAAGAGATGATGTTGCAGGATGGACTCTTCGAACACTCGCCGCACACCCGCGAGATGATCTACAACTGGGCCCGGTTGCGTGCGCTGCGGGTTGAGGTCGATGTCAAAATGGCGCTCGGCGAGTTTACTCTCGATCAGGCGGCTGACTACCTGCACCGCATGGTGCCCATGGATGTTGCCACGGCACATGATGAAGCATCGTGGTTCGCCACCGCGCCGGGTTCGGCGATCTCCTATCAGACAGGCAAATTGCAGATTACGAAGTTCTTTGCCGACGCCCGTCGCGAGCAAGGCGATAGCTTCGACATGAAGGCATTCAATGACTATGTCTGGCTGAACGGCAACGTGCCGATCGCGTTGCAGGAGTGGGAGTGGATGGAAACCCATCGCGCCCCAACGAAGTAGCGCGCCGCGAGTTTACAGAGGCTCGGTATAATCTTCGGGACTCTGCGATTCAACCCTATGTCTTACCACGTCGTCGCGTTCACCATGGCGCAAGTGCGGCAGGGAGCACTCGAGTTTCAACGCCAGCTCAGCGCCGTCTTTGGCGATGCGAAGGAAATAAAAGTATATTCGGCCAGTCCCTTTGATCTCGACGAACGCCGCCGCGTCAAAGATCGATTCGGTGGAGATATAGTTTATTTCTTCAATGATCTGGCATGGCAGGAATGCCAGCGTCTTGGGCTGGATCTGCACTTCATCGCCGAGATCCCCGATGGAGAACTGCCTCGCAAACGCACCGTCGTCGTGGGCATGCCCGAACCCAAGGCGAGAGCTTAAGCACTTACTGGGAAGGCCGTCATCCTGAAGGCCCGGCGGGCCGAAGGATCTTGCGCGCAGTATTTCACACCAACCACAGCGTAATATTCTGCAGCATTGCGTTCATTCATGTATAATGGATATCAGCTAAGTTTGACTCACAAGCAATTGAAAGTCGGCACGCCAACCAGCGTCACCCCTCTCACTAGCAGCGAATCTTCTCAGCACAATCCAAAAACAAGAAAAAGGAACATCAATGTCAGAAACAGGAACAGTAAAGTGGTTTAACGACGCCAAGGGCTATGGCTTTATCAGCCGTCAAAATGGCGAAGACGTATTTGTGCACTTTTCGGCCATTCAGGCGGGCGGCTTCCGCAGCCTGCAAGAAGGCCAATCGGTGCAGTTCGACGTCACCAAAGGCCCCAAGGGCTGGCAAGCTGAGAACGTTCAAGCTGTCTAAGTAGCAAATCAGAAATGCCCGCGGATTCGAGAGAACTGCGGGCATTCTTTTTTTCGGAACGAGAAACGTTTTAGAACATTAGCCTCGCCCTGTTACTTCGATTTCTCCGCCCTGACCTTTGCCCATCGCGCCCTCTGCGCCGCGGCAATCTTCCGCCGAGCCGCAGCCGAGAGAGTTCGCCGTGGCCGTGCCGCGCCCGCCTTACCCCCAGCCTGCGATTGGCTCCTGACCTTCGCCCACCGCGCCTTCTGAGCCGCCGCAATTTTTCGTCGAGCCGCCGCCGACAATGTGCGACGTGACACGGTAGCGAACTTCCCTCCCTCTAACTTACCCAGGACGGCGAGAGCCGCGTCCACATGTCGGAGGTTATTTACCAGGTGCGCTCTTTCTGCTCTCAATTCCGTTACGATATTTCCCAATCCCTCGAGTCTCGGCATAGATGAATTGTACCGGATTATTTCAGCCCGCGAGTACTCGATTGCAGCGGATAAAAGCTAGTGCGTCCCAAAACAGGGCACTCCGTTACATGCAGTTATGCCAGAGCGAACCAAGTCCGACAATCCGCGAGTATCTTTTCTATAGCCCATCAGTGCCATTCCCATCCCTCACCTGACACGCTAAGGTAGTGGCGAACAGTTTCTCGGGGGAGGAACCTGTTCGAACGATTCGTCCCATAACTCAAACCGAGTTTGGGACGTTTTGTTTTGCGGCGACTGCTAGCCAACAAATGCTTGCCAACAAATGAGGGCAGGAAATTTTCCTCGGTAGCTGATCAACAAGAATAGCCTGAATAACTAAACTCCCGTAGCATCGCCAACTCGTCACTAACGTAGTAAGTATCATTACCCGCGGTTGAACAACCCGCCTTGCGCTTCCTCATGAATCACGCCGGTAATCGCGCGCACAACTTCCGGCTAAGTCGAGGGTTTGAATCAAACGAAGCTAAGCAGCTTCCCGGTTGAGATCTCAGCAGTGAATCGTGAACCGCTCCAACGTAGCTTTTCGACGTAGAGCAAGTTCATTCCACAATCAGCAGCGAACCAACCAAAAACTCTAAGGAGAATGTATGAACCTTCGTCGCATACGTGTGCTTTTGCAACTCGCAGCTGTATGCTCAGTTTTGAGCGCATACGGCCTGGCCGCTGACAACGCTTACCTCTACATCGTGCAGGGCATTCCAGGGCGGGATATTGCCACTACTCTCAATCCCGGTTTGCCAGTCGATGTATTGCTCAACGGCGAATCCTGCCAGCCGCGGGGACTGGCGTTCGGCACCAGCAATGGGCCGCTCACTTTTCCCCCCGGCACCTATGAAGTGCAGATCAGCCTGGCCAATACCCTGGCCCCCTGCACCAATACGCCCATCGTCGACTCGCAAGTCACGCTAACCTCCGGAGCAAGTGTCTCGGCCGTTGCCGCAATCAGTAGTAGCGGCCAACCCGCTCTGCTCACCTTCAACGATAACCTGTCGCCAGTAACCCCCGGCAATGCGCGATTTGTTTTCGCCAATGCCGCCGATGCTCCCGCGTTACAAGCGACCCTAACCCAGGTGGACGGCAAGAAGAAGTTCACCGTAACCGCAGATCCTGGCAAGCAAACGTCCATCGGTGTACCCGACGGAGCCTACCTGGTACAGGTAGTCGTTGCCGGCCAGAGCACCGTGTTGGCAGCGGCGCAGATCGGTTTGGCCAATCAATCCGCCACCTTCGCCTACGCCACCGGCGAGGCCACCAACAACGTCCCAAGCTTCATCAGCCGGACCGTGCAAGGCGTGTTCTAGCCAAAGCAGCTCTAAGTCAGGGCCGTGCTTGGGCGGCCCGCCTTTCGCTGAACCGTGTACGTGAGAACCAGATTTTTTCTTAATGGAGGACGAGCGTCCTCGCCCGTCTGCACCGACACCGTAGAATAAGGCTCCACCCTACTTAGCCGCGAAGCGGCATGAGAATGCAGCCCTCGGCGCATATGTGCTAGCTGGATCCGTTAACGGCGGCGCAGCGAGCGGCTCCCATCAACGCGGTTTTGTCATTAGTGATGACTTTCACCGGCATGGATTCCAGCAATGGCTGCATGCGGCCCTTGCCCACGAACGAATGCATGAACAAAGGCCCGGACAATTTGGCCAGCATCTTGGGAGCGATTCCTCCGCCCAAATAAACTCCGCCGGTGGACAACACCTTGAGAGCCAGATTCCCCGCTTCCGCCGCAAAAACCGAGACGAACAAATCAACCGCCTGTTCGCAAAGTCCGCAAGCACCCTCGACCGCCGCGCGCGAGATCGCCGCCGCAGGATCGCCATGCACCATTTGATCGATAAGCCATTGCGGTTCGGTTCCGCGACCGGTATCGCGCAAGAAGTGAAACACGTTAACCAAGCCTGGGCCGGATACGACGCGCTCATAACTTACGTGCCCATAGCGCCCGGAAAGATACCGGAATAACTCGATCTCCAATTCATTGCGGGGCGCGAAATCGGAATGGCCGCCCTCGGTAGCGAAAATACGGTATTGCGAACCGTCCCAAACCATACCAGCCTCGCCCAGCCCAGTACCGGCGGAGATCACGCCCTGGTTGCCAACCGGATTTCCCTTGACCTGGTTTAACGACACCACGTCGTCCGGGCCGAGAGTCGCAATTCCCCAGGCGTTGGCTTCGAGATCGTTGATCAGGACAGCCTTCTTTAACTTGAGCTCGTCAGCGAGTCGTTTGGATTCGATGACCCAGGGAAGGTTAGAAGTCTCAACCCGCCCGTTGCGAACCGGGCCCGGTACACCAAAGCAAGCGGCATCAGGATGCAGCTTCGAAGTCTCGACGAACTTGGATACGATCTGATCCAGGCCGCCGTATTCGCGGCTGGGGAACACGGATGAGGAAACCACGCGAAAATGGCCGTCCTGAACATCGAAGAACGCCAGCCTTGCATTCGTCCCTCCGACGTCGCCTGCCAGGATCATTTTTCGAAGTTCCTCCAGTGACGGCCGTCGCGCTCGAGCAACTCATCGGCGTCTTTTGGTCCCCATGAGCCCGTGGGATAGTTGGGGAAATTGCGCGGCGGCAAAGCCTTCCACACATCGAGGGCGGGACTCACCACGCACCAACCGGCTTCGACCATGTCGGCTCGCTGAAAAAGCGTTTGATCGCCGATCATGCAATCGTGCAACAGCCGCTCGTAGCCGGTGCTCGGCTGCAAGCCAAAATAATCGGCGTATTCAAAATTCATGTCCACCGCGCCTAGACGCATGATGGGCCCGGGAACCTTGGCGGCAAATTGCAACGAGATACCTTCTTCCGGCTGAATGTGCAACACCAACTGGTTGGGCATCAGATTCTCGACCGGCGTGTCACGAAACAGCACAAAAGGCGCGCGTCGGAATTGGATCACGATGTGAGTGTTCTGCGCGGCAAGACGTTTTCCGGTGCGCAGATAGAAAGGAACGTCGGCCCAGCGCCAGTTGTCGATCAGCAGCTTCATGGCGACAAACGTTTCAGTTCTTGAATCATGCGGCACATCTTCCTCTTCGCGATAACCGGGCACGTGCTGCCCCTCCATCATTCCGGGTCCGTATTGTCCGCGGACGGTTTTGGTGAGGACTTCCTCGGAACTCCAAGGCTGGATGGCATGCAGAATTTTCGCCTGCTCATCTCGAACTGCATCGGCATGAAAAGAGATGGGCGGCTCCATCGAAGTCAGACTGATCAGTTGCATGATGTGGTTTGGCACCATGTCGCGCAGCGCGCCCGCCGTGTCGTAATAACTTCCGCGCCCTTCAACGCCCACCGTTTCAGCGACGGAGATCTGTACGTGATCGATATAGCGGCGATTCCAAATGGGCTCAAAGATCCCGTTCGCGAATCGAAAAGCCAAAATGTTCTGGACAGTTTCTTTGCCAAGGTAATGATCGATACGATAGATTTGCTTTTCCTTTGCGACCTTTAGCAGTTGCTGGTTCAGAGTCTTCGCCGAATCTAAGTCGTGCCCGAAAGGCTTTTCGATGATGACCCGGCGCCAATGCTGATTGTTCTCTTCCATCAGCCCAGCCTCGGCCAAGTGTTCCACGATCGGGCCAAAGAAACTGGGCGCAGTGGCGAGGTAGAAGAAAAAATTGCTATGGGTGGTGTGGTCCTGATCGACTTTCTGCAGAAATTCTTTGAGCTGAGAATATACGTTCTTATCGCCGAACTCGCCGCTTATGTAATACAGCCGCTTGCAAAACCATTCGACGATGTCCTGGTCGACATCCCCTCCCGCATACTGCTTCACATCGGCAGTGACCTTTTGACGAAATTGATCGGTCGACATCGCGCCGTGGGACAAACCCACAATGGCAAACTCGCGCGAAAGCAAGTCCGCTTTAGCGAGGTTGTAGAGCGCGGGAATAAGTTTGCGGCTGGTCAGATCACCGCCCGCGCCGAAAATTACCATGACACAAGGGTCGGCTGGTCTGGCAGTACGCTTGGTTTGCGGGGCGTCGACTACTTCTGCTTGGGCCATGACTTTGTATCCTCGTCGAATGAAGCACTGAGCACGACTATGTTTTTTTTGCGGCCACGCTCGGTTCCACGTGTCCACCGAACTTCTGGCGCATGGCGGAAAGAACTTTCTCCGCGAAGGTGTGCTCCTGGCGTGAACGGAAGCGGGTGAACAAGGCCGCCGAAAGCACATCGACCGGAACCGCTTCGTCAATCGCGGCCTGGATCGTCCACCGGCCCTCACCTGAATCCTGAACAAATCCAATGTACTCGGAGAGCGTGGGATTCTCAGCCAACGCCATCGCTGTGAGATCGAGCAGCCACGAACTTACTACGCTTCCGCGGCGCCATACCTCGGCGATGTCCGCGAGATTCAAATCATAGCGCTGATCTTCGGGTATTTCTTTGCTGGTGGCGTTGCGGAAGATATCGAAGCCCTCCGCATATGCTTGCATAAGTCCATACTCGATGCCGTTGTGCACCATTTTTACGAAGTGCCCGGAGCCCGATGGACCGCAGTAAATATATCCGTCTTCGGCCGTGCCCGCAATCTTCTCGCGTCCAGGGGTGCGAGGAATGTCGCCGCGGCCGGGGGCGAGAGTCTTGAAAATGGGATCGAGCTGCTGCACCGCCTCTTTAGGCCCGCCAATCATCATGCAATAACCGCGCTCGAGTCCCCAAACCCCGCCGCTCGTGCCCACGTCAACATAATGGATGCCTTTGTCTTTCAGTTGCTTCGAGCGGCGAATGTCGTCTTTGAAATAAGAGTTTCCGCCATCGATGAGAATGTCGCCGGCCTGAAACTTCTGCGAGAGCGTTTGCACAGTTTGTTCGGTGGGACCGCCTGCCGGAACCATTAGCCAGGCGACGCGGGGCTTCCCTAATTTGTTGGTGAAGTCCTTAAGCGAAGCAGACGCGATCGCGCCCTCGGCCGTGATCTGCTTCACATTTTCTGCGCTCAGGTCGGTGACTACTACTTCGTGCCCGCCCCGCATCAGACGGCGGGTCATGTTCGCGCCCATTCTTCCGAGACCGACCATTCCCACCTTCATACGCACCCCTTGCCAATGTTAAATCGTTTCTATAGTTCTGACGAGTCTGAGGTTCTGTTTCCAGGCGGCGAGGGCAAGATTCCCTTAGGTTTGTTTGCTCACTTTTGCTGCGGTCTGCGCGTTCGAGCTTTTCTCTACGGCTTCAAGGAGTTTGTCAAAAGCTTCGGCGAAGAGGCGGACACCATCCTCGGTGAGCTTGTCGGTGACTCCTTTCATGGAAATTCCAAGCTTGGCGACGGTGTCCATGGTGCGATTGGCCCCTTCAACATCTTCGGTCAAGCTGGGCCGTGGGCGCCCATGATCGCGGAAGGCATCCAGGGTCGCCGGCGGGATCGTGTTCACGGTGTCAGGCCCAATCAGTTCTTCCACGTACAGGACGTCGCTGTATTTGGGATTCTTGGTACTGGTGCTGGCCCAGAGCACGCGCTGGGTCTGTGCGCCTTTCGAAGCCAACGCCTGCCAGCGGTCACCGCTGAAAATTTTCTGGTAGCTGACGTAGGTTTGTTTGCCATTCGCAATCGCAACTTTGCCGAGAAGGCTCTTCAATTGCTCCTGCTCGCGCGGATCTTTGGAGGCCTTGAGACGCTCGCCCACGATGGCATCGATGGAGTTATCAATGCGGCTGATGAAAAAGCTGGCTACGCTTGCCATCTTGCTGACGTCGCCTCCGCGCGCCGCCAGTTGTTCGAGGCCGGCAATGTAAGCCTCTGCCACACGTTTATAAACTTCCTGCGAGAACAGCAAAGTCACGTTGATGTTGACACCTTCACTGATCAATTGCTGAAAGGCGGGGATGCCCTGGGCGGTGCCGGGAACTTTGATCATGATGTTCTCGCGCCCCACGGTCTTCCATAATCTGCGCGCTTCCGCCAGCGTGCCTTCGGTGTCGCGAGCGAGATAGGGTGAGACTTCGAGGCTCACGTATCCGTCGCGGCGTTTCGAGCTGTCGTACACAGGACGCAAGAAAGCGGCGGCATCCTGAATATCGCGGATGGCGAGAATCTCATAGCGAGCCTTGGCGTCGAGCTCGGTCTTTGATTGCAGAGACTGCAGAATGTCGGTGTAATCGGTGCTGTCGACGATGGCCTTTTCGAAGATGGACGGATTGGAAGTCATGCCGCGAAGGCCGTCCTCTTCAATCAGGCGCTTGAGCTCACCGCTGGTGAGCAGATTGCGGCGAATGTAATCCAGCCAAACCGATTGGCCGTATTTCAGCAGATCTTTTAAGGGATTGGTAGCTTTTGCGGTCTCCAGAATTCCGGTTGCCATAGTACTTCTCCTCTTGAAAATTGGCTGCGGGACGGGCGCGGACGCCCGTCCTCCATTATCTGTTATTTCGATTGCGCGATGGCTGCTCGCGCTGCCTCCACCACTTTCTCGGGAGTGAACCCAAACTTCTTTAGCACATCCTCGATCGGCCCGGAGGCTCCGAAGCGATGCATGCCGATCATTTTTCCGGTGGGCCCAACGTACTGTGACCAGCCGAACGTGGCCGCGGCCTCCACCGATACTCGTGCTTTTACCGCCGGCGGCAAAACCTGGTTTTTGTATTCGTCGCTCTGCGCTTCGAAGATGCCCCACGATGGCATGCTGACTACGCGGGCCTTGATCCCCTCAGATGTGAGTTGTTCGTAGGCCGTTACGCACAGAGAAACTTCGCTTCCAGTCGCCATCAGAATGACTTCCGGCTTTCCGTCGGCTGCGTCGGCCAGGACGTATGCCCCTTTCGCCACGCCGGCGGCGGATGCGTACTTCGAACGGTCGAAGGTGGGGAGCGGTTGCCGCGTCAGCACCAGTGCGACGGGCTCATGCTTTTTTTGCATGATAATCTTCCAGGCTTCCACCACTTCGTTAGCGTCCGCCGGTCTAAACAGCAGCAAGCCAGGGACGGCACGGAGCGTGGCCAGTTGCTCAATCGGTTGGTGCGTGGGGCCGTCCTCGCCCAAGCCGATGGAGTCATGCGTATAAATAAAGATGGAGGGAATTTCCATCAGCGCGGCCAGTCGCACGGAAGGCTTCATGTAATCGTTGAAGTTGAAAAACGTTCCCCCATAAGGCCGGATTTTGGACACGGCCAAACCGTTGAGAGCCGCAGCCATGCCGTGTTCACGAACCCCAAAGTGCAAATTGCGTCCACCATAAGTGCCGGGTTGGAAGTCGCCGGCGCCTTCAAACTTCAGCCGCGTTCGGTCCGAAGTCGCCAGGTCCGCGGAGCCTCCGATCATCCACGGAATATTTTGCGCGAGCACATTCAGCACCTTGCCGGAGCTGTCGCGCGTAGCCATGCCCTTGGCGTCGGCGGGGAAGGTAGGCAGGTTCTTGTCCCATCCGTCGGGCAGGTCGCGGTGTTGCATGCGATTGATCTCATCCGCGAGTTCAGGAAATTTCTTCGCGTATTCCGTGAACGATGCTTGCCACTTCTGCTGCAGGTCATGCCCGCGCTTGCCAATACCCTGGCGGAAATTCTCCAGCACACCGTCGGGGACTAGGAACTTGGCATCCTCGGGCCAACCGTAATTTTTCTTTACCAGCCGAACTTCTTCTTCACCCAACGGCTCGCCGTGCGCCTCGTTGGTATCTTGCTTGTGCGGCGATCCGTACCCGATGTGGCTGTTTACAACGATGAGTGTGGGACGATCGTTGGTTTGCAGGAAATTGTTATAGGCCTTAGACAGAGCGCCGGGATCATTCGCGTCGGTCACGTGGACCACATTCCAGCCATAACCCCGGAAGCGCTCGCCCACATCTTCAGTGAACGACCAGTCGGCAGGACCATCCAGGGTCACGCGGTTATTATCGTAAGTCCAGCACAGGTTGGGCAGCTTTAAGTGGCCCGCAATCGAGGCGGCCTCGCTGCCTACACCTTCCATAAGATCGCCGTCGCCGCAGAAGGTGTAAACGTTATAGTTGAATATCTCGAAACCAGGACGGTTGTAATGTGCCGCCAGCCACTTGGAGGCAATGGCCATGCCCACGCTATTTCCAATGCCTTGACCCAGTGGACCGGTGGTGGTCTCGACGCCAGCAGTATGGCGATATTCGGGATGTCCGGGAGTCCTGCTGTCGATCTGCCGAAACCTTTTGATCTCGTCCATGGGCACCGCGAATTCGCCGGTCGATTCATACTCCGGATTTACCCCGCGCACCTCGCACAAATACAGCATCGCGTACAACAACATGGAGGCGTGGCCGTTCGAGAGCACAAAACGATCTCGGTTAGGCCAAGTGGGATTTGCGGGATCGAAGCGCAGGAATTGCTGCCACAAGCAGTAGGCCACGGGCGCAAACCCCATGGGTGCGCCGGGATGGCCGGAGTTCGCTTTTTGCACCGCATCGATTGCCAGAGTGCGGATGGTATTGATGCTCAGGATGTCCAGTTGTTTGCTGGTCAGCAGGGTTTGCTCGCTTGCCACCATAGAAACTTCTCCCTTCTCTATTAGTGATCAGAATCTCACCGTCACATGCCGGCGGTGGTTCGCTTCTCCGCTTCTGAGAACAGAAGGAACTCCCCCACATCAGGCAGTTTATCAAGCTTTCCGCGAGCGTGTGGGACGCTCAGATGTTGAAAAGCACTTCACTACAGAATGCCTCATGTTGTTTGGCACTCTTAACCATGTAGGATGACACAGGCGGGACAAAGGTTCATTGGCAGGTTAAAGTCTTTTTCCGCTCTCAGGTTTCTGGATTTTACGTCTCGAGATATGCTCGACCAGTTCGATTTGGCATGAGTCGCCTTAAGATGTCAAGCCATTCGTCGGCGCTTCACCGAGTTGCTAGCGCTTCATTTGCGCCAGGTAGCCTTGCTGGCTTTCGTAGCTCTTGGTGGTGCTCTCCACGAATTTCAAAAATTGCCGCAGGGTCTCGCGTTCGCAGGCTTCCATATTGTCGAACTTCAGGCGTACCCCGAAGCTGGGATTGCTTTTGGTAACAATTCCGTTGAGGATCAAACCCTTAACCCAAATCTTCCCGTTCGCCACCCACAGTCCGATCTCGAGCTTTACTCCGGTCTTGACCGGAGTCGCAGTTTCCACGAAACCTCCGCCCAGGCTGGTGTTCGACAGGTTGCCCCAGACTGGCGTAGGCGAGCCCTCGACCCGCAACTCGACTGCGACAAAACACTTCATCCGCGGATAACGTCGGCGGTCCTGACCCCAGCAGGGAGTGAAAATGTCCGGCTCAAAAGGTGGAGTCGCGGCTGGCGCGGTCGTGAGCGACGGTTCTGCTGAGACTTTAGGAGAAGACGACGCCGCGGACTGCCCCCGTGGCGCTGCGCTCTTGATCTTGCGCATGGTCTCCCGCAACACTTGATCGCGGCGCCCGGGCTCGGCTTCGCGATAGGCCTGCAGCAACTCCCCCAGATGGCTTACCACGTCAGGATCCGTCAGGAGCTTGGTCCAGTCCGTTCCGGGCGAAGAGGTCTTAGTTTCAGTCATTCAGTCGGACGTTTTTTGGCACGATTCCACACCATGACTTCCCTCACGATAGAGTGGAGCAGGCTCGTAGTCTGGACAAGATGACCGTAGTGCACGTTATCAGTAACCAGAATCGCTGCTTTAGCTGGTTGACGTGGTTCCTCCACCGCTGCAAAGAGCAATCACAAGAACAGTAAACCCGCTCACCAGCAGCGGGAACCACACTTGTGCGAGCCAAGGCACCGGAATGAGAAACAGGACGTCCAGGTCGGTCAGGGAAGCCGGCCATCGCACCGTGGCCCAAAGGCCCGCGTAGTAGGCGATATCCCACAACGCAAATACCCAAAGAAACGCTGCCCAGCGCGCGCTCCTTTTCGATGCCGCCAGCAACGCTACGCTGAGCAGCATCACCATGGTGGCCGCTTCGCGGTACATCTCAATGGTGAGCAGGCTCTGCGGAAACTGAGATAGCGACTGTTCCTGGTGATAGCCTTCCGACGAATGCTGGAGTTGGGAAAGCGTCCCCGTGTAGCCGGGTAGCAGCCCCATTGCCGCTCGCAGGTAGACGACCACGGCAGCTTCTGCGAAACCAAAAGCAGCGGCAAAAACCGCCAGCGCAGTGAGCCGCCGCCAGTTCAGCGGTGGCCCTTTGCGCCGAAATGTGAAGTAGGTGGTGAACGGAATCAGAACCAGCAGGTTTACCCACCAAGGTTGTGCCCAAATCTGGAGCTTCTCCATAGAGAAGAAATTCTAAACCGGCCAGACTTGAGTATTGAAACGCGAACGGACTCCCTGCCGTCCGTCCGCAGTCGTAATTCCGCAGTCAAGCTCAAGCGACTATGTTGACTCCGCTTTTTGATGCCGTCGTGCCGCCGGCTGCAGCAGTCGTGGTCGCGGCGGGAGGAAGCTTGTGCGACCATGTACTCTGGAGCGTGGTAAAAGCTTGTTGCGCGCCCGCCAGGTCTCCGCTGTTAAGCGCACTGCCGATGGCGCTAAAATCCGTTGCCCGATCCGATTTCAGGAAAGGATTGGTCTTACCGAGCGCATTGTTGCTCAATAAAACCAGGTTGTTGTAGGCCGTCTTGGCCGCATTCAAATCGCCAGACTGCAGGGCGATGCTCAGTTGCTTCACATCGGCGGCCCGCTCCTTAAAGTACGTTTGCAAGGTCGTTGCCGGGCCAGTGGAGGTTGTAGAGGTTGTAGAGGCTGGAATGTTGGTAAGGCTGATCGCGGACATTAGTTTCTCCTTAAGGCTGATTTGTCAGAACTTATGGTTAACGAGGAGCCTGCCAGCTCTCTCGTGAACTCTAAATACTTAATCGGCAGGGAATCGGCTAGCTTTAGCCAAGCCGGCAGGCCGTTTACGGCATTGAAAGCACAGCGCATATCCGGACCCCTCTTTGATTCGGTCGAACTCAAGCCATCAAGCTGATCGGCTGAAAGAAGTTGCTAGCGTTGCTGGCGCTGCCCGAATTGCTCGTGCTATCCGGAAAACCCGAGGTGAGCAGCGACCCCCCGCCACCGTGACGCGGCCGGTGATGATGCGCCGCCATGGGATTCGAATTCTGCAAGTTCTGTTGAACCGATGAGTAGGCTTGCCGCGCGCTGCTCAGGTTGCCCGATTGCAAAGCCGACCCCAGTTTGCCCAGGTCTTGTTTCAGTTGAACGCCCAGCAGGCCGGAATTGGCAGAAGTGCTCGTCAGCGCGCTAAAAGCTTGTTGAGCGCTGGTCAAATTGCCGGACTGGAGCGCCTGCGTAAGCTGCTGGAACTCGGTCCGCTGTTGTTGGCTGCTGCTTTGCAGAGGGTTGGCTTGATTCAATGCGTTGCTGGAAACGATCGCGGATACGGACATTTGGTCAACTCCTCAGACTGCGTCGAGATGCTTCCTCATACGCACGCTGCTCGCCATAATCCTTCGCCGCTGCCATTGGTCTAAGCTGCTGATTCTGTTTCGAACCGATTCGAATTTCTATAGGCTCCGTTGCACCTTTGATCTCCAGTCGGCAAGGGCTGCCTCCGATCGCTTGGCGTCCCGGCAAAATGTGCCTGAAACTGCATTGACCTGAAATCCGGGCGGGGCGCAGGTTTGTACCGGCGAAATGACAAAGTTTTGACAAATTCTTGACAGTCGCATCGGCCGAACTTCATAACATTTCTCCCCTGTGAGCTCCGAGGTCTGGATGCCTTCGACGATCAGAATCTCGGGCTCAAGAATGTCTTGCTAATCCAGGAGGGAGAACAAATGAGAACGCTTAATTCCATGCTCCACCGTCTCGTCGCGCCTGTTTTTGCCGTAATTTCTCTGCTTGCGCTTGCGGCGGCAAGCGCGCAAGCTGGCACTATTACCACCATCGCTTCCACCGTCCCCAGCAACGGAGATCTCAACCCGTACGGCGTTGCCCGCGTGCCCGCCACCACCGGCTCGCTGACCAAGGGAAATATCCTGGTCAGCAACTTCAACAACAGTCAGAACCTGCAGGGCACGGGCACGACGATTATGCAGATCGCTCCCAGCGGTACGGTCACGCAGTTTGCCCAAATTGATGCCAGCACCCTGCCCGGTCCTTGCCCCGGTGGAGTCGGCCTGAGCACCGCACTGGTCGCGCTACGCACGGGATGGGTCATCGTCGGCAGTGTGCCGACCACCGACGGAAAGTCAGACACCGTGCAAGCCGGATGTCTGTTGGTGTTGAACAGCAGCGGTCAGGTAGTCGAGACATTCTATGGTTCGCTGATCAACGGTCCTTGGGATATGGCCGCGTTCGATGGCGGCCGTAACGTCAGCCTCTTCGTCACCAACGTTCTAAACGGCACCGTCGCCGGGGGTGGCAACGTCGTGCATGAAGGCACAGTCCTGCGCCTGGACCTGAACATCCCCAACGGCTCCATGCCGAACCTGCAGCAGATGACAATTGTCGGATCAGGTTTTGCCGAGCGAACTGATCCCACCGCTCTGGTAATCGGACCGACCGGACTCGCTCTCAGTCACAACGATCGCCAGAACGACGGTCGCCAGGACAACACTGGGCACGAGGACGACCGAGTGCTTTATGTAGCCGACACTCTCAACAACCGCATCGTTGCCATCGACGACCCGCTGCAACGCAACACCTCAAATGGAACCGGCAGAACGGTCTTCCAGGGCGGTGCTCTGAACGGTCCGCTCGGCTTGGAGATTGCCACTAACGGAGATATTTTGACCGTAAACGGCGGCGATGGCTACCTGATAGAGACCAAGGTGGAGGGCCACCACGGGCACCAGGTCAGAAAGACGCTGCTGGACGACATCGGCACCCCCCCTGGAGTAGGCGCCCTGTTCGGATTCACGGATGTGGCGGGTCAGGGAGTTTACTTCGTGGATGATAACGAAAACGCGTTGAATCTGTTTCACTGAGAGCTGAATCTACCCGGGCGCCCAATGTAGGCGCGGGCGTCCTCGCCCGTGCGGGACCAAGAGAAAACCATGGTGCGCCCGGAGAGATTCGAACGACCAACCTCAAGGAGACTACATCTCAGGCAGCATTCTTGTCTTCGTGTTCGCGTGGTTGGTTGTTCTTTTGCTCTTGTTTTTTCTGTTGCGCTTCCGCATTCGTATTGTCCGCAGTCTGCTCAGAATTTTGAGTCTCGTTTTCGGCTTTCATGCCACCCGTTTCTGTGCCCGTCTTCGCCGCGGCCTCGGAACTTTTCTGAACAGCTTTTGTAGACGACGTTCCTTCATCTTTTTCCGCAGTTTTCACGCTCGGCCTCGAAGCAGAGCCACGAAGTGAAGAGCAGCTTTACGGCCGATTACCAACTTTACGGGCCGGCCGGATCACGGTAACACTTGCGAGTGTTCCTTAACTCCAGGTTAACGCCCAAAGAACGGTTGTGAACCTCTGGCACCAGACTTTTCCTGTTGCAGGCGGCGGTTCCCGCATTGGGAAGTTTACTGTTTAGCGGGTACCCCCTCCCCCCCCTTTATTTTTGCAAAATCTTGAAAAGGCAGGGTTTATTTTGCGACTATGTGCTAGATCTTTGAGTTTATGGGACTTACACGCAAAATCTAGAGAACATTGGAGTTACGTGGGGGCGACTGTTCCATTTCGGAACCAGCCAGACCTTTTGGGCACGGGTCGATGACGTCCGTCGCCATTCCCGTGGTCAGATTGTCAAAGATCAACTATTATCTTCTCGATAATGTATCATTTAATAGGTTAGCCTGGTATAAGGCGAGTGGTCAAGGGTAAAAATGCGCTGCTCAACAGAGGATTCAAGTGGGGAACTCTTAGTTCGTCTCAGGGCTTATTCTCCAGGCTCTTCAAAAACTCCTGCATGTGCTCCCGTGTCAGGTCATCCGATTCGTTCGCAATCGCAGTCTGTAAGTTGGGGAGAGCAGACTTGTCACCGAGGGCCGCAATGCACGCACTCGCGTACTGTCGGACGGCCGAATCTGGATTTTGTAAACTTGCCAGCAACGTATCGTGGATTCTTGGCATGAGCGAAGCTGGCACCACTTTGACTCGTGCCAGTATCAGCAGGGCGTTCGCCTTGATTGAGGAGTTCGTCGTTTTTCGTAAGATGCTCTCAACGGAAGATAAGCAATTAAAGTCACCAGCATCGAACAGTCGTGAGGCCGCACCTAAGCGACGCTCTTCTGGTAGCGATGCGTCATCACACATATGCGAAAGCGCCCTGTTTCCAGTTTGAGAATCGAGCGATGCCAGCGCGGTCGCCATATTGAACTTAACCAACGGGTCTTTCTCCGCTTCCAAAGCCGTCACGATCAGCGGAACAGACGACGTGTCTTTTAATTCAGCAAGCTCACCAGCAGCCAAGGCTCTGACCTCTGGTCGATTATCTTTCAGAGCCGACCGCAAGCCCAATTGTGTTACTCGAACTCCGTACCTGTTTAGCTCGGCCTCGATGGTAGGCGGAGCCTGCGCAACGCCAGGACCGCAGGGAACGACCGATACTAATGTCGCGAGAATGAACAAATGGAGCACAGCTATGCGCATGGTGTCGCCTCCTTAGAATCTTACTGCTTCGTACTGTGCCCCCCTCCCCCTTCTGGCGTGTGCAAAATATTGAAAACACAGGATTTGTTTTGCGACTATGTGCTAGATCTTTGAGTTTATGGGACTTACACGCAAAATCTAGAGAACATTGGAGTTGCGCTGGGTCGACTGTCCCGTTTCGGAACCAAGCAGACCTTTTGAGCGCGGGTCTGTGGGTCCCCCGCCATCCCCGTGATCAGATTATCAAAGACCAATTATTATCTTCTCGATAATGTATCGTTTGATAGGTTAGCCTGGTATAAGGTGAGTGGTCAATGGTAAAAATGCGCTGCTCAACGGAGGATTCAAGTGGGGAACTGCCCCACTCTAGCCAAAGAAGGTGTCCAGTCCCATGACATCCTTTACAAAATGTCTCAAGACATCCTTTACAGTTTCGGTTAGGAAGATTCGTCCATCGCTGATGTAGCACATTGACTTACTCCTCACATCCCGCCTAACATTGCCGGACTCCAATATCTGGACACAATGATCGGCGAAACCATCTCGCACTACCGGATTGTGGAAAAGCTGGGCGGCGGGGGGATGGGTGTTGTTTACAAGGCCGAAGACACGACTCTGCATCGCTTTGTGGCGCTGAAGTTTCTGCCTGAGGATTTGGCTAAAGATCGGCAGGCGCTGGACCGGTTTCAGCGCGAGGCTCAGGCGGCCTCGGCTTTAAATCATCCCAATATCTGCACCATCTACGAAATCGGACAGCATGAGGGCCAGCCCTTCATTGCGATGGAGTTTCTCGATGGCCAGACGTCTGAAACATTCGATCACGGGGCGGCCGTGGGAGCTTGAGCAGTTGCTGGAGGTTGCGATTTCGATTGCCGATGCGCTTGACAACGCGCACAGCGAAGGCATCATCCACCGCGACATCAAGCCCGCGAATATTTTTATTACCAAGCGGGGACGGGCCAAGGTGCTGGACTTTGGCCTGGCTAAGGTGGTCGCGCGCAGGGCGGAGGGCGGAGTCGATGCCAGCGCGACGGCATTTAGCGATCCGCATCTGACCAGCCCGGGCAGCACGCTGGGGACGGTGGCGTATATGTCACCGGAGCAGGCGCGGGCCAAGGAGTTGGACGCGCGGACGGATTTATTTTCTTTTGGCGTGGTGCTTTACGAGATGGCTACGGGGGCTCTGCCATTTCGCGGCGACAGCACGGCGGGGATCTTCGAGGCGATCCTGCGCAAGGCGCCGGTTCCGCCGGTTCGGCTTAATCCTGATCTTCCTCCGAAGCTGGAGGAGATTATCAGCAAGGCGCTGGAGAAAGATCGCAATCTGCGCTATCAGCATGCGGCTGATATGCGGGCTGATCTGCAACGGTTGAAGCGGGACACGGAATCGGGAAAGGCAGCGTCGTTCGAGGACGCGCCGCCGCTACCGTCCGCACCAGCCATCTCTCCGCCGCCAATGGAATCGGTGGCGCCTTCCGCAAGAGTCGCAGCATCTTCTTCACGCAGTGTAGCCGCGTCAGCCGCCCCGTCCGCGCAGGTGAGTCCGATAGAGAGCCCGCCTCCGGCGCGCAACCTGAAATGGATGATCGTCGCTGCGCTCGCCGCGATCCTGGTTGCGGCAGTCACAGGATTCTGGCTCCTGCGTGGACGCGCGGCTCATCACGCCAGCATTGGTGGCCACAAGTCCATCGCCGTTTTGTACTTCTCTAACTTGTCGCAGGATCAGTCGCTCAACTGGCTGAACAACGGTCTGACCGACATGCTGACCACGAACCTGGCGCAGGTCAAAGGACTGGATGTGCTTTCGACCGAGAGGGTGATGGGCGCGGTACA
Source organism: uncultured Acidobacteriota bacterium (assembly GCA_963838765.1). Lineage (GTDB taxonomy): Bacteria > Acidobacteriota > Terriglobia > Terriglobales > Acidobacteriaceae > JABDBE01. The sequence continues at coordinate 30,350 of CAWISU010000023.1, read as the reverse complement.
GCGCGCGAGCAAAGATGGCAAATCGATGGATCCCGCACAGGCGCAAAGTGTGGCGCACGATGCTGGGGCCGATGCCTACATTACCGGAGCTTTGCTGAAGATTGGACCTACGCAACTGCGGCTTGACGTGCGGGCCCAGGATACGGGCACGGGGCAGATCCTCTTTTCAGACAAGCTGGAAGGGCAAGACGTGCAGAGCATCTTCGGGATGGTGGACCGGCTCACGGCTAGCATTGCGAGCAGTTTTCTGCCGGCATCCGAGGTGCCGCAGAAAGCGCCGGAGATCGAGCAGGCTTCCACCTCGAACGTCGAGGCCTACCGTCATTACCAGATGGGGATTGACTATGGCCGCCGCTATCTTACCAGCGAGGCGATCCGCGAATTCGAGGAGGCGGTCCGTTTGGACCCGCAGTTTGCTCTGGCCGAATTGCGCCTCTCGGATCAATACCGGCTCGAGGGCGATCTGCGGCGCAGCAATGAGCTTGCGATCCAGGTGAGTCAAAACCAGTCGCGCCTGCCGCGTTACGAGCAATTGACCTTGCAGGTGCTAAAAGCCACGCGCTCGGAGGATCCGGAGGCTCAGATCACCGCCCGTCAGCAGTTGGTATCCGAGTTTCCCCGCCAGAGTCTCGATCGCGGCGTCCTGGCCATCATCCTGGGCGCTTTCGGTAAAGGCGAGCAGGCGCGTGAAGTGGTGCAACAAGGGCTGGTGCTGGATCCCAAGAACGAAGATCTCCTGAACATCGAATCCTACCGACAGGCGACGGAAGGAGATTCTAATGGGGCGCTGGCGACGAATGACAGCTACATAGCGATTCGTCCCGGCGACCCTAATCCTCTCGACACGCGCGGCGACATACTCTTCATGGCGGGCCGGGATGACGAAGCTGTGGCCACCTACCGAAAGGTGCTTGAGCTGAAGCCGGACTTCAGCGACTACGGCGAGTACCTCAAGCTGGCCATCGTCTACACCGATCAGAAGAAACCTGACATGGCCAACGCTGCCTTCCAGCAGTATGCGCACCGCGCGTCTCCCTTGTCGCGGCTTTATGTTCCGGGCTTCGAGGCGCAGTTCAAGCAGACGGGAGGCGATCTCGACGGCGCACTCGCCAGTTATCGCGAGGCGGTACGGCAACTGGGACAGGCGAAACAGAGCCAAGCTGCGTCGACGTTTATGCGACCATTCGCGGCTTTATCTGTTCTGCTGGGAGAAAGTTCTTCTGCGCTTTCGTTTGCGCAACAGCAGAAGCTCGATGATTATGAACAGCGAACGATCGCGTTCCTGCAAACCATGGCGGGAAATTCATCCGCGGCGCAGCAGAGCTTGCAACGATTTGCCGCGAGCCATCCCTGGATCGCCCCTCGGGCGCTTGAAATTGACCAAGCATTTGCTGACATCACCGCAGCGGTGCACCGTGGGGATGGGCAAGCGGCGTTAAGCCGGGCCAGCGGCATTCCCGATTTTCAGACTGCTTATTTGCTTTTCCTCAAAGGCCGTGCCCATCTGCTCATCAACGATAATGCGTCGGCTGAAACTGAGCTTCGTGCGGCCTTGCGGAGCGAGCGCTCGGTGGCAAACACCGGGGCTTTGACGCAGCGTTTTCCCGTGATCGGAATTCTGTGCCACTACTATCTCGGCCAACTCTACGAGCGCACCAGCAAGCACGATCAGGCGATTAATGAATATCAGGAATTTCTCTCTCACTTCGCGAGTTCGCAATCGCGCCTGCCTCAGGTTGGCGAAGCACGGACGGCACTCAAGCGGCTGATGCAGTGAGCGCCGAGCTGAACAAGGGTTCCTCGCAAGGCTATTCACAACAGAGACACAGAGAAAACACTTTTTCGATTTTCTTCTTTTCTGTGTTTCTGTGACTCTGTGGTGAAATCCGGTCAAAGTAGTTTTCCACAATCAGGTACTCGTGGTCCTGTCTGTAACAAACTTTTAAACGAACATTTACGCCGGAGTAACCCAGCCCTGACAGCCGGGATGGCAACCTTTTAACGAAAGCGTTTGATTACATCCCCCAGGAGGAAGTCCAATGCGTTTTGGAAATCTCTGGCGCGCGACTTGGCAGTATCTTGGCCTAGGCGCAGCGTTGCTTTCTACTGTCACCAATCTGGTAACCCCGAGCCTGGCTGCAGAAACCAAGAAACACCCTACCGCGACGCCCATTCAACATGTCATCGTAATCATTGGCGAGAACCGAACCTTCGATCACGTTTTCGCCACCTACCAGCCGCCCGCGGGACAGAGTGTCAACAACCTGCTCTCCGAGGGTATTATCAATAAGGACGGAACCCCAGGGCCAAACTATAAGGTTGCCGCCCAGTTCCGGGCGTGGGACGTTGGCCGTTACAAAGTGAACCCGCCTCACATCGGCCCATACACGCATCTTCCGCCTACGAACACGCAAGGCGCCCCGACGGCTCCTAGCGACGCGCACCCTGCTCCATTCCAGACGGTTGCGGCGGCCGAGCTTGCCGAAGCCGGGCTGCTTCCCGCGGATTATGTGAAGCTGACCACGGGCGCAACTGGGCTGGCTCAAGGGGTGGTCGATACCCGCATTGCCAACGTGTTTCATCTGCCCGACGGACCCTACCCGCTAACCCCGAGCGTTCCCTACGACGCTTACGCGGGCAGCCCCGTGCACCGCTTCTACCAAATGTGGCAGCAACTCGATTGCAATGTCAAGAACGCGACGACTGGCAATCCGAGTGGCTGCCTGGCGGATTTGTTCCCTTGGGTCGAAGTAATGACCAGTACTGGCGGCAACGGCAATCCGAGGCCCAAGCCGTTTACTCTCGAAACTACGCATGAAGGTTCCATCTCGATGGAGTTCTTCAACGTGCAACAGGGCGACGCCCCGTATCTCACATCTTTGGCAGAGACCTATGCCCTGTCCGACAACATGCATCAGGCGGTGATGGGCGGAACCGGCGCCAACCACATCATGCTCGGCTCTGGCACAGCCTTCGCGTACACCGACGGCAAAGGCAATTTGGCAAAGCCACCAGACAACGAAATCGAAAATCCAAATCCACAGGCGGGAACCAACAACTGGTACACGCAGGACGGCTACAGCGGCGGCAGCTATAGCGAGTGCGCCGACCATAGCCAGAATGGCGTTGACGCCGTGTATGCTTACCTCAACACGCTTCCCTACAAGACCAGCACGGCGATCTGCCAGCCGAGCGCATATTATTTGTTGAACAACTACAATCCCGGCTACTTCGGCGATGGCAGCGTGAATACCAGTGAATTCACGATCCCTCCGGTTCCGCAGTCCACCATTGCCGATACGCTGACCACGGCCAACATCAACTGGAAATACTACGGGGATGGATGGAATCTTTACGTAGAAGACCCCAATTTCGACAACCCGTGGAACCAGTATTGCAACATCTGCAACTTTGCCCAGTACGAAACCTCCATCATGACCAACCCGACCCTGCGCCAGGAGCACCTGCAGGATGTGCCGGACCTTTACAACGACATCTACAACGGTACTTTGCCAGCGGTCTCGTTCGTCAAACCATCGGGCTTCCTGGACGGCCATCCGGCCTCATCCAAGCTCGACTTGTTCGAAGGTTTCGTGAAGAAGATCATCACGGAAGTACAGGCAAATCCCACGCTATGGGCCAGCACTGCAATCTTCATCACCTTCGACGAGGGTGGAGGGAACTATGATTCGGGTTACGTGCAGCCGATCGACTTTTTCGGCGACGGCACCCGGATTCCATTCCTCGCGGTCTCGCCGTTCTCCACCGGCGGCAAGGTGGACCACACCTACTACGACCACGTATCCATCATTAAGTTCATCGAATACAACTGGGGACTATCGCCGGTTACCGGTTATGGTCGCGACAATCTGCCGAACCCGACTGCTGGTCCGACGCCCTATGTGCCGGGCAACCAGCCAGCCATCGGCGATTTGACCAATATGTTTAACTTTTCGAAGTAAGATCTGAGAATGAACGGCGCCGCTCGGAGCGCGAAACGCTTTGAGTGGCGCCGTATTAGTTTTTGGGGTTAGTCTGATCCCGAGGGAGTCTCCCGCGATTTCACTTCGCGATTATTTTCCCCAGAATCTCTTTCAGAATCTTCGCGCAGACCATGGCGGTGAGTTGCGATATATCTTGTTTCGGGTTGTACTCCACGAGGTCGGCTCCAACGATGTCGCCGGTGATCGCGTGTAGATGCGAGATCGCTTCGCGTACGGACATTCCTCCCGGCTCGCGGTGAGAGATTCCTGGGGCGAAGGCGGGATCGAGCACATCGATGTCGAACGAAACATAAACGGGTCCGGCAAGCTTGAGTCTTTCTAGCGCAGGCAGCTTCCGCATCTCCAGAACTTCAACCCCAAAGCGATCCGCCTGCTTTCGTTGATGCGCATTCATGGTCCGAATACCGACCTGAATCAGCCGCTTTGCCAGCCCTCCTTCCATGATCCGGGCAAATGGGCAGGCATGCGAATATCGGTTGCCGTCGAATTCCTCATATAAATCAGGGTGGGCGTCGAAGTGAATGAGGGCGAGGTCGGCGAAGCGCCTTCCGAAGGCCCGCACGATGGGATAGGTAATTGAGTGATCGCCACCGAGGCAAACAGGGGTTTGTCCCTTATCGAGCAACTCGCCGACCGCGCTTTCAATGGCAGCGAACTCGCCATTCGCCGGCAGTTCCAGGTCGCCCGCATCCAGCAAAGATTCTGAATCAAGCTCGATCCCGCTCTCGGTGGATGAATTTGATGAATCAGAGCGGAAGGCCTCGCGAATCAAAGGTGGGGCACCCGCCGCGCCTCGCAGATAGGAAGAGTTGGCGTCGAAAGGAATGCCGAGCAATACAGGAGTCCCGGATTGTGGAGCTTGGCGGCTGGGCATTTTCTTCAAGGACAATTAAGGACGGACCATCTTAAATCGTTGTCATCCCTTCGGATACGCACCGCCAAACACGGATGATCAGTGCGCTAAAACCCCCAGGCATTTTCCACAAAAAATCCATGTAACCGGGGCTCGCTGACTAGCATCCTTGTTGAAACGGATACGTTTATTCCTAGAGGGGTCCAACAGAGAGGAGAATCGAAATGGCTACCGCAGCGCCCGCCAAGTTCCGCATCGACGTTGACATTCACAATCTGCTGATGAATTCCGGTTCCGGTGGACCAACACCGGCCGAGGTCAAGGGGCTGACGTTGCCCGAACCCGTTTTTCCCCAATACCCGGAACTGCTGAACGATCCGGGCACGGAAACTCCGCTTGAAAAGCGCGACTGGACGGCGCCACAAGTATGGCGAAAAGTGCGCGGCTGGCTCCTGCCGTATATGCGTTCGCGAGTGATGCCCGGTGAATTCCATCCTATTACCGCGTATTTGTTTGTCGACTACAAGTGTAACCTCGACTGCTGGTACTGCTGGGCGTTCAACAACAAAGTCAAGGGCATGACCGAAGACGTGGCCAAACGCTCCATTGACTGGCTGCATGACCATGGATGCCGGGTGCTGGCGCTCATGGGCGGAGAGCCACTGCTGCGCCCGCAAGTCGCGCACAAGATTGTTTACTATGCCGCGAAGAAAGGCTTCTGGATCTATGTTGGCACCAACGGTCGATTGCTGCGTCCCGAAGTCGCTGATCGACTCGCGGACGCCGGCGTCGCCATCTTCAATTTCGCGTTGGACGCGTGGGACGAAAAGCCCAGCTTGCCGAAAGCCTTTGTTCCCGGCCAGAAGAATCTCGAATATCTCATGCGCAAACAGTACGTGTACGGATACATGGTGTTTTTCAATATCAACATCTGCCGCAACAATCATGAAGATGTTCGCCAGCTCACCGAATACGCCCACGCGCATCGTCTGGCCACCGACTATCACATCAACGAAACCCCCATGCTCGAGCAGGACGAGCACTTCAAGCATCTGAATGAAAATCCCACGTACATTCGACCGCAGGACTGGCGCTCGGTTGACTCGTTGATCGACTGGATCATCGAGAAAAACCAGGCTGGATATCAGATGGTGAATTCGGTACAGCGTCTTCAGGAGATGAAAGCGTTTGTCCGCATGTCATCTGGGCTGGATCTGAAAAAGTATGGCTGGTACGGGGATGGGAACGGAACAAACGGCGACATGCATAAGATCCTCGCGCAGACGCCGGGCATCGTGCAGGACGCGAACGGCGAGCTCCAGTTCACCGATTGGAATTGCCGCGCCGGCCAGAACAACGTAATCATCCGCACCGACGGCACCGTCGCCCCGTGCTTCCCCATGTATCCGTCGACGTTCGACTGGGGCAATATCGACAATCCAAAGTTCGATCAGCAGCAGCTCACGGAGATGAAACACACCTGCCAGCGTCACTGCTTCTCTACGCTCAACCATAATCTGGGCTACTGCTACAACGATGCGCGCGTAATCAAGTGGGTATGGAAGCAGGTCGTGACCAACCGATTGAAGGGAGGGGCGAGAAGTTTCGAGGACTGATCGCTGCCGCTGCGCCTAGTCTCAGAACAGTCCCAAACCTTATGTAGGCGCGGGTGTCGTCGGCTGTGCACGCTTACGATTCAGGAAGGGCGGGCGAAGACGCCGGCGCCTACATTTGCGGGCATTTTAATCCGTGCGTGGGGTCGCGCTGGCGAGCGCGAGAATCGCTCCGGCAAACAGCAGCGTGTCGAAAAAGTAGTTGATCCCCTCAATTTTGACATCGGTGCTCGGGTCGGACAGCGACGCGATCAGGATCGGCCCGTAGATGAACACGACCAGCAGCACAATCCAGGTACCGAGATAAGTTGCCGCCATCCGCGTCTTCTTGGCCAGCAGGATGCTTATCCCGGCGACGAGAAGAATTGCGCCCGTCAGATAGCTAATGAGCAGGTGTCCCGGAATCCATGGAGGCATCAGTTTTTCGAGCGGGACTCCGGGAACGTTGGCTGGGTGCAGAAAATGCTCGACGCTATAAAATGTAGCGGCAAGCCCGACCAACACGCGACCCACGGTGATGAGCCTGCTTCCGCTTTGCCCGCGGCCTTGCTCGCTACCTTGCTCACGTAGGGCGTTTCCCGCAAGAATCCAGCCTCCGCCCCCGAATGAGCTTTCGCGGAAGACAAACGTCCATGCAAACCTGTCTCTGGGGCTGGCGAAAACTCCTGGGATAATCAACATCGCCACAAAAAGAAACATCATGATCCCAAACAGCAGGCCGGACCAGTTCACCTGAATTTTTGTGGCAATGCTGAAGGCCGCGGACAGCAAAGCGAAGCCGACGAAATACGCCCAAAACAATCGCCACGGCATATATTTGGGCACCATGGGCATGAGGGATTGAGCAGCCGCGAGATGCAGGGCGCCGAAGACCGCCAAGGGGGCGGCGAAACACAGATTGCTCAAGGCTACGATCTTGTCGAGGCCGCGGGCCCGCGCGATATCGGTCTTGGCAGCCCACAGCGCAACCAGGAAAATCAGGATGGCGGCGCTGCACATCGAAACCACCGTGCGAGAGATCTGAAAAAATGTGGCGAGAATGGTTGTGTGCATGTGGATGCCAAGCGTAAGCTGCGCGCCCTTTCTTAGGGCACGTTTTCCCGGCTCAATATGGCCAATCTTTGCTGGGATGCGTACGTGATTATATTTGGTTGCTAAGCTGGAGGGGGCCCGATCTGCAAGTCGTCTTTCATTATCGTCACCTCGACTCGCGCCGACAGTCCAGTGCGACGAGCGCCTTCTGCCTCAATGAATCTGTCCCTACTCGCCTCTCATCCATTATTCTAGTAGTACTTTATGGCAACCCGATCCAAAACCGCTGCCACAGCAGTATTGGACGCCACCAGCGAAGAACGCGAGCGCGTGTTCGACGCATACCGTCTTTGGGGATATCTCGAGGCTGATCTCGATCCTCTCGGATTTCTCCGCCCCGTGCCTCACTCTGATCTACCGACCGACGGCGAGTTCGCGCGAGAGGCACGACGCGTCTACAGCGGCACCGTTGGAGTCGAGTTCATGCACATTACCGATCCCGCACGCAGACGCTGGATTCAGGAACGCCTGGAAGGTCCTCAGCCGGCCGTGGATCAGCAAAGAGTGCTCGATCTCCTCATCCGCGCCGAACTGTTCGAGCAAGTGTTGCAGCAACGCTACTTGGGCAACAAACGTTTTTCGCTCGAAGGCGTCACCGCGCTGCTTCCCCTCGTGGACGAAATTTTGGAAGCGGCCGGGCAACAGGGTGTGGGGGAACTGGTGATGGGAATGAGCCATCGCGGCCGGTTGAATGTAATTGTTCACGTGGCCAGGCGAGCTGCTGAAGAAGTTTTTGCCGGCTTTGAAGATGTCGACCCGCGCAGTGTGCTAGGCAGTGGCGACGTCAAATATCACATGGGTGCGACTGGCGAATACGTTACGCGCAGCGGTGCGAACGTTCACATCCACCTGGTTTCGAATCCCAGCCATCTGGAGGCGGTTGACCCGGTGACCATCGGACGCACCCGCGCCAAGCATGATCGCACGGGAGAACACGGGTCAAAAAAATATCTTCCGCTGCTGGTCCACGGCGATGCTGCTTTCGCAGGGCAGGGCATTGTTGCCGAGACCTTGAACTTTGCCGATCTGCCCGGCTACACCGTGGGGGGAACGGTACACGTCATTGCCAACAACCTGATCGGCTTCACTACGGTGCCGCGCGAATCGCATTCCTCACGCTTTGCCGCGCAACTTGCCCGACGGCAGTCTATCCCCATTTTTCACGTGAACGGCGAAGATGTGGATGCCGTGGTTCGCGTCGGCCGCATCGCCCTCGATTATCGATACGCTTTCGGCACCGACGTCGTCGTGGACATGATTGGCTACCGGCGCCACGGTCATAGCGAGGTCGATGATCCCACTATCACGCAGCCGTTGCTTTACAAGGCAATCAAAGAGCATCCGCCCCTGTGGGAAATTTACGCCGACGACATTGGCGTCGAAGATGTGCAGACGCGGGTACAGACGATTCGCGCTGAACTGGAGGCTGCGCAGAAGCAGGCCGGGACCATCACCAAGAAACCGACGCTTCGAGATTTGCCAACCTACTGGGACAAATACAAGGGCGGTCGTTATAAGGCGGAGTATGAAGTTGAAACTGGACTGTCGGCCGAAGAACTGCGCGAAATTACAGAGCCGCTAACCACGTACCCAGAAGGTTTTCATATCCATCCCAAGGTAAAAAAGTTGCTGGAACAACGCGCCGAGATGGGCACGGGAAAGCGGCCCGTGGACTACGGAATGGCCGAGGCTCTGGCCTTCGCCAGCTTGGTGAAGGCTGGCGTGCCGGTACGGCTGAGCGGGCAGGACAGCCGCCGCGGCACGTTTAACCAGCGGCATTCGGTGCTGGTCGATGTCGAAAACGAGCGCGAGTATGTCCCGCTGCAGCATGTTTCAGCGCAACAGGCACGCTGTGAAATTTACAACTCTACGCTCTCGGAAGCTGGCGTGCTTGGGTTCGAATACGGCTACAGCCGCGATTATCCGGAAGCACTCGTTGTGTGGGAAGCCCAGTTCGGCGACTTTGTGAACGTCGCGCAGGCAGTGATCGATCAGTTCATCAGCGCCGGCGAAGACAAATGGAATTTGCTCTCCGGCGTGGTTTTGTTGCTGCCGCACGGCTACGAGGGCCAGGGACCCGAGCACTCGAGTGGCCGCATCGAACGTTTTCTGCAGCTTGCGGCGCGGGACAATTTCCAGATCTGCCAGCCTTCGAATGCGGCGCAATATTTTCACTTGCTGCGCCGTCAGACCTTGCGGCTGTGGCGAAAACCGCTCATCGTCTTCACTCCCAAGAGCATGTTGCGGCATCCGGATGCTTCTTCGCCCATCGAGGACTTCACGCGTCCGTACTTCCTCAACGTCCTGCCCGATACGGAAATCAGCCAGGCCAAGCGCATCCTGCTTTGCACTGGAAAAATCGGGCACGAGTTACGCGAGGAGCGCAAAAAGAGAAAAGATAACTCGACCGCGATCGTCTTCGTGGAGCAAATGTACCCGTTCCCCGAGGCCGAACTGATCCAGGAACTGGAACGGCATTCGAGCGCGCGCGACATCGTATGGGTCCAAGAAGAACCTGCGAACAAGGGCGCGATGTTTTATATGCTGCCGCGATTGCGCCACCTCGCGGGAGACCGTCCCGTGCTCTCGGTAAAGCGCTCCGCCAGCGCCAGCCCCGCGACCGGGTCATTCAAAGCGCATGAAATGGAGCAGAATGCATTGCTCTCGCTCGCGTTTTCGACGACCAGCTAGGGAGAAACTCGGCTGTCCCTAAGTGGGCCGCTCGGTGACAGGCTTACCTCCGGACCCTGGCAGAGAAGCCTTCGCGCCGCCTGCAGACTCGCCCTGGAGCAGCGCTTCGAGACTGGGATAGGCATAAATTGTCGGCGCATGATTTTGCATCAGGCCGCCGGTATCCGCGGTGGGGCCGTAGTTACTGTGCAAGTCGCGTCCCAGCATGCGGAGCATCGCCATCAGTTGTCCGCGATGATGCGAGGTGTGGGCGATACGCCGCGTCATCACCCAAGCGCGAGACCGCTGCACGGAGAAAAACTTCGTCGATTCTTCCCACCAGGCTTCGTCTTTCTTGCTTAGCTCCGCGAGTCGCTTGCCGCTGTCCTCTGCGTACTGTTGCATGAACTGCAGCCGAGTTTCTCGCTTCGGCAAGGGTGGTGCTTCGACGTCGATTCCAAGCATGGTCCGAAACCACAGGTCTTCGCTGACACACTGATGCACCATTTGTTCGTGAACACTGCGCCCACGCGCATCATCGCGGCTGGGACGCACCGGAAGATCGTCGTCGCGGAACTCGCTCCAGACACTGAGTACCTTGATCCGTTCGGTTGCATATGTCTCGATCAGAAAATCGTATCTCACGGCGCGCTTCTCCTGACGTTCTGCTTAACAGCATAAGCCAACCTAAAAAATGGTACCCTAGCGGCTTCGAATCGCATGGCCCGCCGAACCCAACCGCTGCGCATCGCCATCGACACTGGTGGCACGTTTACCGACTGCGTATGGGTGGAGCGCGGACGCATTCGCATGCTCAAGGTTTTTTCGACTCCTGACGATCCTTCGCGAGCCATCGTGGAAGCATTGGAAAAAATCAGCCATCGTGACGCGCTGATTTTACTTCACGGCACTACCGTCGGCACCAACACGTTGTTGCAGCGTAAGGGAGCGCGCGTGGCGCTTGTAACGACGGCTGGTTTCGAGGACGTCATCGAGATTGGACGTCAGGCTCGCCCCAAATTGTACGACTTCTTTTTCGACCGCATTGAGCCCCTGGTGCCCGCGGAATCTGCGCTTTGGGGTGGATGAACGTACAAGCTGCGAGGGTGAAATTCTGCGAGAGCCTTCGCAGTTGCAGGCTTTTGAAAGCGAGAGTGCTGGAGAAAAAGCCTGATGCGATTGCCATCTCGCTGCTGTTTTCATTCGCCAATCCGAAGAACGAGATGCTGGTTGCGGGTGCTTTGCGAGAGTTGGGCATGCCGCTTTCCATTTCTCATCAGATACTGCCTGAATTTCGTGAATATGAGCGCACCAGCACGGTCGTGGTGAATGCGTATCTGCAGCCGGTGATGCAGAGTTATCTGGAGAGCCTCGAGGCGCGGGCGCAAGACTGGAGTGGAATCCCTCAGGGGCTGAAGCCCGGATTTTCAGAGCGCCTTGGCGGCATGGCTGAAGCCATGCCCTCCCGAGACAGCGCAAGCGGCAAGCGTGGTGCGAGCGTTCGCATCTTTGTCATGCAATCCAGCGGGGGAATTACCGCTTTGAGTTCTGCTGCCCGCGAACCGGTGCGCACGGTGCTTTCTGGCCCTGCCGGGGGTGTCGTGGGAGCCGCGGCCATGGCGCGCCGCAGTGGATGCGAGCGAATTATTTCTTTTGATATGGGCGGTACATCGACTGACGTTGCACTCGTAGACCACGAAGTACATGGAGGGAATCAAACTGAAATTGCCGGCCTGCCGGTTGGTGTGCCGATGCTTGACATTCATACGGTGGGCGCCGGTGGAGGCTCCATTGCGCGCTTCGATGCGGCGGGGGCGCTGCGCGTGGGGCCGGAGTCGGCTGGGGCTGATCCTGGCCCCATTTGTTATGGTCGCGGCATTCAGCCGACGGTTACGGACGCGAATCTGATTCTGGGCCGGTTGCAGGCGCATCATTTTCTCGGTGGCGCGTTCACGCTCGACCTCGCACGCACGCGTCAAATCGTCTCGGCCTGGCTGAAGCAACAACGTTGCAAGCTCTCGCTCGAGGAGTTTGCGGCGGGCATTATTCGCGTGGTGAATGTGACCATGGAGAAAGCCATTCGCGTGGTTTCGATTGAGCGTGGCTACGATCCCCGCGAGTTCGTGCTGGTGGCCTTCGGTGGAGCTGGCGGCTTGCACGCCTGCGAACTGGCCGCGGCTCTGCGGGTTCCAAGGGTGATTGTGCCGGCGCGTCCGGGTGGGCTCTCGGCTTTTGGGATTCTGGTTAGTGATGTCGTAAAAGATTATTCGCGCACCGTGCTATGGCGGACCATCGATGAGCTTCCGATGAAACGGCTGAATGAAGGATTCGGGCTTTTGTGTCGCCGAGCCGACAAAGATTTCCAAGTTGAGGGTTGGCGGGGCCCTATCCGAAACGAGCTTAGCGTGGACGTTCGGTATCGAGGCCAAGGGTACGAACTCAATGTTCCTTATACTCGCAGCCTTATGGCAGCTTTTCGTCGTGAGCATGAGCGGCGTTACGGCTATAGCTATCCAGCGCGCGCGATAGAGTTGGTCACGCTGCGTCTGCGTGCGATTATGAAATCTCCGCAGCCGAGGCTTGACAAGGGCGCTGCGGATCGCGCCAAGCGCAGGAGTTCTGATCCGGAGCGCACGTCGATTTTCTTTGAGGGTAAGAAAATTACGGCCACAATCTTTGAGCGGGACGCGTTGCTGGTTGGAAGGAAGTACTCGGGTCCGGCAGTGGTTACGGAATACAGTGCGACTACCGTTGTGCCTTCCGGTAAGCGGTTTTGGCTAGATCGGAGTGGAAATATGCTGATCCAGATCTCGGGCAGTCCATACGAGGTGTGAATTTTGTTCTGGGCCTTTCACGCTACGCTGAAGCGTGGGTGAGAGAACTCGGACGTCCCTCAGGGACTCGAAGCAATTTCCTATTTTTCCGCAATGCTCCTTCGCGGGGCTCCGGGCGGGGCAAGATGTCGCTCGTTTCTTTGCAATTCCGACGAAAGGTGTGGAAGGTAGATTGGGAGAACGACGAATCGCCGTTCTCCCGATTTCCAAAATGCCTGTTAGTTGGGGTATGTGCCTCCTGGGGGGCAAGGTTCAGAGGGACCTTTAAAGGTCCCGTGATTTGAAAACCCGCCTCCGGCACCAAACGAAGTAACATGATCGGCGTTGTAGAACCAGGAGAAGAACGCCAACTCCTGCATATGGTAGGTGAATCCGTTGGCTCCGGTCACAGTCCAATCATTGCTGATGCCGCTCACCGGATCTCCCACCTCAAGATTGTTCTGGCCACCGCTGGAGCAAGCAGCCGATTGACCTGAACTCCACACCGGAGTTGGGTTGGTGCCGTAGGGGTCGTCTATCAACTCTGCGATTTCGTGGGCGGATGCCGAGGTGTCCCGCACTCCGGTTCCGAAGATTCCGCTGGTGTCGAAATCCATGGGTGAGTAGGTCTGCCCGGATGGCGGTCCGTTGGTGGCGCCGTGATAGCCGATGACGCAGCATTCGGCGATATTGGGAGGCTGGGTAACGCCCATTACCACGTTGTACAGCAAAATCAGAGGTACGGTGCCCGGAGTGATTTGCGGGTAGTGGGGAAGAAGTGTTCCGGTGACCCACGTGTCAAAGTCATTGATGTATATTTCGCCTTCGACGCCCAGCGGGTTTTTGTTCGGACCACACCCGCCATTGCCAAACTCCGCATCCGGAATAATATTTCCGTCTTGCGGCGGCACGTTATAGGTCTGCGCCGCGAGCACAGTAATGGGGCTTAAGTTCGTGTTGTATGCGCTCCCGCCGACTATAGACCAGAAGTTTGCCCGTTGGAAGGCATCGGTGTATTGTCCGGTGCCCACGTTCACACCGTTGATTACCCAGTTCGCCGCCGGACTTACGAATAACGGAGAGTTTCTGTATACGGTCAGCGGCACATCGTTCGGAGGCACCATGCAGGTGGTGTCGGCGACCGTTGGATCAAACGTCGTGGTACCAATCACCACAATTACTGGAATGATGTAGGTGGGAATGTTGGTGGTCACTTTCGGGTTGGTCAGGGGACTGCCGCCAACCATGACCCCGGCATACCGGTTGTGATCCTTGGTTGCGATCATGCTATAGGTGAAAATAGTGAGGCCGGCGCCCGCCATCTCGGCCTGCTTAGCGGCTTCAATATCGAAGTTGGGTGCAGACACTACTCCGGAATAGGCTTTCAGCGTTGGGCGGACCGTGCTTGCTGCCTGGTCTTGCGCGCAGGCGGCCAATCCAAAAAACGCCAGCAACGCACACAAAGAAACAACCATTAGAGTTCGCATTCTGTTTTGTCCTCCTGGATTTAGTTTTTTGGGGAAGCTTGTCCCATCGCCCACAAAATCGAGGGTCTCTGGGTAAACAGCGTAATCGAATCTTAGGGAATCTCTAACAGCCCGGCGTGAGATGCTGAATCGCGGCAGCATGTTTCTCAGTCGTTTTCTTCATGTGAGACGGATACCCAAGTTCTTGCCGGGTCGCCCCGCCTCCACACAGTTTGAGGTCAACGGCTGCGGACAACAGTGTCCGCCTTACATTACTTCAGGCCTTCTACCAGATACAAGTCGGCTAGCATGCGGTGGTAGCCGAAGATGCAGGTTTGGGCGTCGGGGGTCATGAGAATGGGACCGATGGTTTCGACGCCCGCGGGATCGGAGGGCAGGAGTTGCTTCCAGAGAGTTCGCTGCCCGGTCTGGATGTCGAGGCGATAGACGCTGGCTGGTAGTTCGCCCGGTTGATAGATGTAAAGGGAGTGTCCGTCGGAGGTCCAGGTAATGGGTTGCTCGCCGGGATTGAGGCCGGGAATGACGCGGGGGTCGCCGCCGGCAACGGGGTAGAGATATCCTTTGCGGTCGGGACCGATGCCGGCGATCGACTGAGAATCAGGAGAAACGAAGAAGGCATTGCCATCCACGCCTTCGGGGGTAACCGGCTGGCTCTTTCCTGATGCGAGGTCGTAGACGTAGAGCCGAACTCCCTGGCCGGGATCATTGCCGGAAAACAGGATGCGCTTGTCATCAGGAAACCAGCGGGCCCAGGTGTGGTTCACGTTGTCCTTGGTTAGATCTCTGGCTTCGCCGGCGCCTGTGGTCAGCAGCCTTAGTTGCGAGGGCGTGTCTTGGGTTTGCGCAATCACCGACTTTCCGTCCGGCGACAAGGCCAGCGCTCCACCTTCTCCCAACAGAACCGCTGGCGAGCCATCCGTCTTGCGAACGTACACTGCGTAGGAGAGTCCGCCGGACTTCGAATATGCCAGAGAGCCTCCGCCGCCTTCTTCGTCGAACAGCAGAGTCTTGCCATCGCCCGAAAGGCCTGCGGGATAGGAATAATCGAGCCAGGAAAGATCGCGCTGTTTGGCCTCGCCGGTAAGCACGCCCACCAGTTCGCGGCGCCAACTGGCGCGCATCAGCAAAACCCGGCCATCCTTCCAGATGTCGAATAGCATCAACGCGCCGGGCAGGCGCAATACCATGCGTTCCTTGCCATCCAAGGTGGAGGCATAAAGCGTCCGGTCGACGCCGGATTTGCTGGCGGTGAACCAAATCTCTTTGCCGTTGGCGGACCAGGCCAGGCCTTGAATGGTGTACCACTCTTCGGAGAGATTCTTCTTGTGGCCTGCCAGATCGATGACGGCGACCGTGCCTCGGTCATCTCCCTGAACCGGATGGTCGATGAATGCGATCATGTCTCCGCTGGGGGAGAAACGCGGGTGTCCGATCCAGCCGCCGGTTTCGTAGAGCGGCTTTCCGATGGGAAACTCGAGGCGATTGCGGCCTCCGAAGTCACGCACTACGGCTAGATTGTTTCCGTCGGCCGACCAGTCGGCCCATTGCACTTGCTCCAACAATTCGCGCGGAGCGCCTCCTACGAGCGGCGCGCGGGCCAGCGTGCCCATGCTGACCCAGGTGCCTAACGCTTTGCTGTTGAGCAGGACAGCCATCTCCGACGCGGAGGACACAGAGACAAGCTGGGTATGGCTCAAGCCCATGGAGCGAGCGTCGGGCGCTTCGGGACGCGCGGTGAAGACGTCGAGTGGGCCGCCTTGCCAGGCTGCGCTGTAGAGGATGGTTTGCCCATCGGGCGCGAAGCGGGCCGAGCGTATGCTGCCGCGCCGGAATGTGAGTTGACGGTAAAGCGGCGGCTGAGCGGGCGGAGTCGAGAAGAGTACTTTGCCGGCAAACAGGCCTACGGCGAGCGCTACCAGCGAGCAGAAACCGGCGATGAATGCGACCGGGAAGCCCTTGCGCGCTGTGGGTGGAAGCGGTTTTGCGGGTTCCGGCGCGACCGGCTCGGCTCGATCCATTACCACGGCTGTGCGTGAGGAATCGAGCGAGCGCTTCAGGCGCTTGAGGTCGGCGCGCATCTCGGCAGCGGTTTGGCAGCGCAGGTCGCGATCTTTCTCCAGCGATTTGCTGATGATTTCCTCGAGCTTCAGGGGAAGGTCGGGGTTCAGCCGGATCGGCGGTGCGGGAGCGCGGTTGAGGATGGACTCGGTAATCACTGCGGAGGTTTCTCCGCGGAACGGCATGATGCCAGTCGCCATTTCGTAGAGCACTACGCCGAAGGAAAAAAGATCGGTGCGGCCATCCAATTCCTTTCCTCGTAGTTGCTCAGGGGACATGTAGGCGACCGTGCCCACTGCGGTTCCGGGGCTGGTCAGATCGAGAGCCGTTATGTCTGCGCTGGTTTGGGAATTGCCGCTGGCGGCTTTGGCCTGAGCTATTTTGGCGAGTCCGAAATCGAGGATCTTCGCGGGGCCGCGGTCGGTGACAAAAATATTAGCCGGCTTGATATCGCGGTGGACGATGCCTTTGCTGTGGGCGGCGTCGAGGGCGTCGGCTACCTCGATGCCGAGAGCGAGCAGCGTTTCCAGTTCGAGCGGGGCGCCCTGGATGAGGTGCTTCAGGGTTTTGCCGCTGAGGCATTCCATAACGATGAACAGCAGGCCATCGTGCTGGCCGATTTCGTGGATGGTGCAAATGTTGGGATGGTTGAGGGCTGATGCGGCGCGGGCTTCGCGGCGAAAACGTTCGATGGTTTGAGGATCCTGGGCTAAATCATCGGGCAGAAATTTCAGCGCGACGAAACGGCCTAAGGCGAGGTCTTCGGCCTTATAGACGACACCCATTCCTCCTCCGCCGAGCTTCTCCAGAATGCGGTAGTGAGAAATGGTTTGGCCGATCATGGCGCTTGATGCGGCATCTGTGGTCCAGTCATCTTAGGGGGAATTGGCGGTGGCGTCAAACGGTTATCCAGATATTGGCTGAAGTTTCGTGTTCATGCGCCAAGCTTTCCAAATTTGGGCGGCGTTTCACTCACGGAAGAAACTCCGCTTACTCTGCCGCGCCGGGTGACGACAATTTCGCGCGTTGGCTCGTTTTGTTCGCAGTGGTTCCCGTTTTGGGACGGAGAGGCTGTTTACCGCTGGGTACCCCCTCCCCCTGTTTGTAATGCAAAATCTTGAAAGCAATGAACTTATTTCGTCACTATGTGCTAAATCTTTGAGTTTACGGGACTTACGGGCAAAATCTAGAGAACATGGGACTTAGCTCGCAGGGGATATCCCAGTATTGACAACCGGGAGTTGAGCGTTTGCGTCAGAACCGGGTCGTCCGCTCCGGGACTTGAATCATTTTTTCCCATTCCCAGCGCTGCCGTGCCGGGCTAAGCTGGTTCGCCCCTTCGGGGCTGGGTTTTCACGCAATACTCACCGGTGTGTGTTTTTTCCGCAAACTCTTGCCCGTCGAAGCGCCATTTGAGACACCCTCAGTTGGGGCCAGATTGTCAAAGATCGACGTTATCGCAGAGATAATGTATCTGGTCATAGATTATCTGATTTGGGTGGTAGGGTCAATCGTAAAGGACGTTCGGGTGAAGCATCTTAAAACGCGGGGTCCGCTGAGTAAGGGACGCAGCGCGGGAACGTTCGAGTTCCTCGAAATTGAGCTGGTGAGGCCGGTCGGAGCTGAGGCGTTTTGAAAGTGGGTACGAGAAAGTTTCGTCCTCCCAGGTTAACGTCCAAAGAACTGACGTGAACCTTGGGGGCACCCGGCAGGGAGAACTTGAATGGTACTTCGCCGACAAACTTCCTATTTCTACCACGCTCTTAAACAAGCGTCGTCGATCACTAGGCATCAGTGGCCAACTTCGGTTGACGATTGGCCCGCCTTCGCGTGAACGGAGCTTCTTATTTATCGTCCGAGCCTGGCGTTAAACGAAAGACGCAGCCCCATCCCAGGGCACCACCAACACTAGCCGTGCCATAAAGATTTCCGGCTTTGTTCAAAATTACACCTGCCTCTGGCTCTCCTCCGTCCGCCCCACCGGTAAAACTGTAGAGCACGGTTTCGCTCCAGCCCTGAGAGCCAGGAGACAGCTCGAAGACTGTACCGTCCACAGTTCCGCCATAGAAATTAGTCCCGTACAGGTTGCCTGCCGCGTCGAAAACCAATCCGGCGTGCGGATATCGCCCGTCGTTATCGCCGTTGAAAGAATAAAGCACTTTTTCTGTCCAACCGCTGGACGAAGGCGTCAGCTCAAAGACCAAGCCGTTTCCGGCGGTACCGCCGCCCGAAGCCGTCCCGTAAAGATTGCCTTGCCCGTCCATTACCAAGCCGGCCAAGGGAATGCCGCCGTCGGCACCATAGGTGAAAGAATAGAGCGTAGTTTCTTGCCAGCCACTCGAACTACGGGTCAACTTAAACGCTGTGCCATAGCCAAGCCCACCTTCGCTTGCGGTACCGTAAAGATTTCCAGCGCGGTCGAAGATCAAATCAGCGTACGGATATTGTCCATCCGCGCCGTTGAATGTGTGGATCACTTTTTCATGCCACCTGCCATTCGATTTACGGCTCAATTCAAAGGCCACACCGGCACCCGATTGTCCACCGTTGTGAGTCGTTCCGTAGAGATGACCAGCACGATCAAAGATCACCCCTGCGTAAGGGTATCCGCCGTCGTTCCCGTCCGTAAAACTGTAGAGCACTGTCTCTTTCCACATGCCATGCGACGTGGGCGATAATTCGAATACAGTACCGCAGCCAAGGCCATTGCAAAAATTAAGGTTGCCGCCTGCGGTCGTAGTGCCATAAAGATTTCCCGCTTTGTCCCGAATCAGGCCAGCGCGTGGACAACTCCCGTCCGTTGCCCCGGTGAAAATGTGAAGTACATCAATCTTCCAGCCACCTGCCTTTGTTGGCGTCAGCTTATAGGCGGTTCCGTAATAGATTTCGCTGCCCCCGCCGCAAGTGGTTCCATAAAGATTACCTGCCGGGTCGAAAATAAGGCCGCTGTAAGGAAATCCCTCGTCGTTCGCGCCTTTGAACGAATAGATGACTTTCTCTTTGTCAGCCGCTAATGCTGGAGTGATGAAGGCCAAACTGATTGCGGTAGCAATTGCTGCCCCGCCTAAACTCCATAAGAGTCTGCTCGGTCGCATAAACTCGCCTTCTTGGGCTTGTCGATAATTCCAAAAGATCTATTTAAACTTGCGGAATTTCCCGTCCCGCAGGCCATGCTCGCCTCTAGCACAGCAGCAGGCGCTTATGGCGAGAGCTTAAAGACCACGCCGCATCCCAGCCCTCCCGCGCAAGGTCCATATCCACCCCAAGACGTCGTGCCGTACAAGTTCCCGCCCGCATCAAAGATCAGCGCACCGTTAGGAAACATACCGTCTTTGTGACTGTTGCCCGTGAATGTGTAAAGGACACTCTCCTTCCACTGGCCCTGGTTTGGCGCCAGCTCAAACACCGCGCCGCAGCAACCAACAGCACTTTCCGCGCCATACAGATTGCCGCTCTGATCAAAAACGAGGTTGCCACCGGGGAAGCCCTCGCCTGTGACAAAGCTGTAGAGCACCTTCTCGGTCCAGCCCGTGCTAGAGTGCTCCAACTCGAAAACAGTGCCCCACCCGCTTGTGCCGCCATAATTGGTCGTGCCGTAGAGATTCCCTGAGCTGTCCATAATCAGGCCGGAATTGGGCCCCGCGCCATCTGTGGTTCCGCTGAATTCATACAGCACACTCTCTTTCCAGCCGCTTTTCGAATGTGCCAGCTCATAGACGGTGCCATATCCCGTCGAGCCGCCCTGTTCAGTTGTGCCGAATAGGTGGCCTGCGCGATCAAAAGTTAGGCCAGATGAAGCGCCGGCGCCGTCGCCGTTCTGTCCGGTAAAGATGTAAAGGAGAGTTTCCTTCCAGCCGCGCGTCGAGTGCGTCAGCTTGTAAACCGTGCCGCATCCGTTTGGGCAAATTTGCGTACCGGAACCACCCAGCTGAGTGGTTCCCCACAGATTTCCGGCCTTGTCAATTGTGACGCCCCCCCACGGATACTCACCATCATTTTCCGAGCTTCCTTTGAAAGCGTACAGGACGCTCTCTTTCCATCTGCCATTAGTGGGCTTTAACTCGAAGATAGTGCCAAATCCGTAAGTGCCTCCATAGCTCGTAGTTCCATAGAGGTTCCCAGCGCCGTCGAAGACGACGCGCGACTGGGGATAACTTCCATCTTTGCCTCCCTTGAAGCTGTACAGTACATGCTCCCTCCACTTACCATTTACATGCGTCAACTCGAAAACCGCGCCATAAAATACGGCAGTGCCGCCATAAGTCGTCGTGCCGTAAAGGTTCCCCGCCGTATCGAAGACTAACCCAGAATAAGGAATTCCACCGTCGTAGCCACCGGTAAACTTATAGAGGATGCTTTCCTTAGTGGCCGAGGAAGCGGGGGTAGCTAAAGCAATTACGATTGCGACAAGCGACGCGGCTGTGCCCAAATATAGCGAAAGCCTTTTGGAGTGCATTTTTGTTATCTCCTATAGGGACACAGGCCGGCAAGAATCCCTTGAGTCAAGGGTCAGCCGTGAAGTATAGCACCGACTGATCAGCCATGATCCGCGAAGGTTATCCCATTTCCAATCACTTGGGGGAAAAGCAACCTCGTGCAAGAGCTAGTAAGACCCGGGGAGGGCAGGTTATTGGGGAGGGTCGAAATGTTTCAATCAGGTTACAATCGGGGCAATATTCTGATCTCCCGGCTACAATATCCGTGTGAAACCAAGCATCTTTGTGGTTGAGGACGATCCGGATATTTCGCGGCTGGTGCGGCATCATCTGGAAGGAGCGGGATTCGCGGTCAAACTGTTTCCGACGGGAAATACCGTGGTGATGGAATCGGAGCGGCAGCGGCCCACCCTTTTTATTCTGGACATCATGGTGCCGGGCAGGGATGGGCTTGAGCTTTGCCGTCAGATCCGGCAGACACCGTTGCTGGCGTCGACTCCGGTGATTTTTCTTACTGCGAAAAGCGGGGAGGCGGACCGCATCCTTGGGCTGGAGTTGGGCGCGGACGATTATATTCCCAAGCCATTCAGCCCGCGGGAGCTGGTGGCGAGAGTGAAAGCGGTGTTGCGGCGCTTCGAGCGTCCACTGGCGCAATCGCCGCTGAAGGTGGGCGAGATTGAAATTGATCCGAGCGCGATGACGCTGACGGTGCGCGGGCAGTTGGTGGCAACGACGGCTACGGAGTTCCGCCTGCTTGATTATTTTGCGCGGCACAGCGGCCGCGTGTTCAGCCGGGACCAGCTACTGGACTCGGTCTGGCGGGATACGGCTTATGTGACGCCGCGGTCGGTGGATGTGTATGTGCGGCGTATTCGCGAGAAGATTGAACCCGATCCCGAGAGCCCGCGCTATCTGAAGACGGTGCGCGGGGCGGGCTACCGCTTTGAGGCTCCGAAGTGAGGAGCCGGCTTTTCTTGCGGCTGCTGGCCGCTTTTGTCGTGGTGATTGCAACCACCACGGCCACGCTTGATTTGTCCACCAGACGTGCGCTCGAAAGTTCACTGCGACAGGAAATCGACCGCAGCCTGCGGCAGAAGACGATGATGTTCGCGAACCGCATCAATACGGACCGCGAACACAATCTTCAGGACATTGTTTCGCAGGAGGGGCAGGCTGCGGGTGCGCGGGCGACGGTCATTGACGTCACCGGTAAAGTTCTGGGGGACTCTGAGGCGGTAGCGTCAGCGACGGACAATCTTGCGGGTTTGCCCGAGTTTGCTGCCGCCCTCAAGGGAGAAATCGGAAGCGCTGTACGGACGAGTCACAACTTGGGAATTGATTTCCTTTACGTGGCCGCTCCGGTTTCAGGAGGCGCGGCGCGTTTGGCCTATCCGCTGTCGGATCTTGAAGCGGCCACATCGGAGCTTGGAAAAAAACTGGCGATTGGTTCGGCGATCGCATTTCTGGTAGCGCTGCTTCTCGCCGGAGTGCTGGCGCAGTTCACGGCGCGCCGGCTGCAACGAATTGTGGAGTTCGCCAACAAAATCGCTGGGTGGCGAACTGACCGCGCGCATCGCGGAATCTTCCAGCGATGAAATTGGGCAAGTTGCGGCGGCGCTCGACAAGACGGCGCGTCACGTGGAAAGCAACTTCGCGGCGCTTCGAAACAGCCAGCGTCAGCTGGAAACTTTGCTGAACAGTATGGAAGACGCCGTCATCGCTGTTGGCCCGGACGACCGCGTGCAGTGGGCCAACCAGCGCATGGACAGCCTGGTTCCGCAGCGAACGCGGCTGAATGCTCCCATTGTTGAGACGGTGCGCGATCCCGATTTCCTGCGCGCAGTTCGCGGAGCCAGCGTGGCGCGTAAGGTATTTACGGCGCGAGCGACTTCGATTGTTCCGGCGCGCACCTTCGATGTGACCGCTGCTCCCTTGCCGGCGGGAGGCGCGGTTGCGGTCCTGCGGGACTTGACCGAGACCGAGCGAGTGGAGAAAACCCGCCGCGACTTTATTGCCAATGTTTCGCACGAACTGCGGACGCCGTTGACCTCGATTCAGGGCTACGCCGAAACTTTGCTGGACAGTGCGCCGGAAAATAATCACTCGCGCGAGTTTCTGGAGATTATTCGCAAGAACGCCCATCGCATGTCGCGCTTGACCGAAGATCTTCTGACTTTGGCGAGAGTGGAATCGGGCGAACAGCGTTTTGACATTCAGCCGGTGGCGGCGGCGGAGATTCTGCAGGAAGCGGTGCAGAACTTCCGCGAACTGGCGCGCACGCATGGCATTGACTTGCAGGTGGAAGACTCAGCGCCGGACTTGGTGAATGCGGATCGCGAGGCGGTTCATCAGGTTTTCTCGAACCTCATCGACAATGCGCTTAAATACGCTGCGTCGGGCGGGCGGTTGGTGCTGGGGGCGAGGCGTGCGGAGCGCGGAGTCGAATTTTACGTTCGCGATTTTGGGCCGGGCATTCCTTTTGAGCACTTGCCGCGATTGTTCGAGCGCTTCTACCGCGTGGACAAAGCGCGCTCCCGTGAATCTGGGGGCACCGGGCTGGGACTGGCCATTGCCAAGCATATCGTGCTGGCGCACGATGGCACTATTCGTGCCGAGAGCGAGCTTAACCACGGTTCAGTCTTTTTGTTTAGTCTACCTTTGGCTACCGATTCCTCCCCGGCGGCGTTAGGCCGTCCGGTCTGAGGACCAATCTTTGCTGGACGGCGCACCGGCGACGACGCCCACGCTCACATTAACCTTAAGAATTTACAAGCTTTTAACACGTGCTTCATGGAAAGAACCTATGCTGGAAGCGTGAACGCCAGTCCAGGCCGGCAGCGAAGACGATCGAATGTTGTGCGTCCGCCATTCCGTGAGCCGAGGGAAGTTGCGATGAGTAGTGCCGCCGTGAACACTCCAGTGCCCGAGCCCGCGTACTCGCACTTGGTAAAGAGAACCATCGAAGCTTGCGCCGTTGCCAAGGATGCGGCTGCCGCTGCTGCCGAGGGGATTGCGACTGGTTCTTCGCCGCTGCTCGATACTATTCGTGAGAGAGAAAAAGAACTGGACAAGATGGATCGGGAAATCGATGACGGAGTTACGCTTGCCATCACGCAAGTGAACGGAACCGAGGCTCGAGAACTGCTGGCTTGCATGAAATTCATGATCAGCCTGGAGCGCATTGGCGATCTGCTGCTAAGTTTTGCCAGCAGCGCACAATCGGCGGGTCCGCGGATCGATCCGCAGGACACGCGCGACCTAACGCACATGGCGACCGTGCTCGAAAAGATGTTATCCGACGTAGGTGGAGCTTTTGCCACGCGGGATGTGAAGAAAGCGGTGGATGTGTTGCGCGCTGACGCGGAGATGGATCGTCTGCGCAATCTTATTTTTTTGCGCCACATTGAAAATCCGGAAGGCTCGCAGCGCCAGGCTAGTTTGCAAGTCATCTTTATGACCCAATCGCTCGAGCGCGCCGGCGACCACGCCAAGAACCTGGCGGAGGAAGTCTGCCATTTTGTGAGCGGCCACACCATCCGCCACATAATGATGGGCTATGACAAGCCGATTGAGCAGATGTTTTTGGATTGGCTGCGGCACCGCGACGATCAGCACTAGACGTTCTCAGCTAAGGTTCTTCAACCCAGCAAACAGCTGACATCCCTCGCAAAGCGAGGGATCTGGGTCTTGCCTGGTCCACGAGTATCGCCCTCGCGGGCAAATACAGATCCCTCGCCTTGCTCGGGATGACAGCCCGTGGTGGGACGTTGGCTCTGGAACTGATCTCGCTACGAATTCTCTTAAATTGAGTGGGGCGACGCTGGCTTGGTACACTTTCGCACATCGGGCCAAATCATGAATCTCACTCTTCGCCAATCTGTTCCCGACGATATTCCGGTTCTTCGGGTGCTGATCGATGCGTCGGTCCGAGGATTACAGGCAGCGGATTACACGCCTGCCCAGATCGAAGGGGCGCTCGAAAGCGTTTACGGCGTGGATACGCAGCTGATTGCGGATGGAACGTATTATGTCGTGGAGGCCGAGTCCCTGATTGTCGGCTGTGGTGGCTGGAGCAAACGCAGGACACTTTTCGGGGGCGACCACTGGACGGGGCGCGAGGACTCGTTGCTGAATCCTGAGCGGGACGCGGCAAAGATTCGTGCTTTCTTTGTTCATCCCAAGTGGGTGCGCCGCGGAATCGGTAGCATGATGCTCGATGCTTGTGAAAAAGCGGCGTGTGCTGCGGGATTCACTCGCTTGGAAATGGGTGCAACTTTGACCGGAGTGCCGCTCTACTGCGCTAAGGGTTATGTTGCGCTAGAAAATCTCGACGTTCCGTTGAAGAATGGGGAATCGATCGTAGTCATTCGAATGGAAAAACGAATGGCTTCATAAGATCTGTGGTGGTTGCTTCGCGCCGTCTCAGGCCCGGTGGGAACGCCTTCGCACTACGCTATTTTGGATCAGCCATCTTCCGTCAAAGCGCATTGGGACGCCTTCGCCGTCCAGGAGGGACTCGGGTCTGCCGCCGCGCTTGGCATGAATGTGCAGGTGAGGTTCGCTGGTGTTGCCGGAGTTGCCCACGCGGGCCAAGGGTTGCCCTACGGTCACGTGGTCGCCTGCTTTCACCAGCACACTTCCCTGCATAAGATGGGCCACCCCCACGTAGATCTCTGAATCATCACAGCGGATCAGGATGTGGTTGCCCGCAATGTTCTTCGTGTCCATTTCCCCGGGGCGGAGGTCAGGCAGGTCATTCACGACGAAGGTAATTGTGCCTGCACAGGGGCTGCATAGGATGTCCGCGAAGGTTTTATAGCGCTGCAACGGCCTTGGATAGATGCCTGCCGCGCGCGTGCCGAAGCCATTTAATCGGACGATATCCAGGGCGTACCTTTGCGACATCGACGCTCGATGATGATTAAGGAGCTTGAAATTCCCGCCATGCGCCACGTAATAGGTGCCATGGTTGAGGGGAAAAGAAAGATCGAGCGGCGCGGCCTGGCCGGATTGCCGGAAAAATAGTTCCACAGCCAGCAAAGCTCCTAGCGACAGCGCCAGCGGAGGCCATCCTCCTTTGCGGTAAGCGAGAATCAGCAATGCCAGCAGGAAAATATATTGCAGCCCGTAGCCGACAATGTCCCAGCGAGCTATTGCGAGAAAAAAGATCAGGGTGGCGACGCATAGGAAGAAGCCGCTGCTTTCCGGCGCCTGGGTCCAGGCCAAACCCAATACCAAGATGGGCCACAGCAAGAACGTGGCGGCGGCAGAATAAACAGCGATTCGAATCTTGCGCGGTGGGGTCATCGACAAGCAACTATCGGTAAGGTGAATTTTACGACTCCCGAGAAATCTCGTTTTGCTTTGCGCTGATAATATCTTCTGGCATGCTTCTGATCTTTTGCATGGCCATGCCGGACGCGCAGATGGCGGCGGCGTACGTCATCTTTCTCGCCAGCTATCTGGTTTTCGCCATTGGAAAGTTTCCCGGGTTGAAGGTTGACCGGCCGGGCGCGGCGATCATCGGGGCGGTTGCCATGATCGCCTTTCGCGTGGTGCAGCCTTCGGATGCGCTGCGCTTCATCGACTTCTCCACATTAGTGCTTCTGTTTTCGATGATGCTGATCGTAGGCAATCTGCGGTTGGTGGGTTTTTTCGAGTGGAACGCCGAGGTGGTGTTGCAGCGGTTGAAGCCGGTGCATCTTTTGCCGGCGGTGATTTTTACTTGCGGATTTCTTTCCGCGTTTCTGGTGAACGACATTGTCTGCCTGGTGATGGTGCCCTTTGTGCTCGGCATCACGCGGCGCATGCGACTGCAGCCGCTGCCTTATCTTCTGGCCGTGGCCACCGCGTCCAACACCGGCAGCGTGGCGACGATTACCGGCAATCCGCAAAATATGTTGATTGGATCCTTCTCCGGCATTCGCTATTCCGATTTTCTTTTTCATCTTGGACCGGTCGCGATCGTGGGATTATTCCTTGACTGGGCGGTGCTGCACTGGATCCACATGCGCAGCGTTAAGCTGCAGCCGGAGACAGAAGAAAAAATCCCGTTGCCCGCGCTGGATCTTTCACACCTTACGAAACCTGTCATTGTAGTGAGTGCTGTCGTTATCGGATTCTTCCTCGGTGTGCCTCCGGCGATGATGGCGGCTTTGGGCGCGGCGGCGCTGCTGATTACCCGAACCCTTGAACCGCGAAGGCTCTACCAGGAAGTGGACTGGGGGCTGCTGGTGTTTTTCATCGGATTGTTTCTGATTGTCGGTGGGGCGGAGAATGCGGGGATTGTCGGAAGATTGCTGGAGGTCGCAGAACATTGGAACCTGCAAAGGCTGGGGACGTTCACGGTAGTAGTGGCGCTGTTCAGCAATATTGTCAGCAACGTGCCCGCGGTGATGTTGCTGAAGTCGTTGATCCGTGGGTTCAGCAATCCGCACACGGCGTGGCTGGCTCTGGCCATGGCTTCCACTTTGGCGGGAAATCTTACGATCACGGGAAGCGTGGCCAATCTTATTGTGGTTGAGAGTGCCAAGCCAGAGATGGAGATTGGTTTTTGGGATTATTTTCGGGTTGGTTTGCCCATCACGCTGGCGACTCTTCTGGTGGGGTGGGCGTGGTTGGCGTGGATCGGCTAACTAGTGTCGTGTCCCAGAAATACGCCGCATAAGTCGTTAGGTTTGTTCGGCGCGAGGCATAATGCGTTGGTACTGCGAGCAAAGTACATAGATCCTTCGCGTTGCTCAGGATGACAGTGCGGACTTATGACGCAAACTTTCGGGACGAGGTACTAGAGACTCGCAATCGTTCTTTAGAGTATCTTGAGAACGCGTGTTCGCTCAGTGATGTCTGACCGCATGCTTTTTGCGGAGTACCGATCGCCGCATAGCGTTCGGGCTAAAAAGTAAGATGAAACACCGTACCGCAGCCATAGGTGCACTCACCTCCACCATTGTTCCCGCCAAGGAACATGCTGCCGTAGAAATCGCCATCTGAGCCGAAGACAACGCCCATCGGAGTGAATCCATCCGGGCCTCCGTTCTCGCCCTCGAAATCGTAAAGGTCGGTTAATTTCCCTTCCGTGTCTAGTCTGAACAAGCATCCCCCACCCTTGGCGCAGTCGTTTGATTGTTCGAGGCCGTACAAGTTGCCTTTCGAGTCTCTGACCAGGTGGCTGGCGAAGACGGGATTCCGCACCTGGCCCCTCGTGCACGGGGGTTCGGTGCAGGGGACGAAGGTGAAGAGCACGTCGAACCGGCCGCTTGTATCCACTTTGAAAATGGTTCCAACGCCATACTCGAAATCTGTATGTTTGATGACATGGCCGCCATTTTGCGCAATGCCATAGAGGTTTCCGGCGGAATCGATAGTCAGACCCAGAGGAAATGATCCGCCACCTTCCCCGACTTTTCCGGTGAACGTGTGGAGTACGGTGAACTTGCGGTTGCGATCGAGCTTAAAGACAGTTCCACAGCCTGGCACAAAGTAGCCATAGCCGAGGGACTCACACTTGAGGTCGCCGCCAAAGTTAGTAGTGCCATAAAGGTTGCCCTTGGCGTCAAGGACCAGGCCGCCCTCGGGCTGTCTTCCGTCCTCCACGGTAAAAGCGTGGAGTAGGGTGAATTTGCCGGCGGGAGTGATTTTGAACAAGGTTCCGCAACCGCCGCCATCGCCGCAATTGGTATTGCCCCCGTAGGGCGACATGCCGTAGAGGTTGCCGTGCGCGTCGAGCGTAAGTGGCGAGTCTAATGAGGAACCGTCGGGTCCATCGGCGACGTAAAGCACGGTTTGCTGGCCCTTCGGATCGACCTTGAAAATTACGGACTGGCCGCCAATGCTGCCGTTGCCCTGGGTCGTGCCGTAGAGGTTGCCCGCCGCGTCACGGACCAAACCGGCAACGGGATTTGAACCATTGTTCCCGCCCTCGAAGCGGTAGAGCACGGTCTCTTTGCCGGCGCTGTCGATCTTGAACACCGTGCCGCAAGTGTCTTCGCCGCAGGAGGGGATGCCGCCAAACCTGGTCGTGCCATAGAGGTTCCCCTGCGCGTCACGGATGAGGGGGCTAGGAACTGCTCCGTCTTCCCCATCGGTGAACGCATGCAGCACGGTGTAAGTCTGTGCCTGCGCGACTGCCGCCACCGTGAGAAGGGTGAGTAGAGCGATGGCACGAGCGCTGCGAACGCTGACGGAAAGTTGTTTTCTCGGCATAATCGACCTTTCTGGCGCGGCAAGTGATGAGGCCCTTAGGTGTTCGGCGAGAAACCTCAAGGGGCCGAATCATAGTTCGATGGTGCGTGAATATGTCATGGAAATGTAAACAAAATGTCAAATCCTGCGGCGTAGAAACGACATCGCCAGAGACTGCGGAAACTAAAGATTCGTCGATTGGGGTAATATCGCCATTACCCTAATATTTGCTGGACTGCATATTTATGCAGATCGCTGGGTGGGTTCTGCGATTCGATTCATTCAGGAGGTGTTCTTGGACCGCTATATTTTAACGCCCATATTGCTGATACTTAGCGCAACGAACGTTCTGTCACAGGCCGCTCCAGGCAAAGTAGTGAAGTATCACGCGACCATCAACGATGTGAAGTATGTTTATGGCTCGGCCGAGCCGGTTGCGCGGTTGAAGCCGGGGGACATTCTGGACACCAATACGCTCGACTGCTTTGGCAATGCCATCAAGAAGCCGGGGGACACGCTTAGCATGAGCAAGGGCGACAATCCTCTGACCGGTCCTTTTTATATTGAGGGCGCGGAGCCGGGCGATACTTTGGCGGTGAAGATTCTTGATCTTGAAGTTGACGGGGATCAGGGCGTGGGAGCGTTTGCGCCGGGGTTTGGAGCGCTGAATGAGACCAATTACACGCCCATGCTGCATCCGCCGTTGCCGGAGAAAATTTGGTTTTATCCCATCGATCATGCGGCTAATACGGCAACGTTCCAGGCGCTGGATTCGAAGTTCTCGGTGAAGATTCCGCTGCATCCGTTTTTCGGCTGCATTGGGGTTGCGCCCGCCGGAGGCGAGGCGCGCAGCTCGATCGTGCCCGCGGAGTTTGGCGGCAACATGGATTCTCCCGAGGCCAGCGTCGGCAATACGGTTTATTTTCCGGTGAATGTGCCCGGAGGGTTGCTGTACATGGGCGACGGGCACGCGGCCATGGGGGATGGGGAAGTGGCGGGCACGGCGATCGAAGTGCCGCTGCGGGCGCGGGTGAAGCTTAATCTGATCAAAGGCCAGAAGATCAATTGGCCGCGGTTTGAGAATGACGATGCGATTATGACGGCGGGGATATATCGTCCGCTGGATGATTGCGTGCGCAT
>CAWISU010000022.1:0-29668 GCA_963838765.1 uncultured Acidobacteriota bacterium | reverse complement strand
AAACCGAAGCGGTCGGCCGGTTGGACTGGCAGATCAACAGCAATTACAAGTTCTTTTACCGGTTCTCTTACGACCA
The DNA here is from genome assembly GCA_963838765.1 of uncultured Acidobacteriota bacterium. Classification (GTDB taxonomy): domain Bacteria; phylum Acidobacteriota; class Terriglobia; order Terriglobales; family Acidobacteriaceae; genus JABDBE01. The sequence continues at coordinate 29,592 of CAWISU010000022.1, read as the reverse complement.
AAACCATAGTGTTTTGGCCATCATCCCAAACTCGTTTCAGCCCTTTGGAAACGTGAACCACACTCCGGTGCATGCTGCAGGACTTGACTTCAACACCGGCGGTTTCACGCACAGCATTCGCTTCGGATACACCAAATTCCGCAATGGGATCGTGGATGCGACGGCGGGAACGAACATCTTCAATCCCGCGCCGGGTCTCGAACTGGCGATTGGAGCTGACCCAGATTGCCTCACCTCGGGAGCGGATTTCTTCTGCTCGGGACCAAGTTTTCTCGCGCCTCAACAGACTTACCAGACGGATCATCAGGTCAAATATGACGGCAGCAAGGCGGTTGGTTCGCACATTCTCCGCTACGGAGGCGGGCTTAATCACATCTTCGGAGGAGGTTTCGCAAGCTTCCTGAAGCTGGCGCCGGCAGTCGGCGCTGGAATCGCTGATTGCACCGCGACCTGCCTCGCGCTCCCGGGCGGAGCGAGCAATCCACTGAACTATCCAGCCAGTACGGTGCAGTTGGGCAACGGGATTGGGTTCTCCTCGGAAATACCGGCATTTGGATTTCCCGCCGGCGGTACCGGACCGGACAACCGGCTATCTTTTTATTTCGGCGATTCCTGGAAGATCAAGCCGAACCTGACCCTCACTTATGGTCTGCGGTACGTTCGCGATACCGGACGCACTGACAGCGACATCGGTCCAATCGCGGCACTCAACCAGTTTGGCCCTGGGCTGGGGAATCGGGTCAATCAACCGAACAGAAATTTTGCTCCTCAACTGGGGATTGCCTGGGATCCGTACCACAGCGGAAAAACCGTGCTTCGCGGCGGCATCGGACTCTTCTACGAAAACTCAATCTGGAACAACATAGCATTTGATCGGCCGGCACGCTTGCCGCAGGGATTGTTCCTGGCCAACCCAACGGTGTGCTCAAATGGCCAGCCAAACTCTACGTTCACCATGCCGAGCGGGCCCACGCCTCCGATTAGCTTTTGCGGCGAACTGATCGGACAGGCAGCCACCGCCATCACCGCATTCCAAGCGCAATACCAGGCGGCGACGTTAGCGGCTGGGCCTGCCAGTAATCCTTCCTACATCGGCACTGCGCTTTCGGATGGATTCGATGCTACCGGCACGGATTTGTTGGCCCCCAATTACGTGAGCCCGCGTTCGGTGCAGATGAACTTCGGCATTCAGCATGAGCTCCACAAAGGGATGGTGTTTACTGCAGATTATCTGCGCAACATCGAAACCCATACGCTGCTCGCCGTTGATACCAACCACGTCGGCGATTCGCGTTATTTCAATCTCGCGAATGCACAGGCTGCAATCGCGGCCACTACGGGACAATTCGGTTGCGGGGGAGGATTTTCGGCTGGCGCTATCAATTGTGCGATCGCTGCCGGCGCAAACATCTCCAGCTTCGCCGGCAACGGCCTCGATTCCGGCTACTCGCTCTGTAGCGGAGGCCCATGCCCCACGGCGGCCTTTCCCGGCATCAACCCAAACCTTGGCGCCAACCAGATGTTATTCCCCATCGGGCGCGCCGAGTACAACGGCCTGCAACTCTCGCTGAAGCAGGACTTGCAAAATCCGTTCAAGCACGTCAAGGCCATGAACCTGCAAGTCTCCTATTCGTTCTCCAAATACATTGCGTCGGCAACTGACAACGACTTCATTACCATTGCCACCGACTTCAATAATCCTCTTCATTTCCTCGGCCCCAACGGATTGGATCGCAGACACCAGGTTTCATTCGGCGGCACTATGGATCTGCCGTATTCATTCCGGCTCGGGGCAATCGGCCACTTCTACAGTCCGCTTCCAGTCACGCTCACCCTTGCTCCGTCCGGCAACGCCGGCGGCATATTTGTTACTGACGTTACTGGTGACGGCACTGGCGACGGCAGTTTCGCGGTCAATGGCGGGGGCGGGGACGTTCTGCCTGGCACGAACATTGGTTCCTTCGCACGCAGCATCAACGCCGGCAATATCAATACCGTGATCCAGAATTACAACCAGAACTTTGCCGGCCAACCCACTCCGGCGGGGCAAGTACTCATCAATAACGCACTGTTCACTCTGGGGCAGTTACAGTCGGTGGGCGGAGTGCAACAGCCTGTCCCGCTGGCCCCACAGAACGAAGCGAATATGGGCTGGTTGCGCGCCTTCGACCTCAGTCTGAACTGGATTTACAAAATCAGGGAACGGGTTGAGGTTCAGCCCGGCGTTTCGCTTTTCAACCTCATGAATTTTGCCAACTTCGACGGCCCCAATAACCCCCTCAGCGGTGCGCTGAGTGGGACGCCGGGTTCGGTGAACGGAACCGCAGGAACACAGCCCAACAGCAACCGCCTTGGCCTTGGCTCTGGAGTGTTTGCCCTAGGGTCTCCGCGCGTGATCGAGTTCTCGCTGAAGATGTCGTTTTGAGCGCGCTGGGCGGATTTACTTGGGAGATCGCGATGAGCGCGGATGTTCGATCACGACGCCTGCGCGTGGCCCCATATTTTTCGTTTCACTAATAAAACGATGGGAGGAAGTACAGGTCGCCGTCGGAACTCGTAAAACCAGGTTCGGTTTTCGACACTCGGATACCTTCCGTCCAATTGCCTGAGGGACCACGCTTTCTCCATTTCTAACTCAGGCTCGGGCAATCTTCTCCTGACTTTCGCCCCCATAGTAGTAATCGATCGACTCCTTGAACCTCCATGAACTCACGGCCCGAACTACAGGGTTTCCTGGCCAAACCGAAGCTTTCCGTCGCATCCAATCAGCTTGACTGGAGGTGCCTTTGGCGAACGGAAACGTCAGTGTTGAGAGGTCTGCCCGTCCGATTAAGCTGGCTCCGCTGCTTCCTGGAACCCGCACCGACGCGGACGGGAAGGCGGTGAACAACGTAATTCTGTTATCGCTCCCAGATGAGGAGTACAACCTGCTTCGCCCTCACTTGGAGCCCGTGGATTTGCCGCAGTACGAGATCTTCCACGAGCCCGGCGAGAAGATCGATTTCGCATACTTTCTGAATGAGGGTATGACCTCGCTGGTTGCGCTGAGCGTCGACGGCAGAAGCGTCGAGGTTGGCATTGTTGGCAAGGAAGGGATGGTGGGGATGTCTCTTATGGTGGGCATCCTCCGAGGAACCTTTCGGGCGATTATGCAAATGGCGGGAAACGGATCGCGCATACGGTCCGAGGTTTTTCAAGCGATCCTCCCGTGCGCTTCGACTCTGCGCTCGGAACTCAGCCGCTTCGCCCTGATGCAGGGAATACAGGTCGCCCAGCTTGCCGCCTGCAATCGGCTGCACGAAATTGACCAGCGGCTGGCGCGTTGGCTGCTCATGTGTCAGGACCGTATGGATTCCCAGCTGCTTCCTTTGACTCACGAGTTCCTGGCACAGATGCTCGGGACCGGACGTCCCAGCGTGACTTTGGCGGCGGGCGCCCTCGAAAGTAGTGGACTGATTGAAAACATGCGGGGTACGGTGAAAATACTGAACCGCAAGAGCCTCGAAAAGGCCGCCTGTGAATGCTACGGAGTCGTGCAGCACCTTAACGGCGGACTCGGTCTGAAATAACCCATCCGCCTCATTGCGTACGCTGTCGAACAGACAAGTATGGCGTTCCGCCTCTAGCCTACGCGCACTGCTTAACACATGTTCGAGGCTTGCGAAAGCTGGCAAGGGAGCGGTGTGGAACGAAAAACTGGCCGTGAAGAACGAAGCGGCGTACGAACTGATTCCACCGGGAGACCAGTCCAGAATTCGATTCTCCAGTCTATTCCCGAAGCTGAATACAACTTGCTTCGGGTACATCTGGAACCGGTCGATTTACCCCAGCAACATATTCTGCACGAAGCGGGCGCGAAGCTTGAATACGCGTACTTCCTGAATGACGGCATGGCGTCGCTGGTGGTACTCACCAGCGACGGTCGAAGTGTCGAGGTGGCAATAGTCGGCAAGGAGGGTATTGTAGGCACCCCGTTGGCGGTCGGACTGAGCCGGGGACCGCATCGCGCCATAATGCAGATCGCAGGAAGCGGAGCAAGGGTCAAATCTGCGGTGTTACGAGACACGCTTCGTTCGGCGCCGGAGCTGCGGTTGATATGGAACCGCTACGTTCTCATCCAGGGACTGCAGGTTGCGCAAATCGCAGCTTGTAACCGTCTGCATGAAATCGAGCAGCGGCTGGCGCGCTGGCTGCTCATGTGCCAGGACCGGATCGATTCAGAAACACTCTTGGTCACTCACGAATTCCTGGCTCAGATGCTGGGCACAGGCCGTCCGAGTGTGAGCCTGGCGGCCGGCATTCTGCAACGTGGCGGCCTGATCGAGAACGTGCGCGGCGCAGTAACGATCCTGAACCGCCCCGGACTGGAAGCTGCGGCCTGTGAGTGTTATTTCGCCATGCAGCGCTTTGACGCAGGATCCGCAGCGCAGTAACTCGAGCTTATTGAGCCGCACATCCTCCGCCAGACCTGGCCCTACCGCTGCGGCACGGTCGTTTGACCAGCCGGCACCGCTGTCTGGTTTGAGGTTGTCGGCTGATTTGGCGCAGGTTGATTTTGCGCAGGTTGATTAGACATGCTCGCAGGCGCTGCGGTCGTGGCATTCTGATCGGGAGAGCCTTGCTCGACCGCTTGCCCGATGGACGAACCCGAGACCACCAGTTCTACCCGCCGATTCTGCTGCCGCCCTGCTGCCGTATCGTTCGACGCGATCGGCTGGCTTGGTCCAAAACCTTGTGTAGTGATGGATGCCGAATTCACTCCCTGGCTGGCCAAATAACTCCGGACAGATTCTGCTCTCTGCTGAGAGAGTCGCTCGTTAAACTCCAAACTGCCCGTGCTATCCGTGTATCCGTCGATCTCCACGTGGATGTCCGGATAAGCGATCAGGATTCCGGCAACCTTTGCCAAGCGCTCCCGAGCTGATGATTTGAGATCAGCCTTCCCGGTATCGAAGAGCACGTCGGGCATATTCACGATTAGACCGCGCGCGGTGTCTCTCGTCTGTAATACTTGATTCAATTGCTGCAGCATGCGAGCACGCATCTGGGCTTTATCGTTTTCCGCTTGTTGTCGCTGCTGTTCGGCTTGTTGGCGCGCTTGTTCCGCTTGCTGCGCTTGTTGCGTCGCCTGTTGCTGGGCTAACTCAGACTGCTGCCGGGCCAGTTCCGCCTGTTGCTGCGCCTGCTGTGCCTGCTCGGCTTGGGCCTGGGCCTGAGCGGCTGCAGCCTGCTGCGCTTGCGCGTCGGCTCGCGCCTGCGCCTCCCGGTCCGCGGCAGCCTTACGCTCGTTTTCTGCCTGCTCCTCTTGGGCGCGTTTGATCGACATCACCCGGGCTTCTTCCGCGGTCTGGCACGCTTCCCGAGCCACTGTCCCGATCGGGCCGCTGCCCTGCTTGCGCAGGTAATAGTCTTCCGCGCGATTGAGAGAATCTTGCGCCTTCTGTAACTCGGACGGCGCATACTGATTGGCGCCCGCGTCCTTGGCGATGCGCACTGCATTCCTGGCTTCGAGCAGATCTAGAGGCGTCTTATTGCTGACCTCATACACAGTTGAATTAATCGGCTGAACTTGGGAGTTATAGGCATCGCGGGAAATAAGCTCAAACGTTACGTCGACGGGTTCGATGCCGCCTTTGGTGTCGCGACGGATTTCGTTCTGCGCCACAATCAGATCACTGGGCTGGGTAACCGCGAAGTAAGGCTCCGCCGTCACTATCAGAGCAAATGCCTGCAAATCCGCAGTTGTGTGCAATGAACTCTTGCCGTCTTTCACAATCAATTCGCCGAGGTTCCGCGGTCGTCCCTGCGGAGTGATTGCCCAGAGAACATAGGTCAAATAAGCTAAGCCAAAACTGTTCGCAGGACGCAAATGCTCCACGTTAGCCTCAATGCCGACGCCGCCGGCTTTGCCTTCCACCTTGGCTTCTCCACGCACATCCGGAGAAAGGTCCGTACCTCTCAGGTTCACCTTCGTGGAACCCTTATGGCGATAGTCGACCGCTTCCGTGCTGCGTGAGACCACCCGCATGTGGTAGCCGGTAGCCTGATCACCGGTCACCGCCGTACTCTGCTGAGACAGTGCCGGTGACACGAGAGCCGCGAACGTGAGGAAGACTAGAAAAGCTGAGTATTTTCCGAATTTAATCACATGCGCCTCCAGGCGAACGACCATCAGGTTTCGCCGCACTATTCCGCTACACGACGGGACGGCGGCCTTCGATAATACGAATGAGCAGCACCACCAGCGCTAGTAAAAGCAAAAGGTGAATGAAGCCGCCCAAAGTGTAGGAACTCACAACTCCAAGCAGCCACAGAACCAGCAGGATGACGAAGATTGTCCAGAGCATGCCGGTATCCGTTCACGTTTTAATGCCGCTTCCCATCGTCTGCCGACATCAGCATGAAGGAATCGGGTGCCGCACCATATCGGGGAGATACCCTAGGTTTCGAAAATAAGTCATGCACAAGTTAGATACGACAAGTTAGACACGAATCGTGACTAAGTGCTGAGTCTAGAGGCCTACTCTGCGGCAGTTCCGCCTTGAGAATAGGCCTCTCAGCCCTGGTTGCACAGACTAACTGGCGCGGGGCAACGGCTTGTCCGTCTTCTGCCAATCCGCGCGGGATTCGCCCGTCGATGCAACATCGGTCGCGCCCGTGCGTTCGAGGATATCCTTTGCCTTCTTGGTCCAGTTCGAATCATCACAATGAACCGAAAGCAGGATTCCGCCTTCCTTAATCCGGCCTTCATAGCGCTTGGCCTCGTATTCGGGGATGCCCATGCCGATGAGGGCTCCGGCGATGCCGCCGATCGCGCCACCGACGCCGACTCCAGTTAAAGCGGCCACAATTGGTCCGGCTGCGATAAGGGGGCCCACCCCCGGAATCGCAAGCGCGCCAATGCCGGCGAGCCAACCCAGGGTTCCACCAATGACGGCGCCGGTACCGGCTCCGGTCGCGGTGCCTTCCGGTGCTTTCGTGTTTTTCTGCACCGCAAAGTCCTTGGTGCCCTGGTTTTCGGGGAATAGAACCGAGATATCCGTATTGCGGAAACCCTCCGCCCGTAAAAGTTCGACTGCGTATTCAACGTCGCCTTGCGTGCGATAAATTCCAAATGCTGCTGTATTTTTCCCTGCCATTTACAAATCTCCTTAGAATGATCGATTTTTGCTGTGCGTTCTTCGCAGCACCTAGGATGACGGACGGACGGTTCGGGATGGCCTCGGGACGCCGGAAATAAAATAGCGCCTACGGTAACGGCGCTTGCAGTGGAGCGACGGTGGCTGCGGTGTCGACGGAACACTCTGGGTTGCTCGCTTTCAACCTATCTAACTCCTGTTGCGTTGTTTTCCAAGCCTTGGCGTTTTTCTTCGTAGCGACTTGTGCGTTCGGATCACCGTAGAACGTGAGAATGTTTTGCCGCAGCTCAGGAGATATCTGATCAAAGTTATGCTTGGCCAAATCGTCTAGCAGATGGGCATAGGTCTTATCCGCCAGCAAATACTCTCCCGCACGAGTGGGACGGCCGGTATCAAAATCCATATCCGGAAGTCTTAGCAGGCTGACTTTTTCCTCGCGTAGCAGCGCGGAATAATCATCCACCGTTAGGTTGATGCTCTTGATGTACATGTCCTCAGTCTGCGTAGTAGGAATCTTGAATGACACCGCTTTGAAAGGACCAATCTTAGGAACGATCTTGAGAAAAAAAGCCAGCACGCGGGTTCCAAATCCTGGCTTGCGATATCCGTTTCCCCATTCTTTCTGATACTGCGCCCGGGAAAGGTGATAGAGGAATTGTTTCTCGTTGAAATTCGGCGTGTCGTGGACGATCTCCTTGCGCCGGGACAACAATGCCACGCGAGTCATGTCGGGAATAAGTTTGCTGATGGCGTGGCGAAAGGTTCCAATGGCTAAATCTTCGTTGTGCATAACATCCGACAGTTGGAGGTTATAAGTCTGCAGGAATGCGCGTTCGAGGACAGGTTTGGAAATGTTGAAACCAATAAAATCGTGGAAGTTGTCGGAAGTGTAGCGGTTTTTCGCTACTTGCACCATGTCGAAACCAAACTCCGTCCGAATATGCGCTGTGGGATTGTCCACGTAGGTTACTTCTGGCCCGTATTTCTTCCGCAATTTCGGAAAGGTTATCGCAACTACACGGTTGATCGTTGGATGTCCGGAGTTGTCAGACGCATAATGTGCGAGCGCCCCCAACGCGAAGGCGTATTCATTCACATCGGAAGAGTTTTGGATGAGCGCCGCGACGAAATCGCCGGTACGTACGTAGTGCACCAAATCGCTGAAATATTTACTGCCGAAAGGATAGTAACCCATATCCTGAACCACGCTGCCACCATAAGCGTAAGCGTGAGCTTGCTTCAGATCGTCGTCGGTCGCCTCAGGAAAACGCTCCTTCAGCATGGGTCGAAGCTGATCTTTCCACACCAAATCGATGATCTCTTCGTGGGAAAGTACCGAATATCCGTTTCCGGCGGCTGAAAAGAAGAACACAAACACTAAAATAGCGACGACGTTGGCGACGACCTGTCGAGTTGGCCGCATATCATCGATCTTTGGATGCACTCCGCAGTATAGACAGAGAACGGCCGCCTAACACTTCGCGCTTCGGCAGCGGTCGCGACGTAAACCAACGTACGACCCATCACTGCCGTTTACTGCGCTGGCCTAGACTGCGCTACTTCGTCCGCTTAAAAGGTTGATCACTAGAACGACCAGCGCGAGCACCAGCAAAATGTGAATAAAACCGCCCAGCGTATACGAACTCACCAATCCCAGCAACCACAAGACCAGCAGTATCACGAAAATTGTCCAAAGCATGTCGGTCTCCTCTTCTTGATCGGCAACGCAACCGTCCGGCGCCACCCTTTCCTTTAACCAACCGACTGTATTCGTGCGGCATTCTCCACGCCATCGGGTGAAGGCGGTACGCTGGCGTCACATTCGTGGTAGTTAGCTTCATGCAACGTCGGTTTCCCAATCCCTTGTTCTGTCTACGGGCATTCCACAGTTGAACTACGGCTCAAACCGGATTGGCACCTAACTCCCTAGGCACTATGGTTGAAAGGACGCAACTGATTGGCGGCTCAGTCAAGGTTTGGTCCTGCCAGGATCTTTCAGGCCTTGGGCATTGGCCACAATCAGCGAACTTAATAATAAATTTCGTCGGCCAAGTCCGATTCAAGTTAAGGAGTAATTCTATGAAATACGCAGGCGGTATAAGGACCTTCCTACTCATAACCTCGCTGTTAGCGGGTACCTGGGCAATTGCGCAGGATCAAACCAATCAAGGTGCTCCGGTTCCGGCCGACAACACCAAGCTCAATCAGCGCGATAAAAATGCAGCCGAGCCCACCGCAGATCAACAGACGAACGCCCGTTCAGATCGAGACATCACGCAACAGATCCGCAGGGCCATCGTGCAGGACAAGTCTCTATCGACCTATGCGCACAATGTGAAGATCGTTACCCAGAATGGCCAAGTAACTTTGAAGGGCCCAGTGCGATCCGACGATGAGAAGCGAGCGGTCGAGGCCAAGGCAGCCGAAGTCGCAGGCGAGAACAAGGTTACCAGCGACTTGAACGTTAAACCCTCGCGCTAAACAGAGCCATCAAGGAGAGTTCATTCATGTCTGAAAAGAAAACAGCAGTTTTCGGTATTTACCCAAGCTACACCACCGTTGAATTAGGTGTCGAGGGCCTCAAGGCAGCAGGATTTAGCAATCGGGACATTTCTGCGTTGCTTCCGCAAAGCGCTGGAACCAAAGATTTCGCCCACCAGAAGGGCACTAAAGCACCCGAAGGAGCCACGGCTGGCGCCGGAACTGGAGTGGTGCTCGGCGGCGCAATGGGATGGCTGCTAGGAGTCGGAGCACTGGCAATACCGGGGCTTGGGCCTTTTATCGCCGCCGGTCCTATTATGGCCGCGCTCGCAGGAGCGGGCGTCGGCGGTACAGTCGGCGGAGTCACCGGAGCGCTGATTGGAATGGGAATTCCAGAATACGAGGCCAAGCGCTATGAAGGCAGGGTCAAAGATGGCGGCATCCTGCTTTCCGTCCACTGTGACAGTTCGGAGTCGATCAGGCGTGCGAAGCAAGTCCTCGAGCGTACTGGCGCCCAGGACGTCTCGTCGAGCGGCGAGGCGAAGTCCGACGACGCAATCAACCGGCATTTACCCCGAGCGGTCTAGGCTGAAAGCAACGCTCTTGGTGCCGGGACGCTGCGGTGTTTCCCGCTAATAGTTACCGCATCTACCTTATCGATTCCGGAAGGTAGTCGGCGTAAGTTGAGCTGAGTATCGAGCAAACGACGCATATTGGGGTCGCGTTTAGGCTTAATAATTAAACACATAAAGGAGGAAATTGAATGAACTCGGACCAACTGAAGGGCAAGTGGAAACAGGTAAAAGGTTCGGTGAAGGAACGCTGGGGCAAGTTGACCGACGACGATATCAATATCATCGACGGGAAGCATGATCAGTTGATCGGAAAGATTCAAGAGCGATACGGCATTGCGCGCGATGCGGCTCAAAAGCAGGTTGACGAGTGGAATGCGGTCGAGTCCCATCAATCAGACCTGGAGCAAAGACGCAAAGCCAGCTAGAAGTGTCAGAGCCACAAAGGGAGCCGCTTTTGCGGCTCCCTTTTTTCTTGCGTGCGTTGAACTCCAGCGACAGCGGAGAGCGGCCCAGGTCTTTGTCGTTTCCCTGGCTTGGATTCGTCCGAAGCGGAATGACTGTCAAGCGAGTCACGCTCTCCCCGCTGGTCCAACATTACAGGCTCTCTTCCTCCTATCTAAAGCATCTAGCTGATCGATGCCGGCCCCGCGTTCGACTATGGTTTGTTCTGGTGAATACCGTTGCTATCGGCCGCTGCGATGACGTTGCTCAGGACGGCTCCGCAGGGCAACTAAATCCTGATGGAGGAAAACTGGATGCGAACCAAAATTCTGCAAACCATTATTGTGATTCCCCTGTTGCTGGCCGGTCTCGGTCTTGCATGCTCAAAACGGAACGACGCAAACGATATCTCTTACAAGGACAATGTTCCAGAAAGCTCTCGAGCAAGCCGATCTGAAGGATGTCACCGTTAGCGAAGACCGCGACAAGGTCTTGCCGTCCGCATCAAGCGCAGCAATTCGCGCGTTTCCGTAGAGCATCAGGGCCCACTCTGCAGCGGTGTGCCAGTGCAACTCCCGGATGCCTCCTGCGGTTAATCGCATGTCCACGCCAGCGATCGTCTTGGAGACCGCAAGTTCGCGGACGGTGGCTTCGCGCGACCATCCGCCCTCTTGCATGCGTTTGTGAGCGATCGAGAAAGGATATTTGAACGTCTGTACGCCGCCGGCGTCACTGGGCGGCGGAAAGAAAGAGTCGAGATTTTGCGCGTCCAGTACGGGATCGGTAGGACCGGGTTCACTCGCGCTTCTGTCGTCCTTTTTCGGATACGGTTTGTGGGTTCGATCTTCCTTACTTGAATACGGTTGCTGTACTTGTCCTGCGGCATCCGCCGCCGATAACAGTCCAGCGGCCGCCAGCGCCGCCGACCCCATTCCCAGGAATCCACGGCGAGAAAGTATGTCCTTGTTCTCATCGGCGCTCAAGTGTCCCTCCTCTCGGACAACAAGCAAACACGGATTGGCTTTGAAAACGCCTGCATTGTACACACGGCTGAACCGTCGCAACCGGTGCGATCGGGCCAGCACGATCGAAGTGTGACAGATTTAGGCGCCGCTTTTGCGATGCCTCTCTTTCTGACTGGAACCGGGATGAGCTGCATGGCTTGATTGGCGGCCTATCTAGTGCAAGAATGGCGGGGGTGATCGTGCCGATCCCTTGCGGCGTTTGCGGAATTTTTGGTTTCCGCGTTTCGCGGGACGTTCTTATGGCAACGACTCCGCTGGAGATTGCCATATGAGACGCACGGCGTTTATTCTCATCGTCGTTCTTTGCCTGACCTCCTTCTTGTGTTTCGTGGCTTCCGCTCAGCGTACGGCAGAAACGAATGCCTGGGCTCAGTTGGCGGAGTTGACGCCCACGAAACGGGTCAATCAAGACTGGTTTGGCGTCTCTGCCGCGGTCAGTGGCAATACGGTGGTGGTGGGCGCTTTTGACGCAAACATCGAAAAAACTGGTTCGGCTTACGTCTTCGTGAAACCGTCGGGCGGCTGGGGAAACATGACGCAGACCGCCACGCTGACGCCCTCGGACGGTGGCGATGGATTTGGGACCTCGGTCGCGATCAGCGGGGACACGATAATAGTGGGTGCGGCCAACGCGTCGAACGAGTCTGGCCAGAGCCACGATTTTCCGGTGCGCGATCCGCAAAACCAAGGGCCGGGCGCCGCTTATATATTCGTCAAGCCAGCATCTGGCTGGAAGGACATGACGGAAACAGCAAAGCTCACTGCTAGCGATGGGGTTGGCGGCGATGCTTTTGGCTACAACGTTTCAATTAGCGGAAACACCACCGCAATCGGCGCGCTGTTCGCGCATAGTGGAGCGGGCGCGGCTTATGTTTTTGTTAAACCGGCGACTGGCTGGAAGAAGATGACGCAGACCGCCGAGCTGACGGCGTCGGATTCCAGCACCTTCGATAATATGGGTTCAGTCGCAATCAGCGGCAACACTGTGGTCACCGGCGCTTACGGCCACAACAACTTTATGGGTGCAGCTTATGTTTTTATCAAGCCTTCCGCGGGCTGGAAAGATATGACCCAGATCGCTGAATTCAACAGTAAGAAGGCCAACCAGATCTACGGCTTCTCGGTCGCCACCGATGGCAAGACGGCTATTGTCGGAGCGGCGGGAGCGAATGAAGGGATTGGGGCGGCATTCGTATACGTGAAACCAAAGTATGGTTGGAAGAGCACCTCAAAATTTGACGCGAAACTTACCGCGTCGAGTTCATCGGGCGTGAACGGACTATCTCAGGGTATTTCGATTAGCGGCAAAACGATCGTGCTCGGAGCGCCCGTAACTACGGTCGGATCGAATTCTGGCCAGGGAGCGGTGCTGGTTTATCGTGAGCCAGCGACGGGTTGGAAGACTACGTCGAGGTTCGCCGTTGAATTGACCGCATCCGATGGAGCGGCGAACGATAATTTGGGTGTGTCCGCAGCGGTGAGCGGCAGCACAGTGATTGGCGGAGCGACTAAGAGTGGCCCACCCGGAGAAGCCTACGTTTTCGGGAAGTAAGTATTCGTCGCCGTGGTGTCACCCTGTCGTGCAACGTACAGCCATTACTATAATCGCGAGCACGGGATCTAACTCCTATGAAAGAGTTTGCGGGGCGGGTAGCTCTGGTCACGGGAACCACGGGAATTGGCAGCGCGATTGCAATACGCGTTGCGACGGGAGGCGCGCAAGTGGTTGCGTGCGGGATCGAAACCGCTGGCAACGAAGAGTTGGCTCGTGATGCGGCAAAACTAGGTTTAGCCCTGCAGGTGGAAAGCTGTGATGTCACCAACATCGACCAGGTGCGCGCGGTCATCGCAACGAGTGTCAGCCGGTTTGGAGGCCTCGACATCATCGTCAACGCAGCCGCAATCCATCCCTTCGGTACCGTCGTCGAAACCGACCTTGCGACATGGAACCGCTGCATGATGGTGAATGTTGGCAGCATCTATCTGTTGGCGCACCTCGGCATTCCGGAGATGAAAAAGCGCGGAGGGGGGGCCATCATTAATGTGGCGTCTGTTCAAGGGTACGCATGCCAGCGAGGTGTCGCCGCCTATGCCACATCCAAAGGGGCAATTCACAGCTTGACGCGTGCTTTGGCCCTCGACCATGCCGCCGACAACATCCGTGTCAATTCGATCAGCCCGGGTTCGATCCGCACGCCCATGCTGGCACGCTCCGCGGCACACTTTGCGCCGGATCTGCCGGCGGATGAGGCATTCGCACGTTTTGGCGCGGCTCATCCACTCGGGCGAATCGGCACGCCCGAAGAAGTCGCTGAATTGGCGGCATTTCTGGCGTCAGACAAAGCAGGATTCTGCACTGGAGGCGATTACCTCGTCGACGGCGGTCTGCTCGCGGGCATCGGCGTCCAGTGATCTTCAACGATGCCCTCTAACGAACTCCCTTCCGGAGCGATCTTCCCGCAAGCCATCTCGAACCCTTCGATTGTGCCTCGCAGACGATGGCGGATCGCCTTCCTGCTTGCTTTCGGCGTCCTGGTCAACTTTTTCGACCGCATCAACCTGTCGGTATCTCGGGATGCGCTCCATGCCTCGTTCGGTTTGTCCTTGATTGCTTTTGGCTATCTCTCCAGCGCCTTCAGTTGGACTTATGCCTTGATGCAGATGCCCGCCGGAGTATTGCTGGACCGCTTGGGTGTGCGCCGCGTGGGGCGAATCAGCGCGCTGCTGTGGAGCGTGTCCTCGTTCGCAGCTGCGCTTTCCCCGGGCATCAGTTGGTTCTTCGGAGCGCGCTTCCTTCTGGGCGTGAGCGAATCTCCCACCTTCCCGGCGAATGCCAAAGCGCTGGGTTACTGGTTCAACCGGGAGGAACGAGGTCTGGCCACGGCGATCACCGATGCGGCAGCAAAACTTTCCACCGCAATTGGAGTCCCGCTGATCGGCGTGCTGCTCTTGTACTTTGGCTGGCGCTGGAGTTTTGCCGCCACCGGCTTCATCAGCTTTCTGTATTTTGTCCTTTTTTATTTCGTCTACCGTAACCCCAGTGAAGACAGCGGACTATCGGATAAAGAACTTCAATTCATTCTGCGGGGCGGCGCTCAACCCGAAGACCAATTAAACGCACGCAGTGGCGCCTCGTTGGCCTACCTCTTAAGGCAGCGCAAGGTTTACGGACTTGCGTTGGGATGGGGCGCCTACAATTACACGTTCTTTCTGTTGCTGACGTGGCTGCCTAGCTATCTTTCAGTTTCGCTTCATATGGACTTGTTCCACTCAGCGTTCTACACCAGCGTGCCCTGGCTGTTCGCCACATTCACCGATCTCCTGGTTGGCGGATGGCTGGTGGACGCTCTCATCCAGCACGGTTGGGATGCGAATCGTGTTCGTCAAACCGTGATCGTGGCGGGAATGGCTTTCGGTCTCGCGATCTTCGGTGCGGCCAGCGCTCACAGTCCTGCGGTCGCGTTGGTCTGGATCAGCCTTGCGCTAGGAGGACTGGCTGCGGCTGCTCCCGTGGCGTGGACCGTGCCGTCTCTGATTGCGCCGCGCGAAAGCGTTGGCACCCTCGGCGGCGCGGTAAACTTTTGCGGTCAGATCGCGGCGATCTCTGCGCCAATCGTTACCGGCTACATCGTCTCCGGAACGCACTCTTTCGCCGCGGCTTTTGTGACCGCGACCGTAATCCTGCTGCTGGGAATTGTGGGTTATATTTTCTTGCTGGGACGAATCGAACCGATCCCAGAACCGGAGGAAAAAAACGCGAGTGCAGTTCCATGAAGGAAGGGAATTCCGTAAGTCCGACTGGCAAGAGAATCCTATGACATTTCGACTGCGATACTTTCGGCAGATTTTCCGCTTGGTTTTTCTTTTTCTGATCGCACTAGCTTCCTGCGTGCTCGCGTCTGCGACGGGGTTAGCGCAGCAAGAATACCTGCTTTACGTTGGCACCTACACCGATCACGGCAGCAAGGGAATCTATGCCTACCGTTTTGACTCTTCCACCGGCAAGCTGACGTCCCTGGGTCTTGCCGCCGAAACCGCCGAACCGTCTTTTCTCGCCGTCGGTTCCAGCGGACGATTCCTATATTCGGCCAATGAGATCGCCAACTACGATGGACAAGCCACCGGTGCTGTCAGTGCATTCGCCATTCAGCCGGAGACCGGGAAACTCTCCTTGTTGAACCAGGTCTCCTCGCGCGGCGAAGCTCCGGCGCACCTTACTCTGGATCGGACGGGCAAGTACGCTCTGGTTTCCAATTACACGACGGGCAGTGTGGCAGTATTTCCGGTGCTGAAAGATGGCCGGCTGGGGGAGGCTTCCGCTTTCGTGCAGCACAAAGGCTCCAGCGTAAATCCCCAGCGGCAAAGAGGACCTCACGCTCATGCCATCGCGCTCTCACCGGATAATCGTTTCGCGGTCGTCGCAGACCTTGGACTCGATCAGTTGCTGATCTATTCCTTCGATGCCGCGAAAGGAACTCTCGGAGCGAAACCGCAAATCGTGAGAGCCAGTGCCGGCGCTGGCCCGCGGCATCTAGTCTTCAGCCCCGATGGGCGGTTCCTCTACGTGATTAACGAACTGCAGTCTACGGTCGTAGCGTATTCATATAACGCTGCAGGTGGAGGGCTGCATGAATTGCAAACCACCTCCACGCTTTCAAAAGACTCTCACGGCAACAACACCGCGGCGGAAATCGACATCGATCCCTCCGGCAAATTTCTTTTTGCCTCGAATCGTGGGGACGATGGCATCACCGTGTTTGCGATCGATTCCCATGCAGGCACGCTGACGCAGGTTGAGACCGATCCCACGGGCGGAAAGACTCCGCGCAGTTTCGCGATCGATCCCACCGGATCATGGCTGCTCGCCGCGAACCAGGATTCGGACAATATCGCTGTTTTTCACATTGATCACAAGAATCGCCACCTCACTACGACTGGAGAAGTACAACAAGTGCCGTCCCCTACCTGTTTGAAGTTCACGCCGCTTCAGTAGCTGCATGCACGCGAAGCAAGTCCGCCCTCGAGAAATGAAATTCGAGGAATTGCAACACATATAGAGTGCTCGCTCAGCCTTCCCTCTGATCCCGCATTAGACGTTACAAATCTCTGACAATAAAGACAAAAAGATGACCACGATTTTACGCGCCGATGACTGCCCAGTGACAACGTAACTTATCGCCAGCCTTACTCTCCATCCATACGACGTTCAAGATGTCGTCAATCTGACTTCGCTGAAAGAAAGATCGAGGAAAAAAATAATGAAAGCATTCTCATTGTTCGCATTCGTGGTCGTGCTTGGTATCGGAACGGCGTCCCTGCTGCGCACCGATCGAAATAATCGCGTCTTCAGTCCGAACGAAACCGCTGCTCAGGCCAACGACGGAGCATTTCGAGATGGACTGTACTTGGGAAAACTTGCAGCCCAGCGCGGGGCTGAGTCGCACATTGCGATCGGCCGGTGGGCGACCTCGCAAGATCGGTCGTCTTTCACGGCCGGCTATCAACAGGGATACAGCGACTTTCTTGCCAGCCGACTAGTCAACCGCTCGCGGACGGCGAACTGAATAACTGCTTGCGCGTGATTTCGTCCGCAAAATTTCAGAGGCACTGTCCTCGTCGAGGTGAAGTATGAAATCAAAAAACTTTCTTCTTGTAATCGGCCTAATGTTAACGATCTGCATTTCCAGCCGCCAGGTGGTGCAGGCGGGAGCTCCGGCGTCGGCGTCGCCCGGCGCGGGTGCAGCAGCCCTAAGAGGGGTGGTGAAATTCGAAGGCACTCTGCCCAAGGCCAAGCCCATCAGCATGGCCGCCGACCCAAGTTGCGCCAAGCAGCATGCCGGGCCGGTTTCTGTCCCGGAAGTCACCACTGATTCCAAAGGCGGGTTGCAAAACGTACTGGTTTTTATCGCGGATGGGTTGGGCGATCGAACTTTCGATCCTCCTAAGGAACCGGTTGTCATCACCCAAAAGGGCTGCCTGTATGAGCCGCACGTAATGGCGGTGCAGGCAAACCAGCCGATCGAAGTTGTGAATGACGACCCGACATCGCACAACATTCATCCCATACCCGCCAACAACCGGGAGTGGAACAAGGCCGAGCTTCCGGGCGCCAAGGTGGAAGAAGCGTTTGCCAGAGAAGAAATTGCGATCCCGGTCAAGTGCAACATCCATCCCTGGATGCGGGGATATATTGCGGTTCTCAAGAATCCCTATTTTGCACTGACCAAGCAAGACGGCAGTTTCGATCTGCCCAATCTGCCGCCTGGGACCTACACCATCAAGGCCTGGCACGAGAAGCTGGGCACGTCAACCCAGACCATCACGATTGGCGCCAACCAAACCAAGGAAATCAGCTTCGTTTTCAAAAGCATGTAAGCTGAAATTCTGATCGTTGGTCAATACTCGGGCTCAACGCGCGATGCGCGCTGAGCCCCCTCGCATCACGGCTTCGACTTCAGAGAGCGTTGCCATGCTTGTGTCTCCCGGCGTGGTCATCGCGAGCGCGCCGTGGGCCACCCCACACTGAACCGCCCATTGAACGTCTTTGCCTGCGAGGAAACCATAGATCAGGCCCGAGGCGAAGGAGTCGCCGCCGCCTACGCGATCCAGGATCTCCAGCGGCCGCTGCGGAACGTGAATGGTCTTCCCCTCGTAAAGCGCAATCGCGCCCCAGTCATTCTGCGTCGCCGTGTGCGCGGTCCGCAGCGTGGTTGCAATGAGCTTCAGATTCGGGTAGAGCTCGGCGACACGATGCAGCATCGACTCATAGCTTGCAACCGGCAAATGGCTGAAGTCATCACCCACGCCTTCAATCGCGACACCAAGGATTGCGGAAAAATCCTCCTCATTGCCGAAGAGAACGTCCACATTCGATACCAGTTCACGGTTCACATCTTGCGCCTTCGCTTTGCCGCCAATGCCTTTCCACAGCGATTCCCGGTAGTTGAGGTCATAGGAAACAACCGTGCCCGCGGATCGAGCCGCGTGAATGGCGGCCATTGCGACAGATGCCGACGAAGGAGAAAGCGCAGCGAAAATGCCGCCAGTATGCAGCCAGCGGGACCCGCATACTGCAAAAACACGTTGCCAATCGAAGTCGCCGGGCTGACTGTTCGCAATCGCAGTGTTCCCACGATCTGAGCAACCGACTGCCGCACGCACACCGAAACCCCGTTCGGTAAAATTTAGTCCGTTGCGTACAGTTCTGCCAATGCCGTCGTACGGCACCCAGCGAACGAGCGAGGTGTCGACCCCTCCTTGCAGGATGAGATCTTCGAGCAATTGCCCAATCGGATTTCTGGCGAATGCCGTAATCACAGCGGTGCGCATGCCGAAGCATCGCCTCAGTCCTCGCGCAACATTGTATTCTCCACCACCCTCCCAAGCCCGAAAGTTTCGCGCCGTATGGATCCGTTCTTCACCGGGATCGAGCCGCAACATGACCTCGCCGAGGCTGACACAGTCCCACTTGCAGCTTTCCGCTGCTTTCAACATGATCGAGTTCATGGCAGCATTCTAGCTGGTTCGCGAATGCGAGTCGTTCAATGTCCGCTGTATGCGGGCGGTTCATCGGTCTGCTTTAAGTTCCAGGGAACGACCACAGCGTATAATCCACCGGGAGAAATCAAGAGAGACGTGAAGATCCTCAGGTTAAAGACCGCCGTAGTCGAGGGCAACTTTGATTGGACCTTCGTGCGCATCGAGACGGACGAAGGCGTACGCGGGCTCGGCGAATGCTTCTTTGCTCCCGGCCTGACTGCCATTCTCCGCTCGCTGGAACCGCTGCTGCTGGGCGAAGATCCTCGCGACATTCATCGTTTGTTCCGCAAACTACAACTCGCCACTTCGGGCGCCGGTTCGGTGGCGGGCATCGTGTACAACGCGATCAGCGGCATCGAAGCCGCGCTTTGGGATGTGCTAGGCCAATGGCTTGGTGTGCCCATTTATCGCCTGCTGGGAGGAAAGTTTCGCGACCGAGTTCGCATCTATGCCGATTGTCATGGGGGAGAAGCCCTCGAGAGCCTGGACGAAGTACTGCGTTCCCGCCGAGCGCCGTGGAAGCCAAAAGAGTCGGCACACGCTCCAAAAGATTATTTCGGCGAGGCCGGTTCAGATTCTCCTGTTTCGCCCGACGACTATCGCCGCCAGGCTCTGAGAAAGAGGGCGGAAGGATTCACCGCGCTGAAGTTTGATCTGGACGTGCCGGGGACGGAGGGCTCTGATCCGCACAATCGTGTGCTCAGCAATCGCGCCATCGATCACATGGTGAATCTGATCGGCGCAGTTCACGATGCGGTGGGTAACGATGGTGACACCGACATCGCAGTCGATTGCCACTGGCGATATAACGCCAGCGACGTCGTGAAAGTGGCGCACGAACTCGAACCCTTCCGGCTGTTGTGGCTCGAAGACCCGGTTCCGCCCAACAATACCGCGGCGCTGAAAGAGGTAAGTTCGAAAGTGCGGGTGCCAATCGCGACCGGAGAAAATCTTTTTTTGTTTGAAGGCTTTCAGGAAATCATCGCGCAACACGCGCTGAGCGTGGTTACTCCCGATCTCCAGAAAGTCGGCGGCCTATCTGTCGCCCAAAGTATTGCCCAATTTGCTGATGTGCATACCATGCCGATTGCGCCGCACAATATCAGCAGTCCGGTCGGCACTTTGGCTGCGGTCCACTTCTGCGCGGCGATCCCAAACTTTCTCGCTCTCGAGTTTCATGCCTCCGACGTCCCTTTCTGGAATGACCTGGTAGACGGTTTGCCGAAGCCTCTAATTCAAGGCGGATTTATCAAGGTGTCCGAGAATCCCGGACTAGGCATGACGTTGAACGAAGAAGTCGCGCGCCGCTACGCGCGCCGGGGCGAGCCATTTTTTGAGTGAGGAGGCTTGAGTTTATTCGTCCTCAGCTGTGCGCCATAAGCAACGATCGAGAATACGAAGTCATGTCAATCGCGAAAATAAAGGTTTTGGAAAAGATCGTCACGTCGGGCCTGGTTGCCGTGATCCGCGCGGAAAACCCTGCGCAAGCCGAGCGCATCGCCGAAGCCTGCGCGCTTGGCAGCGTTGCTGCCCTCGAAATCACCTTCACCGTGCCGGGCGCGGCCGGAGCAATTGAGCATCTTGCGAAGCACTTCCCCAGTCAGATTTTGCTGGGAGCGGGCACCGTACTCGATCCCGAAACCGCGCGCATCGCCATTCTCGCGGGTGCGCATTTTGTGGTCAGCCCTGCGCTCAACCTCGAAACCGCGCGTCTCTGCAATCGTTATCAGGTGCCCTACATGCCCGGTGCCGGAACCATCCGCGAAGTGGTCGAAGCCATGGAGTGCGGCGCGGACATTGTGAAGATCTTTCCCGGCGAAATTCTCGGGCCCGCATTCGTCAAAGCGGTGAAGGGCCCGCTTCCCCAGGCATCGTTGATGCCAACCGGCGGCGTCAGCCTCGAGAATGTCGCCGAATGGATCAAAGCTGGTTCGGTTGCCGTCGGCGTGGGGGGCAATCTCACGGGCGGAGCAAAGACAGGCGATTTCGCATCGATCACCCAACTTGCCCGGCAGTTTGCAGAAAAAATCAAAGAGGCACGCGCCCAATGAGCACGACGAAGTTGTGGAAATCCGACGACGAACTCTTCGCCATCCTCGAACGCGAGCTCTTCACCTGCGTCGTCGGCGATGTGATGGACAAATTAGATCTTCAACACCAGTTCCTCCCCCCGCAGATTCAGCCGCTGCGGCAGGATATGGTTGTGATCGGCCGTGCCATGCCCGTTCTTTCGGTGGATGTATTTGCCGAAAAAATCACGGGCAGTGCCAACAAGTTAATGGAAAAGCCGTTTGGCCTGATGCTCGAAGCGCTCGACGACCTCCGCAAGAATGAAGTCTACGTAAACACCGGATCTTCGCCTCGGAACGCGCTCTGGGGAGAACTCATGAGCACGCGAGCCCGCAAGCTTGGCAGCCGGGGCGCAGTGTTGAATGGCTATTTGAGAGATACCAAGGCCATCCTGACAATGGGCTTCCCGACTTTCGGTTTCGGCTCCTACGGACAAGATGCAGCCCCGCGCTATAAAGTGGTCGACTTCCGCATCCCAGTTGAGATCGGATCAGTGCGTGTTCGCCCTGGAGATATTATTTTTGGCGACATCGATGGAGTCTTGTTGGTACCCGCCGAAGCCGAGACCGAAGTTTTCACCCGGGCCCTCGAAAAAGCTCGCGGCGAAAAGCTGGTCAGGAAGGCCATCGAAGCGGGAAGCAGTGCCGTCCAAGCATTCGAAAAGTACGGAATCATGTAAAAAACAATGGGAACCCCGATCGTGAATGCAAGCCCTCCGTCTCGCGCGCAGCAGATACGCAGCTTTCTTCAGCGGCATGATTTGCATGCATGGATTGCGTGGCGCCCAGACGAACTCCTCATGCTGTCCGGATATTTTCCCTTCTGGGGTGCCTCGCTGCTGATCTACTTCGCCGATGCGGAGCCTGTGCTTTTCGTTCCGCAGATTGAACCCAGAGACCACATTCCCGGCGGGTTGCGCCTGCAAGAATATCCCTGGGGTGATCTCAAATGCAGCGATCCATATTCGGTTTTGGTGTCTGCGGTCGGCGATGAACTGGCCAAGGCAAAAGTCGAACGGCCGAACGGGTCGGAATGAATCCCAGCGCCGCCAGAATTTCTCTGCCCATTCAAGCCGCCGAGCAAATTCCCATGCCTGAAGGTTTTGCCGGGCAGCTATCCGCGCTCACGGCAAAGCCAAACGCTCAGGCGCAAGCGGCGTTTGCGGATCTCTATTTAAGAAAAACTCCGGAGGAAATTGCGCGATCCGACTGGCAAACCGGGTTGCGAATGTTGGCCTGACAAGCCTTCTTTGAGAATTTGCAACCCGGAATCGCTGAAACAGAAATTGCGGCGGCGGTGGAGTCGGCCATCTATCGCCAAATTGGCAGAGACGACATATTTCATTCCCGAGGGTGGGCCATGGTTCAATCCGGTCCCAACAGCGCCGACGCAGGCCGATTTAATCGCTCGACCGCACGTCGCTTAGAAAGTGGCGACTTGGTTTTGATCGAGTTGGCAACCTGCGTCAATGGATATTGGAGCGACCTCACGCGCACTGCCGCGGTAGGTTCCCCGAAGCCTGACGTCGAGCAGATACTCGCCATTGTCGAAGATGCGCAGCAAGCCGCGGTCGATGGCATACGTCCCGGTGTTTCCGCAGCCCACATTGACGCATTGGCGAGGGACAAAATCGCAGCGCAAGGGCTCTCGCCTTTCTTCACCCATCACACCGGCCACCACGTTGGCTTTCGCTATCACGACCCGGGATTCTTGATCCTTCCCGGAGAATCGGCCAAGCTTGAGCCAGGCATGGTGATTACGATCGAGCCGGGAGTGTATGTTCCCGAACGCGGCGCGGGCGCACGCATCGAGGATAATGTGCTGGTCACCGAATCCGGTCACGAAGTGCTTTCGCAGCATTGAAGGGAGCGATGCAGGCATGATCAGCATTGATCTCTCCGGCAAAACGATTCTGATCACCGGAGCGTTGGGCGCGATTGCCGAGCACATGGTGCGAAGGCTGGCCGCAAGCGGCGCAACGCTGGTCCTCACCGACATCAAAGCGGATGATCAAGCCAGGCGCACGCTCAATGATTGGCAGATTCCGCCTTCGTCTTATCTCTACTTGTCCGCCGATATTACTGACTCCCGCCAGGTAGAACGCGTCGTAGAGCGCAGCTTTCGAAAAATTCCCGGACATGGATACGGTCATCGGCCATGCCGGCGGCTGCGGGCTGCATCCCTTCGCCAGCACATCGGAAGCCGAATACGAGCGCATCTTCCGCTTCAACTATTTTGCGCAAACCTATCTGGCGCGGTCCGTGCTCGCGCGATGGGTACAGCGCAAGATTGCCGGTCACCTGATCTTTACATCCTCCTACGTAGCTCGCATGCCGCACACACAAATTTCTTCCTACGCCTCGGCCAAAGCGGCGCTGGAAAACTTTGCCCGCAGCCTGGCCCTCGAATATGCGCTCACCGGAATTCGCGTAAATGTGGTTTCGCCGGGGAACGTCGCGGCGGGGAGTTCGCTGAAAGTTTTCGAGGAAGACCCCGCCTACCGGGAATTTGTGCTGCGAGTTTCGCTGGGCAGAAGAAACAGCCCGGAGTCGATCGCGGACGCCTTCGTTTTTCTCTGCTCGCCGCTGGCCAGCGAGATCAACGGACAAATCCTCAGCCCCGATTACGGCGCAGGCATCGGGAATCGCCTATGAAGATTGGCCTCGGCCTCTATCGTCACATGCTGACCCGCGATTACTACGACTTCGCGCGCCAGGCAGGCTGCTACGCACGTGGTGGTTCATCTGGTCGACTACTTCAACCAAGGCTCTTCGAACCCGCGGAACAACCAACCCACCGGTTCAAAATACGAAGCGTGGGGAGTTGCTGGCGATCCCGATCAGCTTTGGACGGCAAAGGAACTCAAGACCCTTCGCAGGGAAATTGAAGACGCCGGTCTCGTCTTAGCCGCAATCGAGAACCTCGATCCCGCGCACTGGCACGACATTCTGCTCGACGGTCCGCAGCGTCCGCAACAGATCGAGAAAGTGAAGACCATCATTCGCCGCCTCGGCGAAGCCGGCATTCCGGTACTCGGCTACAACTTCAGTCTGGCCGGCGTATGCGGCCGCGTGACCGCCCCGCTGGGCCGCGGCCATGCGATCACACTGGGCATGGACGGTCCCGCCGATGACGTCCCCATTCCGAATGGAATGGTCTGGAACATGGTCTACGACCGCAACGCACCCGCCGGCACTCTGCCTACGATTTCGCATGAAGAACTCTGGCGCCGCCTGCAAAGATTTCTGGAAGAAGTCATTCCCGTGGCCGAAGAGTCAGGCGTGCGGCTCGCCGCCCATCCCGACGATCCTCCCATGCCCACCATGCGACAACAGCCGCGCCTTGTCTACCAGCCGCACATGTATCAAACGTTGATTGATCTGGCTCCAAGCCGCAGTAACGCCCTCGAGCTTTGCGTGGGAACGCTGGCCGAAATGACGGAAGGCAATATTTACGACGCGGTCGATCAATACAGCAAACAAGGCAAGATTGCCTATATTCATCTCCGCAATGTCGTGGGAAAAGTGCCGCACTATCGCGAAACTTTCATCGACGAAGGCGATGTGGACATGATTCGCATTCTCGCGATTCTTGCACCGCAACCGCTTCGACGGCGTGATCATTCCCGACCACACTCCGCAAATGACGTGTTCCGCGCCCTGGCATGCCGGAATGGCACATACTCTCGGTTTTATGTTGGCGGCAAAGGCCGTCGTCGAATCTCCCCAACGAAGCGGGGCTGAACTCTCGCCCGCCACTTATCGAGTCAAGTAACCTGAACGCACAATCTAGTTCGGCGCATTCGCGTACGCCTCTCATCGTCGCTGCCGGTGTCTCGACTCTAGGCGGTATTCTGTTTGGTTACGACAACATTGTGATCAGCGGCGCGATCGGATATTTAAGCCGGTTGTTTCATCTGGACGCGGCGGGCGTAGGCTGGGCAGCGGGATGCGCGTTGGTCGGTTGCATCCCCGGCTGCGCCGCGGCCGGAACTATTGCTGACTATCTCGGCAAGAAAAAGGGGCTGGCGCTTTGTGCGCTTTGTTTCGCTCTTTCTTCTGTCGGCATGCTGTTTCCCGCCGATCTTCATCAGTTCGTTCTCTGGCGGCTGATTGGCGGCGTAGGCATCGGGGCGGCATCCGTCATTTCGCCGAACTATATTGCGGAAATTGCTCCCACCCGGGTTCGCGGCCGCTGCGTGACTCTCTACCAGCTTGGCATCGTGGTTGGCATTCTCGCCGCCGTCTTCGTCAACATGCTCATTCAGCGCATGGGCAATGAAGCCTGGAACACGTCCACAGGTTGGCGCTGGATGTTTCTCGCCGGTGTTGTGCCGGCAATTCTGTTTGCACTGATGATTTTGCCTGCCGTCGAAAGTCCGCGCTGGCTGATGAAAATGGGCCGCCGGGATCAGGCCATCAAAGTCCTCACCAAGATCAACGGCTCTGACGCTGCGCAACGCGAGGCCGCGGAAATCGAAAATTCACTAGCCGGCGAAGAGGGTCACATCTCGGAACTGTTCACCACCTTCCGCCGCCCACTACTGCTTGGCATCATGCTGGCGGGATTGCAACAGATCAGCGGAATCACCCCGCTCTTTTCTTTCTTGCCCGAGATTTTTCGCGTCGCTGGAACCGCAACCAGCGACGCGTTCGTTCAATCCGTGCTGGTCAGCCTCGTCAATCTTTTGTTCACCCTCTTCGCGCTCTGGTTGGTCGATCGCGCCGGGCGCAAGACCCTGATCCTCGCCGGCACCACCCTACAGTTCATCTCTTTTGCATTGGTCGGTTGGTTCTATCACATCCACGGCAGCGGCTTGGCAGTTTTGATCTTCGTGATGAGCTTCGTCGCCGGCCACGCCTTTGGCAATGGAGTGGCCTGCTGGGTGATCATTTCGGAGATTTATCCAACCAAGGTTCGCGGGCGCGGCATGTCCATCGCGACTACAGCGCTCTGGCTGGTGGGTTACCTGGGAAACCAACTGTTTCCCATCATGCAGAAGCATCTGGGATCGGATGGTACGTTCTGGTTTTTCAGCGCCGGCGCATTGTTGACCGTCATTCTAGTCGGCTGGCTGGTTCCCGAAACCAAAGGACGGTCACTCGAAGAAATCACAATGTTCTGGACAGAAGACCGCGGAGTACCGCGTCGGATTTGACCTTCCGGCGTCGATTGTACCGAACGTACCGAAAAAGCCCGCGAAAACTAAGCGCGACAAAGCTCCATAAATTACTGAATAGGCAAGAGAAAGTTTGGTCGGGGAGAGAGGATTTGAACCTCCGACCCCCTGGTCCCGAACCAGATTTCGCAGCGTATTGAAAATTGTTGAAATTAATTGAGCGCAACTGGTTGATGTTGAACTTAGTGCAGGCTGCCGTTTGGAATCTGTTGATTTCTGTTGGGCTTGGGTGCTTTCACAGCTACAAAATCGTCTACAGCCGAAGCATTGCTTCTTGCGCACCCCTAATTGAAGCAGTTAAGTTCCGGATCGCCACCGATCGGGAGCACCATCGTTACGACGTTGCAGTAAAACTCCACAATTCTGTAATTCTGTCCCAATCTCAACCGCGGACACTCGTCGCGGAGCCGAGCCCGCGATTGTGTAGTGTCCAGCTGTTCGCGGAATCTCGCAACATGATTTCCCTGATCTAGAAGTTGAGTCTTAGACCAAACTGCATGGTGCGCGGCCGGTGTGCGTCCACGGGATGCAGGAAGGAATTGCCGGCGAGACAACTCGGGTCGCCAGCAGAGTTGTCCGCGCCGGCGTAGCAAGTTATGGTGTTGCTTCCTGTATTGCCTTTGTCGGGATCGTAGATCCGGAACTGGGTGTGGTTGAAAACGTTGAACGCTTCCATGCGGAACTCCAGGTTGCTGGGATTTTCGCTGACGAGTACTCGAACTACCGCGGCGGTCAATTGCCGAAGGCAACGCTCTGGGCGCAAGTCGCGAAACGGATTGGATGCTAAAACATGATGTCCGACCGCGCAACTTTGAGCTATCGGAGAAAATTGCTCGCCGCAACTTTAGCTCAGTCCCCGCATCTTTTTCAAACTTAGCGGCCGCATGTCTGTCCACACTTTCTTGATGAAGGCCAGGCACTCTTCTTTCGTACCGCTCTTGCCGGCGTCCCTCCAGCCTAGCGCGTTCTCCCGATGAGCTGGCCAGATTGAGTATTGCTCCTCATGATTCAGGACCACTTTATAAATCGTCGAATCTTCTCTCTCTTCGTGCATGACACTTTTCTCCGAGGAATTGAATTAAACCGACTTCTGTAGCAGTTCCAGAGATGTTGGAAGAACCGAATTGGCAACCCTCGCATATTGGTTTCTGGGGAGCTTCAAGGAGCTTTGCATACTCCTCCTCTTTTTTCTTGAGCTCCTCTTCCCGCTGTTTTTTCTCTTCCGTCCCCAAAGAGACTTTTCCTTTAGTGGTCGATTTCAGCTCTCTTCCCATCCACTCCGTACAGCGACTGAGCGATCAATTCTTTGACCGGATCGCTGAAATACAGCATTGCGGACGTCGCGGGGTCCCCGAAATCCGCCTGGTTTACGGGCCGCCCACACACGTCCTTGGTGCCAGCGATGCATCCCATTCCATTTGCTCTAGCCGGTGGTCCTTGCCTTCCACTACCAAGGCTGCTTTGTAACCCTCGCTTGTTTTTATGTTGTACATGCTCCAGTGCTCGACTTCTGTGGGGTCAACTTCTGCGTGAAGGAGCGCCGGCGGACCTCCCGGGGCAAAGGCCACGGCGAAGCTGTCCAACGGGACCGAAAGACCCTCGCCCCTCGCCTTGATGTAGGCTTCTTTCCTTGTCCAGCAGGAAAAAAAGGCTTCTGATCGCTGGCAGGCCGGTAATGATTTTAGAGTTTGCACTTCAGTTGCAGAGAAGAACCGTTCGGCGATGTCATCAGTCGCAACGTCAGCCTTGATCCGCTCGATGTCCACGCCAACCGCCAATCCTTGCGTCACCGCCAGGAGAGCAAGCTCTGACGAATGGGAGAGATTGAATCTAACGCCGAATTGTTCCAGGCCGCCGGCAAGCCCGGGCTTGCCTTTTAGTCCACACGAAAAGCGCAGATCCGTGGCCGCGAGACCGACATAGCCGCTGAGGATCTCCCGCATGACGCCGCGGGCCACCGTAAAGCGACTTCTGTCCCGCTCAAAGCAAAACCGACCTGCACGTTGAACTTCGTCCGGGGAAAGCAGGCAACCGCATTGCTGAATTCGATCGCTTTGTCCAGCAAGATTAATTCGCCAAATATCGACTTGATTTGTCGCCGATGTCAAAGCTTCCACCTTCGGTATCAGAAACTGATGTGACTGCTCGTGATGATCCATTGCAATGAGCAGATGTGCGTCAATGACACTTCAGCCCTTCTAGCAATGTGGCTTGACGTCCCCAAACGTCGGATCGCAAGACCTCGAGAAAATGTGTGCTTGAGGCGTGAATGAAGAAGTGGTCGCCCGGAAACAACCTGACGTTGAATTCTGCTGAGGTATGTTCCTTCCAGGCGTGCAGGTCGGCCACCGACGCTTCTTTGTCTTCGAGTCCGCCATATACGGTGATGGGACACGAAAGGCATTGTTCCGGTCGATATTGGTAGGTATCCACGAGCTCAAAGTCTGCCCTCAAAAGCGGTAGAAAAAGCTCCGTCAACTCAGGGTCTTCAAGTACTTCTTTGGGAGTGCCATTCAGTTCTCGAAGTCTGGCTATGAAATCATGGTGAGGAAGACTAAAAGTTGGGGCCTCAGATTCGACCACATGAGGGGCGCTTCGACCAGACAAAAAGAGCTGAACTGGCTCAATTCCGTATCTTCGACGGACCGCGCGGACGATTTCAAAACTGAGAAGTGCCCCCAAACTGTGGCCATATAGGGCAAACGGACACTCAAGAAGTTCGGCGGGCATGTTCTGTACAATGGCGTCAACTAAAAGGCTCAGTCGCGTAAACGGCTTTTCGTGCGATCTCTTGCCGCGGCCCGGCAAATGAACCAGATATATGCCAAGTTTCGGCGCAAAGTAGGCCGGCCAAAGGTAAAATATTTGCGCGCTTGCCCCGGCGTAAGGGAAACAAACTAAATAGAGCGTTGGAGCTTGAACGCGAGAGAGATTTTCAAACCAGATGGACTTGGAGTCGTGCTGTGCAGATATGACATTGCGTGTAACCATAAATTGTGGACCAAATTCAATCTCTTGGAGTCGTGCCACGCTCTTCTCCCGGTGATACACCATCGAGAGATCCGTTCAGAGGCAACAAGTCTTCCTTTCATAATGCGTGTGGGCACCGACTTCAGTCGGGGCACCTATGAAGAAACAAATTC
>CAWISU010000021.1:0-59383 GCA_963838765.1 uncultured Acidobacteriota bacterium | reverse complement strand
CCCGAACAGTTCCGGGCAATCGGTTGGGTGGGAGAGCGCTTGTACGCCGTCATTTTTGAGGTGCGGGAGGACGAGCAAGGCGAATATTATCACCTCGTCACTCTCTGGAAAGCCACCAGGCAAGAGCAACAACTATATGAAGAATACCAGTAAGCCGCGAAAGCCAGTGTCGCCAGAAGCCGTCGCCCGCCTTGCCGACCAGGGCAGAGACGTGTCCCGGTTCTTCACCAATACCGGCAAAATGATGGGTCCGATCCAGAGGGTAAATGTTGATCTGGCCTCGGGCATGCTGGAAGAACTGGACCGCGCTGCCAAAGAATTGAATATTAGCCGTCAGGCGGTGATCAAGACGCTGATACGCCAGGCGCTCGACCAGCAGTATCTGGCAAGAGGAATCCGCCCCTCGCGCAGGCGCAGGTAGAAAGGCGGAACTTCCGACCCAGACCCAATCTCGCAGAGGCTTTACCGTTGACGGCATGCCTGAAATTGGATAACCTACTACAAGATACATTATCTACAAGATAATCATGATCCTTGACAATCTGATACTCAGGCGATGGTGTGGCCTCTAGGCGCCATCGACCTAATTCCGAAATGGGGCGCGAGGCGGTCGCGCCCCAGAGCTGTAACTCCCATGTTCTCTAGATTTTGCGTGTAACTCCTTTAAACTCAAAGATCTAGCACATAGTCGCAAAATAAATCATTTGTTTTCTAGATTTTGCACATGAATAAGGGGGGAGGGGGTGCCAGTACTAAACAGTAAACTCCGTCCCAATTCGGGAAGCGCGGCGCAACCGGCCCAACTTCTCCCACTGTGCTAGTATTTCCGGTGCGCTGTCGGATTCCTGTTGGCCACAACCACCGCGCATCCACAAGTCGCGTAACCGTCATCCAAAAGCGATGCCGATGAAAGACACCCTCGGAGTCTTATTAGCTGGAGGAGCAGGCGAGCGCCTCTACCCCCTCACCCGCGACCGCGCCAAGCCCGCCGTCACCTTCGGTGGCATCTACCGCATCATCGACATCACCCTGTCCAACTGCCTCAACTCCGACCTGCGCCGGGTTTACATTCTCACCCAGTACAAAGCGCTCTCGCTGAACCGGCATGTCCGCGAGGGCTGGAATATTCTGGGCCGCGAAGTTGGAGAGTTTATCGAAGTGCTGCCGCCGATGAAGCGCGTCAGCGAGGAGTGGTACCAGGGCACGGCCGACGCGGTGTACCAGAACATTTATTCCATCGGCTCCGAGCAGCCGCAGCACGTGCTCATCCTCTCCGGCGATCACATCTACAAGATGAATTATGACAGGATGCTGCAGCAGCATACCGACTCCGGGGCGGACGTCACCCTGGCAACCATCCAGATTGATCCCGACGAAGTTTTTCGGTTCGGCGTAGTGGACATCGACCGCGATCACCGCGTAAACGGGTTTCTGGAAAAGCCGAAGCAAACCGATCTGCGCTCGCCTTACAACCCGGCGAAAGTTTCGGCGTCGATGGGCATTTACATCTTCAACACCGACGTGCTCATTCCTGCGCTTTTAAAAGATGCCGAAGACCCGCAGTCCAGCCACGATTTCGGCAAAGACATTCTGCCCAAAATGGTGGACGAGTATCGCGTGTACTCCTTCGACTTCGTCGACGAGAATAAGAAGGAGGCGCTCTACTGGCGCGATGTAGGAACGCTAGAAGCCTACTACGAAGCCAACATGGATATCGTCTCGGTCTCGCCGGTGTTCAACTTGTATGACTCGGAGTGGCCCATCCGCACCCACCAGCGGCAATATCCGCCGGCCAAGTTTGTCTTCGCCGAAAGCGGCCGCACCGGAACCGCGCTCGATTCCATCGTCTCGGCCGGGTGCATCGTTTCCGGAAGCACGGTGAAGAACAGCGTGCTCTCGCCCGACGTGAGAATAAACTCCTACAGCGAAATCGACGACAGCATTCTGTTCACGCACGTCAATGTCGGCCGGCACTGTCGCATCCGCAAAGCCATCATCGACCGCGACGTGCACATCCCCGAGGGCACCACCATCGGCTACGACCCCGAGGCCGACCGCCAACGTTATTTCGTCACCGAGAGCGGAATCACCGTGGTCACGCGCGATTATTCCTTGTTCGAAAATCCGGTTACTGTGGATTACTTCACCAGCGAGTAAACGCCTATTGGCAACAATTGGATGGAGCAGGCTTTCCCGCGGCTGGTTACGCAAGTAACTTTGGGAGTCCATTACCGTTAAGGAATAATGCCCTCTGTGATCGGTTGGTTTCCGGCGAGAACCAAGCACGACAATGAGTTAATGCCGGATTGCCTCAGTATATTTGAGTAAGCCCAACTAGGAGTTGCATGTCCACAGGCATCCAGAGAGCCGCGCGGCAGCACCCGCTCGAACCATCGGATGCGTTGCCGCTGCTCAATGACACCGTGTTGGGAATGATTCGGGCCCAGGCCCTGCTCCCCACTATCCTGGAAGTTCTGTGTATCCAGATCGAAAAGCAGCATCCTGACCTGCTCTGTTCCGTTCTCCTCCTTGATGCCGACGGTACGACACTGCGGAACGGAGCTGCTCCCAGTCTACCCAGCGAATACTCTCGCGCGGTGGATGGAGTGCAGATCGGCCCCTGCGCCGGGTCTTGCGGCACGGCCGCATACCGCAAACAGCCCGTCGTGGTCTCTGACATCGCTACTGACCCGCTCTGGGCCAACTGTCGGCAGATGGCGTTGCCTCACGGTTTGCGCGCGTGCTGGTCAACCCCGATTGCTTCGCCCGATGGCGGAGTTCTTGGCACCTTTGCCATTTACTACCGCCAGCCTCGCACGCCTGATGCCGAGCATCTGCAGCTCATTACCCACGCGACTCATCTGGCGGGCATCGCCATCGAACATGACCGGGCGAAGGCGGAGCTTCGGGCGGCGGAGGCACGTTATCGCACGCTGGTGGAGCGACTTCCTGCGATTACCTATGTTGCGGAGCTTGGCGCCGGCGGCCCGTGGCACTATGTGAGCCCGCAGATTGAGTCCATGCTGGGATTCTCGCCTGCGGAATGGCTCTCCGATCCCATGAACTGGATGAATCACATTCATCCCGACGACCGCGAGATTGCGCTGGCGGCGGAGAAACTGTTCCAGGAAACCCACGAGTTGTTTCAGGCCGAATACCGCATGTGTGCTCGCGATGGCAGGCTGCTGTGGTTTCGTGACGAAGGGGTATTGCTGCAGCAAGACGACGGGCAAGCGCTGCTGATGCAAGGTGTGCTGTATGACATCACCGAGCGCAAGCGCTTGGAAGACCAACTCCGCCACTCGCAGAAGATGGAGGCTGTGGGCCAGCTCGCCGGAGGGGTGGCCCATGATTTCAACAACCTGTTAATGCTGATCCAGGCGCACAATGAACATCTCCGTGACCGGTTCGCTGCGGACGATCCCGCACACAGAGATGCTTTGGCAATTGAGTATGCGGTGACTCGCGCCGCAGCTTTGACTAGCCAACTGCTGGCCTTTAGCCGCAAGCAGGTGCTGCGGCCCAAAGTGCTTGATCTGAATGCGGTGCTCGCTGACGTCGTCAAGATGCTGCATCGCCTGATCGGAGAAAATATCGACATGAAGGTTGTGCCTGCGCCCTCCCTGGGACGGGTCATGGCTGATCCCAGCCAGATGGAGCAGGTGATCCTGAATCTTGCGGTCAATTCACGCGATGCCATGCCCCAGGGGGGAAAGCTGACTATTACAACCCGCAACGTCGAGTTGGATGAAGACGAGGCTCGACGCCATGATGGAGCGCCTTCGGGCAAGTACGTCCTGCTGGCAGTCAGCGACACCGGCGACGGAATGGATACTGAAACGCAGGCCCGCATGTTTGAACCTTTCTTCACCACCAAGGCGCCGGGTAAAGGGACGGGCTTGGGGCTGGCCACGGTTTACGGAGTGGTCAAGCACAGTGACGGATGGATCTGGGTCGACAGTGAGCCTGGGCGCGGAACGACGTTCCAGATTTATCTTCCGCGAGTCGAGGAAGCGGCTGTCGATGAATCCGTGGTTGACGAGTGCCTCGATCGAAAAAATTCAGGTCAAGCCATTGCCGTCGCAGACGCGGGAGGAATCGGAATCCGAGACTTCGCCGTCTCTGGCCACCGCCCCCAAGGGTACGGAAACCGTTTTGGTGGTGGAGGATCAGGATGGCATTCGCGATATTGTCCGGGAATCTCTGCGGCGCAATGGCTACACGGTGCTGATCGCAGTCGACGGCAACGAGGCGCTGCAGATGGCGGGTGCTTATCCCGATCCGATTCATCTGCTCGTCACCGATCTGGTTATGCCTAACATCGGAGGGCGCGAACTGGCGCAACGTCTTACCCCGCTGCGGCCGGGGATGAAAGTGCTTTTCATGTCGGGCTACTCGGAACATTCCGCTTTGGATATTGAGGCCGCCAGTCAGTCTGCTACCGTCCTGCAGAAGCCTTTTTCCCTCGACGCTCTGGTGCGCCATGTACGCCGCGTGCTGGATGAGCCGGGCTCGTAGTTCCCTTCCCAGTTTGGGCAAGTTTACTTTCTGGTACTGGTACCCCCTCCCCCCGGTTCGTGTTGCAAAATCTAGAAAACAAATGATTTATTTTACGACTATGTGCTAGATCTTTGAGTTTAAAGGAGTTACACGCAAAATCTAGAGAACATGGGAGTTACGGCGAGTGCGATGGAGAGCCGTGACCCGTTTTGGGACTCGCAGCCGGGCAAGTCCTCGCCCGGTTCAAGGCACCTGGGCGGATTGGCATTGGGCCGGACATGCGCGCCGTCGCCTGGTTCAGTTGTCAAGGATCTATTATTATCTTATGGATAATATATTTTGTTTAATCTTATCCGTTATCAAGATCAGCGTCAACAAGAAACGGGGAGCGGGCGTTGGGGAGAAAACGCAAGGAACGTACCGGTGACGATTTTGATTCGGGGTTATCTTCTCCTCTTGGCGTGAGCCAGCAGCACAGCCCTGCCCGCTGGATCGTTCATCCTATAGACGTCGCGCACAGAGAAAATCGACAGCGGAGGCGAACTATTTATTATGTTTCCCGACGGGAAATTGGGGAACGTTCCGTCTGTCCCGGGTTCATCGTCCCCGGGTTCATCCCCCAGAAACTGTGCCTCTTGGGCCCGAACAGCGCGTCCGGTACAATCCTCAAGGTAAAGTGCTTCTTGGTGCCCTTTACTTGGATCAGGCACTTTATTGTGGACAACTTGTCCTTCTCGGATTTCGGAAGCCGAATATAATTCGCCATCTTGGCCCGAGGCGAGAGCCAGTTCAGGACCATGTCATGGAGGACATCAGCCGGGTGCCCCGCTCCTTGCGGTTTTTGCAAGGGGCGGGTGTCGGCGGAGGGCTGCGGGTCAGCGACTGTGAGGTTAAACTTGCGAACCTGAGACCGCAGACCTGACGCAAGGACCCGCCAGCCGCAAGGAGCGGGGCACCCGCACCCGGCACTCGGTGTTTGGCCGTCACATCTTTCCCGATGAACCCGGTTTAACCTCCCTTCATGCCCAAGGGTCTGAGGCGTTACTCCGGTGCCGGAGATTTGCACTTCATCACATGCAGTTGCTATCAGAGACGACCTTGGCTTGACACCGATGAGCGACGGGACCTGTTTCTGAGAATTCTTGAAGAAGTGCGTACGGAGCATCGCTTCGTTGTGCTGGGATACGTCGTCATGCCGGAGCACTTTCATTTGCTTATGAGCGAGCCGCAAGTGGGGACACCGTCGACGGCGATGCAGAGTGTGAAACAGCGGTTCGCGCAGAGAGTCGTGCCTCGGCACAGGCAGACGCGTTCGGCCAGCACCCGCCCCTTGCAAACTGCGCAAGGAGCGGGGCACCCGATGTCAAAATCGATGCCAATCTGGCAGCCGCGTTTCTACGATTTCAATGTTTGGACGGAGGGTAAGCGGATCGAGAAACTGAATTATATGCACCGGAATCCCGTAACCCGCGGGTTGGTCGTCGAGCCGGAGCAGTGGCGATGGAGCAGTTTTCGAAGTTATGCCTTTGGTGAGGCCGGGCTGGTGCAAATCAATGATTGCGGTATTCTGCGGATGACGATGAGAGACTCGGCATGATGCGCGCACCCGCCCCTTGCCGGGTGCCCCACCCTTGTCGCGTTCTTGGCGACAGGGTGGGCTTTCCGCTCACCAGCTCTGCCATCCCGAGCACGCCGACACCGTCGCACAACGATATTGATGAGCGAACCCATTTAGAGTACAATAGTACCCAGAATGAGTACGACCACTCTCGCGTCCGACAGCGCTCTCTTTGGCCGCACCCGCAGCGCCCTGCTCGCCCTGCTCTTTGGCCACGCGGACGAATCTTTCTATCTGCGTCAACTCATCCGGGCCGTAGGCACAGGGAACGGCGCTCTGCAGCGCGAGATCAGGCAATTGACGGACATGGGACTCATCGTGCGCCGTGTTCAGGGCAATCAGGCTCTCTATCGGGCGAACAAACAGAGCCCGATTTTCCCCGAAATCAATCGGCTGATCACGAAGACCGTGGGTGTACACGACGTCATCCGCTCGGCGCTCGCTACCCTGGAGCCTGAGATTAAAGCTGCCTTCGTATACGGCTCGATCGCCACACACCGCGAGCACGCCGACAGCGATGTGGACCTCATGGTCATCGGGAAAGCATCTTTCAGTGATGTAGTGACCGCACTCGGTCCAGCCCAGAAGACGCTCCGCCGGGAGATCAATCCCACCGTCTTTCCCATTTCCGAATTCCGCTCGAAATTAGCTACCAGAAATCACTTTCTCCGTGGCGTAATGGCTGGCAAGAAGGTATTTGTATTAGGCAGTGAAGACGAGCTTGCAAAGCTGGTTGCGAAATAGGTGGCTGGTTCAGCACAAACCCAACACCCAGGAAATATTTAATCTATTTGCGATCTCCGACCGAGACCTTGCTGCCTGCAACACCAAGACCTTGCCCACCGACTGGCGCTTTGCCATCGCCTACAATGCGGCGTTACAGGCGGCGACTGCAGCCTTGGCCGCAGCAGGGTACCGCGCGAGTCGTGAGAGCCACCATCATCGCGTAATCCAATCGCTGGAGTTTACACTGGCTCCTGAACACAAGATGATCGACACTTTCGACACCCTTCGCAAGAAACGAAACATCAGCAGTTACGATGTTGCGGGTTCCGTCTCAGACAAGGAGCAAAAGAGATGTACGAACTCGCGGCGGCTTTACGCACCAGAGTCGAGAGATGGATCAGAAAGAATCACCCAACGCTATTGGCGCATATGACGCATCCGTGATCTGAGAAGTTCTACGGCCCTTGCCTATCACTTGGGGGGCTGGCCCACCCTTTTTCTTCTAATTCTGCTCTCTCAATCGCAGCGCCTTTCGATCACTTCCCGGCCCTCAGACACTAGCGATAAGCCAACATCACTCTTGCAGCCCAATAAACCGGGCTCCGGATCGACCGAAGCGCAGTTGTTGCTGAAGCACCTTGCGGGCATCGTCGCTCAGAATCCTGCGGCTGGTCACGCCTTGTGAATTACTCTCGCCGGTCGTAACACGTTGTGTCGGGGTCGCGAGATAGGTGTGAATTTCGCCGGTGCTGGTGAGACCCAAGCCGGTGATTTCCCCGCGGGAATTGATGGAGCAACCCGTCATTAGATAAAGTGGAGAATGACCCGCAATCCGGGTGTTGAGGTCGGTCATCACGCCCTTCTCCCACAGAAACGGCCGGGGGTTGAATTTTGCGTCCAGGGACCCGCCAACCGCCGAGCCGGCATCGTTAATGCTGATGCTGAAGCTCGCTACGTCACCGGAGAGTGTGCCCAAATCCTGCATCCCAGTTCCCTTGGTCCAGAGAAAAGCGTGAAAGGTTGTGTCGCCCGGCAGGTCCGAGTTACCGACTACCTGGCCTTGGTTGTTAATGTCATAGGCGATGTTTCCGCCCGCCTGTCCCGTTTTGCCGCCGAGATTGCCGAGGTCAGTTACTTTGCCTTTTTCCCAGAGCAAGGCATGAACCGGCACGAGGTTGTAGAGGAAATTCGCGTTGAAAGTTGCACAAGTACCCGATCCCCCGACAACCGCTCCGTTGTCGTTGATCTGCTGGGCGACGCCATCGGGATCGCCCCCAAACGTAGGCAGTTTGTGAATCACTCCTTTTTCCCAGACGACGGGCTCAAAGTGGAGAACTTGGGGAGCTGGGCAGCCCGTATCCGGTGTCGAGTTCTCCGCAAATCCGGCCACTTCTCCCCGATTGCTGATCGCCATAGCGACGCCGTTGTTGCCACCGAGTGTCGGGAGCTGAATCATTTCGCCGTCCTGCCACAGGAAAGGTAAACAAGTGAGGTGGGTACCGAATCCGCAGAAATCTTCACCGTTGGGATCGGAAGTAGAGGTTTCAGCTTCACCGGCGGATTGGAATCCGTCGTTATCGCCAAACGCGATGCTGTTCGGTCCCCCGAGTCCGGGCGCGCCGATGTCGACCTTCAGTTTTTCGAGCCAAAGGGTTGCGTGTTGATTGCCGTCCGCGAGGTTCGACGAACCACTCACCAAGCCATACCTGTTAATAGCGAAGGGTTGGCTGAACGTTCCGCCCTCGAGCGTGCCGAGGTCGGTGATGGTATAGCGAGCGGGCTGCGGCTTCTCCGCCGACTGTTCCTGCGCGACTACCTGAGTTGGCATAGCCATTGGAGCGCATACACTGAGTGCTACGATCCACGTAAACATGCGGGATTTCATTTTTTTCTCCTTCACTGCTTGATGTTTTGCCGGGCGACTTGCATCGCTCTCACCTGGATAGGCGCAAACGGAGGGTCAGAACTATCACACGAAATTAACTTTTCTCGAAGGCGCTGCGTTATGAGTTAAGATTCCGAGGCGTGGCGCGATGGAGAAATCCACACTACCGGGAGACGACGAGGCTCAGAAACCGCCACATCGGCGAGGTCAGCGGACTGCTTCGCGCCTGGGGCGACGGCGACCGAGCCGCGCTCGACCAGTTGACCCCGATCGTCTATGAGGAACTCCGCCGTCTTGCAAGTCACTACATGAGAGGCGAGCGTCCCGGCCACAGCCTT
Source organism: uncultured Acidobacteriota bacterium (assembly GCA_963838765.1). Classification (GTDB taxonomy): domain Bacteria; phylum Acidobacteriota; class Terriglobia; order Terriglobales; family Acidobacteriaceae; genus JABDBE01. The sequence continues at coordinate 50,316 of CAWISU010000021.1, read as the reverse complement.
CAGGCCACGGCTCTGGTCAATGAGGCCTACATGCGCCTGGTTGATTACAAGGGCATGCAGTGGCAGAATCGCGCCCATTTCTTCGCGGTTTCGGCTCAGTTGATGAGGCGCATTCTGGTTGAACATGCGCGCCGTCATAACCTGAAGCGCGGGGGCGGCGTGCAGCATGTTTCGCTGGACGAGACGGCCATCGTGGGCGGCGAACGAGTGGCGGACCTGGTGGCGCTCGACGACGCGCTGGACGCGCTGGCGCAGTTCGATCCGCGTAAGGTGCAGGTCGTCGAAATGCGCTTCTTTGGCGGACTCAGCGTAGAAGAGATGGCCGAGGTGCTCAAAGTGTCGTCGGTCACCGTGATGCGGGACTGGAGCACCGCCAAGGCCTGGCTCTATCGTGAACTGACCGACGGCACGACCAATGGACTCTGAGCGTTGGAAACAAGTCGATGGTCTGCTGCAGGCGGTGTTGGAACGCCCACCCGAGGAGCGCGATGCATTTCTGCGGAAAGCATGCGGAGCCGACGAAGATCTGGAGCGTGAAGTCCGCTCTTTGCTGACGGCCCAGCAAAAAGCAGGAAGCTTCTTGGAGAGCCCCGCTATAGAAGAAGCCGCGCGGTCCCTCGCCCAGCAACAAAAGAACGACAACGAGCGACATCCCGACGACTCTCCGATCGGCCGAACCATTTCGCACTACCGCGTACTCGGGAAGCTCGGCGCCGGCGGAATGGGAGTGGTCTACGAGGCGGAAGACATCCGTCTGAATCGACGGGTTGCTCTGAAATTCCTTCCTGACAACTTGGCACACGACTCCAAAGCCCTGCAACGCTTTAAGCGCGAGGCCTATGCTGCCTCCTCCTTGAACCACGCGAGTATCTGCACCATTTATGAAGTGGAAGAACACGACGGACAGCCAGTGATTGTCATGGAGTTGCTGGAAGGGGAGAGCCTGAAAGAGCGAATCCGCAATGGGCCGCTCTCCAGCGACGAACTCCTGGATCTGGGTATTCAGACGTCCGACGCGTTAGCAGCGGCTCATGCGAAGGGAATCATCCACCGAGACATAAAGCCGGCAAACATTTTTGTGGCGAGTTCGGAGCGGGTGAAGATTCTGGATTTTGGGTTGGCCAAAGCCGTCCCCGGCCATCGACCAGAAATCGAGCCCGACGAGGAATCGCTGACCGTGGAAGGTGTCATCCCCGGCACCACGGCCTACATGTCTCCCGAGCAGGTTCGGGGAGAGGAGATCGATGCGCGCAGCGATCTGTTCTCCTTGGGGGTCGTGCTTTACGAAGCGGCGACCGGCAAGCGCCCATTCATTGGTAAGAATCGTGTGCTGATGATGAATGCCATCCTGAACGAGAAGCCGGTCATACCGAGCCGTGTGAACAAAGACCTACCGGCTGGCGTGGACGCAATTATCGTGAAGGCGCTGGCAAAGGACCGTGAGCAGCGCTACCAGGATGCTTCGGGAATTCGTACCGACCTGCGAGCGTTGAGGCGGGAGACGGATTCGCCGCGAGTGATGACGAGCGAGAAGCCTGCGCCAGTAACGGGTTCCGCAAAACACTGGAAGGCCATTGTTCCCGCCACTGCCGCGGCACTGCTGTTGTCAGTCGGCGCTTACTTCTATTTCCACCGTACCCCAAGGCTCACCGACAAGGATACCATCGTGCTCGCCGACTTCACCAATACGACGGGCGATCCCGTGTTTGACGGGACGCTGCGGCAAGGTCTCACCGTGCAGTTGGAACAGTCGCCTTTTCTCAGCCTCATCTCAGAGCAGCGCATTCTGCACACTCTGTCCCTGATGGGCCAGGCCTCCGATGCGCGTCTTACTCCGGAGATCGCCCGGGAAGTTTGCGAGCGCACCGCCAGCGCCGCCGTTCTCGACGGCTCGATTGCAAATCTCGGAAGCCAGTACGTACTGGGGTTACGCGCAAAGAACTGTCGCACAGGGGACGTCCTCGATGAAGAGCAGGTAGAAGTGGCAAGGAAGGAAGGCGTACTGAATGCTCTGACTCAAATTGCACGTAAGTTCAGAACGCGAATCGGAGAATCCTTGGTGACAGTTGAAAAACACGACACTCCGCTCGCCGAGGCTACGACCCCGTCACTGGAAGCCTTAAAGGCTTATAGCATGGGCTGGAAAGTTGCCGCCTCTCCGGGCGGGGACGCGGCTATTCCTTTTTTTAAACATGCCATCGAGATCGATCCCAAATTTGCCATCGCGTACGCATCGCTCGGGCTCATGTACGGTTCCATGGGAGAAACGGAAGTGGGTACAGAAAATACTAAGAAGGCCTACGAATTGCGGAACCGCGTCAGCGACAACGAGAAGTTCTTTATCACCGCTTATTACGATGGACGGGCGACAGGAAACCAGAAAAAAGCGCAGCAGACCTGCGAGGCGTGGGCACAAGCTTATCCTCGTGAGTGGACACCCCACTCCTTCTTAGCGGGCTTCATTTATCCTGTGCTCGGCGAACATGAGAAGGCAGCCGAAGAGGCCCAAAAGGCGATTGAACTGGCTCCGGACTTTGGCGTTGGCTATGCCCTTCTTGCTTCGAACTCTCTTAGCCTCGACCGTCTGGGAGCGGCCGAAGACGCGGTTCGCAGAGCATCCGAGCGAAAAATTGAAATTCCTCTGTTAGCGCTCTTGCGATACGATCTCGCGTTTGTGAAAGGCGACATCGGGGGCATGCAGCGCGAAGTAGACGCGGCTCGGGGGAAATCGGGAGTCGAAGAATTAATTTCTGACCATCAAGCCTTTACTCTCGCATACGCCGGTCACCTGCAAGAGGCCACGAAGATGTTACGGCGGGCAAGCGATTTGGCGCAGCAGGCGGCTCATCGAGAAAAGGCCGCTTCATTCCAAACCCGACTGGCGCTGTGGGAAGCCTTTTACGGGAACGCGCCAGTCGCAAGGCCGACAGCAATGGCAGCCCTTGCGCTTGCCAAGAACCGGGAGGTGCAGTATGGCGCAGCCCTCGCCCTGGCTATCGCGGGGGATTCTTCGCAGGCTCAAACACTGACCAACGATCTGGAAAGCAGCTTTCCCGAAGATACGTCCGTCAAGTTCAATTATCTGCCGACCGTGCGCGGGTTTCTGGCCTTGAACCATGGCGATCCCGCCAAGGCGATCGAAATTCTCCAAGTTGCCGTTCCCTACGAACTGGGCCAGCCGCGCAGCACTCAAACGGGTTTCTTCGGGGCCCTCTATCCCATCTATGCGCGTGGCCAAGCGTATTTGGCCGCGGGCCAAGGCGCTGATGCCGCCAGGGAGTTTCAGAAAGTTCTGGATCACCCCGGGATAATGGTCGGGGATCCCATCGGCGTACTGGCTCATCTCCAACTGGGTCGAGCGTATGCCATGCAGGGCAACGCCACCAAAGCAAAAGCGGCCTATCAGGGCTTCCTCGCCCTCTGGAAAGACGCCGACCTCGATATTCCTATCCTGAAGCAAGCCAAGGCAGAGTACGCGAAGTTGCAATAGCGGCTGCCAAGAGGAAACCCTTCCACGCAGGCCACGGCCGTGGCGATTGGCGCAGATGGCTCGCCGGGAATCGGAGGAAGTGCCCGACCCGTGAGTTCCCGTTATTTGCCGAAGCCGTCCGACGCCAGGTGGAGAAGACCGGCAGCGACGAGATGATGCACCGCAACGTTGTCAGTGCCGTTCACGGGCTCGTCGAGTATCTCCGGGTCGAATGAAAGCGGGTACCCAGCGAGGTGCTCGTCGAGGCCGAGAGGTTGGAATGCCTCCTCTTTATTGGCCGACCGATTTCCGCGAAGCCCGTTTCTGGATATTTTTGGTTGGCCGACGATCCGTCCAGAATCGTCGCATGGACTGCGGCTGGTGGGTACTATAATTGCGCTCACGAATGGCTCTGGCCTCTGGCACTAAACTCGGACCTTATGAAATCCTCGCGCCGCTCGGCGCGGGCGGCATGGGAGAAGTATACCGGGCTCGCGACACGCGTCTGGAGCGCGTCATCGCGATTAAGGTTTTACCCGAATCCGTGGCCACGGACGCAGAGCGCTTGCGGCGTTTCGAGCAGGAGGCCAAAACTGTCGCTGCGCTGAACCATCCAAACATCGTCTCCGTGCACGACATCGGCGAAGCGAGCGGGATCCGGTACATCGTTACTGAGTTGCTGGAGGGGCAAACGCTGCGCGAAAAGCTCCGCAACGGGCCTCTGTCCTCGAGACGGGCGATCGAGTATGGATTGCAGATTGCGCAGGGCCTTGCCGCGGCGCACGAGAAAGGAGTCATTCATCGGGATCTGAAGCCGGCGAATTTATTCGTCAACAAAGACGGGCGGGTAAAAATCCTCGACTTCGGACTGGCCAAGCAGAGTCCGTGGGCGGCGCCGGGGAGCGGTGATGCTGCAACGCTGGCATCTCCGGATTTGACGCCAACCGTGCCTGGAGTGGCGCTGGGGACGGCAGGCTACATGTCACCGGAACAAGTGCGGGGCCAGGCGGTGGACCATCGCAGCGACCTCTTCAGCTTCGGAGCGGTACTGTACGAGATGCTCTGTGGACGACGGGCGTTTACTCAGGACACAGCGGCGGAAACGATGACCGCGATTTTAAAGGAAGACCCGCCCGAGTTCACAAAAACCGAGACGCCAATCTCCGCAGGAGTCGAGCGGATCATGCGTCGCTGTCTGGAGAAGTCACCGGAGCAGCGCTTTCAATCGGCCAAGGATCTGGGGTTCGCGCTGGAGGCGCTGAGCGGGTCCTCGCACGATTCTGCGAGCCCAGCGGCGCGCGCAACCGCTAGACGGTCGGCGCTCGCCACCGCTCGTCCCAAGCTGTGGGTGTGGGCAGTGGCGGCCACGACCGTCGTGATCATTGGAATCGGGGCTTACTTTGCCGGTACTCGCAGCCGCGCTGAACCTGCCCGCTTCGAACGGATTACGTTCCAACGCGGCTACATCAAGGGCGCGCGTTTCGCGCCCGACGGTCAGAACGTCATCTACAGCGCCACGTGGGAGGGGCGGCCGTACGACGTCTTCAGCACACGGATCGGCGGCCATAACACACGCTCCCTCGACCTGAAGAACGCACTGGTCGCCGGAATCTCTGCTGCAGGTGACGTGGCAGTGCTGACCAATGTGCGACGAATCCGGACGACGAGCTGGATTCACTTCGGGACACTGGCCCGTGTCCCGGCGAATGGCGGTACGGCGCGAGAGATCCTGGAAGCGGTGTGGGACGCTGACATCAGCCGCGACGGCAAGCAGTTTGCGGTGGTGCGCAAACTAGCGGGGCCTCACCAACTCGAATATCCCATCGGCAGTGTGCTTTTCAAGACCAACGGTTATATCAGCCACCCGCGCATCTCGCCCGACGGAAAGGTGGTGGCATTTCTCGAACATCCGCAGTTCGGGGATGATCGCGGCTACGTCGCTGTGGCAGAGGCAAACCGAGGCGCGAAACGGCTGACCGCAGAGGCCAGCGCGGCAGACGGCCTCGCATGGTCGCCGGACGGACGCGAGATTTGGTATGCCGCCACTGGATCGGAAACGCACTCGCAGGAACGCACGGTGCATGCTGTCACCCTCGATGGGAAGGCCCGGAAGATCTTTGCGGTACCCGGCGATGTCACTGTCTGGGATATCGCGGCTGACGGGCGGCTGCTGTTTACCCACGAGATCATCGGCAGCGCCCAGTTAGTGGCTTCTCCGGCAACGACTCCGGAGCGTAACGTCGATGTGTTGGGGCACGGCGTGAATGGCGCAATTTCCTGGGATGGCAAGACCGTCGCCTTCACCGAGTCCGGGCCCGGAACTGGGGACGACTATCTTGTGTTCTTCCGCCATCTGGACGGCTCGGCGGCGGTGGAGCTCGGTGAAGGCAGTATCATGGGCATGACGCCAGACGGCAAGGATGTGATCGCGCTTGTCCCCAGCCAGCCGACCAAGTTGCGCGTCCTGCCGACGGGTGCGGGAGAAGTGCGCACCTTTGACATCACGCCGGTTCAAGTAGACCAGAGCTTTGTTTCGTGGATGCCTGGCGCCAAGGAGTTCGTCTTTCTGGGACATGAAGGGGTTGCACCCGCGCGCGCCTACCGCGTATCGCTTGAGGGAGGACCTGCGAGCCCATTAACCAGCCGCGAGGGCGCGCAATTCTGGAACAAAGTCTCGCCGGACGGCAAACTCGTGTTGCAGGGGGCCGGCGTCGGTATGGAGCGGGGGCAAAACGTAATCGTAGATCTGTCCACAGGCAAGGCCCGCCCGGCGCCACTGCAAGAGGGTGAGTCACCCATAGCTTGGGATCAGGACGGCAAGCATATCTTCGTGGAAAAAGAGGGCGACGAATCAGCCACCATTTTCCGCGTGGATGCGTTCAGCGGGCGCCACGAGGTTTGGAAGCAAATAAGGCCCAACGATCCTGCGGGTACTCTTTCACTGTCGCACTTCTACGTAACGCCATCGGGAAATGCCTATGCCTATAACGCGGAACGCGTCCTCTCAGCGCTATACGTGTACTCGCAGCAGTGACTCAACCCATGAGTTGGCGTCCGGTTCGACCTGAGAAACCAAAGAACGGCGTCGTGTTTACTGATTGCCATCACTGCTCGAATTATGGGCTTTTCGTAGAAGGATTGTTCGCAACTAATCCTCTATTGCGGGATTGCGCCCGAGTGAAGGCTCCTCTTACGTAACTCAGTAGGGTGAGGCTTGCCGACAATCCAGAAATCGTTGTGCGTCCCGGGACTTTTGCTGTGCCGTTGGACCTCGCAAGGCTTCACGGGTGCTATTGCAGCTTCAAATACTCTGCCTTGGCCTGCTTCAAGATGGGGATGTCTGGGTCGGCATCTTTCCACAGGGTGAGGAAATCTTTGTAGGCCGCCAGCGCTCGAACCCTGGCGGCATCGGAGTCGGCTCCCTGCAAGGTTCTCGCCTCCAATGCATTCGCTCGAGCCACTCCCAGATGGGCCAACGCTGCCGTCCAGCAGTTCCACACGATTCCGCTATGCTCGAGAATCTTCTGAAACTCGGCTGCCGAGGCGCTACTTTGCGCAGATGCCAAATACGCCTCTCCGCGCAGATACACGGTATAGAGGCAGGAAGGATTGACGACGAATGGAATCGCTCCCAACTCAATGGGAGTAGCCGCTTGCAGGGTATTGATGGCGGTAACCGGGTTCTTTTTGTTCAGCGCCAATTGCGCCTGAATTGCTGGCAGCCAAAGCGACTGCATCTGGGTGTTCAAGGGGAAGCGTTTTCCTAAGTCCTGAGCCATAGACTCAGCCCGTTCCGTATCCCCTACCATGGCAAACGCAAGCGCCGCTTCGGCGGATGCCCCCGGACTCGTAGGAGCAAGCTTCAAGGCGCCTGCCGCCAACTGACGAGCTTGCGCGGGATAGCCAAAAACAGCTTCCCGTTGAGCAGCGATCGCCTGCCAAATTGCACCACTTTCCTTGCTGTCGGCGTGTATAGCCGAGTCTACCGCGCGCTTGGTCAGTTCCCGCGACTTGCCGAGATGACCGCCAAATGCCTCAGTGTCGGATGCGAGCGCCAGTCCAACATTCTCGTATCCCGGCTGGTCCGCGAACCACTGCTGCTGTTCCGCCGTGGCGGAGGAGTCGGAAGCGAGGAAGGCAAGAGCGTAGAGCGCGCAGCGCGCTATTCCATCGTCCAACTTTTGTGCCTGCGCGTCGCGAATGATTTTTCGAGCCTCGTCGAAGTGCTGCAGCGCGATATCGTAGTTAGCGAGATTGTCGTGGAGGAAAAGCATCCCATCTGATACAAGCACGGCCTGTTTCGTGATCTCCAGGGCTTTTTCATACCGTCCCTGTTCAGCGAGCACCAAGCCCAAGTTGCTATACCCCGAGAGGTCGCGTGGATAACTGTCAATCTGCTCCTGATACGTCTGGGTCGCTTTATCGAGTTCGCCAGTTACGCTCGAATAGTAATCGGCGGCGATGGTCAGCTTTTCTCGTTCGTTAGCATGCTCCCTCAACTGAAACGCCTTGCTAAGGTACTCGCCGGCCCGCCCTACCTCACCGAGGGTGAAGTAGTCGCTGCCCATCGACAAGTAACCCAGGGCAAAATTCGGATCAAGCTCGATGGCTCGCTGGTCGTAAGGTAAGGCTGCTGTCACACCTTTCTCGCGAAATGTTTTTCTGCCTAGACTGAACGCCTTTAACGCCTCGAGCGAGGAGGTGGTAGCCTCCGCAAGCGGAACATCAAACTTCTGCACCGTAGCCAGCGATTCGCCCAGTTCGCCGCGCACCCTGGACACCGCCCCACCCAGTGCATCCAGCACCTTCTCCTTGCTCGCCGCCCTGACCTGCTCCTCCGCCAGCGTATCTCCGCTCTGGCAATTCACCGCTTGCAACCCCAGCACATACTGGCTGCCCAGACTGCCAATTGACCCCGCAAGGTAGGCCTTGCTTCCCGCCCGCTGGCATAGCTCGCGCGCCACATCGGGCGTGAGCTTGGTACCTGCGGGACGGGTCATCAGTTGCAGGGTCTTCGCGACTTTGCCGTCGGAAAGAACATTGAGGAACGGCGATTGCCGCAAGGAAACATTGAGGGCGGTCTTGAGCGTGTCGTCAAACACTGCATCGCCCGTGTTGTTGGCGAAATCCGCGAGAACAATCGTATCTTTCTCGGTCAGCTCGTGGGATGGCCGATGGCGGAAGGTGAAAATTATTCCGATTACCGTGGCGATCACTAGCACCACCAAGGCCGGGAGCCACAGCTTTCGGTTGGAGACCGCATGGCCGAAGCGCACGCGAGCATGCTCTCCGCCTGCGACGATCTTTAGATCAGCAAGAATCTCTGCCGCCGACTGGTAGCGCGCCTCGCGGTCCTTCTGCAGCGCCTTAGCGATGATGGGTTCCAGTCCGTCAGGAATCCGAGGATGCGGGCGCGTTAGCGAGACCGGATCGCGATTGAGTAAGGCGTCAAAAACCACGGCAGCCGTGGTCCCCCCAAAGGCACGCTCCCCTGTGGCCATTTCGTAGAACACGGCACCGAGACTAAACAGGTCCGTGCGGATATCAACCTCTTCGCCGCGGGCCTGTTCGGGCGACATGTAAGCGATTGTTCCTACCGCGATGCCAGGGCCAGTAAGCTGATCCTCCGAACTCTCGTCCAACGAGCCCGATTTTGCGGGCCCCGTTGCGGTGTACGGTGTGGGCGCCAATTTCGCCAGGCCGAAGTCCAGGACTTTGGCCTGACCACGCTTGGTAACGAAAATGTTGGCCGGCTTCACATCGCGATGAATGATGCCTTGCGTGTGAGCCGCATCCAGGGCTTCGGCGATCTGCACTGCCAGTTGCAGCAATCGTTCCCTTTCCAACGGCTGCGATTCGATAACATGTTTCAGCGTCTGCCCCTCCATGTATTCCATGGCGATGAAAGTTCGCCCTGCTTCTTCGCCGATGTCGTAAATGGTACAAATGTTGGGGTGGTTGAGAGAACTGGAGGCGCGAGCCTCGCGTTGAAACCTGACGATCGCCTTTGGGTCCGCTGCGAAATGCTCAGGCAGGAATTTCAACGCGACCGGTCGCCCCAGCCGGGTATCACGCGCCTTGTAGACCACGCCCATCCCGCCCCCGCCCAGTTTCTCGACAATGCGGTAATGGGAGACGGTCTGGCCTACGACGACAGCGTCGCTCTTGTGGCCTGACTGATCGCGCTGTTGGGCGACCAACCGGGCGGCCATTTCCAGCGCCGGGGTTTCGATGAAATCCTCAGCTTCTTTGTCATGGGCGAGTAGCGCTTCCACTTCGTGGCGGAGGGCCGCGTCCGCGCCACACTCACTCCGCAGGAACGCGGCGCGCTCGGCTGCGGCATGCTCCAGCGCGGAGTGGTACAACTGCTCCAGACGCCGCGCTCGCTCAACATCCATCGTCCTTTTCTCCGCTCTTGCCTTCGGTCTTTTCTTCGCTGAGGGCACGCAACAGCCAGCTCTTGGCAAATCTCCAATCTCGCTTGACTGTCTCTGGGGATATCTTCAGAGCTTCCGCTGTTTCCTGAATGTCGAGTCCGCCATAAAAGCGTAGTTCCACGACTTGACTCTGCCGCGGATAGAACGCGGCAAACTGAGTCAAAACCTGATCAAGAACCATGATATCCGCTTGTTTTTCCGGGGCGACGACCAGAGCTTCGTCCAATGTGACTTGCACCGCACCACCACCGCGCTTCTGATAACGACGGGAACGAGCAAAATCCGTCAGGATGCGTCGCATCATGCGAGCGGAAATAGCGAAAAAATGCGCTCGATCCTGCCAATTCACCGCATGCACGTCGACCAGTCGCAGATAAACCTCGTTTACCAGAGCGGTGGTCTGCAGCGTGTGACCGGGATTCTCTCTGGCCATGCAGCGGTGGGCCATACGATGCAACTCGTTTTCAACTACGGGAGTCAACAGTTCGAGTGCCTTGTCGTCTCCGCTACCCCACGCCTTGAGAAGTTGTGTGACTTCGACTTTTGAGGGCACTTCGGAAGATCCTTGCATGGCTTCTGCTCTCGCCGATGTAGGGGAAAGTATCACATTGACAAGCAGCGTGCCACAGTAACTGCGGATCGGTGCAGATGGCCCCCAGTTGCAAGAAAGAATCGTCGCCTCATGAGAGATAGTGACGACGAATCAGAAGACGCTTCAACGGATTCCGAGTTTTTCCCCAGACCATGACCCGTCTGCTGGTTAATTCCCGCTACATCCAGTGAAGGGCTTTCGCGGTGACCGATACGGAGGCCCAGCCGATAGCCAGAAATCAAATTCAAGCTCCAGAACGGAGCGCATAACTAAAAGGAGGATTTATGAAAGGAAGATTTCTATCGTATTTAAGCGGTGCGGCTCGCAATGCACTCATCGTCGTGGCTGGATTCACCATGTTCACGATTTTCGCTTCCCCTGCCTCAGCGACCGTCCACTTCGGCGTGCGCTGCGAAGGCAGCTTTCAGGATAACTGGGCTCCCACCATCGACGTATACGACGGGTGTGACAACTTCATCAGCGTTATAGAGCTCGACTACCCAGTCGATTTCTATTTCAACCTTCAGGGCGCACAACCCGCTTTCGAATACGGCAACGCCGACGAGACCTGCAACGGTTGCGGCGGCGTCGACAGCGTGGATTTTTTCTTCATGTCCACGCATGGCGACAGCAACATCGCTACCGTCAACAATGCGGTGTACGCCATGTGGGACTACCAAACCTGGGCCAGCGCTTATCAAATGCGCCTGGGCGACTCGGGCAAGCAAGTGAAGGCCTTCGCTACCTTCTCCTGCGACACCCTCTATAACGCCGACGGACTCCTTTGGCATCGTTGGGCGAACGCTCTTTCAGGTGGAGTGAAATTCCTGGCTGGCGCACACGGCAATCTTTGGACCGACGAAGACGATCAAGCCATGCCGGCCTTCGCAAAGTATGTGATCTGGGACGATGGGCTGGGCAACGGATGGCTAAATGCCGTTTATGGCTGGAACAACGACAACCAGCCCACGATTGCCAACACCGGCAAGAATTCCAGCGACTGCTGGAATCGGCAAGGGGTCAACCTGTCTGGCTTAATGGAAGAGTCTCCGCTGCGGGACGGTCAGATCGGCTATGCCTGCTGGACGAATTGGAACTAGTGGCAACCATTGTTCAAAACGAACGGATCTCAAATGAGCGCAATTCATACCAATACTAGGAGAATGGCAATGAAAAACAAGAATCTGAGTTTCGCAGCAAGCGCGGTGTTAGCGGCAAGCGCAATGATGATCGCCGGCAGCACTGCACGCGCGGAAGAGCTTCCGCAAACCAAAGCTCACCAGCAGTTCTCGGTTACCCAAGGCTTCCGTGATTCCGCTCTACCCGTATTGCACCGCGCCAGCACGGTAGAGCAAAACAAAGTGGGTCCCGCCTTGATCGAGAAACTGGGTTTGGGTAAGGTCGAGCAGAGCAGTAAGCTCGGCGACACCCTGCACCTCACCGGCAAACAGTGGGCACTCGACGTTACCGCCGACGGTGCCGGCGTCGACTACCGGAATACCACTGTCGAAGCCCGGGCGCACGCGCTGGGCAAGCCGTTGTCTGGAAAGATGTCAGCCGCCGAACTGGAGCAGAAAGGCCGTGCCTTCATCGCTGACAAGCTGGCTTCGCAGATCGTTCTCCGGGCAGAGGAACAACTCGTCGCACTCCGAGCTGACTATCGTACCGAAGGGGGCCAGGATCTCACCACTGGCGAGATCACTAATGCCGTCGTTGCAAACCGTATCGTCTTCGGCCGCACTCTCCATGGCGTGCCGGTCGTGGGCAACGGTTCCAAGGTCATCCTCACCTTCATTAACGACGGTTCCCTGGAATCGTTCCGTTACGATTGGCCCAAGTATCAAGCGGCGGATTCGCAGAACCTGATCGCCGCCGGGCAGATTCTCTCTCGGGTGCAAAAGGTGATCAGTGCTCGGAAAGACGTAGCTGCTCCTACATCAAGTGTGACGGTGCCGAGCAGCGAGGGCGAGGCCTATCCGGTTGAGCTGACCCCGAATACTAATCTGCAAGCGCTGGAATGCGGTTACTACGATGCCAGTTCCTTCGCGACGCACGCAACTCAACTGGTGCAGCCCGGGTGCACATATCGCGTCATCTCCCAGGACTCCGACGGGATGCGCGCGGGTTACGCCGGCGCCGTGCCAGCGGGAGCGCGATTCCAGCAGGACGCAGCGTGGCTTGCAACGCAGATCCTGGTCAGGAAGTAAGCACTATCGAACCCCGTCATGAAAGGGGTAAAGCTCGGGCCTGCAGGCAAACCTGCCAAGACAGGCCCAGTGCGATGGACGAAAGGGGAGCGCAACCGCTCCCCTTTTTTAGTCAAGATAAAGGCAATGGCATTGAGCAGGAGAGTCGACTCGCACGCGACGAAAACCAGGTAATTCTCAGGTTTATATCTTTCGCACTAGCTGGACTGCCCCGAAGCAGATATGCCGGGGATGCGCAGGTCGCGTGGTCGGTGCAGTTTCGATAGAATCGTTTGAAGTGAGCCGCTAAAGACGTTCTTTCGACGGGCAACCAGTCCATCTGTCAACGCTTGGCGGACAAAACGAAAATATTCCGGGCCAGAAGTCGGCATCTGGGAAGTTTGCGGCTACCAATAGACGAGATTCCGTCCCAGAGCATCGCGCATCCGGAACTGAGACGCCGCGATTCCACGAGTGAACCCCGTGTTGGCTACGTCGGCGCACCGCCCGAAGGCTGCCCAATCCCCTTAAGCGACGGCGCTGCAAGTATCTGAATCAAGGAGGCAAAAAATCCGTAGCCCTGCTGCCCACAAACTAGTGTTTTTGGGGAGCAGCATACCCGAATGAACGTTGTTATCACGATTTCACTCTTTGACCTTTGACGGGGGCAAGCCGCGATGGGAACTCCCAAGCAGGGAACATGCAAAACTGCATCATTTCAGGCTTTTCTGACCCCGCCGCCCCGCTGGCCCGAAGAGCTGCGTTTTCGAGGGTCTTCTAGACGCCCGCAAGTGCCAATCTCTCAACGCGGCAATTACTCCTTGGTAAAGGAGGGAGGGCCGTGGCGCAGGACTATACCTTTTGACAACTCTTCGTGTCCATGTTGTGCTGAAAGAGCGTCAGTATGTCCTTCATCCTCCGGTATGGGCGACGAGTAAGGAAAAACTCTCCGCTTGATTAGGGATTGGGAATACTGTGGGCGTGCGTCTGCGCAACCAACTCCGTAAGTAGAAGCACAATCGGCGAAACAGCCGGAGATCGGCAACGTGCAGCAGTGATCGCGTCACCATGAACTTTCACCCTCTCGTAGATTTTTACGGTCTTGTTTGCCACTCTGCTTGCTCCACACAATCCAACACACGGGGCCGCAGCGAGTGCAAGAATTCGGGAAAAGTAGTCACAAAGTAGTCACAAGCAGCGGAGGGAAGCCGGATGCGCTTGGGAACAAACGGCTTAAGGGAAGATGGTAGCGCTACCGGGAATCGAACCCGGGTTTGAAGATTGAGAATCTTCCGTCCTAACCCCTAGACGATAGCGCCACTGGTCCAGATTTTATCACTAAAACCAGCGAGATCAGCGGCTTGACCACGATCCCGCCGACCTCGCTGTTTTTGCCCGTTAGCGCTCATTAGCACCCAATAACGCTCGCCGTGGTACACGGGATGGTACATGTTGAAAACCTGTCCGCAACCCCTACTGCACCGCGCTGGTTGACGGCGGGAAGGCGCTTGCAATCCCTTCAGCAGTGCCGCGTTCCGAGTACTCGACGAACTTCTCGCAGCCCTTGCTGACGTGCGGCTGCGTGACATGCACGTAGTATTTCTCGGTCACAGCCGGCGAGCTGTGACCCATGAGCTGGCAGAGGGAAAACTTGTCCATGCCCGCCATGGCGCAGCGGCTCCCGAACGTGTGTCTCCAACAATAAAACTCAAACGATGCGAGCTTCGCCTTCTTGATCGCCTGTTCGTGCGGGTGCTGGACGCTTACAATGTGGCCCGTCTTGCCGCTGCCCGGGAACACGAACGGCGACTTCCTGATCCCCGCCTCGACCGCCTTCCACCGTCGTTCCAGGCATTCCTGCGCGCGCGGCGTCAACGGTACGGATCGGATGGCGGCCGGACTCTTGCCCTCGCCGCGCACATGCAGGACGCCGTTGGGAGTTTCCGGACGCGACAGCAGATCGACGTTGGCCCACAGCAGGGGGAGTAGTTCTTCCGGCCTCAGTCCAGAGTCGCAGGCGACAATCGCGGCGTCGCGGAGGGTGGCCGAAGCGTGGCGAAGGTAGAGTTGCTCCTCCTTCGGAGTCACGGCGCGGCGGGTGCTCGGCGCCTCCGGGATCTCGTTGACGGCGACCGCATCGCCCACCTTCAGTTTGCCCCATTTCACGCCCAGCTTCAGTGCGCGACGCAGGCATCGCAGATCGCCACGGTGACGGAACTGTTCTTCGCGACGTCTTGGCGGTATCGGGAATAGCGGTCAACCGTCTCGACCGTGATCGCGTCGAGCGGCGCGTCCGCGAGCACCGAGAACGCCAGCAGCCGGCCAAGCCCTCCGCTGTAGAACCTGTGCGTCCCCAGCGTCTTGTTGGTCTTCACGTGCGCGAGGAAGGACGCGGAGAAGACCCGCAGGGTGGGCGGCGCCGCGTCCTTCGGCGGCGGCCACGGGTCGTTCGGGTGAACGTCGCCCCGGGCGAGCGCCGCCTTGTGCGCGGCCTCGACGGCCAGGGCGTCCTTCTTGTTCGACACGTGGGAGCATCGCCGGACGCGGAAGTGCTCCTGAGTCCCGTCCTTGTGCCTGATCGTCCACCTGAAGTTGTAGCTGTAGTTCTCGCTGCCGCCTAGTCTCCTTACCATGATTCACCTCGCCTTCCGTTGTCTCTCTGCTTCGTTTTCCTTCTCTACCCGGTTCTTCTTGTATCGGTCGCTGTTGGCCCGCCATCTCTGCTGACGGATGCGGTCGCGGCAGGTCGTAGAACACGTCATCTTGTCCTTGCGGGACGGAGCGAAGATTAGCCCGCAGCTCTCGCATATCCGAAGCACGGGGCATCGGTCCTCCAGCCCCGCAAGCCAGTCCATGATCTTGACCGCAGAGCGCAGAATCTCTCGGGTCTCGACCAAGGAGCGATAGAACCGCACAGGCGTGGAGGCCTTCGACCGGGCGGCCCTGTCCAGTTCGCCGCGAAGGTCGGCGAACTCCGCGCGCGGAAGATTCTGCTCGACGAAGGACTTGAACCTCAGGCTTTCGTGCGTCTCGTAGCCTTCGCCGCGGACGAAGGCCTTGAACCTGAGGCTTTCACCGGGCATCTCGTCCTCAGGGAAGTCCGGCAGTTCCGCGTTGCCCGGAACCAGGTTGGCGAGCCGCACGCTGAGACTGTCAATCGCCCGCTGGGCCGCGGGAAGCATCTCCGCGCCACTAGGAGGCTGGATTCGCTTGTCACGGCTTCTTGGCATGAAGTGTTGGGAATTGCAGCTCGACACGCATCTGCGCCTGCTGATACTGTGACAGCTACCAAGGTAGCACGAGCGCTAGGGTGAGTCAATGACGACTAAGACGAAGGCAAGGAGAGGCAGGACAGCTAGTGGAGTGGATGGTGGAGCGCTGCCCGAACTCCAGAACACACTCACCACGTCCGCTGCGGCGCGGTACTTGGGAGTGTCGGCGGCCACGCTGCGCTTCTGGCGTGCGAACAACGAAGGGCCAAAGTACTTTCGCGCCGGGGACAGGCTTGTCCGCTATAGAAAGGTTGATTTGGACAGGTGGATCGAGTCGCGCCTGAGCGAATAAAGAACGGCCTGCGCGGGCGGGCATTAGTAACGTATCGCTGAAAGAGGAAAGCAATGGCAAAAACAATCAAGGTGCCGGCCTATGTTCGGGATCCTGACTGTAGACAGAAGCAAATTGACACGGGGGCCGAGAACTGGATCCCGCTCGGGGAGGTCCGCAAAGACCACTCGTTGGCGATCCGCCTCATCGACGCGGAATTGGCGAAGCTGGTCGTGGAGCGTCGCCGCGTTCGGCAGTTGGCAGAGGCGCTCGGCGTTCCCGAGCGGGTGAATGAGGTGCTCGACCTCGCGGCAAGAGTCGTGAAACGCACAGCCTAGTGGACGAACTCTGCAAGCGCGAGCGGCGCGACGTCGAGGAACAGGCTGACGCGCGTCGGCGATCACAGCAGCAGCGGAGAACGGCCAAGTCACCCCGTCAAAATGACGGCCTTTCGTCCCCGTCTCGGCTGTTTGCTGTGATCGCCGATGCGCACCGGGCGACGTGCTCCATGTGCGTTGCTTCTCTGCGCGGCTCCGCACGGTCTTCGGTATCAAGCGTAGCGGAGTTGCCGAGTTGGTGTCGCTGGCGAGGGCAGCGATGAAGCGCAGGAACAGAGTCGCGGCATCGACGACGAATGATGCGAAGGGAGCGGCCTGACCGATGAGCGACGAACTTGACGCACTGTGGCCGGCGTGGATGGTGCAAAAGCGGAACGAGATCAGAGCGCAGCGCATGGCGGCGAAGGCCGCCGCAGAAGCGGAAGCCCGGGGGCACGTCGACTGCTCGATGGCGGAACTGGACCGGCAGCGGATGCAGGATGCGAGACGACGCGATGAGCGCAACGACGCCTTCTACTGGCCAGCGAGGTTCCGCAAGGACTCGCCCTGAGGCAACAAACCCGCCGCGGGTCATGACCGCGAGCGGGCCGAACACTTCACCTGTTAGGAGGCGACGTGAACATAGAAAGTGTAAACGAATCCGCAGTCCCCACGCCGGAATTTTCCGGCGAAGGAAAACCAAGAAGAGTGTGGAAAAAGTTGACACTCGCCGATGTCGAGATCGTGGCGGCAGCGGTTGAGCGCGAGTTTGGCGCGGCGTGCGTCAAGCTGAAGGATATTGCGCCCAAGATTCAACTGATAGACCGCGAGTTCCACGCCCATCCCCGCGGCAGCATCCGCATCCGAGGATGCAGATCGTTCGGCGAGTTCTGCGTCAAGCGCCTCCGCCGCACTAGAAGCGCTGTCTACAAGATGTTAGCCAGCGTGCGGGGCTATGAGAAGCCGCTGGAAAAAAAGGCCAGGCCCGCCAAACCCCACAAGTCCGGCACGGCGATCTCGCAGTACGACCGGCAAAGGCGAGACTGCGCGGCCGCCGCCGCAATCCACCTGGTCGAGGCAGAGGAGCGTGGCGACGCCGAAGCGGCGACCAAAGCCAGGGACGAGATCAGGTTCGTGGTGAACGCGCCGCAGCGGTCCGCGATCTTGGGCACATACGACGTGCGGCAGGAGGTTCTCGCGCTCAAGAGGACATTGATCAAGCTGCAGAAGCTCGTGCTGAAACTGCTGGGCGAGATCATGAAGGCCGACAAGTACCAACCGCTGCCTGCGGACTTGATGCGGGTCGCGGCGACGCTGCGGACCGAACTGGCCGTCGACGCGAAGAGCCTCGGCCTCGACGACGGGAGCGTGCAATGAGACGAACCGAACGTGAGCGTCTGGCGCGGAAACGAGAGCTCGAACGGTACGCCGGACTCAAGAATGCTCACCGCCGGGGAAGTGCGGAACTTCCCCGGCAGATTTCGCAGGGTGGCCGGCTGGTGCGCGGAGGTAGAGCGGTTGCACTTCGATCGGTCGAGCTACGAGATCATCGAACTCGCGCAGGCGGCGAAAGGACACGCGCACGGAAAAAAGTGGAGGAATGCAATGACGATAGACGAACTGGAGAAGCTGAAGCCGCTGCTGCCCGGGGCGGAGCCTGGCGGAACTTGCAGGGAGTGCGGCGCGCCGGCTGTAGCAACGGTTCACCGCACACCCGGGCCGGGCCATACTCAAGTGTGCGCGACGCACCTCGAACCGTGCGCCTCGGAGGACGTGTGCGACTGCGATCCGACAACCAGAAAGTGTCTCCATCATCGCCGAGACGCCGCCGGCATCTGTCTCGCCTGCGGGCCGGCAGAAGCGGCGAACGACGAGAGATACAGACGGGACAAAGAGCGGGTCGTAAGGCAGGCGAAGCTGGCGATCGAGCGGCTTGGGTGGGCGATCGAGCGGCTTCGGTTGGGCGATCGAGTGCCTTGAGCGGTTCCAGCGCCTTGAGAACTGCGATGACGACGGGCGCTTGCATCGGCAGGCGGTGGCCTACGCGGAGGACGTGGGGATCATCTTGACGGGCGGCGACGAGCGGTTGAACCGCTCGCCAGCTTGGTTCAAGCCGCCAGTCGGCGCCGGCCTGGAGGGCATCCCGCCTTCGGAACTCTACGCGGCGCGCACCGCGCAGTTGGAGCGCGAGCGAGCGTGGGCCGCAAAAGACGACGAAAACGAGCGACGGTAAACCTGCGGCGTGACCAAAGGCCGTTCCCGTGCCCGGCTTGGACGGCCACGGCGGGCCGACCGGAAGCGGCGCGGATGCCTCGCCAGTTTACGAGTTGAGAGAAGGTTGACGATGGAAAAAGAATGGAATGGGTGTATGACGCCGAAACTTCGTGCTGAACACGATGTACACCGCCAGATGGTCAGAATGTTCCGGCAGGAACCTTGAACAACGGGGTAAAAAGTTTGAGGATGCGCCCGGAAGATCAGCCATACATGGGCGTCGCCGAGGTTGCGACCTGTTTCGACGTCACCCGCCATACCGTCTTGAACTGGAGAGTTCGAGGCGAGTTTCCTGCGCCGACCGCCATTCTGAGGATGGGACCGGTCTGGACCACTGACGCCATCGTCAGGTTCAAGGCGGCCATGGACGCGAGCCGCCGCTGCTCCCGAAACCCTTTGACGTCCGCGTAGCGAACTTTTCACCGCGCGGCCTCCCGACGCCTGGCGTCAGCTTGGACGCCGCCCCGTCGCCCAAGCTGTTCCGTCAGGCGTGATTGAGCCTGCGCCCCACCTTCCGATCTTCGATCCCTAGAGATCCAGAGCGCGGGAAACGGCATCCTGGAGGAGGCTGCGGATGTCAATGGGCGGGGCGGGAAAATTCGCGGAATCTCCCGGGCCTCTTCCTACGATCTAAGTCAGGCCGAAAAAGCGGCGGCCCCTCACCTTATCTCTCTAAGAACAGAGTCAACGGACTATGTTCCGCTTTCGGTGCGGTTCCGTGACGCGCAAGACTATCTGGCAGCCACCTTAAAGATTGGGAATCGAGATTTCCTGTTTTGGGAAACTCTTCCGTCTTGGTCTCTGCGCCTGCACGAATGGCCATGTCTTGACCGTTCGTGCGTGGAATCGTGAACGAATTGCAGATTAAATCATCACTAGCGGCTATGAGACTGGATAGAATTCACTGCTGGGAATTGGTCTGCCTCTTTCTCTTGACCTTATGAGAACCAATGTGCAACCGACATTGCACGATCCGCACATCTGCGGTTCGCGAGGACTACGCGAAGGGAGCGCGAGCGCAGACTCCGCATGTTGAATCAACTAGTAGCGTTCATCCTCGGTGAGCAGCAGTATGCGCTCGCCTTAACGACTGTCCAGCGGGTCGTGCGCATGGTGGAAGTCACTCCTTTGCCGAAGGCGCCAGAGATTGTGCTCGGAGTGATCGACTTTCAGGGAACCTTCATTCCGGTCATTAGTATGCGAAAGCGATTCGGCTTATCAGAGCCCGAAACCAATCTGAGTGACCAGCTTATTGTGGCGAACACAGCTAGACGGTGTGTTGCGCTGGTTGTGAACTCTGTCACCGGAGTTTTCGAACGAACGACAGAGGCAGTCACGAAAACCGAGAAGATCATACCTAACGCTCAATACGTGGAAGGCGTTACCCGGCTGGAAGGCGGCATTGTGTTCATTCATAACCTTGAGCATTTTCTCTCCGGGAAGGAAGAGCAGCAACTCTGCGGCCTGCTGGCCCAAGCGGCGGGAAGACCGTGACGAAAGCGGTCTCAGACGCGCTGCTGTTGCAGCTCAGCGAAGTTGTCGCGCGCTGTCTCGGACTGCACTTTCCGAAAGAGCGCTGGCTTGATCTTCAGCGCGGGGTATGCGGGGCGGCCGAGGAATGCGGTTGTCAGGGCGACTTAGACAGCTACGTCCGGGGACTGTTGTCACCCACCTTGACGCAGAACCAGCTGGATGTATTGGCCAGTCGCTTAACGGTCAGCGAGACTTACTTTTTCCGGGAGAAGCGAAGTCTGGAAGTTTTCGAAAAAGACATCGTGCCGGAATTGATTCGGGCGCGTGCCGGCTCGGGTAAGGCAATCAGAATCTGGAGTGCAGGTTGCGCCACAGGGGAGGAACCATATTCTGTCGCGATCGTGCTCAGCAAGTTGATGGCGGGCCTGAAGAGGTGGAACATCGAGATACTAGCGACCGATCTGAATTCCAAGTCTCTGCTGAAAGCATCCGAGGGAATCTACGGGGAGTGGTCCTTCCGCGGAACTCCGCCGTGGGTTCGGAGCGCATATTTTGAGGAGGTCGAAGAAGGCCGTTGGGCCATTACCCCAGCTATCAAAAAGATGGTGACCTTCGCTCAGCTCAACTTGACGGATGACGCCTATCCGCCAGTTTCAAACTGTCCAAACGGCCTCGACGTGATTTTCTGCCGCAATGTGCTCATGTACTTGACTCCTGAAGGAATGAGGAAGGTAGTCCGACAGCTCCACCGCTCTTTGGCCACGGATGGATGGTTGATTGTGAGCCCCACAGAAACGTCCCAGCAACTGTTTTCCGAGTTCGCCACTGTCAGTTTTGGCGACGTTACCTTCTATAGGAAGTCAGCCACGCTCCCACCAACGACGCTCGCTCTGCCTGTGTATGCCGCGGCCAGGTCAAGTGTTCAGCCTGAGCGGATCTTCGAGGCTCCTGAGCCAACACGAACCTCGTCCTTGGACAAGAGCCGGGAGGATTCACACAGCGAAGCCCGTTCGCAGAATACGGTGCCACCGACTGTCTCCTATGAACAAGCCTTGGCACTTTACGAACAGGGGCGGTACGAGGAAGTGGAGCGAGTGATCCCGGCGCTCCTGTCCGACGGCGGGGATTTCGCATCAGCCACGCTTCTGCTGGCGCGCGCTTGCGCCAACCAAGGAAAACTGGCTGCTGCGCTCGTCCTGTGTGACCAGGCAATTGCGGCCGACAAGATAGGGGCTCGTGCCTACTATCTGCGCGGAACAATTTTGCAGGAACAAGGTTGCCTGCCGGAGGCACTGCTTGCATTCAAACAAACAGTTTACGCGGACCCGGAATTTATGTTGGGTCATTTTGCCATGGGCAATCTCTCATGGAACCAGAGAAGGCCAAAGGAATCGGCGAAGCACTTCGCAAATGTCCTGTTGCTCCTGGCGCGATTTCAACCGGGAGACATTGTGCCGGAGTCCGAGGGCCTTTCTGCCGGCAGACTGAGAGAGATGATCGTCCTTTCCACTCGTCAAGAAATGGCGCTCCAGACTGGACAGCCCCGTATTGGGGTTCTGCACCGGGTCGGGAATCTCGAACGGAGCCGACGTTAATTCTATGCGTGCAAGAGACACAATGCCGGAATTGCTGAGTGCTCTCGCTCCCGGCGTGCAACACAAGGGTGGGCTTGACTGGGCCGACCTTCACCGGCGCCTGAATGCGTCCCGGTCTGCTCTGGAGCGAAGACTCGCTCCAAGCCCGGAAGAGCGGCAGAAAATCCTCCGCGCCCGTGCCCGGTCGCTGGCGGCGGGTAGCAAAGCAGAAGCCGCGCCTGCGCTCCTGCTCGTGGAGGTTGTGGAATTTGTCCTGGGCCCTGAACACTACGGAATTGAATCGAGTCATATTCGCGAAATCCATCCGCTCAGCGAATTCACGCCACTACCGTGCACGCCGCCTTTTGTCCTGGGATTGGTCAATGTGCGGGGACAAATTCTCTCCATCATCGACATCAAGAAGCTGTTTGATCTGCCAGAAAAAGGTCTGACCGACCTGAACAAGGTCATCGTCGTTCACGCCAATCAAATAGAGGTCGGCATTCTTGCCGATGCCATTGTTGGCGTGCGGTCGATTGCACTGGAAGAACTTCAGCCAGCTCTTCCGACGCTGACTGGCATCCGTGCCGAGTACCTAAAGGGGATTACAAGGGATCCGATGGTGATTCTCGACGTCGAGAAGATCCTTTCGGACGAGAAGATCCTGGTGAACGAAATCGTGAGCGTCACGACTTGAACAGTCAGTCGCGAAAGGGAGAACTGCAATGAAGTGGTCGATTGGGAGCAAGATTGGGAGTGGCTTCGGGCTCGCCCTCGTAGCGCTCATGGTTGTCGGTGCGGTTTCGTATAACAGCACGGCCAAGCTTATCGACTCCGCCGAGTGGGTCGGGCACACGCATGAGGTACTCAATGAACTCGACGACTTGTTGTCCGGAATGAAGGATGCGGAGACGGGGCAACGCGGCTACGTCATCACCGGCGAAGCCCGCTATCTGGAACCGTATCAGGGCGCGCACGACGTGATCGCTGAAAGACTGAAGTCTCTGCGGGAACTGACTCTCGACAACGCTATCCAGCAGCAGCGGCTCACCAGCATCGAGCCCCTGGTTGCCAGCAAGCTCGCTGAGTTGCAGGAAACCATCGACCTGCGGAGAACAAAAGGGTTCGGAGCGGCCGAGCAGGTAGTCGTCACAGACAGAGGCAAGAACGCAATGGATTCCATCCGGAAGTTGATCGGCGAGATGCGGGACGAAGAAACCGGGTTATTGGCCAGGCGGTCTGCGGAGGAGAAAGACCGCGCGCACCGGACCGAGATGACCATCATTCTAGGGAGCCTGTGCGCGTTCGGGCTTCTGAGTCTGGTCGGCGTGTTGCTCACGCGGAATATCGCAATACCGCTCGGCCAACTTTCGGCAGCGGCACAGAAGATCGCTTCCGGGGACTTGTCGGGCGGCGTGATTTCCAATGGCCGGCGAGATGAAGTCGGCGTCTTGGCCGCGACCTTCACGGAGATGACGAAGTCGCTCGGGCAAATGGCGCAAGTGGCCGAGCAAATCTCCGATGGAGACCTCACCGTCGAGGTCAAACCCAAGTCAGACAAGGACGTTCTGGGAAAAGCCTTTGCAGTGATGGTAGAGAAGCTCCGCCGCATTATCGGAGAAACGCAAGAGTCGATCGGTGTTCTCTCTTCTTCCGCCCAGCAGATTGTCGCCACGACCACGCAGGTTGCTTCCGCTGCGACCGAGACCGCGACCGCGGTCGCCGAGACTACTACCACGGTTGAGGAGGTGAAACAGACGGCGCAGCTCGCGACACAAAAAGCCAAGTATGTGTCGGAGAGCGCCCAGCGTGCGACGCAGATTTCCGAGATAGGAAAAAAGTCGGCTACGGAGTCCATCGAAGCAATGAAACAAATCCGGGAGCAGATGGAATCCATCGCCGAGAGCATCGTGCGCCTAAGTGAACAGGGGCAGGCTATTGGAGAAATCATGCTCACCGTCAACGATCTCGCCGAGCAATCGAACCTGCTGGCGGTGAACGCATCCATCGAAGCCGCGAAGGCAGGGGAGCAAGGCAAAGGCTTCGGCGTGGTTGCACAAGAGGTGCGAAATCTGGCGGAGCAATCGAAGCAGGCAACCATTCAAGTCCGCGGCATCCTAAGCGACATTCAAAAAGCCACCAACGCCGCCGTGATGGTGACCGAGCAAGCCAGCAAAGCGGTGGAAGCCGGGGTAAAGCAATCCGTCCAGGCGGGAGAGTCGGTGCAGAAACTCGGAGAGAGCGTCGCGGAAGCGGCCCAGGCAGCCACCCAGATTGCCGCTTCGAGCCAGCAACAGATGGCCGGAATGGATCAGGTAGCGCAAGCCATGGAGAACATCAAGACGGCAAGCACGCAAAATGTCGCCAGTACCAAACAGACAGAAACGGCGGCAAGGAATATTGGAGAACTAGGGCGAAAACTGGAGAGACTCGTAGCTCTCTATAAGGTCAATGTGAAAGAGCGGAGCATGGCAGCTAGTGCCTCCTGAGAACAGAAATGGGACCTAAAGACAAAGAGCTTCTCAAAAGGCTTCTCGTGACTTTCAGGGTCGAGGCAGACGAACACGTCACTGCCATTTCTTCAGGGTTAGTCGAGCTGGAGAAAGCGTCCTCGCCTGAAGAACAAATGGAGACGATCGAGAGCATATTCCGGGAAGCTCACAGCTTGAAGGGCGCAGCGCGCTCTGTCAATCTGGTCAAAATCGTGAGTGCCTGTCAGTCTCTGGAAGGCTTATTTGCGCGAATTAAAGCTAAGGAAATAGCGCCATCACCCGAACTCTTTGATCAGCTTCATCAAGTGGTGGACAACCTGGGCGTGCTGCTTTCCGCCGAGAGCACTGAAACCGCGCGAGTCGATGAGTCCCGCCCACTTCAGCGGTCGGGAACTCCCGATGCCCCTAATATTACCGTCACCTCCCAAGCCAAGCCGCCAGCATTGCAGTTCGCGGAAAGTGCGGGTTCCCGCCCATCGACTATTCGCCAATCCGAGAACGTGCCTGAGCCGGGTCACTCTGGAGACCAGAAGCAGGCATTGTCGGAGACCGTGCGGGTTCCGGCAGCCAAGCTCGACGTGCTGCTTCGGCAAGCGGAAGAATTGATTCCGGCCAAGGCGACAGCGGCACAACGGGTAACGGAGTTGCATGAAATCAGTCAAGCACTGGTTTCGTGGGAAACGGAATGGAGGAAGATACGGCCTCACGCGCGTGCCTTGTCCTCGTTGGTTGGTGCGGAACATCGGTCCAACGGACGCAGCCCGTCGTCCAACGGACACGCGGCTACCCGGTCCCGAACTATAAAGGTCACGGCTTTTCTGGACCGGAATGAGAGCGCCTTAAACTCAGTCAAGCAGAAGGTCGCGGCGCTGACAAAGCATCTCGAATACGACCGACGAGCGCTCGACCGAAGAGTGGACGATCTTGTCGAAGATGTAAAACGGGTGTCGATGCTTCCATTTTCCGCCCTGCTCGAATTTTTTCCTAAGCTGGTGCGTGATCTCAGCCGGGACTGTGGTAAGGACGTGGAACTGACCATTGTTGGAGGTGAAATCGAAACGGACCGGCGGATCCTGGAGGAAATGAAGGACCCTCTGGTTCACCTGGTACGAAATTGTATCGATCACGGTATCGAGACCCCAAAGTGTCGGGAAGAAATTGGGAAACCGCCGCGGGGAACCGTCCGCATCGCCATCTTCCCCAAAAGCGCTGACAAGGTTGAGATCGTCGTTTCAGACGATGGCGCAGGCATTGATGTTCAGAAGGTGCTGGCGGCGTCGGTAAAGCTGGGTCTTGTCTCTCAACAAGACGGTCAAGAAATGGATGAACAGCACACCGCACGGCTCATCTTCAAGTCTGGAGTCTCCACCAGTCCGATGATCACCGAAATCTCAGGGCGCGGGCTTGGGCTGGCGATTGTGCGCGAAAAAGCAGAAAAGGTGGGCGGAGCGGTTTCGGTTGAAACTCAACTCGGAGTCGGCACGACGTTTCGCCTCATTCTGCCGCTTACCCTCGCCCGCTTTCGAGGCATCCTGGTTCGAGTGGGGGAGAGTTTGTTTGTTCTTCCAACTCGCTATGTACAGAGAGTTCTTCGGGTGAGGCGCGACGAAATCAAGAGCGCGGAAAACCGAGAGACCATTCAGGTCAACGGCCGCGCCGCTTCAGTGGTTCGCTTGAGTGATGTACTGGAAATGTCTCAGACAGTCACAGACGCAGATTCGAAACGCAAGGTACCGGTGCTGGTTCTTGCGTGGGCGGGTGAGCAGATCGGATTTGTCGTCGACGAGATCCTCGACGAGCAAGAGGTCCTGGTAAAAAGCTTGGGGAAGCAGCTTCCGCACGTGCGCAATATCGCCGGAGCTACGGTGCTCGGAACCGGCAAGGTGTTGCCTGTACTCAACGTCGCGGATTTGATGCATTCCGCAATCAAAATCGCACCCGTAAGTGCAGCCTGTGAGACCACGGAAGCTCCTAAGTCCATCCTCGTCGCGGAGGATTCGATCACCTCACGGACACTGCTGAAGAACATCCTTGAATTTGCTGGGTACAAGGTGAAAACAGCGATCGACGGGGCTGAGGCTTTGGCCGTGCTGGCGACTGAAACCTTTGACTTAGTGGTTTCGGATGTCGAGATGCCCAGGATGAGTGGCTTTGATCTGACAGTGAGAATCCGGGCTGACAAAAAGCTCGCCCAGTTGCCGGTAGTGCTGGTCACAGCGCTGGACTCTCGCCAAGATCGAGAGCACGGCGCGGATGTCGGAGCTAGTGCGTACATCGTGAAGAGCAGTTTTGATCAGGGCAACCTGCTGGAAGTTGTTCGCAGGTTGATCTAAATAGTCGGGAGCAGCGAATGATTCGGGTTCTGGTCGTCGAAGATTCACCAACGGTACGCGAGTTTCTGCTTCAGATTCTCTGCTCTGATCCGGCAATCGAAGTTGTTGGGACGGCGGAGACTGGAGAGGAAGCGCTCGAAGCGGTGGAACGCTTCAGGCCCGACATCATCACGATGGATATCCACATGCCGAGAATGAACGGCTTCGACGCAACCCGGCGGATCATGGAAACCCATCCCACTCCGATTGTCATCGTGAGTGGCGCGGCTGATGCTACGGATACGGCTAAAGCGTTCCGGGCGATAGAATCTGGCGCGCTCGCGGTGTTATCGAAGCCTGCGGGCCTGGGCCATCCGGAACATGAACAGACTAAGGCGGAGTTAGTTCGCACCGTTAAGCTGATGTCGGAAGTGAAGGTGGTGAGGCGGTGGCCGCGCTATCGACCGCCAGAAGAAGTTCCAGAGACCTCACTCGGCAAGGGAATCCGGCTCCGGGCAACTCAATCGCAACCTAGGATCGTAGCCATTGGGGCCTCAACCGGTGGGCCGCCTGTACTCCAAGCGATTTTGGCGGCGTTGCCTAAGAACTTTCCTATCCCGGTTTTGATTGTGCAGCACATTGCAGCGGGTTTCACCCAAGGTCTTGTGGACTGGTTGGCTCAATCGTCAAGTCTGTCAGTTCATATACCCACGCACGGTCAATCCGTTCTTCCGGGACATGTGTACGTGGCTCCCGACGGGTTGCACATGGCGGTGGGCGCGGACGGCCACGTACAACTCAGATTAGACGAGCCCGAGAACGGACTCCGGCCATCTGTCGCTTGTCTGTTTCGTTCTGTCGCGAAAGCGTATGGCCCGAGCGCCGTTGGTGTGCTGCTCACGGGAATGGGAAAAGACGGCGCATGGGAGCTGAAGTTGATGAAGGAACAAGGTGCCGTGACCATCGCCCAAGACCGTGAGACATCCGTCGTGCATGGAATGCCAGGTGAGGCAATAAGACTGGGTGGGGCAACCTATGTTCTCCCACCAGAAAAGATTCGCTTGGCGTTGGCAAGCCTCGCCACCAAGACCGTGGACACCAACGAGCGGGCAATGACAAACAGGCAAGATGGCACCTCAGAAATCAACGGTGTTTCTCTCGGACACGATCTTTCTGGGACCTAAGAAAAGAGTCAGTGGATTATGGGCCAAACCAAGGGAAATTTCTTCAACGGAGCCGAGATACTTATCGCGGAAGACAGCCAAACCCAGGCCGAGCAGTTGACGCATTACTTGAGCAACCGGGGCTATACCGTCACAGTCGCCAGAGACGGCAAGCAAGCCCTTGCGGCAGCACTCCGAAGCAAGCCTGCGATGATCATCACGGACGTCGTGATGCCAGAAATGGACGGTTATACGTTATGCAAGGAGATCAAGTCTCTCCCGGCCCTCAAAGATGTTCCGGTTGTGCTATTAACGTCTCTTTCCAGGCCGCAGGACATTGTTAAGGGTTTGGAATGCAGTGCCGACAGTTTCATCCGGAAACCCTACGACGACAAGTACCTGCTTTCGCGAGTCGAATACATCTTGACGAACGTGGAGCTGCGAAAGACCGAACGATTGCAGGTGGGTGTACAACTCCAATTTGGCGGCCAATCGCATTTCATCACCGCGGAGAAACAACAAATTCTGGATTTGCTGATCTCAACCTACGAAGGTGCCGTCCAGATCAATGAAGAACTCGAGATCAAGCAGCAAGAACTCCAGCAAGCGAAAGAGACCCTGGAGGTGAGGGTATCTGAGCGCACCGCTGAGCTGGCCCAAACCAACGAACGACTGCAGATTGAACTGGTCGAGCGCAATCGCGCTGAAGAACAGATTAAGAAACTGAATGAAGACCTGGAGCGTCGCGTGGCTGAGCGTACTGCACAGCTTGCGACTGCAAACGACGAACTGGAAGCCTTCTCCTACTCAGTTTCGCACGACCTCCGCGCGCCTCTACGCCATATCAATGGATTTGCCGGCATTTTAGCCGAGGAACATAGCTCTCAATTGCAGCCCGAGGCTCAACAACTGCTGAAACGCATTAAGGAGGGTACCCAGAAAATGGCTCGGATGATCGACGATCTGCTCAATCTGGCCCGGCTGGATCGTCGTAGTATGGCTCTGCAGATAACGTCATTGAATTCGCTGGTTGAGAACGTTATGCACGACCTTGAATCCGAAACCACCGACCGGAAGATTGACTGGCGAGTCGGATCGCTGCCTTCCGTCAATTGCGATCCCGGACTGATCCAGCAGGTGTTCGCGAATCTTTTGTCCAATGCCGTCAAATATACTCGCCGTCGTGAGCGAGCCGTCATTGAGATTGACCAGTCAACAGTCGAGGGCCAACTTGTGCTTTTCGTCCGGGACAACGGCGCAGGATTCAACCCGAAGTACTCCGACAAGCTGTTTGGAACATTTCAGCGGCTTCACAGCGACCAAGAGTTTGAAGGCACCGGTGTCGGACTCGCCACGGTGCAGCGCATCGTCCGAAAGCACGGCGGACGCGTCTGGGCCGAAGCGGAGATCAACAAAGGAGCTACCTTCTACTTTAGCCTGGGTGAAGCTGCAGCCATCAGCATTGCAGTCAATCAACTAGCAGCCGGAAAATAACTAAACGATTCAACCGCGCCGCGTAACTACGACGTACGCGGCGCTTTCTTCTCGCATCCGGATCCCATTGCCTCTCCTGGCGGCGCCGCGCCGCCGTTTTTTCGCCGCGCTCGTCGCCCTTTTTCCGGCGCTGCCTTGCTTATCGCCTTTCCTTATCTATCAACGACCTACCCGGAAAAGGGTTGTACTATGCTGTTCTCCTCCTTCCCTCTCTCTCTCCACTGCACTCTAAGGTCTAAAGAGAGTATTCCGACTGCTCTGGACAAAGAACGTCTGGGCGCTCTCCTTCGCGATATAGTCGTCAACTTTCCGTAGGAAGCCATCGGCGAGCAAGGTCCGGCAGAGGCGGGAGACGAATTGCTGGCTCACTCCGAGCAAGGTTGCGACGCGGGCCTGAGGGAGGACGATGGGCGAGTCAGGGCGAGAGCGCTGAAGCTCTCGAGCCAGGGCGCGAAGCTTGTGGGACGTGGAGGCGGCGGCGCAGAGATCAAGCCGCGACCAGGCTAGGTCGAGCGGGTCAGGGCCGATGGCGGGCGAATAGCGCGCGATGTCTTTGGCGATCGCGCCGACTTTATCTGCGGGCAACGGTGGACGACAACGTCGCAGGTTCTCGGCAATGAGCACGTCTTTGATGCGGTCGAAAGGAAAGCCCTTGCGCTGGAGCTTGCCGGCGACGCGCAGGAGACCGTTCGTCCGATGGCCGGGGAGCAGCGCACGGAATCCATACCGTCGCGGGTCGCCGCGTGGCGCGATGCCAACACTGGGCTCGAGGTTGTCGCGTGCTCGTTCGACGACGTTGCGTGGCGCGCTCGTCTGGAGCCATTGCTGCTCGATCAGTTGGACGAACCATTCGGGAAGCGTTGCGCGGTCACCTGTGTTCTCCCACTCGTAGCGGCGAAGCGTCGTGGGGTGAATCGAGTCGGGAATGATGGCAAGGCTGTGCCAAGCGCGGATGTCGATGGCGGGGGCGATCTTGCCGGCGCTGGAGTGAAGGTCGCGACCGACAGGCCATCGGTAATGCAGTTGTCGTCCGCCGCCGTCGCGTCCGGTCCGCACTGAGAGCGTAACGGGGAGTTTGTCGTGCTTGGCCTCGATGGCGGCCAGCGATTCGCGGCCTGCCGGCCCATCGACGTCGACGACGAGATCGTCGGACTCCGCGCCCGTGAGAACAGCCCAGTTGCAGCTCAGGAATCGTCCGGCCCATTTCTCGACGACGGTGGGGTCGTTGCTGGCGAGCTGTGGGTAGGCCCTAATCGCCGGCTTCTTGCCGTGGACGGGGAGTATACGGAAGCCCTGGTCGAGCGCGAATTTGAGTGCCGGTGTCGCCATGACCGCATGTCTTGGCGGCAGCCTTGACAGGGGCAGGACGATTCACTAGGCTTTACTAGCTTTCGTCCGACGCTCTCGCCAAAAGTGCCGTCGGTTTCGAAGAGGACCCTTGCCGGGGTCCTTTCCATTTGTGGGGGCAACGCGGATGGTGGAATCGGTCGGAGCCGTGTGCCTCCCAGGCTCCGGTGATCAAGTTCTATTACCCTGACCGTGTGATACGCCGACCGAAGGTCTTCTAAGATGTCTACTTGTCCCGGTGTTCGGGAACGCTCTGAACATCCGTGGCGTTGGACGCATGCGCGGCGTCGCGCCCTTCAATTCCATCCGCGCAGCTTGGGTTCGCGCGGTTGACGAAAGTTTTCTGTTGCGTGAGCCGAGCAGGCGGGGTAACGTCTTAGTCGAGCGCCGCCTTCTCGGCCTCTGACCTTCATGTTTCAAGGTCGCAGTCGGCCCGTTCGTCGCGGGCCGATTTGCTTTTTGCACAATGAGCCAACGCGCGGGAAAAAGTCAAAGAAAAAAGTCCTCATCACTCAGCTTTTTTTCGCCAGATGCGCCTCTTCGTTCGAGGCGCTGGTGCGCGGTGCTAGGAATTGTTTCGACCCGCTAGCCCTACACGCCATGATATTCACTTATCTTGACGACAGTGCCGACAAGCGTCGCGAAAAGTATTTCGCGGCTGGCGGCCTAATCGGCGGCGACCAGTGGGCAACCTTCGATCTCCGCTGGCTCGACGAGACCCGCGAGCTTGAGAAGCCATTTCGCTCGACCACTGCGAGACGCAGCATGGTCAATTCGCAAAGTGGCCAAAATCAGAGTGCGATGACCTGATGAGAGCACTGCTCGGATTGATTCGCTGGTATCACCTGAGCGCGTTTGCGTCCATCGTGCCGATTGCGGACTACCGCGCTGTGTTCCCTAATGCTGCAGATTTTGATCCCTACTATCTTGCGTTGACCCACACGATTGTCAACATGGGGGTAATCGGAGAAAGGGCGCAGCAGAGCGTGAAATTGTGGTTTGAAGGAGGCCCAACCTCTGGCCGAACTTTAGAGATTTATCAGGCTCTTCGCAATGTGAAGACTTGGCGTGCCGCGTGGCGACTTAGCAATATCAATTTCGGCTCAAAGAAACTATGCCCGCTACAGGCCGCTGACCTGGTGGCAAGAGAAGCGTTCAAGCACATGGATAATCTTGGGGTGCGGCCAACCCGCATACCGACGGAACGCCTGAAGGATAGGTTGGTCTACATCGTGTGGAACAAGGAAACGCTTACGTATCTGCGTGACCAAGGAGGCCTATGCAACCTTGACCTGCTTACATCGTGGGGAGATACGAAATGGCCGAAGGTGCCCGAGATGACAGTTTTCTATCACAACTTTTAGGGCAAGAGCTACCATCCATCTTTTGACGTTCTCTTCGGCCCTTTCCGATATGCGATTTTGTCGTCTCGCGTTGGTTTCGTGCGAAGCGAGCTTTTTGCCACTCGGGAAAGTGGGAGGCCCGTCCCACTTTTTCCGGCTTGGGGGCCGAATTTTATCAAGTGGTAACGCCTTTGCAAGTTAACGCCAGGGACGCGCGCTGTGCCCGAACTGACTTAATAGCGCGGGTTCCTCTAAGTCGCCACCGCGACTTTCTTAGATGATGTCGTCTTTTTGGCGGGTATGGTGACTTCTACCGACATCTGCCCCGCCGCAACATCCGTGGCGGGGACGGTTCCGCGCAGTTTCCTAGGGCCTACAAACTCCGTCTTTATGGGCTTGCCGTTCCATTCGATCTTGGAGTCCGCGCTGAAGTTTCGTCCTGTGATACTCAGAATGAGTTCGCTGCCCGCAGTCGCCCGCCTTGGTTTAATCGCCTTAATGCTCGGGGCTTCTGGCGGTATGCCGAGAATTTCCTTGGCGAACTCCACATAGTACTTCCGGCTAAGACATCCAGCAAAGACGGCGGAGACCAGGAGGGCGACGTACACGGCCAGCGGGTAGCAATGTTCAGTCCAGGCGAAGAACCTACCCGGCCATACTGCCAGCGACGAAGCGATCTCTAAAACAAAGGAGTTATTTTACGACTATGCTCTAGATCTTTGAGTTTACAGGACTTATGCGCAAAATCTAGAGAACATGGGAGTTAGGGGCGGCAGGCGCGTTGGGCTCGTTCCGTTTTGGAATTGTCTGCCTGGGCGAAGGAAACTCGAAATTATCAAAGAACCAGAAGAGCCGCTGCTGTTATCCAGCAGCTAATGCAGTTGTCATTATGTTAGCCAATTTGGAGTACGTGGTCAAAGGAAAAAATGGTGGCGTAGAGTGAAAACCCCCGCTCTGTCTCTCCAAAAAACGGAGAGATAAGGGCAGGGCACCCTCGTGAGTAAGGTCTGGAGGAAAGGCTGGGCCGGGCCACAAGGCTGGGCCAGGCCCTCCAGCGACACCACTTGAAGTCGAGCAATCTATCAATCCCCTGCCAGGAAAATACGTGCATCTTCCTGCTGACTCGTGGGGTTACGTGACCCGAATAGGTTGGAGCGCCTCCGGGCTAGTGCAGCGCTTCCAGCGCCGGTTGGACCCACTTCAGCACCAGATTCGAAATTGAAGGCACCTGCGAACCAAATATTGTGAGGAAGGGAATTGTTCCGTATTTCAGCAATTGCACGTAAAAACCAGTTCCCAATTCTCCCGGAGTGCTGTCTGACAGCCGACTTAGCAAAGCATTGCGCTCCATCTGACCCAGAATAAATACCATGCCGCCTCCCAGGAAAGCAAACAGGCCAAAGAACCACCAATCAATGGCTTGGTCCGCACGGAACGCGTAAGTGTGAAACGCCGCGAACAACAGCGAAACCGCGATGCCCAGAAAAAACATTATATTGCGAAGCTCGTTCAGCACCCTGCGAATGTAAGCATAGAAGGGCAGCGCGACGATGTCTTCGGCCAGGACAAACTTGAGATCCACGGGTTGTGGTTTCTGATCTTCCTTCGTAGCTGCAGACCCTCGTCTCCAGTATTCTTCAAGCAGCCGGGTACTCAGTACATCAATCACATTGGTCATTTCTCCCCGCGCTCCCAGCAGGAGTTCCTTTCGGCTCTTCGAGAACGTGCGCAGGATGGGCCTCGGCGCGCCGCCCACCACGTTCTTATATTCCACAATTTCGGTTTCGACGATTCCACATTTCATGAACGCGTCCATCTTCGATTCGAACTGGGCTAACAATCTCACATTCTCTCCGCTCCCATCCGCACTGGCCAGCGCGCGCAGTCGATCCAACACTTGCCGCAGCAAGAAGGTGTTCCGAGCTTCACCCCATTGCAAGATTGGCAACGACTTCTCGCGCGGCAAGCGTTCAAAAGCAGTTCGTATGGGCAGATTCTCCAAATGCTCGAGGATATTTCGCAAGTGAACCCAAATGCTAATGAATCGAAACCAGTTCAACCATAGGATGGCGAGCGCCACCCCAAGAAAGACCAAAACGAACCACCACACGCGAAAAGGTTCGATAAGGTCGAGCGTCGCCCACGGCCGAAACGTGAGAACACAAGCCACGAACGTCAACCCGAAGCCAATCTTCCAGCCTCGATTCTCCAATGGACCTAGCAGACATTTATCGATTGCGGTAACATCCTCACTCAAGTCCTTCCGGATGACCTGGTCTAACTTGAGATCGTACATTTCAACATATCGATGTTCCCAATAGGACAGGCGTCTCAGATATGCCCAGATTCCGAAATACATCACCATCAATACCGAAGCGATTGGCAAAGCTACCGCAACTCCGCTCGTCAGATTAAGGTCTCTGAAGTGGAGGAAAGCATTTTCGAAGCGGTACCTCATGGTTACCACCAGCCAGATCAGCCCAGCCGCGATGATGCCGGATGCGGCGATAACCGTGCCCGGGAAGAGCACATCGACATTGATGATCTTTGTCCCTTCGTCTCGAGCCGCAAGCTGTTTTTGTTGCCACTGCAGCCTGCGAAGCATGGGAAACAGTTTCCAAAGAACCGCCCACAGAAGAAAGAGAGTCACACAAATAACTGCGCAAGTAAGTAGCGTATATCTCCATCCTGAACCATAAAAAAAGAGATAGCTCGATCCCACAATGATTTGTGCTAGGCCAATGGTAAGGATCGCCATCAGGTGGCATGGGATCTTTACCAAAGTTACGGTGGCGCTCTTGTCAGTGAGATCGAAGTCCGGTCTGAGCACCGACGGCACAGCCTTATTGAATCTCAATCCGACAACATGCAGAATGCCGAGCGTTGCGATTAAAGCCCAGAGTGCCAGGGGCGCATATTGCGGCTTACCCAGGTTGAGAGAATGTAGCGCCAGTTTGGATATGTCCACCTCCCCATAGTTCAGAATCTTCACCGGGTAGTGAGAGGCTGTGCCAATGGTGGCCAGCCAGAGCGGCCGCGATGTCCCGCACTGATGGGAGTCCCCGTCCGCGTCGAGCCCCGCAGGCCAGCACCATTCCAGAAGCTTCATCTTCTTATTTGGTGCTAACTTAGCTTTCTCGAGCAACAGAACGAAAGCATTGTACTGACTTTCTTCAGTCCCGCTGGGAAACGTGATCTGGCGTTTCTGGTCAGCAACCGGCTGACTCCAGAACTGGTTTTGAGGAATCAATGGAGTGTCGCTCACCAGCAGGGTCCCGTTGAGCGAAGCCACATCCGGAGTACGAAGATACAACAGGTCGGGATCGCGCAGAAACAGGCGCACATCGGGAGATGACTGCTTGATGGAATGGATCAGGAACGCCTCATCCATAGGATCGGTGGCGAGGATGCCGAGAGCTTTGATGCCCTGCGTTCTCAGGGTGATCGATAAAGTAGAGAGCACGGTTTCCTGAGAAAGTGGTGTCTGCGTCCGCCCGTACGTCTGTACGTCGTCACCTCGCGTCGCCTCTGCGTCCTGCCAACTCAGTTGCAAATCTGTTTGCGGATTGGCTGAACTCGCCTGCGTCCCGGAGCTGGTCTCGGCTCCATAGGCATTGCGCAACTTGGAAATCTCACGCGGAAAATTCAAAAACAAGAGCAGACGCGGGTCCGACGGACCGAAACACCCCAGTTCCGGCGTACCGTATTGTGTGCCGGCTTCCGATAGCATCGCGATTTCCTCGGGCCGATATCCGAATGTGCGCACTCCGGTCAAGAAAGAACGGAGAGCTTCGCAGTTTTTGGTCCGCGTAAGCGTGATCTCGGGGCAGCCTGGCTGCTGGATAAGATCTGAAGGCGGGTTGGCGATTGACCCACTGAACGCAAAAATGCATTTGTTAGGCACAAGATTCCGGTTGATTTCCTGCAGAGAAACCACTGAACCTGAAAATGTCGGGCCCGCAAAAAGAAGCATGGAGCTGTCCGGAGAAACCAGCTCAGTGATTGACTCCGCCGCGGCGAATACTTTCCGGTCCAGGCCTTCTGTAGGTAACTCGGGAATCAGAAAGACCAGTAGATACTTCTGCGGGCCGGTAGGTTGAGTATCAGTGCTGCGAAGAATCATCAGCCCGAGATCGGCCGCATCCGTCTGGTCTTGCGACTCCGGCTGAGCCTCCAAATCAGTGTTCGCAGTCGGAGCCGGCCATGGCAGGTAATGCGCCTGGGGCAAGAAATCCGCCTCCGCCGCCGCGACCTGAATTGCTTCGATGGTCCGGTCCGTAATTAACCCCAAATGCGTACGCAGGGGATTCGCGACCGATGCCATCACCGAAGAAATTATCGGCCGCTCGGTCTCGCTGCCCAAACAACGCTTCACAAATTCGTTCGGGGC
The DNA here is from genome assembly GCA_963838765.1 of uncultured Acidobacteriota bacterium. Lineage (GTDB taxonomy): Bacteria > Acidobacteriota > Terriglobia > Terriglobales > Acidobacteriaceae > JABDBE01. The sequence continues at coordinate 13,910 of CAWISU010000021.1, read as the reverse complement.
TAACCGGACCAGATCTTGCTTGCTTGGCAAATCGCTGTCACTGCGATAATTCGGATTGAGCTTACAAATTTCCTTCCATACGGGCGGAAGGGGTGAAACGCATGGCTGAGGGCCTTGTGGCAACCCGGACAAATGTAACAACTCATCCTTGACGGTCGCAGTAATGCCGTTGCAACCCTCACCTGTCGCCGGCCTTCGTGCCGAGCCGCCAGTCCGCTGGGTGACTCTTCGTAATGAAGACTTTTTCTCCGCAGTGATAGTACTGGCAGGGCCCGCGTTCGCACTCAGAGGCGTTCCTGGGATACCGACTCGAGCGCCGACCAAAAGAGCAAGAACTAAACCCAGCAGAGGAAATTGACTGAGCCGCACTGAAGCACCTCCGATGGCCCATCCATCGTCCGCGGGCACGAGACAGACACGCCCCTGCCGAAAGCCACCTGGGCTACCGGCTTAGCGAAGATTGGGCCTCGGGGGAAGCCTGCAAGCAGGATAGGCCACAAAGCTAGTCCAGCCTGATCGCTCGTGTCAAGCCAGATCCGCAACCCCTGCAGACGTGGCCAGATACTGCCGTCCGAACTGCCCCTAGAAATAGTGACAGGGCGTCAGAAAACGTTTCAGCATGGCAGACTTTCCTGCGAGTGATCCACAAAAGGAAAAAGACGGGCCGGTTGCCCGTCTTCCTGAAGGCTGAGAGCTGACAGCTTTAGTTGATGTCGAATTGCTCTTGATGCAGCGCTGGGTCGCTCTTCACGATTACCGTGCGCTTGGTGAGCTCTTCCATTTCGGTTAGGAAGCGGCCGTTGTTGGACTTTAGGGCTTTGGCGATTTCGGGGTTTACGCGGAGCATTACGTCGGCGTGGTCGAGGTGCTTGGACATCTTGCGCATTTCTACGTAGATGTCGTTGCAGACTGTGGTGACCGATTTCACGTAGCCGGTTGCTTCGCAATAGGGGCATGGGGAGCCGATGGTGCGCTCTAGCGATTGCTTTACTCTCTTGCGGGTTATGGCGACTAATCCAAAATCGTTGAACTGCAAAACTTTCGACGGGGCGCGGTCGCTGCGCAGGGCTTCTTCGAGGGCTTGCATTACTTTTTGGCGGTTGCGGCGCTCGTCCATGTCGATGAAGTCGATGATGATGATGCCGCCCAAGTCGCGCAGGCGGATCTGGCGGACAATTTCCTTGATGGCGTCGACGTTGGTTTTTACGATGGTGTCTTCGAGGCGGGCGGTCTTGCCTACGTATTTGCCGGTGTTGACGTCGATCGCGACCAGGGCTTCGGTTTGATTGATTACGATGTAGCCGCCGCTCTTGAGCCAGACTTTCGACTTGAGGGCTTTGTTGATTTCGTCGTTCAGGCCGAACTGCTCGAATAGCGGGACTTCTTTGCTGTATAGCTTGACGCGGCGCACTAAGGCTGGTTGAAAACGGTTGGCGAAGCGGAGGACGCGTTCGTATTCCTGTTCGGTGTCGACCCAGATGGCGGTGAAGTCGGAGGTAACCTGGTCGCGAAGCACGCGCTCGACTACGTTCAGGTCGTGATAGATCAGCGTCGGTCCTTTGCCGTTGTCGGCGCGGGTTTTGATTTCGGACCAGAGATTCTTCAGGAAGCGAATGTCGGCGCGCAACTCTTCTTCGGATGCTCCTTGGGCGGCGGTACGGACGATGAAGCCGCCGTGTCCGTTTTCGCGTTCGCTGATGATGATGCGCTTCAGGCGCTGGCGCTCTTCTTCGGCGGCGATCTTGCGCGAGACTCCGGTGTGATTCACCGTGGGCATGTAGACCAGGAAGCGTCCCGGCAGGGCGATGTGACTGGTGATGCGCGCACCCTTCTTGCCGATGGGTTCCTTGGCGATCTGAACCAGGATTTCCTGGCCTTCTTTTAGGAGCTCGGTGATGAGCGGGACGTTTTGCGGTTCGTGACGGCGAAAGCGCCGGCCACCTCCGCCACGGCGTCCGCGTTGACCGCGGCGGGGATCGAACGCGGGGCGCGGGGTACGCTGGGTATAGGCTGCGGTGCCTGCTGGGGCGCGGACTTCGACTCGGGCGTCGACTGTGCCGTCGCCTCGGGCTTCGGCGTCGAGGAGGGCTTCGGCTTCCGCTTGGGCTTGCTCAAGTTCGGCTTCCTCGGCTTCTTTTGCTTCCTGCTCCGCGGCTGCTTCGTCGACTTCTGCTTCACCGGCGACCGGTTCGTCGATGCCGCCTTCGATGACGAACGGTGCTGGCGTTGCGGTCTCGGTCGCGGTTTGTGCGGGCTCGCTCGAGGCTGCGATTTCCTGCGTCGCGGGCTCACGATAGCCGTCGGCGTGTCTGGTTTCTTCTTCCAGTTCTTCTTCTTCGAAGGCTTGATCGTCGGCGGAGTCTTCGACATAGGGGGCGAGATCGGCTTCTTCCTCTTCGATCTCTTCTTCGATCATGGTTCCCGCGGCGGCTGCGGCTGGCGGCGGAGTTTGATGGGACAGCTCGGGGATAGTGACCATCTGGCCGTCCAAATCTTCGTGGACATCCGGGCGTTCAGCGGCTCCCCCGAACACGGCTGCGACGTTCATTTCATGCAGACGCTTTTGTTCGCGATCCCAGTCGGAAGATCCAACTTGAGCGTTCGCGGCTGCGCCCTTTGCCCGGTCGTTCGTTGTCCGGTCTTGAGGTTCGGCGATGGACGGTGACTGCTCCGTTTCTGACTTGGCGAATAGCGGCTCGTCCTCGGGAAAGGCGGCGGTAATAGGGGCGGGTGCATCGGGACCCTGGGTTGTCGGCCTCGATCCCGTGCGCGTGCTGGCGGGAGTTTGCGCCAGACGCTGATACTTTGAGATCGATTCTCCGGGGAGGATGATCGGCTGGTAGCCCGGCGGCGGACCGTATTCAGGACGCTCGCTTCGTTCGGGACGGTCTGTCCTTTCGGGACGATCGGAGCTCGGAGACCGGGCGGGCAAACTTGGATTCGGGCATGCGCTCGCCGCGGCGGCCGCGACGGCGACGGCTTCGCCAATCTCCGCGTCCTTCGCGGCTCTCGCCGGCGTTGGAGCGTTCGCGATTCTCCGCGGGCGGAGGTGTCGGCGCGGCATTTGCCTCCGCGACAGGATGCGGTTCGCTGGTGGGCGCAAAGGTTCTGGGTTCGGCCGCGGAAGGTTGAGCTTCGGTCCGGGCGGGCGATTGATACGGTTGTGATGGCGCGAGGTTGGTCGGAATTTCCTCGACTTCGTCTTCGTCCTGCAACTCCATGAAGTCGGAAACGTAGAGGAAGGCGTCGCGCTCCAGGCCGATGTCCACGAATGCGGATTGCATGCCCGGGAGGACGCGGGTTACGCGGCCTTTGTAGATGGAACCAGCTAAGGTGTATTCGTTTTCGCGCTCGAGGTAAATTTCGGCGAGTTGATCGTCTTCCACCAGGCCCACCTTGGTTTCGTGAGGGGTGGAAGAGACAAATAGTTCTTTGGTCATACGGACTCCGGTTCTGCGCCGTCAAGCGGCTGCAGGTTTCACCGGAACAAAGGCAGGCAAAGGCCGGGAGGATGGAGCGATGCGATGTCCGTCCCGCACAGGGGGCGGCTAGGGCTACGGAGATTTCTCCGAAGCCGTACTCGTGGCACAAGCTTGGAAATCGTTTGCACTTATCGCATTGCGCTTGCCCAAGGTTTGTGACCTGCTCTCACAAAGACCGTCTCAGGTCTTTGGGGGGGCCGTTACCCGCCTGGCAGCGCGTTAGCTTCAATCCTGCCGGCCGATTACTGCTGTTCTGGCCGGTGAGTGCCCTCTTTACGCGAGGGCGATCGTGATCTTGTTTTGGGCCGCGTATGGCAAGCGCGGCGACTTTTCCTTGCCTTCTTCCCCTGCTTTAATTCACAAAGCGGCGCATCCGCACATTCATCACAATTCCTAGCGCCAGAAACATAAACAGGACGGAAGACCCGCCATAACTCATTAAAGGCAAGGGTATTCCGGTGACCGGCATAAAACCGACCACCATGCCGACATTGACCAGGATGTGAAAGCTAAGCACAGCTACCACACCCATTACCACGAACGTGCCGGCGCGGTCGGGCGCCGTTTGCGCGTTCTGCGTCAAACGCATCAGCACGATAAAGTATAGCAGCATTACGGTTAAAGCACCTACAAATCCGTGCTCTTCGGCAAAAGCGGCGAAAATAAAGTCCGTTTGTGGGACTGGGAGGAAGGCCAAGTGGGTCTGGGAACCGGCACTGCTGCCCCAAAGGCCACCGGAACCTACCGCAATCAGGGATTGAATAACCTGGTACCCGGAGCCTTGGCTGTCGGCCTCGGGTTGCATGAAACTGGTCAGGCGGTCGCGTTGATAGGGCTTCAGGACATGGAAGGCGAGCGGCATCATCAGCCCTGCCAGCACTACGACCGTGGCTGCCTGCTTCCAGCGCACTCCGCCTAGGAATAGTCCCATGATTGCGATTGGAATGTAGGTAAGGGCTGTGCCCAGGTCGGGTTGAGCCAGCACCATGAGCATTGGAACGCCTACAATTGCACCTGCCTTAATGAAGTCAGGCCAAGTAAGTTCCCTCTGGTGCAAGTCGGCAAAGTATTTTGCTACCGCTAGAATAAGGATGAGCTTGACCCACTCGGATGGTTGGAAATGTCCTCCACCTGGCATTTTGATCCAGCGGCGCGCGCCCAGATATTTCTGCCCGAAAATAATTACCGTCAGCAGCGAGGCAATGGACGCGATGTACATCCAGTGAACTCCGTCGAGCAGTTTCTGATAGTTGATGAAACTCATCAGGAACATACCGGCGATGCCGCCGCTGATCCAGTAGAGTTGTCTGATATGCGCGCCGGCAAACTTGGTATGCGCCGTCGCGCTGCGGATCTCCAGCACACCGAGGGCGCAAAGCAGCAGGACAAAGATGAACAGGAGCCAGTCAAAATCGCGGAATGAGATATAGCGTGACATGAGGTCAGTCGTTGGTCATTGGTCGTTGGTCGTTCGGCTCAAACAAAACTGTCATCTTGAGCGGAGCATGATTGGTCGCTCGCGACCAATCACGCGTAGTCGAAAGATCCCTAATCAGCCAGTCGGACGTCACAGGGGGAGGGTATTTCGACTTGAATTTCACTACTGCACCCCTGGAGCTGCCACAGCCAATGGCAAGCGTTTCTTCGATACATCCACCACGAATCTGCCTCCGTGCAAAGAATCTTGATCTGAGCCGTCGGGGCTGGCGGAATTCCATACGGCTCCAATCTCGACTTTCTTATTGCTTTGCGCGACTTTGGTGGGCTGACGGCGCTGCTTCTCGACGAAGGCCTTCACCACCTGGGCAGCGATGCGGGCGGCGAACTGCCCGTGTTCTCCGCCCTCGAACAAGACCGCGACCACGATCTCAGGATTCCGGCGCGGCGTCACACCCACAAACCAGGCGTTGTCCTTGTATTTGGATTTGCCATTCGCGGTTTTTGCTTTGAGTGCGTTGCTGACGGTCTGGGCGCTGCCGGTCTTTCCGGCAAAATCGATGCCCTGCAGATGTGCGCTGCCGGCGGTGCCGAGCGGCGTAGGTACGTTGGACATGGCGTCGGTGATGATCTCCCAGTTCGCGGCATCGATTGGGATCTTCACCTGGGTCGGCGTGTCGGTGGCGGGAATGACATTCGCCGGCAGCTCCGCCGGGTTGGTCACATGGGGCCGCACCAGCAGTCCGCCGCTTGCAATCGCACCGATGGCGCGAGCCAACTGAATCGGGGTTACGGCCACCGCTCCCTGACCGATGCCCACGGAAATGGTCTCACCCGCGTACCATTTCTGTTTGAAGTTGCGCACCTTCCACTCTTCCGACGGCATGACTCCGCTGACTTCCTGAGGCAGGTCGATACCGGTCCTTTGTCCCAGGCCAAACATGGTGGCATATTTCGCAATGCGATCGATGCCGAGTTTCTCGGCGAGGGTGTAAAAGAAAACGTCGCAGGATTGGTAGATGGCCTTACTGATTTCTACCGCGCCGTGGGTGCGATGCTCGGCCGTCACCCAGCATTTGAAATAGCGACCATAAAATGTGGCGCCGCCGTTGCAGATCACGTGCATGTCCTGCGCGATGCCTTCCTGCAGGCCTGCCGTGGCCATGATGATTTTGAACGTCGAACCGGGCGCGAGCTGAGCTTGAATCGCTTTGTTCAACAAGGGATGATCGTCGTCGTTGACCAGCTTGCTCCACTGGTCGCGCGAGACTCGCACCGCGAAATCATTGGGATTAAAAGTGGGACGGCTGACCATGGCGAGGATTTCTCCATTGCGCGGGTCCATGGCGACGATGGCGCCGTTCTTGTCGCCTAAAGCTTGTTCCGCCGCGATTTGGAGATCGAGATCCACGGTCAGCTTGAGTTGTTTGCCGGATTCCGCCGGAGTCTCATCCAGGCGCTGAACTTCTCTGCCACGGCTATTGACCATCGCGCGGCGCGATCCGTTTTTGCCCATCAGGATTTGGTTGTATTGCAGTTCCACTCCCGACTTTCCGACTACGTCGCCGGGATTGTAGAACTCCCAACGCGGCTGGTTGAGCATCTCCTCGCTGACTTCGCCGACGTAGCCGATGAGGTGAGCCATGAAGCCGTTGCGGGGATAAAGCCGGCGGTGGGCCACGATGGTATCCAGTTCAGGCAGTTCGTTGCGGTGGGACTCGACGAAGGCCAGTTCGTCGGGAGTGATGTCGTCTTTCAGAAAAATAGGTTGGTATTGCGGCATCGAGGCGAAGTGGCGGATGCGGTCTTTGACTTCTTTGGCGTCGAGATGCAGACCCTGGGCGATGAGACCGGCGTCGGCGGAGAGGTCACGGGCGGAGTCGCGCAATAGCAAGGCGGTAAACGAAGGATAGTTGTCGACGATGGTGCGCCCTTCGCGATCCAGAATCTTGCCGCGCGGGGCGAGGATGGGCACGTTGCGAACGCGATTCTTTTCCGCCAGCGAGGCGTACATATCGCTCTGCACCACCTGCAGCCGCCACAATCCATAGGCCAATATCATGAAAATGGCGAGGACAACGTACTGCACCGCGGTGAGGCGGAGCTGCGATACTTTTTCGTCGCGGCCGATCATCAAACGTCAGAGCGGGCTTGAGGCTTCGGGCGTCAAGCTTCAGGTTACGAAGCGAGTCGTCGATCTGGATGCCACGCTGACTAGTCCTTTCGGGAAGATGAGTTTATTGTAATCCGGCGAGCGCAAGATTGGGCTGCAATTCCGGGTGACGGAAGGGCATAGACGGCGGGCGGAGCGAAAGGCTGAGCCGTCGCCCAATTTCAGAAGAACTGTGTGTCGAATGAAGCAATGAATTGAATTCCTGGCACCGTCTTGCCAGCCAGCCTTTTGTCGTTGGTCAAGAACAGATCGGTACCGGCTTGAGCGGCGGAAGCCAAGTGAATAGCATCAGCGGGCGTTATACCGGGGATCGCTCTGATCTTGGCATAGTGTCCTGCAGTTGCGATGGTAAAGGGCAACACTTCTGCCACTACGCTCTGCAACGAGCGCTGCAACTCGTCGGCGAGGTGCGGAGCGCGTTTCCGGTAGGCCCCAGCCAGCACCTCTCCAAAGGTGAAAGCTCCCGTAATTAACTCATCTCGCCGCTCTTTCATTCGCGAGTGAATGGCGTCGACTCTCTTCGCGAATTCCGGATGGTCTTCAAGCCAATAGATGAAGAGCATCGTGTCCCAGTAGATGCGGCTCATTCGCTCTCCTTCGGCGGGAAGAAACTGTCTCGCTCAGCGCGGAGATATGCTTCGCCACCACCAAGTTCAGCGAAAACATCCTTAAGGGCGCCGCGTAGCCGAATCCAGGCATCCTCCTTCTGTGAGGAAGGTGGATTCGTCTTGACAAATTCATAGGTGTAGACGACGGTTGTGCTCTGTCCGGATTTTGGACCACTCTTTGCAACAAGCCGCAAATGGTTATCCTGCAGAAATTCGCGGCTCTTGAGGGCGCTGCACACTGCTGGCGCACGCCCACTCATTTCCAACTCGCGAACCACATCACCCGCTCGGATCGAAAAGCTCTTCTCTTTCCGGTCCAGAGCACCCCGGACATATTTTTCCCTGCCATACATCCGAATCTTGTCCGCGTCTCTCATGGGGAACCTCTTGAGAAATCTATATTGCGAACCGTAGAATAGCATGGCATAGAATGGAATACAATATTCATTCGTTGCGGCTATGATTGCGCAAAATAGCGCGATGCAAAAAAAGCCGCCTCCCGAAGGAAGCGGCGTCGTATTCGTCGCTGCACTACTGCGTGACGGTGAAGACCGCAGGGCTCCAGGTCTTGCCGCCTGCACTTGTGATCGCGATCGCTCCCGTCGTTGCTCCTGCGGGCACCGTCGCGGTCACCTGGGTGTCAGAGTTCACCGTAAAGTTGGTCGCTTGCACCCCATTAAAGGCCACTTTCGTCGGTCTGGGTGAGGCTGTTCCCCGTAATCGTTACGGATGTTCCCACTGGGCCGCTGGTCGGGTTGAAGCTCAAAATTTTCGGCGTGACCCGGAATGGCTTGTTGCTGGTTAGTGTGCCGCCGGGGGTGGTCACCGTGACAGAGCCGGTGGTGGCCCCGCTCGGAACCGTGGCCTTCAGGTAGGTGTCGGAACCTACCTTGAAGGTGGCGGCGGTTCCGTTGAAGGAGACAGCCGTGGTGCCGGTGAATCCTTGCCCGAGAACTTCGACGGTTTTTCCGACCTTGCCCGTGGTGGATACGAGACTGACAAACGGCCCCAGGCCCATATCAAAGCTGTAAACAACGCCCTGACGACAAGTGCCTCCCCCGTACGTCAGCCCGTAAATCTTGCCATTGGTATGTTGCATGGGGGTAGATTCTGGGTTTGCGCCATGGGTGCCATCGAAGTTGTAGAGGATAGAGTAGGCGCCGGCCGGGGTGATCTGGAAAATCACTCCGTTACCCGTAGTCCCGCCCGCAACAGTGACCCCGTAGAAGTTGCCGTCGGTGGCTTGGACGAGCCCTGCATCCGGGCTACAGCCGTCGTTCGGATAATTGGGGTCAGGAAAGTTGTGCAGCACGGTGATGGCTCCTTGCGGCGTCAACTTGAACGCTACGCCCTCGCCGTAACTACCGCCTTCCTAGGTGGTCCCGTAGAAGTTGCCGTCACTGCCCTGAATCAATGGCGAGTATGGCTATGCTCCGTGCGTGCCGTCAAAGTTGTAGACAATCGTCACGACTCCCCTTAGGCGTCATCTTGAAGACCGTGCCACGCTCCGAGTCGCACTTAGGGTTGCCGCCATCGGAAGTCGTGCCGTAGAAGTTCCCATCGGTTGCCTGGAGCAGTGGGGCGCAAGAGCTGTCCGGGAAGTGAGCCGAGCGAGGGTGAAGACTCCCGACGACGTGATCTTGTAGGCAGTTCCCGTCCAGCTCTGTTGTGCCGTAGAAATTCCCGTCGGCACCCTGGATTGGCGGTGCGAGGGGATAAGAGCCGTCCGTGCCGCCCGTGAAGCTGTAGAGAGTGGTCAGGCTTCCGCTCTTCGTAATCTTGAAGATCGTCCCGAGACCGTTGGCGCCGCCTTGCCCGGTCGTACCGTAAAAGTTCCCGTCGGTCCCGAGCGTCAATCCACCATACGAGTAGGACACCGTGGACGCCGTCGAAGTTGTATAGCACCTTCAGCTTGCCGCTTGGCGTGATCCTGAACACGACACCGTAGCCATTCGTGCCACCAACCTGTGTTGTCCCGTACAAGTTGCCATCCCGCCCCTGGGCGAGAATGCCGCATGAGATCCCGTGAAGGCAACCGCCATGGGTGCCATCGAAGTTGAACAAGTCGGTGTAGGTCTGCGCGGTTGCCACTGACGTTCTGCCGCGACCATCAGCATGAGGGTTGTGAGTATGAGTGCCGCACTTGTGCGAAAGGATTTCAATCGCTGGGAATGCGCGATCTTCGAAAGAATAATCTTTGGGTTTGTCATTTTCTTCCTCCCGCCACATCACGTGGCTCGTCAGAATTCGTTACGGTTTGGGTTTCGCGGCGGCAGGAGAGCTATCACGACTGCAGGACTCGAGTCGGGGGAGAACCCGATATTTCCGAGCTGCCTCGATTTGGTCTTGCGGGGCCCGGGTGCGAATTAGGCAGGGCTCGGAGTTTCAAGCTGAAGCTAGCCGCTCTAGCTACGGGACGCAATGACCGGCATCACAGTTCGATGTGATGGTGGAAACTTGGTTTTAGCTCGCTGAGTTGCGAGCCTGTCCTGAGCCGGTTACTGCGGCTAAGCTTGGGAACGGCAGTTCCCTGCTGCATTTCTCTGCGGGGGTTGGAGCCAGGCGGGAGGGTTTGTTAGGCACTCTTGGAAGTCGCCGCGGAACATCTCTGAATACGAGAAGAGCACGATCATGGGAAAATAACGCGATGCCAAGTAAGCAGCCTTCCGCCCTTCCCGATTTCCTCTATGGCACTGCCTGGAAAGAAGACCGGACGCCGGCCCTGGTCGAACTTGCGCTCCGTGCGGGTTTTCGTGGCATCGACACAGCCAACCAGCGACGGCATTACTTCGAGGCTGGAGTTGGTCAAGGGTTGGCCGCCGCCTATCGCGCGGGGGTGGTAACGCGCGCGGATGTTTTTCTGCAGACGAAGTTCACCTATCGGCCAGGTCAGGATCACCGGCTGCCTTACGATCCCGCCGCCAGCTTCTCCGTCCAGGTCGCGCAGTCGATGGCCAGTTCGCTCGAACATCTTGGGACTGACTACGTCGACAGCTATGTGCTGCACGGGCCTGCTTCCGGCTACGGTTGGACCGATGCCGACAGCGAAGTCTGGGAGGCAATGATGAAGGAGCGCGATGCCGGTCGCACGCGTTTGCTCGGGGTGAGCAATGTTTCACTGCGGCATCTTGAGCAGATGGTAGCGGCGCACGCCGAGGCGCCGGCATTTGTGCAGAACCGCTGTTACGCGCGCCTCGGTTGGGACCGCGAAGTGCGAGAGTTCTGCCGGGAGCACAAGATTACCTATCAGGGTTTCTCGCTTCTCACTGCGAACCCTGAGGTGCTGCGCCATCCTCTAGTCGCTAGTCTCGCCGCGGGCGCTGGCGCCACTCCGGCCCAGATTGTGTTCAGCTTTGCGCGCGCGGTCGGCATGCTGCCGCTGACTGGTACCTGCGACGCCGAGCACATGAAGCAGGACTTGGCCAGCCGCGAACTGGAATTGCGGCTAGACGCGGTGAAGGCGATTGAGTCTCTTGCTGGGTGACGACGCCACTCGGCGGTGACAACGTTTTCCTGTGAACTCGCTCTAGTGTTGGGATGAAGTTCTTCTGCGGCGTTCGGTCTGATGAACAACTCTGGACGGCCCTGGCGAGCTGGTGCATGCAAGACAGTTGCATCCGTCGTTAGGGTAGAGTTGCCAGCCGGCGACGGCATCCAGGCGGTAGCCGACGCCCCGAATGGTTTTTAGGTACGTAGGACTCGTCCGATCAGGTTCAATCTTTTCCCGGATTCGGCGAATGCAGGCGTCCACGCTGCGTGGCGTCACGAATTGCATGTCCCCCCACACGGCGTCGAGAAGGAGGTCTCGGGTGAACACCTGGCCGCGATGACGGGCGAGGTATTCGATGAGCCGGAACTCCAGGCTGGTGGTCGGCACTTCGCTTCCGCGCACGGAGAGTTTCATGGCGAGACTATCGATGACCAGGTCTGCCGGTTCCGTCTGCGAAGGCCGTGCGAAACGGCGCAGGACCGCTTGTACGCGGGCCACCAATTCACGGGGGCTGAAGGGTTTGACGATGCAATCATCTCCGCCCGACTCCAGCACCAGAGCACGGTGCTCGTCAGCCGCCTCTGGAATGAGAAAAACCAGGGGGGTTTTTGCCAATGCGCGATTCTCGCGGATACTCTGGCACAAATCCAGACCGTTGCCATCCGGCATCACCATGGCGATCAGCATTAAGCAGGGATGCTTTTCTTCCGCTTCCTGAATCACGTTGGCTGTCGAAAAGGTAAGCACGGCGAAGCCAGCGTCCTCAAGGCACTGCTGCGCCAACTCACGAGCCTCCGTCTCTTCCTCCAACACAAAAACCAGCTGCTTCATGCACCTGTCCCCACTCAATCCCGGGCGCGCTCCTCCGTGCGACACAATCATCCGAAAACCTGCAGTAATCTACGGAGCGCGACCATTGCTCGAATGCCGCATGGATATGCCGCAACTCTGCCGCAACCCAGTCTTGAGATTGATCTCGTACGACGCGAAAAGGTAGACCTTCCGGCGGACAGTTATCAGCCTATCCTGTTCGGTGTGGTAGTGTAGGCCGTGTTTTGTTACGGTGAGGTGACCGCAACATAAATAACGTGTAAATTTTGACTTCGCACTTCTGATAAAGGGCTGGAAAGTTCGGGGATTTCGAACGTGTAAGTGTTTGCGTCCCTGGTGTTGCCGCGCATTGTCGAATTACGAAGCACGGTGAAACCGGCGCACATTGCGGCTCCTGATTTGTTTCCTGTACTATTGTGCTTAGCCGCGTTGGTATAGCGCTGCAGATGAGTGGCCCCAAGTTGACAAACCAAAATCAGTAGGCACAATTTGTGCCGCGGGACGCTCCTTCATAAATGAAAAATGAGTAGAAAACCTACCCCGTAGTTCCCGTAAATCGTTGACGGGCGCGTAGCTCAATTGGCAGAGCAACTGACTCTTAATCAGTAGGTTGAAGGTTCGATTCCTTCCGCGCTCACCATCTTCAACAACTTAGCTAGTTCGGCAACCCACTTGGTAGCACGTTTGGTAGCAACTGCTTGCCCACCACACCGAGTGCTGCACGAATTTCGCTCTGGTTCGCACGGTCGTACACTTCGGGCGCAAGCTCGACACGCTTGTGACCGACTGTTCCGCTTACGACCACCGGATGCACGCCTGCCTTGCGCATCTTCCTAATCAGCGTGTGCCGGAAGTCGTGGAAGCCGCCAATCTTGACCCCGACTGCTTTCGCAGCAGGATGCAGATACCGGCGGCGGGCGTTGCCGGGATCGATTGGTGTTCCTTTGCGCGAGCGGAACACCCATTTGTGATTCCCGCCTAGAGTGCGGAGCCGACCAACAAGTTCGGCGTGCTCCGGCTGGTCGAGTGGCAATACTTGGATTTGGTCTTCCTCCAGTTCCTCCACGCGACCCTTGTAAATCACCCGGCGGATGTGGAGCACATTGTTGTCGTCAAGGTCGGTTGGCTTGATTCCAATCGCCTCTTCGATCCGGCGACCGCACAGATCCAAGAACAGCACCAGAGTTGAGTAGGGTTCTTTCAACTGCTGGATGATGCCAAGGGTCTGTCACGCCTCCAACTCCGTGCGCACCACCTTACGACCGCCAGTCTTCCGTGGCAACTTGATCCCCTCTAACCATCCGTTGGGACGCTTGATGTAGCTGTTCCGTTCAGCCCACGCGAGCGTCATCGTAACCACCAGCCGCATACTCTTTAGCGAAGATCGGCTGTACTTCGCTGCTTGCGAGTTCAACAGGTTCGTGATGTCCTCGCGTTGGATGCTGTCGATGCTGCGATTTTTCCATTGGGGAAGAACGAGGGAGCGCAAGGCGTTGGAGTAATGATCCAGCGTTGGCTCGCTCATACCGGCTCCTTCACTCCGCTTCCACTTTTCGACCAGTTCAGAAAACTTCATCGAACTGGTAGTTTGTGGGATAGTGTCAGACAAGGTCATTTCAGAGATCTTCTCTCTTAGCCTGTCACGAGCGCTGACTTTCGTGGGCAGCTCTTGTAACGTACCGAGGAGAATGTTGATCGGACGGCGTCCTTCAGGTGTGTCGAGTCTGTAGGTGCCGTACCACATCTTCTTCTTCCCTCGCAAATACACTCCTCCTCGCTGATACCGATTATTTGGCATAAGCCTCCTAGTCGGTTCCAGCGACTTCCGGGTGTCTACTCTACACTTCAATTCGTCGGGATCAAAGCGGACCAGCCGCCCCTGTCGGCGG